>NZ_VYKK01000009.1 GCF_008710135.1 Paenibacillus spiritus | reverse complement strand
GAGGGGTCACTTTTTTCAAAGTGTCCTTCTTGTGGGTCACAGTTCACTTATGACGAGGGCTTTTTTCTTATTCAATGCAAGCCTTGATTGATTTCAAGCAGTCTCCAAACTCCTTTCCAAGCTGCTCGGTAAGTATAAACAGCTCGACGAAGTAATTCACACAGCCTGTTGATATATGCAAGAACAGCACAAGCGTTATAGTTTAGGATAGCATATTTCGCCCTACTTATGATACGGTTCCCCCCGATTAATCTTCACCGCCCGGTAAATCTGCTCCGTCAGCACCAGCCGCATGAGCTGGTGGGGCAGCGTCATGCGCCCGAAGCTCATGCGCTGCTGGGCGCGGCGCATCACGTCATCGGAGAGGCCGTGGCTGCCTCCGATGACGAAGACGACATGGCTCGTCCCGTAGGTGCCGAGCCGGTCGAGTTCAGCGGCAAGCTCCTCGGAGCTCCAGAGCTTGCCGTCGATGGCGAGGGCGATGACATGCGCCTCGCCCTTGACGTGCGCGAGGATGCGTTCGCCCTCGCGGGTCTTGACCTGCGCGACCTCGGCGTCGCTGAGGGAGTCGGGCGCTTTTTCGTCGGGGACCTCGATAATCTGGAACTTCACGTACGGCGTCAGCCGCTTCGCATACTCCGCGATCCCGTCGATCAGGTACTTCTCCTTCAGCTTGCCTACTCCGATAATCTGAACCAGCATATGCAGCATTCCTCTCATCTCGCTATAGTCAAAAACTCCATGCCGCCGGCATGGAGTTCTCTGTCTTAGACCACCAAATATTCCGCATTCTTCTCGCACTCCGCGCACTTGGCCGGCGGGTCCCAGTCCGAGAATTCCGTATCCTTCAAGTCGACCACGTCCGGGGCATCCTCATACTCGTCCACGAATTGGTCAATCGCCAGCTCCAGGTGTTCCTTGCACACGACATACATGTAAGCTCTTCGCATCCCTTTCTTGTCCGGCGCGCCGGCGCCGCTGTGTCACCTTTAGTTCTACCACATCCTCGGCCAAAAAGAAATGGCCGCCCGCAGGCGGCCATCCTGATTTATCCATTGCGGCCTGGCTCGGCCAGGCCCGGACAACCCCGGCTTCCCGCCGGCCTGCGGACCTGGCCCGCCGCCGGGCGGACCGTCAGCCCGCCGCGTTCAGCAGAATCTCCTCGTCGGCGCCGTCCCGGTTGAACGCCTCGCGGTCGAACTCGCCCTCGGAGCTCGCCACCAGCAGGGCCGTGACGGCGGTCCCGGTCGCGTTGACCGCGGTCCGGCCCATGTCAATCAGCGCTTCGACGCCGGCGACGATGGCGATGCCTTCAAGCGGCAGTCCCAGGGCGGTCAGCACGACCGTTGTCGAGATGACCGCCGGTCCGGGAACCCCGGCCACGCCGATTGAGGAGATGATGCTGACCAGCACCAGCGTCACATAATCGGTGAGCGACAGGTCGATGCCGAATACCTGGGCGGTGAAGACGGCCACAATGGCCGGCCAGACGCCGCCGCAGCCGTTGAAGTTGACGGAAGCTCCGAGCGGCGCGACGAAGCTTGCGATCCGCGGCGAGACGTACAGCCGCTTCGTAATGACCTCCAGATTGACCGGCAGCGTTGCATAGCTGCTCCGGGTTGTGAAGGCGACGGTGACCGTCGGATACACTTTGCGGAAGAAGCGGATCGGGTTGACCTTCGCGACCAGCAGCACCAGTCCGCCGAAGACGAGCACAAAATGCAGGATCAGCGCGGCATACGACGCCAGAATCACATTGCCCAGCTCCTGCAGCGTCTCCCAGCCATAGCGGGCGGTGATGCCTGCGATCAGGGCGTACACGCCATACGGCGTCAGGCGGATGACGAACTTCACGACTTGGTGAAGCACCTGGGTCAGCGATTCGATCAGGTCGCGGACCGGCTTGACGGCCTCCGGCTTCTTCGCGCCTACCTTCAGAATGGCAACGGCCAGGAAGATGGCAAAGATCAGAATCGGCACCACTTTGCCGTCGGCCGCCTGGCTGACGGGGTTGGACGGAACCAGGTCCAGCACGACTTCAGAGAACGTCGGAATCTCGCGGGCGGCAAAATCCGCCGGCGTCTCCTGCTGAATGCCGCTGCCTGGATTGAACAGCAGGGCAATCCCCAGGCCGATCAGAGAGGCGATGCCGGTGGTTCCGAGGAACCAGGCGAAGGTTTTGAAGCCGATTTTGCGCAGATACTCCAGGCTCGACAGCGAAGAAATGCTGTTCAGCACGAGGACGAACACGAGCGGTATGACCAGCATGCGGATCAGGCTGACGTAGATGCTGCCGAACGTCGAGATGGCATCGGTCTTCAGTTCCAGGTTCTGAAAGAGAACGCCGACCGCCAGCCCGATTCCCAGAGCCAGAATGACCCGCAGGCCGAAGCCGACGCGCTTGCGCGCCAAGCCGTACAGAAGACCGAAGATCAGCAGCGAGACGATGAACCCGTACCCGTTGGTCTGAATGGCATGCACCAGATTGTTGTCGATGTTCCCCATTGTTCCGCCCCCATTACCAAGTTAATTGATATGAATAATGAGATCAATTTAACGGGAATTTACGGTTTTGTCAACGCCTTGATTCAGCGGTTTTTTCGTTCCGGGCTGTCCAGTTGCCAGGGACGCTGCTCATACGGGCTGGAGCCTATGTCTCTCTCTTCCCTCTCAAAAAGCAGCTCCGCCCCGCAGGGCGGGCCTTCTTCTTCCCACGGTTCCCTAAGCTTGCGGTCTACCGGGCCTGGGACTGGCAGCTGCTCCATCCCCGCCTCCCGCCGTTCCGGCGCCGCATAGAAACCCCGGCGCTCCTCCAGCAGCCCCGCCTCTCCGTACTGCGCGTAGATATCCCGCCAGCGCTTCAGACATGCCTTCGGCTTGCGTCTGCCGATCAGATCCAGCTCGAAGCCGCCCCAGAAGAAAATCTCCTGCGGCATCATCCCGCCGAGGTAAGCTTGCACCGCCGCCAGCTTGAACGCCGGCGCATAAGTGATGCTCTTCTCGCTGACATGCAGCACGTTCGCATTGAGCGACAGCAGCCGGATTTCGGCGTCTGTGAATGTTTTTCGACCCATTCTGGTCCCCTCCTTGTGTTGGATATTCCCTCCTTCTGGATGGAATCTCAACACAAAAAGCCGCACAGCGAGGAAGCATCCCCGCCGTGCGGCCGGCCATCCGGCCGAGATTGAAGGGTCCTTGACGGACCGAAGCTACCAGCAAAGGGGTGACCACACCAGACCGCGATAACGGAGTGACATCCTGGATCGGGACGTCGTGAATTGCGGCCTCATGAATCGGAACCTCCCGGACCCGTCCTGTCGGCGCCCCCGGTCAGGCCTGTTCCGGGATGAACCGTTCCGGGCAGTCCAGCTCGTAGAGCCGCCGGTAGCGCGGCTCGCGCTCCAGCAGCTCGGCGTGCGTGCCGCGCATGACGAGGGTTCTGTTCTCGACGAACAGCACTTCGTCCATGTTCTCCACACCCACGAGATGATGGGTGACCCAGATGACCGTTTTGCCCGCGGTCGCGGCGAACAGCGTCGCCAGCAGCTCGCGCTCGGTGCGCGGGTCCAGCCCGACCGTCGGCTCGTCGAGCAGAATCACCGGCGTGTTCTGCAGCAGAATCCGCGCCAGCGCGATCCGCTGGCGTTCGCCGCCGGAGAAGCGCTGGCCGGCTTCGCGCACCGGCGTGTCGTAGCTCTGCGGCAGCGACGCAATCAGTTCGCCGAGCCGGGCCTGCTCCCCGGCGGCGGCAATCTCCGCGTCCGTCGCCAGCGGGCGGCCGAGCCGGATGTTGTTCGCCACCGTCGTGTCGAACAGATGCGGGCTCTGGTTCAGGACGGACAGCACGTCCGGAATGCGGTCGCCATAACCGGCGGCATCCCGGCCGGCGATCAGGGCCCGGCCTTCCACCGGACGGAGCGCGCCCTGAATCAGCTTCAGCAGCGTCGATTTGCCCGCTCCGCTCCGGCCCAGGACCGCAATGCGCCGTCCCTGCGGCACCTCCAGGCTGAGGTCCCGAAGCGCCCATTCGCCGCCTGCATCATAGCGGTACGACAAACGCTGGAGCGAAATCGGTGCCGACTCTATTCGGGCAGCATTCGCCGCGGCCGTATCGCCGGTGTCTGCCGCCGGTTCGGTCTCTCCGGCTCCAGTCTCTGACGCTCTTCTCGTTCCTGTCCCGTTGTTCTCTTCCCCGTCCGCTTCGGCTGTCTCAATGCTCTCCAGCCGCCGCAGCGAGTTGCGGTACTGCGGAATCTTCTCCACCGCGTCGGAGACGGGAAGGAAGGCGTCCGCCGCCGGGAAGACGACCAGGACGAAGGCCGCGATCAGCGTGCCGGGAATATTCCCGTCCGCGAATTCGCCCCCGGACCACATCAGCATCGACACCACCGCGATGCCGACGACGGCGTGGGCCAGGAACAGGCGCAGCCGGGCCCAGCGCCGCAGCGCTGCATCTGCCCGGGCCACCGTCCGTTCATCGGCCTCATAGGTCTCGACGAACCGGCTCTGGCGGCCGCTGATGACCCAGTCGCCCATGCCGAGCACGGCGTCGGTCAGCTTCTGGTAGAGCGCGTTGCGCTGCTGCTTCACCGATTCCTGGCGCCGGTGCGTCAGAAGCAGCGAAACCAGCGGCAGCACGGCGACCAGCACCAGAATGTACAGCCCGACAACGACCGCGAAGCGGATGTCGAACGTCCCGATGGCAATTACCGAGGCGGCGTACAGCAGCAGGGCGATAATGCTTGGAAATACGGTGCGCAGATACACGTTCTGCAAATATTCGATATCGTCGGCCAGCATGCCGAGAATGTCTCCGGTTCGGAACCGCGACGACAACAGCAGCGCCTGGGGCTCCAGAATCCGGTAGAGCCGCACGCGCATCCGCGAGAGCACGCGGAGAATGGTGTCATGGCTGACGAGCCGCTCCACGTAGTGGATCACGGCCCGGCTTGTGCCGAAGGCCCGAACACCGACGATCGGGACATAGATCAGCAGAATATTTTCCGGCGGAATCGACGCCTTCGAGATCAGAAAGCCCGACGTGTACATCAGCGACGAGGCCGAGAACACCGTCAGTCCGCCCAGCAGCACAATCAGGAGGAACCGTCCGAGATAGGACGAGACATATGGGGTCAGCCAGCTTTCCCGTTTCAATGCATTCCCTCCCGCTGTGATTGAATCAACCGGTAATATGCGCCCCTGCGCACCAAAAGCTCTTCGTGGCTCCCGGTCTCCGCCACGCTTCCGCCTTCCATAACGACAATGACGTCCATATCCTGCATCCAGTGCAGCCGGTGCGTCGCGAGAAAGACGAGCTTGCCCTGGAACAGCGGCAGCAGCGTCTCTTTCAGCTCGTACTCGGTCTCAATGTCCAGGTGCGCCGTCGGCTCATCGAGCAGCAGAACCGGCCGCGGGTTAAGGAGCGCCCGCGCGAGCGCCACCCGCTGCGCCTGGCCGCCGCTCAGCGCGCGGCCGCCGCTGCCGATCGGCTCGTCCAGCCCGGCAGGCAGCGACGCCGCAAGCGACGCAAGTCCCGCGCCGGCCAGCGCCCGGGTTACCGCTTCGCGGGAAGCGTCCGGCTCATAGAAGGCCACGTTCTCGGCAAGCGTGCCGCTGAACAAATACGGACGCTGCGGGATGTACGACACCTGGCGGCGCCAGGCATCGTCGGTCAGCCCGCTTAACCGGCGGCCGTCCAGCACGGCCTCGCCCCCGCTCGGGTGCAGGAAGCCCCCAAGCACGTCGATGAGCGTCGATTTGCCCGCGCCGCTCTCGCCGATAATGCCGATCCTGCCCGTACCGGCGAAGCTCAGGCTGACGCCGGCCAGCGAAGCCGGGCCGTCCGTCTCGTGCGCCACGCCGACGCCGCGCAGCTCAAGCCGGCTGCTTGCGCTCCAGCGGTAATCCGCCGGGAGCGCGGAGCCGCCCGCAGGCGGCGCGGCGGTCTTGGATGCCCCGCCCGGCGGCTTCGCCTTGGAACCGGCCGCTTCCTCCGCTGCGGCCGCGCCTGCTCCGGCCGCACGCACGGCGGCCGGCTCTTCGCCGAGCAGAACCGCCGTCTCCGTCTTCCGCTCGGTCAGTTCTTTCATCGCGGCTCCGGCTTCCTTGCCGTCCAGCGTCGCGTGGAAGTCTGCGCCCACCAGCCGGACCGGAAGGAAGTATTCCGGCGCCAGAATAAGAACCGTCAGCGCGGTAACGAGCGTCATGTTCTCGTTCACCAGCCGCAGGCCCAGGCTGACGGCCACCGTAGCCACCGACAGCATCGTGAAGAAATCCAGCGCGAACGACGACAGGAAGGCGACGCGCAGCGTCTTCATCGTCGCCGAGCGGTAGCGGTCGCTGACTTCCGCGATGCTCTTGATGTGATCCTTGCTGCGGCCGAGGAACTTTAGTGTCTCCAGCCCGCGCAGCGAATCGACAAAATGATTCGCCAGCGTCCGGTAGGAGGCAAGCTGGCGGTCCATATGCTTCTGGGCGGTCGTGCCGATGAGAATCATAAAGACGACGATAATCGGCATTGTCACCGTCAGAATTACGCCGCTGCGGACATCCAGCGTGTAGATATAGAGAAGCAGCAGCCACGGCGTTATGCCCATGCCGACCATGCGGGGGATAATGAGTTCCAGGTAGTTCCGGAACTTGGTGACCCCCTCCAGCGACAAGGTTACGAGATTGCCGGTGCCTTTGTCGGCCACTCCCCGCGGTCCCAGTGCGAACAGCTTGTCCATCATTTCCCGCCGCAGGCTGCTGCCGGTCGCTTCTGCGAAGCGGTAGGCCACCCGGCTCATCAGCGTCCCGCACGCCTGGCGGACCAGAAACGCAAGAAGGAACAACAGCGCAGTGCCCCATTGTTCCTTCAGCGCTCCGCCCGCGAACAGCGCGGATACGGCCTCTGCCAGCCATTTGGCCAGCAGAATGATAGACAGGCTCTGCACCAGGGTCAGGAAGCCGACGATCATGAAGACCGGCTTGACTCCTTTGTACCCAAGCAGATTCTTATCCATTAATATTCCATATTCTCCTTGTCGCTAAGCCGTTTGTGGAAGACAAAATAGCTCCAGGCCTGATAACCGAGCACGAATGGCAGCAGAGTCAGCGCCACAATGGTCATGACCTTCAACGAATAGTGACCCGAAGCGGCATTCGTAATCGTCAGGTTGAACGCTTCGCCAAGCGAGCTCACCATGACTCTCGGGAACAGTCCGACGAAGACTGAGATAACCGACAGGCCGAGCACCGCTCCCGTCATGCCGAAGGCCCAGCCGTCGCGCCGTTTCTTGGCAAAGTAACCGGCCAGCACGAAGGCGGCAATGCCGACGATTACGATCGCCCACAGCAGCGCGCCGCGTACCTCGAAGATATCCGTCTGCGCATAGGTCATGATGACAAAAGCCAGCAGCAACGCGCCGGTCGGAACCAGCAGCACCTGCGCCCGCTTGCGGGCGCGTTCCTGCAGTTCGCCGTATGTCCGCAGCGCGGTGAAGAGCAGGCCGTGAACGTTGCAGAGCATCACCACGGTCAGTCCGGCCAGCACGGTGTAGACGTTCACAATGTCGCCGAAGAAGTCGGCGCGCATCTGCATATCTCCGTCAATCGGCAGTCCTTTGATGAAGCTCGCGAACACGATGGCGAGCAGGAACGGAGTCAGGAAGCTTCCGATCAGAATCGAAGCATCCCAGGTTTTTTTCCAGCCGGCCGACTTCGCTTTGCCCCGGTATTCGAAGGCGACGCCGCGCAGAATCAGTCCGATCAGCGCCAGCACGAACGGCACGTAGAAGCCGCTGAACAGCGTGGCGTACCAATTCGGGAAAGCCGCGAACATCGCGCCGCCTCCGGTGATGAGCCATACTTCATTGGCATCCCAGAACGGGCCGATGGAGTTAATCATAATCCGGCGTTCCGTCTCATTCTTCGCCAGCATCTGCGACTGCATGCCGACGCCGAAGTCGAAGCCCTCCAGGAAGAAAAATCCGACGAAGAGAACCGCAATCAGTACAAACCAAAGCTCGTTAAGTGACATGTTCTCACCCCTTCTTCTTGTATGGGTCGTCGTGATGAAGCTCTTCTTCCATTTGATACGGACCCTTCTTGATAATCTTCACGAACAGATAGACCAGCACGCAGAGCAGAATGCCGTAGAGGGTATTGAACGTAATGACCGAGAAGAGCACCTGTCCGGCGGTTACGTTCGGCGAAACGGAGTCCTTCGTCGTCAGGTAGCCGAAGACCGTCCACGGCTGGCGTCCGAACTCCGTCATCATCCAGCCTGCCGTATTGGCAATCGGCGGCAGCAGCAGACCCGCGAAGCAGATGCGCCAGAACCAGTTCTTGGCTGCCTCCAGCTTCTTGCGCCACATCAGATAGATCAGTCCCATGCTGATGCCGATCATCAGCACGCCGGCCAGGATCATGATGCGGAAGCTCCAGAAGGTCGTGCGGACCGGCGGAATGTAGTCGCCGGGGCCGTATTTCTGTTCATATTCGGCTTGAAGGGTGTTCATCCCCTTGACTTCGCCGGTGAATTTGCTGTAAGAAAGGAAGCTCAGCAGGTAAGGCACCTTGATCTCGTGGCTGCTGTTCTTGTTATCCGGATCAATGGAAGCGATGAGCGTCCATGGAGCCGGGTCGCCGCTGTCCTCCCAGAGGCCTTCAGAGGCGGCCATCTTCATCGGCTGCGTCTCAACCAGGTATTGAGCCTGCCAGTGGCCGGCAAAAGCGACGCCAATGGAAGAGATAATCGCCACGATGGCGGCGATGCGCATCGACTTCAGGAAGAACGGCGTATCCTGCTTGCGAAGCAGCTTGAAGCCGCTGATGCCGATAACCAGGAAGGCGCCGGTTGCGAATGCGCCCAGAACGGTATGCGGGAATTCCACCAGCACCTGGCCGTTCGTAATGAGCGCCAGAAAGTCATTCATCTCGGCGCGGCCGTTGTTAATGGCCATTCCCACCGGATGCTGCATGAACGAGTTCGCCGCCAGAATCCAGTAGGCCGACATGGTCGTGCCCAGTGTTACCATCCACATGCAGAGGGCATGAACCTTCGGCGATACTTTATCCCAGCCGAAGATCCAAATCCCGATGAACGTCGATTCCAGGAAGAAGGCCAGCAGCGCTTCGATCGCAAGCGGTGCGCCGAACACGTCGCCGACAAACCGGGAGTAGTCCGACCAGTTCATCCCGAACTGGAATTCTTGCAGTATCCCGGTCACAACCCCGATAGCGAAGTTGACCAGGAAGAGCTTCCCCCAGAATTTAGCCATGCGCTTGTACTCTTCATTGCCGCTGCGAACGTACTTGGTCTCCATGATTGCAATCAGAAGAGCCAGACCGATCGTGACCGGTACGAAGAAAAAGTGAAAAATTGTTGTTGTCGCAAATTGCAGGCGCGACAGCGATAAGGTGTCCATAGTTTCCCCTTCCTTTTCCCCAATTCGTAGTTTTTATTTTGTCAAAAATACGACCCCAAAAGTGTGATATAAATCACAACAATCTGGATTTTAAGCGAGGAAAAGCAATAAATTTGTGACAAATATCACAAAAAATCCAGGGAAACATGTCAAAGTACAAAAAAAATAAGACGGGGTTCCCGTCTTGAGACTTGGTGTTTGAAAGTATGGTAGTATTCGAGCCGCCGGATCAGGAGATGGAAATCCCTTTCTTGAGCGATTTCAAATCCCCGTTCGAGTTCACCAGCTGGGGCAGCATCCGCATATCCTGTACCATTTCGGAATGACAGAGCGGACAGGAAGGCGCGGTTTCAAACGCAAAATTGTCGCGCATCCAGCCGTTGCAGCTGTCGTTGGTGCAGGCCCAGACCGGTGTATTCTCTTCCGGCACGGCTTCCATTGGTTTCTTCCGATAGTTCATTAGCGAGAGTCCCCCTTCGGTCGAATACGTCTCGGTTCCATAGCTTCTTGAATATGAAAATCGCCCCGGCTTGAAGGTGATTCAAGCGGGGCGGTCTTTCTGATGCTTACAGTTTTACAACGTTCTCGGCCTGCGGTCCGCGGTTGCCTTGAACGACGTTGAATTCAACGCGTTGTCCTTCGTCCAAAGTCTTGAAGCCTTCGCCCTGGATTGCGGAGAAGTGAACGAATACGTCGTTTCCGCCTTCAACTTCGATGAAGCCGAAACCTTTCTCTGCGTTGAACCATTTAACTGTACCTGTTTGCATGGATGTACCTCCAAAAATTAAATTAACATGTTCATTTTTATCTTCTAGACACAAAGAGAAAATTCACATATTGAAAAAGGTTGCGCGTGCTGGAGGAACAGCCCTTTTCAATACGAGAATTCGGGTCTCCAATCTATGATTAATCTCATATTAACACATTAAACCGCGAAAGGCAAGTCACCCCGCCCCTGCATAAGGATGGCGTTCCACATATTGTAAGACATCTTCCCTGTATGAAACGGCTCTATCAGGATATCCGGGGGAGGTCCGAATTATGCATGTTCTCCATCATAAAGGGCTCCCCCGAAAACGCCTGAATCAGGACTCCGGCTTCTCTTCAAGCAGCACGGTAACCTGCTTCTCGACACCTTCCCGGTAATAGGTCACCGTCAGATTGTCGCCGATCTTCGTATCGTTGTAGAGGTACTTGCGCAGGGCAAGCGTCGATTTGATCTCCTGCCCGTTGAACTTCGTGATGACATCGTTCAGCTTCAGTCCCGCCTTCTTGGCCGGTCCCACAGCGTCAAGCACCACCACTCCGTCCTTCACGGAATCGGGCAGCTTGAGCTTCGCGCGCTCGTCTTTATCAAGCGGCGCATACGGATTGTTGAGATCAACCGAATACACGCCAAGATATGATCTCGTGATCTTGCCCTTGACCGCCAGCTCTTCGGCTACGTGTAACACTTCATTGGCCGGAATGGCGAAGCCGAGCCCCTCCACGCCGGTATCGGAGATCTTCATCGTATTGATGCCGATCACCTTGCCGCTGAGATCGACCAGCGCGCCGCCGCTGTTCCCTTCGTTAATGGCGGCATCCGTCTGGATGACATCCTGCTCCCAGTCATAGACGCCGTCCTGGTTCAGCGAGACCGGAATGGTCCGGTTCGTGTAGCTGACGATTCCGGATGTCAGCGTGTCGCCCAGGCCGAGCGGATTGCCGATGGCAATGACCGTCTCGCCAAGCTGCAGCTTGGACGAATCGCCGATCTGGGCCACCGTATCAATGCCCGCAGGGTCGATTGACAGCACCGCGATATCGCTGACCTTGTCGGCCCCTACCAGTTCCGCCTTGCGCGTCTTCCCGTCTACGGTAACAACCTCCAGCTTGCTGGCGCCGTCGATGACGTGGTTGTTCGTAATCAGATAGGCCTTGCCCGCGTCCTTCTTATAGATGACGCCGGAGCCGAGTGCCGATTCGTCCAGCGGCTCCTCCTCGTCCTCGCTCCCGGATGCCTCTTCCTTGTGATTGATGATGCTGACGACGGCCGGACGCACCGCCGCTGCCGCCTTGATGATCCGGTCATACGGATCGCCGCTGCTCTGGGTCACATGCGGAATTACGGCCGCGCCGGACGCTTCTTCGCGCGTGAACTGGCCGGTAAGCAGGCTGAACAGCAGGACGGCAACCACGGCGCTCAGCAGCGAGCTGAGCGCAGAGATCTGGAGCGTGCTCAGGCTCCGGCCCCGGCGGCTGGTGGTCCATCCCCGGGGCTTGCTGCCCCGGGCTTCCCTCCGGCTTTTTGAGGAGACTCGGGTTGAATAGAAATCGTCATCGAACAGGCTCACGGCTATCTCTCCCTTCATGGCGGCGCCGGTCTATGAAATCAAGGGGAATATTTCAGAATGGTTGCGACTATACTGCAAGTATCATTGTCATTGTAACACAGCCGGGACCCGTTCCGGGGTGTTTTGGCTGATTTTATGGACAAGTTCCCAAGTATTCATTACCCAGGAGGCTGATCCCATGCAATCCTCTTCCACCGCTGTTGATTTGGTGCATTTTGCCGGCATGCTCGGCGATCTTAAGGACGATCACTCGCGGCTGACCCTCGCTCTGGGCGCGCTCATTGAACTGCTCGTCCAGAAGGAGCTCATCGGGCGCTCCGAGCTCGAAGCGACCCTCCGACAGATGGATTCGCTTATGACCCGCTCACCTTATCCCATGGCGTAGGCCGGTCATAGTACGTATCGCAGAGCCGGAATTCGTGGTCCTTGTAGAAGCAGCCCCGGTCTTCCATCGCTCCGCGCACCGACATCCGGGCCAGCTCGATCATGTTGTGGTCCCGGCTGAGGTGGGCGAGATACGTCCGCTTCGTCCGGCCCGTCAGAATTTCGCTCAGCGCCGCTCCTGCCGCATCGTTGGACAAATGCCCCATATCGCCGAGAATCCGGCGCTTCGTATTCCACGGATAACGGCCCATCCGCAGCATCTCGATATCGTGATTCGCCTCCAGTACCAGCACGTCGGCGTCCGAAATGGCCAGCTTCACCTTGTCGCTGACGTACCCGAGGTCCGTTGCCACGCTGAGCTTCTCCCGTCCGTCGTAGAAATTGTATCCGACCGGCTCCGCCGCATCGTGGGAGATGGCGAACGACTCGACCCGCATGCTGCCGAAGTCGCGGTGCTCCCCCGTCTCCAGAATAATCCGGTTATGCTCCTCAATGTTGCCGACCGCCTTCTCGATGGCCGCCCAGGTATTGGCGTTGGCATAGATCGGCAGGTTGTACTTGCGGGCCAGCGCCCCAAGTCCCTTGACATGGTCGGAATGCTCGTGGGTAACGAGAATGCCGTCCAGCTCCTGTCCGGTCATCTCCCGCATGGCCATCAATTCCTCGATCCGCTTGGCGCTGAGACCGGCGTCGATCATGAGCGTCGTCTCGCCGTTTCTCACCACTGTGGCGTTGCCCGTCGATCCGCTCGACAGCACTGTAAATGAAATCCCCATGATTTGTTTCTCCTCACTCCGCTGTTTTGGGACTGATAATGTCTGCGCTGATACCGTTCACGTAGTAAGTTCTGCCATCCTCCAGCATGAAGCGCCACATCGGCGCCGCCACCTGGGCCTCGGAATTGAACAGCTCTCCGTAGTAACCGAGGCTGCTCTCCTTGACGGCTGATCCGGCCGGCAGGTATTTCTCGATCAGGCTGCCCAGCGCCTTGGCCGCGGGCAGAATCTTCTGCTTCTCCTCGTCCTGGCCGCCGGCGGGATCAAGCTGAATCTGCGGCTTCCGGTAAGCCACGATCTTCTGGTCATTGTAGATCAGCTCCAGTCGGACGCTGAACAGCGGCCATTTGCCCTGCACCAGCGGGTGAAGCACGAACCGTCCGGCCTCGCTCTCCAGCGAATCGAAGCGGTAGTCGCCGATGTCGGGAATCTCCCCCTTCAGCGCCTCCGTCAGCTCGCTGAAGGTGAAGATCAGCCGGCTGTCCACCGGCTTCTCCAAGGCAACCGGCGGCGCATCCGGCTCCGCCGAGTAGCGGTAGCTCAAGTTCGGCAGCTCCGGCGTCGCTGCCGGAATGACGCTCAGGACCCGGATCTCCTTCTCCTCCATCACCTGCTGGGCGGCGGCGGACAGCGAGGTGAAATCCAGACTGGCGCCGGCCTGATCGCGCAGATCTCCCCAGAGCTGATAGCAGAGCAGCAGATTCAGCAGCAGAAACGAATAGATCAGCACACTTTTGGCCCGTCCCCAATCCATGATTCTCTCTCCTCTCCCGCCCGTCTCTCCGCCGCCCTACAGATCCAGCGCCAGCACACGGCCATCCTTCAACGTTACCTTCCAGACCGGCGTCAGAATTATCCGGTCGTTCTGCACCGACGGCAGATAGCCCGGCTGAAGCGCGCGAATTCCTGCCGAACCGGCGAGGGCCGCCAGACGGCTCCGCAGCACATCTCCGCCCCGGAGCTTCACCGCCTTCTTCTCTGCCAGGTCTTCATCGGCGTACATGAGCGAACGCTCATACCCGGCCACCGACCCCTGCTGAAGCAGCAGCTCCATGGAGCCGTAGCGCAGCCCCGATTCATTCAGCACCGGGAAGGAGCCGTAAGGAAGCAGGCCGTAATATTGCTGAAAGACGATCCGCCGCTCTTCCGGCCCCTCTTCCGCCCGGTCAAGCCGGTACGTTCCGTTCCAGCCCCCGTGCTTGTTCACGAAGTCGACCGCTTCCAGCACATCCTCGGCCGGACTGCCCTCCCCCGCGGGAAGGGCGGCCGGGTCACTGTAACTGATCCAGTTCTGCTTCGGATCGACCTGGAGGCTGCGCTTGCTGTCCGTGTAGATCTCCGAACCGTCCTTCTCCTGAATATAGCGGGTGCTTCCCGCGTCGAAGAACAGGCTGCTCTGCATCTGGGCAATCGTATACAGCCCTGACGGCAGCTCCGCGGCAACCATCGGCAGATCGTTCTCCGGCACATAATAACTCCCGTCCGCCGTCGTATACGGCGTCCAGCCGCTGCCGAAATCGACATGCTGCTGAATGTCCTGGACCGTCAGATCGACCTTGGCCGCTTCATAGACAATATCGCCGCGCTCGCTGAAGAAGACGGCGTGCGCCTTGGAATCGTTGGGGACGCTGTAAATCCAGATGCGGCTGATAATTTCATCGTCGAACAGCGAGTCCGGCGCCATCTGCATCGTCCGTTGCAGCAGCTGCACCGGAATGCCGGAACCGAACGTCAGCTCAATGCCGGGGTCTTCCTTGCGGATGCGCGTCCAGTCGAATTCCGAGACCGACCGCCGCTCGAAGCTCTCGAAGCTTCTTCCCTTGAGCCGGCCCAGAATTAAATTGTAGAACGTTGTCCCGGGATAGAAGAGCGTATGCCGGTCTTCTCCCCGGTGGATGATCATCTGATCCGGATAGAGCAGATCCTCGACCTTGAGTTCTGGTCCCATATTGTCGGTCTTGATATACGTCGTGGCCGAGAAGACGGCCGAATCCGCCCCCGGCAGACGATAAATGAGATAATAGCTCTCCACCAGACTGCCGATAACGAGCAGAAGGAGGACCCATGACTTCACCCGTTCCTTCATGCTTCATCCCCCTTCGGCTTGCCCGGCGGCAGCGTAAATGTGACTCTGGAGCCTTGGCCGAGCTCGGAATGCAGGGAAATGGAGCCTCCGTGCGCTTTGACAATTTCCCGGGCAATGGACAAGCCGAGGCCCGTCCCGCCCATATTGCGCGAGCGCGCCTTGTCCACCCGGTAGAAGCGTTCAAAGATGCGCTCGATGTCCTTCTTCGGGATGCCGATCCCGGAATCGCGGACCGTTACTGCCAGCATTCCTTCTTCGTTGATCTCCGCTTCCAGCGCGATGGTGCCGCCTTCCGGCGTATACTTCAGCGCATTCGAGACCAGATTGCCCAGAACCTGGTCGATCTGGTCCCGGTCGAGCCAAGCCGTTCCCGTTCCGCGGCCGACTGAAACGCTGATTGCAATCCGCTTCTGGCGGAGCTGGAACGAGAAACGGTCGGCGACATCCTCCAGCATCTCCGCCACGTCGGTCGGCTGCAGGCGCAGCCGCGCCTCTCTGGAGTCGAACCGCGACAGATGCAGCAGATCCGTCACCAGCCGGATCATCCGCTCCGTCTCGTTGCGGATGACGCCGACGAAGCGGGAAGCCAGCTGCGGATCATCCAGCGCTCCGTCGTCCAGCGCTTCCGTATAGCTGCGGATTGTCGTCAGCGGCGTCCGCAGCTCATGCGAGACATTGGCGACGAACTCGCGGCGGGACTGCTCCAGGTTCTCCTGCTCCGTCACATCCTGCAGCACGGCGATGGTTCCGGCGGCTCCGCCTTCCCGCCGGTGAATCGGTGTGAAAGTCACCCGGACGATGTTCGGCTCGCCTTCTTCCTGCTCCAGCCGCAGCATGGCCGATTGAGCGCCGCCTTCGGCCAGTCCCGCGCGCTGATCCGGCTCCAGCCGCAGCAGCTCGCCGAGCGGCTGCCCCTCCGCCTCCGGCTCGGCGGTGCCCAGAAGCCGGGAGGCGCGCCGGTTCATCAGAATGACGCGGCCCTGCTCGTCGGTCGCTACGACGCCGTCGCTCATGTTCGTCAGAATGGAGGCGAGCTTCTCCTTCTCCTCTTCATTCAGCGCAAGCGCCCCTTGGAGGCGTCCGGTCATATCGTTGAAGGCCAGGCTCAGCTGGCCGATCTCGTCATTGCCCAGGATCGGCATCCGGGTATCGAACCGGCCCTCGGCGACGGCGGTGGCGTGCTTCGTCATCTCCTTGATCGGCTGTGTGATCGTATGGGCGAGAATGACGCCCAGCACGGCCGTCAGCGTCAGCGCCAGCAGCATGCCGGACAGGAAGACGCTGTTGATCCGGCTCATGGTGGCGTACAGATCCTTCATGTCCGCCGCGATATAGATCGCGCCGACGACCTTGCCGTCCGAGAGGACCGGCTTGGCGACGACCTTTTTGCGCACATTGTCATCGCCGATAATGTATTCTTCGTTGTCGCTGATGCCCTGAAGCGCCCGGCTGACTACCGTCTGCGTATTGCGCCGGCCCACATAGTCGGCCTGGGAAGGCACCGAAGTCGTAATAATCTTGCCGCTCGCATCCAGCACCTGAATCTCGGCGCCGCTGATGTACAGATTGTTGACCATCCCGCGCAGACTGTCGGACGCCGAATCCTCCTCGGCTTCGGCCCCCGTTCCGGCCCCGAACTTGTCCGCCGTCAGGATCGACAGCATTTCGGCCCGGGCCTTCAGATCCTTCGTGAAGTTGTCGGTCAGCGAATTCTTCATCGAACTGACGAAGTACACCCCGATGAGCTGCATCGCAATCAGAATCAGCAGCACGTAGACCATAATCAGCTTCGCCTGGATGGTCCGAAAGAAGGACCGGCCTCTCATCACAGCCCTCCGTTTTTGGGATTATGCATGAGATAACCGAGACCCCGGCGGGTGAAGATATACTCCGGCTTGCTCGGATTCTCTTCAATCTTCTCCCGCAGGCGGCGGATCGTCACATCGACGGTCCGGACATCGCCGAAATATTCAAATCCCCATACCGCCTGTAGCAGATGCTCCCGGGTCATCACCTTCCCGGCGTTGCGGACCAGATAGTACAGCAGTTCATATTCGCGGTGGGTCAGATCGAGCGGCACGCCGTCTTTGTATACCGTGTACATGTCGGTGTCGATGAACAGGCCGAAATGCCGGATGCCGTTCTTGCTCTCGGGCTGAGAGGCGGGGACCCCCGCCGCCGCCGGCTTGTGCTGGCGCCGCATTTGAGCCTTCACCCGGGCCAGCAGCTCACGTGTGCTGAACGGCTTGGTGACATAGTCGTCGGCGCCGAGCTCCAGGCCCAGCACCTTGTCGATCTCCCCGTCCTTGGCCGTCAGCATGATGATCGGCAGATCCAGCTGGCGGGACCGCAGCTCCCGGCACACATCCATGCCGTCCTTGCCGGGCAGCATGAGATCAAGCAGCATCAAGTCCGGGCGCTTCTCCAGCGCCAGCTCAACCGCGCTGATGCCGTCGAAGGCGCAGATGACCTCGTACCCTTCTTTTTCAAGATTGAATTTCAGAATATCGGCAATCGGCTGTTCGTCGTCTACTACCAGAATGGTTCCCATGCCCATCATGCACCGTTTCACCCTTCTACCCTAAGTGGTTTTCCACTGTTATCCCTCTATTTTACCATATCTGTTCCATGCCCACATCCTGCGGGCGGTCTCCACAAAAAACGGGACCTCCGAAGGATTTCGGACGCCCCGCCTTGCCGAATGGCCGACAACCCGGCCCTCTATGAACATGAATCGTTACCTCGGCTATCCCAGGAATTTCAGCGGGTTCAGCGCCGTTCCGTTCTTGCGGATTTCAAAATGCAGATGGGTGCCGGTTGAACGCCCCGTGCTGCCCATAATGCCGATCTGGCTGCCCTTCTCCAGTTTCTGGCCGACCGAGACGGAAATCCGGCTTAAGTGCCCGTAATAGGTGACGTAGCCGTTGCGGTGATTGACGATGACCACATTTCCGTAACCGTTCTGGACTCCGGCAAAACTGACCACGCCCGCATCCGCCGCCATAATCGTGCGGTTCCCGGATACCATGTCCAGTCCCTTATGCGCCCGCCCCCAGCGTTCCCCGAAGCTGCTGGAGATCGACGGGCTGCTTACCGGCCAGGCAAAAGAACCGGTTCCTTCGCCCACGACCTTCGTCCCCTTGTACACCACTTCAGGCAGCGCCGCCCGGATCACGGTCTGGCCGAGCCATTCCTCCTTGACCACGACGCCGTTCTCCTTGGTCAGCCGGTACTGCATTTCCTTCAGTCCCGTCTGGCCGGGGCGGACGACCTTCGTCTTGCCCTTGGGCAGCTGGTTGCTGGTGCGAATCTCCACCTGCGGCTCGGTCACGAGCCGCTCGGCCGCCTTCTCGACGCTTACCACCGTCAGGGCCGGCTGGGGAACCGTCAGCCGCAGCTGGTCGCCGATCTGCAGCGTCAATTCCTTGACGTCCGGGTTGTTGGCGTACAGCTCCTTCTGGGTCAGTCCGAACCGGGAAGCGATAGCGGAGACCGTATCGCCTTCCTGCACCGTGTAGACCAGCGGAGCCTCCTTGCCTTCGGTCAGGACGGCTACCGCCTCCTTCACGTCCAGCACCTTGTTCGGGTCGGCCTTGACCGGCTTCACCGTCACTTTCTCGCGGATGCTCACCGACTCGACGCCGCCGGCTGAAGCCGAACCCGCCGCAGCCGCGGAAGAGCCCGCGGACGTCTTCTTCAGCGACGCAGCCGCCGGCTTGGCGGCCGCGTCCGTAGCGGCGTTCCCGGCGAACTGCTGCTTCACGGCTTCCAGAACGGCCTGGGCCGTTGCCTGATCCTTCACAATTCCGGCAGGCTCGCCATTCACCATAAGCTGAACGCCTACGGCATAAGCCTTGAGCATGCCATCCAGCTTCTCAAGCGTCGCTTCGCTGTCGATCATCGGTTTATAGGAAGCCGCAGCCTCTGTTGTAAATCCTTCGGTCTGCAGCACCATCGTTTCTTCGGGATATTGCGTCTGGTACTCCCGGCGCTTCGCTTCGAACAGCGCCGTCAGCTGCTCTTTCTTCTCCAGGGTGCCGACTTCCTGTCCGTGCAGCAGCACCCGGTAATAGCTCACGGTGTGCGCGGACACATACCGTTCGTGCATCGCCTGGACGGCTACGAACGCAACCGCGACTCCGGCGGCCGCAGCCGCCGCCCATGCCCAGCGGAACCGCCGGCGCATGACGGAAGAAGGGCCCCCTTCGGCTCGGCCGAAGCCGGAACCGGCTTCCCCTGGCCGGTCCGTGCGGGCGCTTCTGTTCTTACGTATGAAATTCAACCCTCTCATGAAACTCTCCCTTTCAATCGGTCCCGGACCGCAAGCGGCCGCGGTCTGTTCTGAATCGTGCGGATTCGTTTCCTGTTGCTATGCAGAGTTCGTCAAGGCTGTGTATGTTGTCCAAAAGGTTACAATAAATTAACCAAATAAAGTCCTTGTCTACTGTACCACAGGGTTTAGACAGGTTTCAACCAATGACTGCACATATGGAAGAAATTGGGTTGTATTTTGTCGCCTTGGACTCATTTGGACACAAAAAAGACGCTTCCCGCCCGCATATTTCCAGGGGAAGCGTCTCTTCTTCGAAACGGTCCGGCCGCCGATGCCGGGGTCATCGTCTTGCGTCTACGACCCGCCGCTGTATCCGCCGTCCGTGGACGACGAGATCAGCTTCATCAATTGATCGTATTCCTCGGCCGTCACATATTTGCGGATGACCGTCTGAATCTGCTCCAGCTCCGCCGCCGTCAAGCCGCCTTCCATCGCGGCGGAAATGCGCTGCATCTCTGCCTGCGGAACCTTCTTCATCAGAATATTGAATATGCTTACTTTCTCGCCCGACGGAATGCCGCTCTTCATCTCCTGCAGATTCTCCGGCGTCATCACCAGCTGCCGGTCGCCGCTTCCGGCGCTGCCCGGCTCCGCCTGGCCGGAGGCTCCGCTGCCTTCGCCGTCCGCTGCGCCGGAAGCTTCGCCGGTATCCGCATTCACCGCGCCCATGACGGGCAGCGCGTCCGCCGGAGCTCCCTCCGCGTCGGCCGTGGCTGCCGGTACCGTGTCCGCGCCGGCTCCCGCGGGCGACGGAGAAGCTGCTGCTGCGGGGAATATGCTATCCGCGCCGCTTGCGGACGTCTTCCCGGCGGCCGTGTCCTTCTTCGCCGCCGGCTTCGGTTCCGCTCCGGCCAGTGTGCGAAGCAGGCCGCCGATGCCCGGGGCGGGCGTATCCAGCTCGATGTCGAGGCTCGACAGCGCGGAGCGGACATACGCATTGACGACCACGCCCGCCGTCAGGATGGACAAGGTGCTGGCAAGAACGGCAATCAGACAGACGGTCAGCACGCGTCCTGCGATTTTCATGGCGATCGCCTCCTTCCCTACCAGTATGGACCGCAAAAGGAAGAGCTATAACGCCCCGGACGGCAAAAAAAGGCTCCCGTCGCCGGGAGCCTTCGATACGTTTGGCCGGTCTCGCAGGCTGGCACATCGCGCTTCTTGTCTTACTCGTAAATAGGCAGAACCTGATTCGTCTGCTCGCGGTTGCGTCCCACCGAGAAGATGGCGATCGGAATCCCGGTCAGCTCGGACACCCGCTCCACATACCGGCGGGTATTCTCCGGCAGATCCTCGAGGGTCTTTGCGCCGCTGATATCCTCGCTCCAGCCCGGCAGCTCTTCATAGACCGCTTCGCACTCCGCCAGCATCTTGAGGCTGGCCGGATAGTGCGTGATGATCTCTCCGCGGTATTTGTAGCCGGTGCAGATCTTGACCGTCTCCAGGCCGCTGAGCACGTCGAGGGAGTTCAGCGACAAGCCGGTCAGGCCGCTGACGCGGCGGGCATGGCGCACCACGACGCTGTCGAACCAGCCGACCCGGCGCGGACGGCCAGTGACGGTGCCGTACTCATGACCGGTCTCGCGGATGAGATCGCCGATTTCGTCCTTCAGCTCGGTCGGGAACGGGCCGTCGCCAACGCGGGTCGTATACGACTTGGCGACGCCGATGACCTGCTTGATCTTCGACGGGCCTACGCCCGAACCGATGCAGACGCCGCCGGCCGACGGATTCGAGGAGGTTACGAACGGATAGGTTCCCTGGTCGATATCCAGCATGACGCCTTGGGCGCCCTCGAACAGCACCTTGCGGTTCGCATCAATGGCATCATTGAGCACAACCGAAGTGTCGGTAACATACGGGCGCAGGATCTCCGCATATTCCAGATACTTCGTCAGCACCTCTTCCACGTCCAGCGCCTCGGCGCCGTAGACCTGGGTAATCACCTGATTCTTCTCGCCCATGAGCTGGCGCAGCTTCTGCTCGAACTCTTCGGCATCCATCAGATCCGCGATGCGGATACCGTTCCGTGCCGCCTTGTCCATGTAAGCCGGGCCGATGCCCTTGCGGGTCGTGCCGATCTTGTTGTCGCCCTTCCGGTCTTCTTCCAGGGCATCCAGCACCATATGGTACGGCATGATGACATGAGCCCGGTCGCTGATCTTCAGGTTGTCCGTATCGAAGCCGTTCTCATGGATATATTGGATTTCGTCGATCAGCGCCGCCGGATTGATAACCATCCCGTTGCCGATCACGCAAATTTTCTCTTTATAAAAAACGCCGGATGGAATCAGGCTCAGCTTGTACTTCTTTCCGTCGATCAGTATCGTGTGTCCGGCATTGTTGCCCCCTTGATAACGGGCGACCACTTCTGCGCGCTCTGCCAGAAAATCCGTGATCTTGCCTTTGCCTTCGTCTCCCCATTGTGTTCCCACGACGACTACCGTTGACATGTTCATTCCTCCGATAGGTGCCTCGCCGCACCCTTATTATTCAGCGGGCTTCCCGTTCCTTCCGGACCTGTACGCCGCCTCGCTGTCGCCCCTCCTAGCGGTTTATCCCGCTAAAGCACAACTATCAGTGTACCAGCCGGCTTTTTCAAAGTCAAACGAAAACCCAAACAAAAACGAACGATCACGCAATAGGATGCGCAATCGTTCGGAATTTGTCATCTCGTGTCTTACCCGGCAAACGGTTCTGCATGCGTCCGCTCGTAGTTAACGAATTTGTTGAAGTTCTTCATGAAGACCAGTTCCACCGTTCCCACCGGGCCGTTACGCTGCTTGGCGATAATGATCTCGATGATGTTCTTCTTCTCGGTCTCCTGATTGTAATAGTCGTCGCGGTAGAGGAACGCCACGATGTCGGCGTCCTGCTCGATCGAGCCGGATTCGCGCAGGTCACTCATCATCGGCCGCTTGTCCTGACGCTGTTCCACGCTTCGGCTGAGCTGGGAGAGCGCGATTACCGGCACATCCAGCTCTCGGGCAATCTGCTTGAGCGTACGGGAAATCTCGGAGACTTCCTGCTGGCGGTTCTCGCCGGCCTTGCCCCGGCCCTGAATCAGCTGCAAGTAGTCGATGACGATCATCCCGAGGCCCCTCTCCTTCTTGAGTCTACGGCATTTCGCCCGGATATCCGCTACAGTGATGCCGGGGGTGTCGTCGATATAGATCTCCGCCTCCGACAGCGAGGCAATGCCCATCGTCAGCTTCGACCAGTCCTCGTCGGTCTTGACTTCCCCGGTCCGCATAATGTTGGCGTCCAGATTGGCTTCGGCGCAGATCATACGCTGAACCAGCTGCGCCGCCGACATTTCCAGACTGAAGATCGCCACCGTCTCCTTCTCTCGTACACCGACATTCTGGGCGATGTTCAGCGCGAAGGCCGTCTTGCCGACGGACGGACGGGCTGCCACAATAATCAGGTCATTGCGCTGAAAACCGTTCGTCATCCGGTCAAGATCCGCGAACCCCGACCGGATGCCCGAAGTCTGTCCCTTGTTCTGATGCAGCAGTTCAATGCGGTCGAAGACCTGCATCAGCACATCGCGAATGGCGATGAAGCCGCTGCCGCTGCGCCGGTTCGAAATCTCTAGAATGCGCCGCTCGGCATCGCTGAGCATATCGGAGACGTCCTCGCCCCCGCTGTAGCCCTCGCTGACGATCTGCGTCGCCGTCCGGATCAGCCGGCGCAGCATGGCCTTCTCTTCGATAATCTGAGCGTAATAGTCCACGTTGGCCGCGGTCGGCACAGCATGGGCCAGCTTGGCCAGATAGCTGACGCCGCCGACTTCTTCCAGTTGGCCGCGGTCCTGCAGCCTTGAGGTCAGGGTAATCAGGTCGATCGGCTGGTTCTCTTCTCCGAGCTGAATCATCGCCTCAAAGATCATCTGATGCGACTTGTCGTAGAAATCTTCGGTGCTCACCCGCTCCATGGCGGCGATCAGCGCCTCATCCTGGAGCAGCACCGCTCCGATTACCGCCTGCTCGGCCTCCAGATTCTGCGGGGGAACCCGATCGAAAAAGAGATCTCCGCCCATGCTATTCCTCCGTTACCTGTACCTTCAATACAGCTTTCACTTCGGTATGGAGCTTGACGTTGATCTGGAAGCCGCCCAGATGGCGGATCGGATCGCCCAGTTCAATCTTGCGCTTGTCGAGCGCAATGCCGTGCGAGGAAGCCAGCTGCTCGGCAATCTGCTTGCTCGTAATGGCGCCGAACAGCCGTCCGCCCTCACCGGCCTTGGCCTTCAAGTTCAGCGTCAGCTCGTTCAGCTTTTCGGCAAGCTGCTTGGCCTCTTCCTTCTCGTTCTCCTTGCGCCGCTGTTCCGCCGCCGCCTGGTTCTCCAGCGTCTTCACATTACCTTCCGTGGCCGGACGCGCCATACCGCGCGGCAGCAGGAAATTCGTCGCATAGCCTTCGGATACTTCTTTGACCTGGCCTTTCTTGCCTTGGCCCTTCACGTCTTTCAGAAAGATAACCTTCATTCGAATAAACCCTCTTTCGATTGTATTTCTTCCAGTACCGCCAGCAGGCGGGCTTCCGCTTCTTTCGTTGTTCCTTCCAGCTGGGCGGCCGCGTTCGTCAGATGGCCGCCCCCGCCCAGCTTCTCCATTACGACCTGGACGTTCATCCGCCCCAGCGACCGGGCGCTGATGCCGATGATGCCGTCGGTCCGTTCGCAGATCACGAAGGATGCCAGCACGTTGGTCATGCCCAGCAGCGTATCGGCCGCCTGGGCGATGAGCAGCTGCGGCACCTTCAGCTCCGGCTCCGTAACAACCAGCGCAATATGATCGTAGACCATCCGGGCATGCTTGATAATCTCCGCCTTGGAGATATACTCCTGGAGATCCTCCTTCAGCATGCGCTGGATCAGGATCGTATCGGCGCCGATCCGGCGCAGGAAGCCCGCAGCCTCGAACGTCCGGGAGCCGGTATGAAGCGCGAACTGCTTCGTGTCGACCGTAATGCCCGCAAGCAGCATCGTGGCCTCCAGCGTGCTGAGCTTCACCTTGTCGTGAATGTATTGGAGCAGCTCCGTAACCAGCTCGCAGGTGGAAGAAGCGTACGGCTCCAGGTAGACCAGCACCGCTTCATTGATGAACTCTTCGCCGCGCCGGTGGTGATCGACGACCACAATCCGGCTGGCCGCCTGCACAAGACGCGGTTCCATCGTCATGGAAGCCTTATGGGTATCCACTACGATCAGCAGCGTATGCTCGGTCATAAGCTGAAGCGCCTGCTCGGCCGTTACGAACGAGCTGTACAGTCCCTCATCCTTCCGAAGCTGCTCCAGCATGCGGGAGATCGAAGGATTCGGACCGTCGAGCACAATGTCCGCCTCTACGTTGTACATCTGGGCGGCCCGCAGCAGCCCGATCGACGCCCCGACGGCGTCGATATCGGGATTGCGGTGCCCCATAATAATGACACGGTCGCTCTCCTGGATCAGGTCCCGCAGAGCGTGCGCGATGACCCGGGCGCGCACCCGGGTCCGCTTCTCGGCGGCATTGCTCTTGCCCCCGTAGAAGGACAGGCGCTGGCCGGCCTTGACCGCAGCCTGATCGCCGCCCCGCCCCAGCGCCATGTCCAGACTGGACTGGGCCAGCGCGCCGAGCTCGCTCGCCGACTCCGCGCCGAAGGCCATGCCGATGCTCAGCGTCATCGGCACCTTGAGGTCGGCCGTCATCTCCCGAACCTCGTCCAGGATGACGAACCGGCTCTCTTCCAGCGCCTGGAGGCTCCGGTAGTTCAGCAGCATCAGATAGCGCTCCGAGGACAGCCGCCGCAGATAGACATCGAATTCCTTCGCCCAGTCCGTAATCTCGCTGGTCACCTTGGCAATCAGCGACGTCCGCTGCTGGTCGTCCATGCCCTGCGCGGCTTCGTCAAGATTATCCATCAGCAGAATACCGAGCGCGAGCTTCTCTTCCTCATACTGGGCGCGCAGGGTGACCAGTTCAGTGATTTCATACAGGTACAGCATCCGTTCGCTCGGAATAACCACGACCTGATAATGGCGCTCATCCACCCGGATCTCCATCCGGTGTTCTTTCAGCGCCCCTTCGCGTCCGGCTTCCCGGCGCACCGGCATCTGGGGAACTCCCGTCAGCAGCTTCGCCACATCGGGCAGCAGCTCCGTCAGCGCTTCTCCCACCAGCGACCGCCGGGCAAAGATATCGCCGGCATGGCGATTGTTCCATTCCACCGTCCGGTCCTCGCTGTAGAGAACAATGCCGAGCGGAAGCATCCCGACCGCTTCTCCCTCTACCCGCTTAATCCGGAAAGAGAGCCCGTTGATGTACTCCACCAGATTGCGGCGGAAGGCAAGCTCGGATTGCAGCATGGTGAGGCAGAGCAGACCGGCCACGAACAGACTCGCCACGCCCAGTATCCAGTTGTAGACACTGACGGCGATAATCAGAAGCAGCAGAAGTATGAACGCCCAGACGGTGTGATAGCCGTGCCAGCGTTTTTGCAGAAATTTTGGCATTCGCTCTCACCCTAACGTCTCGATTTGGTCACCATTTCACGCAGCGGGAACACCAGATCAATGATTCCAATGATACGCAGCGGCGGCAGCAGAATGATCGGAATAGCCAGCAGAATGGGCAGCGTCTTATTCCAGCCCCGTTCATGGGCGATGAAGAAGAAGAAGCCGATTGCCTGAATCATGAACCCGATCTGCAGCAGCAGCAGCAGATTGAAGGCGATCATCGCCATCGGCGAACTGTCATTGCCGCCCGACAGCATTTGAAGCAAAAAGCCGATCAGATAATACCATACCAGCGATTTGGGCAGCCGCCATTCACGGGCCGGACGCATCCGAGGCGCTACGTAGCCCATGCTGCCGAGAATCGGCCGGACGATGCTGTGGGTCAGCACAGAGATTACCGCCGAGAATACGATCATGGCCATCGGAAGAATCTGCACGGTTCTCGCGCTGAATTCATCCACACTGTCGGCATTGAGGCCAAGGTCGGTGAACAGCGAGCTGCCGGCGCCGAGTTCGCCCAGAGGCGAGACCGTCATATGAATCGCTTCGTTCATAATATCGTTGACGTACGTATAGAGATTGAAGGAGAACAGCACCTTCCCGATGAACAGCAGCAGCACAAATTGAGCCAGAATGGTACAGGCTCCCGCTACAATCGTCGAGAAAGCCGGCGACCGCCGGCGGTACCAGCGCACCATAACCAGCGAGGGGATCATGAAGTAGGCGGCAATCCAAATATTGATTGGACTAAGCAGCCCGACGATGACCCATACCGGCAGCACACTTGCAAGAAACTGCTTCCTGCCAAGGGTAGTGCCCAGCACAATGGGAGGAATCAGAATGAATAGAGTGGTTATAATCAGCAGGCTCGTGGACAGGGACAGCAGCAGGAACAGATAAGCGACGCTCCATGCGGCGGATGACCAGCGAAATTTCAAAGTGTTCACCTCTTACGCATATGTTCTTCTAGTGCCGAAATGTCTTGATACCACTCCTCGAGCTGGTGGCCTTCCTGCCGGTGCTTCCGCAGCTTCTCCTGCAGCAGATCATCGAGGTCTCGATACGGAATGCCGAGCCTTCGGCCCAGGATATAGCAGCTCATAATCAGGCTGGCCAGACTGTCGGCCACACGAGCTGTACTGCCTTCCCATAACGCTTTGAACAGCCGGGATACTTGATCCACCACTTCCGTCTTCAACCACTCGATGACCTTGGCCCGTTTGGCCACGTCCAGTTCTTTAGGCGCCTTGGACATTTCTCTACCTCCGGGAAAAGCTTTATTCTCCATTATAGCATAAATGGCTATAAGCAACACCGAAGCCCCCGGCGAAGGGGCCCGTCCCCTGGCATGAATAAAGGCCCGATCTCCGCGGGGGCATTGCGGAAAACAGGCCTTCCTTCGCATGAATGCGGCTATAAGGCGGCTATATCGACTCCATCGACTGACGCGATACGAACTTCTCGCAATATTCAATGATCTGGCTCCGGCGCACAATCCCGATGAATCGGTTCATATCGTCAACGACCGGCACAAAGTTCTGAACCTTGGCCAGGTTAATCAGATCCTCCATGTCCGCCTCAATGGAGACCGGCTTGTTGCTCATGCGCAGCGGCACATCTCTCAGCAGGAATTTGGATGAGTTCTCGAACGTCACCTTGCCGCCCGATTCTTTCATATACCACAGCAGGTCTCCCTCCGTTACCGTTCCGGCGTATTCGCCGCCCGGTCCCAGTATGGGCACTGCGGTATAACGGTGAAATTCCATCCGCTCCAGGGTCTGGCGCAGGGTAGAATCCAGGGTAACGCAGGCCACTTCCTGTTTAGGAAGCAGAAAAAACGCGATGTTCATTGGGTTTAGGTCCTCCTCAAATAAAGTCCCAGCGCCATTATACCATATAAATGGCAGACAGCAGCCGGAACTTTGCGGCTGCTGTCTGAATATCGGCCCTGCTTGCCGGATGAGGCGGTCGGCTTACTGAGCGGCCGGGGAAGCGGAAGCCTTCGGCTTGAGCGCATCCGCTGCCTTGCCGGGATCAATCAGTTGATCGGCCGGAGTGGAGGCATTCATCCAGTTGTCGATCATGGCCTTGGCCTGATCCAAGTACTTGTCATCCACGATGTCATAATAGACTCCGTCGATCTTTTGGCCTTCGCCCATTACCGTGAAGCTGGAGATATCGACCTTCTTGCCGACCATGAACTTCTTCGCAAGGTCGGTAATCATCGTCGGCTTCATATCGGTCTTGAAGTTCTCTCCCAGAATATTGAGCAGATCCGAGATATGGCCGATCTGGTTCAGCGACAGCATCTTGTTGGCCAGGACATCCAGGAACACCTGCTGCCGTTTCGTCCGGTTGAAGTCGCTGTCCTCGCGGTAGCGCACATAATTCAGCGACTCTTCGCCATTGTAGAGCGACTTGCCGCCCTCGATTGTGAATTTCTCGTGGTCGGCGCCCTTGTTGCGGATCGTCTTCTGGATGGGCAGCGGCAGTCCGCCGAGCTCGTCGACCACATCCTTGACGCCCTGGAAGTTGATCGTGGCATAATACTGGATATCGTGCCCAAGCAGCGCTTCCAGCGTATCCTTGGCCATCTGCTGACCGCCGAATGCATACGCATGGGTGATCTTGTCTTTCCGGTCATTGCGGTGCCCGATAATCTCGGTATAGGTATCCCGGGGAATCGAGATCAGCAGAACCTTGTAGTCCTCGGGACGCACAACCGCGTAGATCATCGTATCGGAGCGTGCCGTCTCGTTGCCTCGCTGGTCGGTGCCCAGCAGCATAACCGAGAACGGGTCGCTCTTGTAGGCGATCGGTTCCGGCGCTACGCCCTTGGTTCCATTGTCCGGCTTCAGCGGAACATAGGATTTCTCCTGAAGCGTCTGTTCCACCTGATCGGCAAGGAATATATCAAATGCCAGAACCTTCAGCGGATTGCGGAACAGAAAGACGCCCGCCCCAAGCAGCACAATCATCGCCAGGGCAATGTACCGCTTTTTCAGCCCTTTTTTCTTCTTCGTCTTTTTCATTGTCCTTTTCCTTCTTTAAGAGTATGGAATGAGACCCTGCCTGATTAATAAGAGGTCTTGGTTTATATATGTTCATATATATGGTACAATGCAGCCGCAATACCCGGCTCCATCCGTTGGCTCTTCTCGCCTGTCTTGTCTCTGTATGCGATCCTGCCGCCTTGCTCGGTGCCTCTCTCCGGCCCTCCTTCCCATTACATAAACAATATTTCTATTGTAATCACTCTTTTCTGAAAAAGAAACAACAAAACCCGACATTTTTGTCATTTATATACGATTTTCCATGCTTCGCCAACGGCATGGGCGGCTAAAATCATCACAACCACGCATCCGCCGGCCGGTGCCCATACCCACCATTCGTGGCGGAGCGTCTGCAGGGACGCCGCCTCGGCCAGCATATTGCCCCAGCTCGGCTCTCCGGCCGGAACGCCGAAGCCGAGGAACCCGAGGCTGCTCTCCGCCGCCAGCATCGAGGCGAACGTCCAGACGCCTTGAACGGTCCACACCGGCAGCAGCGCGGGAAGCAGATGCCGCAGCATAATTCGCAGCGGGCCCGCGCCCAGCGCCCGGGCGGCAAGCACATAATCGCTGTGCTTCTCCGACAGCGTCCGGGCCCGGATCAGCCGGGCGAAGCCGCCCCAGCCGAGCAGACCGGCCACGCTGATCAGCGCCGGCACGCCGCCGCCGGGCCAGAGGCTTTTGACCACGGTCACCACAATCAGAAAGGGAAACGCCAGCACCAGGTCGGTCAACCGCATCAGCACCGCATCCGCCCAGCCCCCCAGATAAGCGGCCGTCAGGCCGACCGCCGTGCCGATCGCGCCGATCAGCAGGGTGGCCGCCGCACCGATCAGCAGCGTCGTCCTTCCGCCGTAGAGCAGACGGACGCCTACGTCCCTCCCCCCCTTGTCGGTGCCAAGCCAGTGCCCTCCGCCGGGAGGACGGTTCAGCTCGCGCAGCGAGATCCGGTTCGGATCGTAATGGACGATCAGCGGAGCCAGCAGACAGAGCAGCGCCAGAACCGCCGCAACTCCCGCGCAAACAGCCGCGATGCGGAAATGCTTCGCATTTCCGTCCGCGGCCCGAAGCCGGCTTGACTGAGATCGAACATCGAACCGGTTCATCCTCTTCCTCCTTGCATGCTGCGAATTCGGGGGTCCAGCCAGCCGAGCAGCAGATCGGCCAGCACATTCCCGGCGATGACCATCGTTCCCGTCAGTAGGGTCAGCCCCATCATGACGGCATAGTCCCGGCCGGACGCCGCTGCGAGAAACAACGTGCCGATGCCCGGGTAGCTGAAGATATTCTCTACTACTACCGTCCCCCCAAGCAGCATGCCGCAATCCAGCCCGACCACAGCGGTCAGCGGAACCAGCGCGTTCCGCAGAATATGCCGCCGGTAGACCTCCGCTTCGGACAGTCCCTTGGCCATCGCTGTCGTCACATGCGGCCGGAGCCGGTTCTCCGCCGTTTCGCTGCGCAGGAACTGCGTGTAGGCCGCTGCCCCGCCCAGCGCGAGCACGGCCGCCGGCAGCAGGGCGTGTCGCAGACGATCCCACAGCGGCCAGGCACCGCCGTCTCCTCCGGCCGACACCGTTCCCCCGACGGGAACCCAGTGGAGCCTAGCGCCGAACAGATAGAGCGCAGCCACGGCAACGACAGCCGTAGGGACGGCATACAGCAGATAGCTTCCGCCGGTAATCAGACGGTCGGCCCAGCCGCCCGCCGAACGGCTTGCGGCTGTACCGAGCCCTAACGCGGCTCCATACGACAGAATCAAGGCCAGTACCGCCAACAGCGCTGTCTGCGGCAGACGCTGGGCGATCAGTTCCGACACCTCCATCTGATACAGGGAGGAACGGCCCAGATCGCCTGTTGCCGCCCCTTTCAACCATCGTCCGTATTGAACCAGAACCGGGTCGCCATAGCCCAGCTTCTCCCGCTGCTCCGCCAGAACTTTCGGATTTCGCAGCGAAGGGTCTCCTCCCCGGCCCAGCCCGTCTCCGGGCATCTGCTTGGCAAGCAGGAATACGGCGATCGTCAGCAGCAGCAGCAGCGGAACAGCCGCTGCCAGCCGCCGAAGCGCATACTTCAGCATCGCCGACCCCCCTATTCCGTCACCCACCAGCGATAAGGATCGATAATGTTGCTCATGGAGTTGATCCGTACTCCCTGCAGCCGGCTGCTGACCGCCGTGATCGTCTCGCGTTCCGCCAGGAAGATCATCGGCACCTCTTCATTGAGCAGCTTCTGCCATTCATAATAGATCTGTCTGCGGTACAGCTTATCGTACGCCTTCAGGCCGACGCCTTCGCGAATCAGCCTCTCATTTTCCGGTGACGACCAGCGGGTGTAATTCCAGAGGTCGTTCTCCCGCCATAAACCCGTAGGGTCGGGGTCCGGAGCCAGTCCCCATACCCCATTGAATAATTCTACCGAAGGATCGTCTTCCTCCACCTCCGTGTAGAAGGTGTTCAGTTCCTTCAGCGCCCCGCCGTTCAAGCGCACGTCCAGACCGACATCCCGCCAGTTCTGGATCATCGCCTGGGTTCTCGGTTCTGCCATAACGCCGCCTGTCATTCCGTCAAAATGAATCGTCAACGGCTTGCCCTTCGGGTCTTCCCGCAGGCCGTCTCCGTTCCGGTCGGTGTATCCGGCGCTGTCCAGCAGCGCCTTGGCCTTGGCCGGGTCATACGGATACGGATTAAGCTCTCCTGCCGGAGCCGCCGCCCAGCTCGATCCCGGGATCGGGGACTCCACCAGCCTTCCCAGACCGAAAGAGAAGGCATCAATGATGCCCTGCCGGTCCAGCGCGTAGTACATCGCCTGCCGGAGCCTTTTGTCCGCGAACTTGGGATTGTCCATAACGACCTTCCCTGCCTCCGCATCCCAGCGGCCGAACTTGAAGCCGATATATTCATAGGAGAGATCCGCCGTCTTCAGCACCTTCACCTGATCCATTCCGCTCAGTTCCTGATAAGCATCCCGCGGCGCCTGCTCGATGTCGAGTTCGCCCTGCTTGAACAGACTCGGAACCAGACTGTCGTCGTACACCTTATAGAGAATGCCGTCTAGCAGCGGACGCCCGCGGTAATAATCATCGAACCGTGAGAGCCGCACCGACTCCCCCGGCTGTATCGAAGTGACTCGGAAGGGGCCGATGCCGATCGGCGCGCGGCGCACCTGGTCGCTCGAAGGCATATCCTTCACCGCCACGCCGGCAAAATAATTCTTATTCATAGGGTAAGCCCACAGATTATCAATAGTATTAGCTCGCGGCGCGGCTACCGTAATCCGGATCGTATACGGGTCGATTACGGCAATACCCGAAATCTTGTCGGCATGACCTTCATGGTAGGCCTCAGCACCCTGAATCATTTCTACATTGGAATAACGGGGGCCGGTATAATCGGGATCGGCAATGGTCTCCAGCGCGAACTTCCAGTCTTCCACCGTCAGCTCGTCGCCGTTCTGCCACCGCACCCCCTGCTTGATCTTGAATGTAAACGTCCGGTGATCCGCCGACTCCTGCCACGCTGCAATCCCGGGGACGGTCGTCAGATCATCCCTGACGGTGAACAGCGGTTCGGTCATAAACTCCAGTACATGGAAATCGTCTTCTCCCTCATAGAAGGCCGGTTCAAGCAGCCCTTTGAAGGCCGACGGATAGCCATAGGTCACGACGCCCCCTTCCCGGGGGCCGGCGCTTGCAGCCGTCTCCGCCCTCTCTGAATTCACCGCCGGGCTTCCGCCGCACCCTGCCAGCAGACCCAGCAGCACAAGCGAAAGACCGAGCGTCCGGATCATTCTCCCATTCTTCATTTCCTTGTTCCTTCCTGAATGAGCTGCGCTTTTATTTGTATTCCACTGGTCAATTGTGCCTATAGACAGCCGTTCTACAAAATTTAAAACATCATACAATGTCTGTTCTAATGCCGTCAACCTCTTTATCCGCTCCCCGGCTTCTGCCGCTTTCAGTTGCGTCCGGCAGGTGAACACCGAAGAGACCGGAGACTTGATGCGGACAAAAAAAGGACAGCCGGGAAATCCCGGCTGTCCTTCGCTTGCACGCACACACTTCTTACTCAGTTGTGTAAGGCAGCAGTGCGATTTGACGAGCACGCTTGATTGCGATCGTCAGGGCGCGCTGGTACTTGGCGCTTGTGCCCGTTACACGGCGAGGCAGGATTTTGCCGCGCTCGCTGATGAATTTCTTCAGCAGCTCCGTGTCTTTATAGTCAATGTGAGTAATCTTGTTAACGGTGAAATAGCAGACTTTACGACGCTTGTTGCGGCCGCCGCGGCGTGCCGGTCTCTTGTCGTTGTCTCCGCCTTCTCTTTGCTTGAAAGCCATTGTCTTTTCAGTCCTTCCATTTTAGAATGGCAAATCATCATCCGATATATCGATCGGTTTACCGTCTCCCGAAAAAGGGTCCTGGTTGTTGCTGCTGCGCGAGAAATTGTTGTTTCCGCGCCCGCTTCCACCGCTGTTGCCACCGCCGTAAGAAGGCTCTTCCGGCAGGTTTCCGTTCGAGGATTGACCCCCGTCGCGGTTCTGCGCAGACTCGAGGAAACGGACATTATCGGCAATCACTTCGGTCACGTATACACGTTTACCTTCGTTATTCTCGTAATTCCGCACCTGCATGCGGCCTTCCACCGCTGCCAGCCGACCTTTGCGCAAGTAATTGGCACAGGTCTCCGCCAGTTGTCTCCAGGTAACGATCGGAATAAAATCGGCTTCGCGTTCTCCGCCTTGGCTGGTGAACGGACGGTCTACGGCAAGCGTAAACTGCGTTACCGCCACACCGGCGGGCGTATAGCGAAGCTCCGGATCACGGGTCAGACGGCCAATCAGGATGACACGGTTCAGCATAACGGGTCCCCTCCTTGGAACGGTTGTACAAATTGGGCTTAGGCTACGTCGTTCGTGATGAGATAACGAATAACTTCGTCGGAAATCTTCATGATACGCTCCAGCTCGGTAACAACTGCCGGTTCAGCAGTAAAGTTCACCAGAACAAAAACGCCATCACGGAATTTCTTGATCTCATACGCAAGGCGTTTCTTACCCTGCACATCGTGCTTTGTAATCTCACCGCCGTTGGAGATGATGCCTTGGAATTTTTCGACTGCGGCTTGAACGGCTTCCTGTTCAATGTCCGGACGAATAATGTACATCACTTCGTATTTGCGCATAACTTTCACCTCCTTATGGTCTGCGGCCCCTGATCTTATGCCAGGAGCAAGGATCGAGCACAAACTCGAACTTTAATATTATACCAAGCCTTCACTTGGAGTGCAAGCCTTCATCCTTGCAGAACCTTCCGGTCATGAAGGCCCGGGCGGCCGCGCACACTAAAGGACGCATTGCATTTCAATTTCAAGGAGGTACCTTCCACATGGGCGAACAGACCGAATACGAAAAGGGCGACCGGGCCCCCAATCCCGGACTCTACACCGAAGTAAGCGAAGCCCGCAGCTTCCATACTCAAGTTCAGAACCCGAAGACGATCCGGATGGAGAAGGGCGATATTTTTCCCGAGACGACCAACAAGGACCGGAAGTGGAAGAAAGTCGAGAAGGCCCGCGTCCATTGACGCCGCTCTTCTTTTCTAGGCCATGTATAGAACTTCATTCCTCCGGTTATCCTAATCTCAGGCAGCACAAGAGAGAGGTGTGGTTCCGTTGGACCTTCCGGTCGAACGCAGGTCACAGGATTTCTGATTGGACACCTATCGCCTTGTCAGGGAACAAGCGTCCCGCGTTGCTGTAGCGTATGCACCAGAAAGATTTCCATCCAAATTCCGGTGCTGCCCGGGAGGACCCTGCAAAGGGTCCTTTTCCTTATGGAAATCGCAGTTGATACAACTAAAAAGCGACCCCGCAATGGAGTCGCCTGTGTATTTTGTGCGGTTATGGCGGAGAGGGTGGGATTCGAACCCACGCACGCTTTGACACGCCTAACTGATTTCGAGTCAGCCCCCTTGGGCCTCTTGGGTACCTCTCCGCAGCAAGATTTATTATATCAGGTATTTAGGATTCGCGCAAGTGGTTCTTGAAGAACTTAGAAACGGCTTAAAGATTCTCTCATCTTAAAGATCTGTTGAGTCTTCCTTGGACGCAGCCGAGACCAGCACTTTCTTGAGGTTCTTCTCGAACTTCGCGCGCGGAACCAGCACGCTGTGCTGGCATCCCGTGCATTTGATCCGGATATCCATCCCCATTCGTATGATCTCCATCTCATTCGCTCCGCATGGATGCGGCTTCTTCATCTGAACGATATCGCCGAGTCCGAATACCTTACGCTCCACCGTTCTTCTCCCCCTTCTTCTCTTCCTGCGCAGCAGCGGCTTCCCGTTCACTGCGTTCCTGCCCGGCGGACTGCTCGGCCTTCGTCTTGGCTTCCGCTTCCGCCTGAGCTTGGGCCTCTTCCTCGGCCTTCGCCTTCTCGGCTTCTTCCGCCTGCTTCAGAGCCCGCTGCTCCAGCGCCTGCTTGATGTCCTCATGGATCTGGCGTTCAGCCGCCTCCTTCTGGTTGGGCATCGTCTGGGCGGCAACGCGGATTACATATTCGGCGGTCGTCATCGACTGAATCCCCAGAATGTTCGGGTAGGCCAGTACGCTGGGATTGCGTTCTTCAATGCCCTGCATGGCACCTGAAATCAGGGACAGCGTCTCTTCAAGGGGCTGATCCATCTTCACCGGCACATCCACAACCGCCATGGCGTTGGACAGCGAGTAATTCACTACATTGGTTATGGTTCCATTGGGAATAATATAGACTTCGCCGGTAAGACCGATAATGCGCGTTGTCCGAAGTCCGATGACCTCGACCGTTCCCTTATAGCTCCCCGTCTGTATAACGTCGCCTACCGCGAATTGATCCTCCAGAATAATGAAGAAACCGGTGATGACATCCTTCACCAGGCTCTGTGCTCCGAAGCCGATTGCCAACCCCAGCACGCCTGCGCTTGCAATCAGCGGCCCCAGATCAAAATGGAATTCCGACAGAATCAGCAGCAGCATAATGAAATTGCAGATAACCGTTACCGTATTCTTCAACAATTCGCCGACCGTCGAGAACCGGCGGGTGCTGCTTGGCGAACTCCGCACCGACTTGCGTTCCAGCGATTGATCAATCAGTCCGTATACAATCTTGATAATCAGTCTCGTCAACAGGAAGATAACGATAATCCGGATTCCCGCAAAAAGCACATTTGCCCACATATCCGCGTCCGTTACCCAATTCCAGATCCGGTCCTTGAAGGTCACCGCCTGGTCCACCGTATCCTGAAGCGTCTCCATTGCCGATGAGGTGGCCGAAGGAATTGGCGATGGTGATAGCGTTGGTGATGGTGCCGGTGTACTCCCGGCTGCTGCAAGCATATTCTGATATCCGTGAATCATCCTTCTTCCTCCTCACTCTGCTGTAATCCGATACTCCTCCGCGCCGACTTTCTCAAAGATACCGCGAATCTCCACCTGCTGCTCTCTGATAATTTCTCTTACCCGAGCAAGACAACCGGGATCAAATTGAATCGACATCGCACATCCCGCGGTAATCTCCTTCGGTGTCGGAAATATATCAATCTCGATCCCCGCATACTCCAGCAGCATTTCAGCTCGCAGCGCCTGCTGGGTCGAATCGAATGCGATCAGCAGTTCCTGCTCCATCTGTCCCGCCCCCCTGGGCGCCTGGGCCCATCTTCATCTCGCCGAGTATAAAAACCTTCTCCCGGCCATATACTGGTTACCATCCACTAGACTCGTCCAAGGAAAGGAAGATGGTATGAATCAATCGATTCCTCCCCTGCCGGCCCACGAAATGTCTTGTTTAAAAATAGCACATACCGATCCGGAAATCTATTCGGCCGTCATTCATCGCCTGCTGTTCCACCTGTCCCGCTCCGCTCCCGGTTCGCCGATTGTCGTCATCTGCATCGGAACCGACCGTTCTACCGGCGATGCGCTCGGCCCGCTGGTCGGCACCGCTCTCGCCCGCTTCCGCAGTCCTCTTTTTGAACTGTATGGCACTCTGGAGAACCCGGTTCATGCCGTCAACCTTCAGGACACCTTGAATGAGATTCAGGGCCGGTTCCACCGCCCGTTTGTCATTGGCATTGACGCCTGCCTCGGCCATTCCGCAAGTGTAGGCTGTATCCAGGTGGTCGAGGGTCCGCTCCGCCCCGGAGCAGGGGTGAATAAACAACTGCCGCCGGTCGGCGATATCCATCTAACGGGCATCGTCAACGTCGGCGGCTTCATGGAGTATTTTGTTCTGCAGAATACCAGACTGAGTCTGGTCATGCGCTTATCGGAGATTATTTCCTCCGCCCTCTATTCTGCCTTGAAGCAATGGCATCTGCATGCTAGATCTGCTGCAGCGCTTGAGCAATGACTTCCTGTTCTTCAGGAGACAGCGCGTAGACAGAAGCGCCGGCTTCCAGCGGCTTGGAGTAGATATAGGAGCTGTCGCGGCTGTGAAGACTGGTCAGAACAATGCCATTCTTATGTTCATCGACGATGGCCAGCGAGAAGCTCAGATCATTGCCGCGTTCACCGAATGCATTATAACGTTTTAACGCGACCTTGGCCTTCAGCCCCTGCACTTTAACCAGAAGGCCTTCGATCGCGCGGGCATGGTTCTCTTGTTCTTCTTCAAGCCGGTCGCTCTGATTCTTTAGATCAATCAACAGCGTCTCCAAATCTTCAATCCCTGTCCCTCCCATCATGGAGGCGTATCTCCGGCGCATGCCGCGAATTCGGCTGCCCTGCATCAGCACCAGGATGAACAGGATCAGAATGAGCAGCCCCATCCCGCCCACAATCCAGCCCAATTGTTCCTGGAGCAGTGAATTAATGTCCGACATCGTTTACCTTCCTCTTTTTCATGGAATATCTCATCAGACTCCAGCGCCTAAGATATGACGCATTGCCTCCAGCAGCGACCGCACCTCATCTTCCGTTGTCCCGACGCCTACGCTCGCACGAACAGCACCGCTCGCCAGCGTGCCCATCGCTTCATGCGCCAACGGCGCACAGTGCATCCCTGCCCGAACGGCAATTCCGAACTCCCGGTCCAGCCGGTGCGCAACCCGGGCCGAATCCAATCCCTTCACTGTAAAAGCGATAAGCCCGCTGCGCTCTTCTCCCGCTCGCGGCCCCAGCAGCCTTATGCCCGGTAGCTCTTGCAATCCTTCCATCAGCATCTGCACCTGTTCCCACTCCCGGCGATGAATACAGCCCGGCTTCCATTCACGCACCCGGCGAACGCCAGCCAGGAGACCTGCAATACCCGGTACGTTCTGCGTACCTGATTCATACCGGTCAGGCCGCACATCCGGCTGTTCCCTGTTCTCCGATTGGCTCCCCGTGCCTCCGGTCAGAATCGGCTCCAAATCGAGATCAGGAGCGATATAAAGTCCTCCTGTCCCCTGCGGACCAAGAAGACCTTTGTGTCCCGGAAAAGCCAGCAGGTCAATATTCATTAAAGAGACGTCAATATCCAGGCTTCCGGCAGACTGCGCCGCATCCACCAGAAACCTTGCCCCTCTCGACTTGGCCAGATCACCGATCTCTCCAACTGGCTGAATGCTGCCCAACAGGTTGGAACTGTGCGTACATACGACCAGCTTCGTATTCGGTCTGAACAGCCTGCCAAGATGAGAGAGATTCACATAACCGTCCGCATCGACTTCAGCAAAGTCAACCTCTACCCCTCTTGTCCGCCGTAAATACTCCAGCGGTCTGCGCACCGAATTGTGTTCCGCCATGGTTGCAATCACGTGGTCGCCCGGTTTCAGAGTGCCCTGTATGGCCATATTCAGTGCCATGGTCGTGTTGTAGCAGAAGGCCAAATCTTGGGCATTGCGAATGCCGAACAACTGCGCCAGTTCCATGCGCGCTCGAACCAATAGGCGTCCGCTGTCTACCGCAAGAGAATGACTCCCCCTCCCCGCATTGGCACCCGCCTGTTCCATCGCCTCTACAACGGCCCGGATGACTTCAGGCGGTTTCGGCCAAGAGGTGGCCGCATGATCCAGATAAATAACATCCTTCGCCATCCTCACCCTCCATCCCGCAATTGCCTTCTCCTCTAAAAAACATACCCTCCCCCGCCACCGGACAGGTTCGGATATGTCTTCTTGCACCTCTTCGGCTCAAGAACCGCTTACTGCTGGCCCAACAACTCCAGCAGGCGTTCCAGATCCTGATTGCTGTAATAATTCAATTCAATCTTCCCTTTGTCTTTGCCATGCTTGATCTTTACCGTCGTTTTGAACCGTTCTCTTAGCGTCTCTTCCATTTGGTCAATATACGGATCACGCTTAATTGTTTTTGGCTTGGCTGTTGGAGTCGGCTGACGGTCGAGGTTCTTCACAGCATCCTCGAGTTCACGCACACTCCATTCCTGTTCCACACACTGTCCTGCAAGCTGCTTAATCAATTCCGGGTCTTTAAGGGCCGCAATGGCACGGGCATGTCCCATCGAAATTGTTCCACGTGAAACATATTCTTTCACTTCTTCAGGCAGCGTCAGCAGGCGAAGGAAATTGGCGATATGCGATCTGGACTTTCCTACCTTTAAGGATAGTTCTTCCTGGGTCAAGGAGAATTGATCCATTAACCCTTGGTAGGCGACCGCCACTTCCATGGCATTCAGATTCTCGCGCTGCAGGTTCTCAATCAGCGCAATCTCCATTACCTGCTGATCGCTGAAACTGCGGACAACAGCGGGAATGGTTGCTTTTCCGCAATACTGGGAAGCACGGAATCGCCGCTCACCGGCTATGATCTCATAGCCTTTCAGTACACTTCGTACAATAATAGGTTGAATGACTCCATGCTGACGAATCGACTCTGCCAGCTCCTGAATCGCCTCTTCCTTGAACTCTTTACGAGGCTGATACGGGTTGGCTCGCAGCTGTCCCAAGGGGATTTCTACGACCTTGTCATCCTCATGGATGGACAGCGACGGAATCAGGGCATCCAGTCCTTTGCCCAGACGCTTACTCATACGAAACCACTTCCTTTGCCAACTCAAAATACACTTCCGCGCCTTTGGAACGCGGATCATAGGTAACGATCGACTGTCCGTGCGAAGGCGCTTCGCTCAGACGGACGTTGCGCGGGATAATCGTGCGGTATACCTTTTCCTGGAAATACTTCTTTACTTCTTCAATGACCTGGATACCCAGATTCGTTCGGGCATCCAGCATGGTCAGCAAGACGCCTTCAATCCGCAGCAGCGGATTGAGATTCTTTTGTACGAGACGAACCGTATTGAGCAGCTGGCTTAATCCTTCAAGCGCATAATACTCGCACTGGATCGGGATGATAACCGAATCGGCAGCCGTCAGCGAATTGATCGTCAGAATCCCCAGCGAAGGCGGACAGTCGATCAGAATATAATCGTACTGCGGTTTGACCAGACTCAGCGCCTTCTTCAGACGGAGCTCGCGGGAAATGGTCGAGACCAGTTCGATTTCGGCCCCGGCCAGCTGAATAGTCGCCGGTATAATATGAAGGCCGTCAATCTTGGTCTCCAGGATAGCATCCCGGGGATGAACTTCATTAATGAGGATGTCATAGATGCAGTTCTCGACATCGGCTTTATTAATCCCGACTCCACTGGTCGTATTGCCTTGGGGGTCGATGTCTACAAGCAGGACCCGTTTACCCAAGGTAGCCAGACTTGCTCCGAGATTGACCGAAGTCGTGGTTTTGCCGACCCCGCCCTTTTGATTCGCTATGGCTATAATTTTGGACACTGAATTCACCTCGAATGGTTGGGAAGAATCCTCTGGTAGTCGATGTTTGCTGCGATCTTCGCCCTCTTCCGGTTTTTGCTCTTCCGCAGAGGGGCAGTCATGGGAAAGGCGGCCAATAACGTCCAGGCCGCCTTCAACTGCAAACCACTTATCGTTTTGGAATTTGAATGACGATTTCATAATGGTCGCCCCGATCATTCTCCGATGTCTTGATCGCCATTCCGGAGCCGCTCACCATATCGATGGATTGCCTGATCGTATTCAGGGCTAGTCTGACATCCTTTGTGTATGAGATTCGTTTGGCTTTCTTGATCTTGGCGTTCTCTTTATAGAAGGCAATTCTAGCCTCCGTTTGTTTCACATTCAGGCCTTTGGAAATAATTTCGCCGAGCACCTTTATCTGCAGCTCTGTACTCTCCAGAGACAGCAGCGATCGGGCATGGCGTTCGGTGATTTGACGCTCCATCAGCGCTGTTTTGACTTCTTCCGGAAGCTGCAGCAGTCGGATCTTATTGGCGATCGTGGATTGACTCTTGCCCAGCCGTTGAGCAAGGCTTTCCTGGGTCAGTTGATGCAGATCGATCAGCTTCTGATAGGCGATTGCCTCTTCAATGGAAGTTAATCCCTCCCGCTGAAGATTCTCGATGAGAGCGATGGAAGCGGCCTGCGAGTTATTGAAATCCCGCACGATGGCTGGTATGTTCGCCATACCCAGCTTTTTGACTGCGCGCCACCGTCTTTCGCCGGCGATAATCTCGTATTGGGAATCTCTCATGCGAACGACGATCGGCTGGATGATACCGTGTGTCTTGATCGTCTGGCACAGCTCCTCAATCTTCTCATCGTCAAAGATCGTTCTCGGCTGGTAAGGACTGCTGATGACCTGGTCCACCGGGATTTGTTTGATTTCTTCTCCGCTGCTCCGCTCGGTAAATCCAAACAGCTTGGTGAATTGTTCTTTCATTCCGTTCATAACCACCTAATTTCGTAATTGTATGCGTTTATACTGAAGAGCATAATTCCACATACAGGCAATGGCCATCAACCGAACCCTTCGTTCAGCTATTCTTTATTCTATCACTTTTTCCGCTATAATCCTATTCTTCATCAAGACCTATTTTTCTTGGTAGACGAACGGAAGGCTCCGGCATGACCCGACAAAAAAGCCCTGCCTGTCGGCAGGACTCATCCAAAGAAAGGAATATCTGTTTCACGTGGAACATTAAATGAGCGGCGATTTAGCCGGTACACCCGCCTTGCGCGGGTATTTAGAGGGCGTTCCCGCCGTCTTGCGGATGACAACCAAATGCCTGGCGGATTCCTCGACAGGCAGCGTCATAGATTCCACGGCGGCAACCTCGCCTTTAAGTTCCTTCAGACTGCGTACCGCCTCTGTCAGTTCTTCTGCTGGATCGCTTCCCTTCATGGCAACGAACAGGCCTTGGGGACGCACGAACGGCAGACAGAACTCGTTCAGCAGCGCCATTCGGGCCACCGCTCTGGCCGTAACGAGATCATAGCGGTCCCGATGCTCGGGCAGACGGGCAATATCCTCCGCCCTTCCATGAATCAGTTCCACATGAGACAGTTCCAATTCATCGGCTACATGCCGGAGGAAGGAAATTCGCTTGGCCAGCGAATCCACAATCGTCAGCTTCAGTTCCGGAAAAGCGATCTTGAGTGGAATCCCGGGAAAGCCTGCGCCCGATCCGATATCGGCAAGCGACTGCACCTTGGACAGATCAACAAAGAATGCCAGAGAGAGCGAATCATAGAAATGCTTCATATAAACCTGTTCGCGTTCCGTAATCCCAGTCAGGTTCATCTTCTGATTCCATTCAACCAATTCCTGATAATATCGTTCAAACTGTTCCAGTTGACGAGGGCTGAGTTCAATTCCTTTCGGTCCCAGCCACTCCGTAAACCGCTTCTGTAAATCATCCATGTCGGGATTATCCTTTCGCAGCAGCTACGCGGTTAAATTGCTCCAGGTAGACCAGCAGAATGGAGACGTCTGCCGGTGTGACACCGGAAATGCGGGAAGCTTGGCCAATCGAGATGGGGCGAATCTTCTCCAGCTTCTGCCGGGCTTCCATAGCAAGACCATGAATGGCGGAGTAGTCTATATCTTCCGGCAGCTTCTTCTTCTCCATCTTCTGAAGGCGTTCCACATGCTGAAGCTGCTTCTCGATATACCCGGCATATTTAATCTGGATTTCCACTTGTTCCTTCATGTCTTCATCCAGTTCTTCAGGCGACGGAGACAGCCGGTCAATGATGGCGTAACCGATTTCCGGACGGCGCATCAGCACCAGCAGGTTGCTTCCTTCCGCAATCGGAGCCGAACCGGCTTCGGCCAGCAGGTCATTGACTTCCGCAGGCTTGACCCTTGTCTCCTGAAGGCGGGCAATCTCATCCTCCACTTTCTGCTTCTTATCCAGGAAGGCGGCATACCGTTCCTCGGAAATAAGGCCAATCCGGTAACCCGTCGGCGTCAGACGCAGATCGGCGTTGTCATGGCGGAGCAGCAGCCGATACTCGGCACGGGAAGTCAGCAGCCGGTACGGCTCGTTCGTTCCCTTGGTAACAAGATCGTCGATCAGCACTCCGATATAGCCTTGCGAGCGGTCGAGAACAACCGGCTCCTGGCCTTGGGCTCTGCGGGCCGCATTAATGCCGGCCATAATTCCCTGGCCTGCCGCTTCCTCGTAACCCGATGTGCCGTTAATCTGTCCGGCAGTGAACAAGCCGGGCAGACGTTTGGTCTCCAGACTCGGCCACAGCTGGGTCGGGACCATGGCGTCGTATTCGATGGCGTATCCGTTGCGCATCATCTCTACTTTTTCCAGACCCGGAATGGAACGGAGCATCGAGAGCTGCACATCCTCCGGCAGACTGGTAGACAGACCCTGCACATAATATTCGGCGGTATTGCGTCCTTCCGGCTCCAGGAAGATCTGATGCTTCGGCTTATCGCTGAACCGGACAATCTTATCCTCAATCGAAGGGCAATATCTCGGTCCGGTTCCTTCAATAATCCCTGTGAACATCGGCGCCCGGTGGAGGTTGTCGTTGATGATCTGATGCGTCGTCTCCGATGTATAGGTCAGCCAGCAGGGGAGCTGCTCAATCTCGGAAGACTTGGTCTCATAGGAGAAGAACTTCGGCTGTTCATCGCCAGGCTGAATCTCGGTCTTCGAGAAATCAATCGTATCCCGGTGCACGCGCGGCGGCGTGCCTGTCTTGAAGCGAACGAGTTCAAACCCCAGCTCCCGGAGATGCTCCGACAGCTTGACGGAAGGCTGCTGATTATTCGGTCCGCTCTCGTACGTCAGCTCGCCCATAATGACTTTGCCGCGCAGATAGGTCCCTGTAGTCAGCACTACACTCTTCGCCCGGTAGGCCGTTCCCGTCTTCGTTACGACGCCGGTGCAGATTCCATTCTCGACGATCAGCTCTTCCACCATCCCCTGCAGCATGGTCAGGTTCGGCGTCTTCTCCATCGTCTCTTTCATCGTATGCTGGTACAGGAACTTGTCGGCTTGAGCCCGCAGCGCATGCACCGCAGGTCCCTTGCCGGTATTGAGCATCCGCAGCTGGATGAACGTCTTGTCAATGTTCCGGCCCATTTCGCCGCCCAGCGCGTCAATCTCACGGACCACATGCCCTTTGGCCGGCCCGCCGATTGACGGATTGCAAGGCATGAACGCCACCATATCGAGATTGATCGTCACCATCAGCGTGCGGCAGCCCATCCGGGCCGCCGCCAGCGCTGCCTCGCAGCCGGCATGTCCGGCTCCGACGACAATCACATCATACTGTCCTCCTTCGTAACTCATCCTATACTCCTCCTCTATTGAAACGGCACTCTAGGCCGCTAACCTGTCATATCCTATCTATTCCTGCCTGCCGGTTTACTTGCCCAGACAGAACTGGGAGAAAATCTGATCCAGCAGCGAATCCGCCGCCGTATCTCCCACAATCTCGCCAAGCTGCTCCCAGGCAAGCCGGACGTCAATCTGAATCATATCAATGGGAATCAACTGCTCCGCTGCATCGTACGCATCCCGGAGCGACTGCCGAGCCTTCTTCAGCAGAGCGATATGCCGGACGTTGCTGACATAGGTCAGGTCCCCGGATTCGAGCTTTCCGCCAAGGAACAGAGACGAGATCGCCTCTTCGAGCTTGTCCAGCCCCTGCTCCTGCAGCACCGACATGGGCACAATCGCTTCCTCGCCGAAGCGGCGGGTTAATTCCGCCCGGTCCAGGGCAGACGGCAAGTCCATTTTATTCAGAATCACCAGTGCTTGTCTACCGCGGATTTGTTCCATCAATTCCAGTTCATCGTCATGAAGCGGCTCGCTGGCATTCAACACCAGCAGTACAAGGTCCGCTTCTCCAAAAGCAGCCTTCGACCGTTCCACGCCGATCTGCTCTACCAGGTCCATCGTCTCCCGGATTCCTGCGGTATCGAGCAGGCGGAGCGGAATATGATTAATGGTGACATACTCTTCAATTACATCTCTCGTGGTACCCGGAATATCGGTAACAATCGCTTTGTTCTCCCGGGCGAGCGCATTCAGAAGCGAGGACTTGCCGACATTGGGCCGTCCGACAATCGCGGTTGTAATGCCTTCGCGCAGAATTTTGCCCTGCTGGGCGGACTTCAGCAGACGGTCGATGCCTTCCGTAACCTCGGTGCACCGGGTCTTGATATATTCAGCCGTCAGCGCCTCGACATCATGCTCCGGATAATCAATATTCACTTCGATATGGGCCAGCGTCTCCAGCAGTGTCTGGCGAAGTGCGGCAATCTGTTGGGACAGCGAGCCGCCAACCTGCTTCAGCGCCACCGAGAACGCCCGGTCGGATTTGGAGCGGATCAGATCCATGACCGCCTCGGCTTGGGACAGATCAATTCGGCCGTTCAGAAAGGCGCGCTTCGTGAATTCACCCGGTTCAGCCAAGCGGATCCGCTGCTGAAGCAGCAGGTCCATGACCCGTCTTACCGAAATGACGCCTCCGTGCGTACTAATCTCTACGACATCCTCCATCGTAAAAGAACGCGGCGCCCGCATCACGGTCACCAGCACCTCTTCCATCACCTCGCCGCCCTGCGGGTCGACGATATGCCCGTACTGCACCGTATGGGATGCCGCCTCGGGAAGCGGTGTGCGGCTGCGCATCAGCCTCCCGACTTCGGCGACGGCGTCCGGTCCGCTCACCCGTATAATAGCAATGCCGCCTTCCCCGACAGCGGTGGAGACGGCTGCTATAGTATCGCTAAGCATAAGCTTCCCTCATTTCACTCTCATAATCTTGTGCTATAAAAACAAATGACCCCTCAGGCAGCAAGGAGTCATTGCGGCATATCTTCTTTACTTCAGCGTAATTACAACCCGCCGGTTCGGCTCTTCGCCCCGGCTGGTCGTCGTCACCTGCCGGTGATTCTGCAGTCTGGAGTGAATAATCTTCCGTTCCTGCGGCGGCATCGGCTCCAGCATCACCTCGCGGCGGGTCCGGATTACCCGGCTCGCCAGCCGGTCGGCCAGATCTTCTAGCGTCTTCTTCCGCCGTTCGCGGAAATTCTCCGCATCCAGCACAAGACGGACAAAGCTGTCGGAATAACGGTTGGCCACAATATTGGCCAAATACTGCAGGGCGTCCAGGGTCTGTCCTCTTCTGCCGATCAGCAGTCCCAGATCGGGACCAGCAATCTGAAGAGTCGTGGTGTCCCGGGACGGGGCCACCTCCACGGTCACTTCCAGTCCCATGGTGCGGGCCACATCCACAATGAATCGGACCGCTTCCTGATAGGCCTGCTCCGCGGAGCGGGAGGCCGGGCGAGGTGCGCCGTCCGGCGCCTCTGTTCTGCTCTCTCCTGGGGTCTGCTGAGGCATTGACGGTGAACTCGCCGCAGGCTCCGGTTCCGGCTGAGGCAGCAAGGTCAATTCGACCTTGGCCGGCCTGGTTCCGATAAGCCCCAGGAATCCTTTGGATGGCTGCTCCAGCACATGAACCGTAACCTGGTCCTTGCTAACACCGAGCCGGACAAGCCCGCTCTCTACAGCTTCTTCAATGGTTTTCCCTGATGCGACGACATGGTTCATTTGGACTTTTTGCCCTCCTTCGGCTTCTTGCCGCTGGTACCGTTGCCGTTATTCTTGGCACTGCCATTCTTGGCATTGCCGCTGTTCTTGGCATTGCCGCTGTTCTTGACGCTGCCGCCATTCTTGGCCGCTCCGCTTCCGCCGGCCGTACTTCCGGCACCGGCTACAGCCACTTGAGGGGCATTGTTATTTCTATAGAGGAAATAGTTTTGGATAATGGTGTATACGTTACTGAATACCCAGTACAGCGGAAGCGCCGCCGGGAAGTTGTAAGACATGACGAAGATCAAGACCGGATAGATCATCATCATGAACTGCATCGGACCCTGCGCCTGCGCCGGGTTCATCTTGGTCATCATCTTTGTCTGAAGGAACGTGGTCAGTGCCGCAATTGCCGGAAGGATAAAATAATGGTCCGGCTTCCCAAGCTGCAGCCACAGGAAGTCATGTTCCCGGAGATGAGGATTATAATAGATGGAGTTATACAGCGCGATAAAAATCGGCATCTGCACCAGCAGCGGCAGACAGCCCGCCATTGGGTTGACCTTGTTCTCCTGGAAGAGCTTCATCGTCTCCTGCTGAATCTTCTCCGGCTGATCCTTGTACTTCTTCTGAATCTTCTGAAGCTCCGGCTGAATCGCCTGCATCGCCCGCGAGCTGCGGACCTGCTTCATCGTAAGCGGCAAGATCAGTGTCCGGACGATAATTACCATTACAAGCACCGCCAGCACATATTCGCCGTTGAACCATCTGGCGAAGGTCTCAAGTGCCTCGGCGAAGTACAGCACTACATTTCGCTGCCAGAAGCTGCCGTTCTTCAGATCATTAATATCGTGGGTAACTGTCGCCGACGACGAACATCCCGACAGCACAGTAACCGATAGAAGCAGCATAGCGATGAGGAGAAAATACCTTCCTCGTCTACCCTTAAATACCGACACTTCATAACCCCTCTCTTCACATTCCATTGCACCGTAAATCATATCATAATTATGGATACAAATAAACAAGCCCCGGCGGCCTGTCCTAACGGTGCGAAGCCTTGAGCAGCTTGGCTTTGCGCAGGACATGGAGGATGCTCTTCTCCAGCTCCGCGTATTTCAGATCCAGCGCGCCCTTTCGCACAATAAAGACCAGATCGAGTCCCGAAACGATCTCTGCCTCATGATGCCGCACAATCTCTTTGACCAGCCGTCTCATCCGGTTGCGGACAACGGCGTTTCCGACCTTTTTGCTGACCGAGATGCCCGCCCGGAAGCGTTCCACTTCTCTCCGTGGATGCCAATAAACCACGAACTGATGATTCGCAAAAGACTTCCCATGACGGTATACGCGGCTGAAGTCGGCGCGGTTTCGCAAACGCAAGCTTTTGTGCACGGAACAATCTCCTCATTCTATCTTAGCTTGATTCCTTTATACCTATATATAAGTATGGACCAGAACGTCCTGATTTCAAAAGGGTACTGCGGTCAAAAGGGTACTGCGGTGTCAAAAAAAAAGACCACCGTAGTGGTCTTATCCGCGTTTATTAAGCACTCAGCACTTTTCTGCCTTTCAAGCGGCGGGCTGCCAGCACCTTACGGCCGTTTTTCGTGCTCATTCTAGCGCGGAACCCATGCACCTTTTTGCGTTTGCTTACATTCGGTTTGAATGTCGGTCTCATGTATTGCACCTCCCTTACAGGGTCTTCGTTAACTGAACTCACGTCACAGAAAACACCTTTATATATTTAAGCATAATATCTTCCTCCAAGTCAAGCCATAATCCCAGGCTTCCTCCCTCTTTTTAAAAGATATTTATCCACATTCCTGCTCTGCCCAAGCTTGAATAACTCCCGGCAGGCCATTTATCCACTTGTGGACGGCAGGATCACCCGTTGGTCCCGTTCCCGGATAACCTGTGAATAAGATTCGGGAGCATTTTGACCTACTTTGTCGAATGATGAACAAATTATCAACAATATGTAGTATTGTGGTCAACGATTATGCACAAGTGATTGAATTTGTGGATAAATAACGGCCGCTCATTGAAAAACAAGGCCGCTTTTGCTATGATGGTATTACTTTTGAATGTGAATAGATTTGTTTGTTCGCCAAATTATCAACAAGCTGTGGATAAAGTTGTGAACAAATCAAATTTATCCATATTTTTTTGTCCCTATGGCCGGGATATTGGGGATAAACCCTCTCGACATTTATTTTCTTCGACATTCCACTTCATGGCTCAAGCCACATTTGGAAGATTTAAAGGAGTGACAGTTGTGGACAGCCATACTTCCGAATTATGGCAGCAGATTCTCTCGATTATTCAGACCAAACTTAGCAAGCCCAGCTTCGATACCTGGTTCAAAGCAACCAAGGCGCTGTCCTTCAGTACCCAGACGATTGTCATATCCGCACCGACGACATTTGCCGTCGAATGGTTGGAGAGCCGCTACACCAAGCTGGTTGGAGCTACGGTCTACGAGGTGACGGGCCACCAGGTGGAGGTCAAATTCGTCATTGAGGAGAACAAGCCCGCCGAACCGATTGTGCAGCAAGCACCTCCCTCGCCCGCCGTTTCCCGTGAAGAAGCCCAGACGCATATGCTGAATCCCAAATATACGTTTGATACCTTCGTCATCGGCTCCGGCAACCGGTTCGCCCATGCCGCTTCCCTTGCGGTCGCGGAGCTGCCGGCCAAAGCTTACAATCCGCTCTTCCTCTACGGAGGCGTCGGACTCGGCAAGACCCATCTGATGCACGCGATCGGCCACTATATTCTGGAGCACAATCCGAGCAACAAGGTCATCTACATTTCCTCCGAGAAGTTCACGAATGAGTTCATTAATTCGATCCGCGACAACCGCGGCGAGAGCTTCCGGAACAAATACCGCAACGTAGACATTCTGCTCATCGACGATATCCAATTCCTCGCCGGCAAAGAATCGACGCAGGAGGAATTTTTCCATACCTTCAATGCCCTGCACGAAGAAGGCAAGCAGATCATTATCTCCAGCGACCGTCCGCCCAAAGAGATTCCGACTCTGGAAGAACGGCTTCGTTCCCGGTTTGAATGGGGACTGATTACCGATATCCAGCCGCCGGATCTGGAGACGCGGATAGCCATTTTGCGGAAGAAAGCCAAGGCTGAGCATCTCGATATTCCCAACGAAGCGATGATGTACATCGCCAACCAGATTGATACGAACATCCGGGAGCTCGAAGGCGCCCTTATTCGGGTCGTAGCCTATTCCTCGCTGACCAATCAGGATGTGACGACCCATCTGGCAGCCGAAGCGCTGAAGGATATTATTCCGTCCAGCCGGCCGAAGATGATTACCATCCAGGACATCCAGCAAAAGGTCGGCGAATATTATAATCTCCGGCTTGAGGACTTCAAGGCGCGCAAGCGGACGAAAGCCGTTGCTTTTCCGCGCCAAATTGCCATGTATCTGTCCAGAGAACTGACCGACTATTCGCTGCCCAAGATCGGGGAAGCCTTCGGAGGACGCGACCATACCACGGTCATTCATGCTCACGAGAAGATTACCCAATCGCTGAAGGCCGATCAGGAACTGTACAAAGTGGTAACGAGCCTCTCCGAGAAGATCAAGAATCCTTCTTAGAACGCTTTGTCTATTCTCCTAACTAAACTGTTATCCAAGAGCCTATACACAATCTATTCACATGTGCATAGGCTTAATTTTATGCGGTCTGCAAGGCTTATCCACATATTCTTGGTCCCTACTACTGATACTACTAAGAATTTATTAAAAGATTCTTCTGCATATAAGCAGACGGGACGCCTGCCGGAGAAGGCCCCTGCTGGGCTCCGGCCGATAATTCTCTCTAGGAGTGAAACCATGAAAATCAGTATTCTGAAGAATGAGCTTAACGAAGCGATCCAGCACGTATCGAAGGCGATCTCCAGCCGAACCACCATTCCGATCCTGACCGGCATTAAGCTTGAAGTCACGCATCAGGGCGTGACGCTCACCGCCAGCGATACCGATATTTCCATCCAGTCCTTTATACCGGCCGAGAATGACAGCGAAGTTGTCGTTCATATCGATCAGCCCGGAAGTGTTGTACTGCCGGCCAAGTTTTTTGTCGAGATTATTAAGAAGCTGCCGTCCAAGGAGATCATGATGGAAGTCAAAGACGGCTTCCAGACCTTCATTTCCTCCGGCTCCGCCGAGATCCAGATGGTCGGACTTGATCCGGAAGAATTCCCGGTGCTGCCGGACATCGAGGGCAACGAGACGATTACTATCCAGGGCGATCTGCTGAAGAACATGATCCGACAGACCGCTTTTTCAATCTCCACCCAGGAGACCACTCCGATTCTCACCGGCATTCTCTGGCATCTGGAGAACGGGGAATTCAAATTTACCGCAACCGACCGCCACCGTCTGGCTACCCGCGCCGCCAATCTCGACGGAACGGAAGAAATCCGGTTCTCGAACATTGTGATTGCCGGCAAAACGCTGAATGAACTCAGCAAGATCATTCCCGATCAGAATATGCTGGTCGACATCGTCGTCGCCGACAATCAAGTCTTGTTCAAGCTGGACCGTGTGCTGTTCTACACCCGTATCCTGGACGGCATTTATCCGGATACTTCTAGAATTATTCCGTCGACGTACAAAACAGAACTGATTGTGGACACCAAAAAACTGAGTGAAGCGATTGACCGCGCCTATCTCCTCTCCCGTGAAGAGAAGACGAACATCGTCCGGCTCCAGACACTGGAGCAGGGCGGCATCGAAATCTCCTCCAGCTCGACAGAGCTCGGCAAAGTGCGGGAAGAACTCGAGGTTATTGATTTCAAAGGAGAACCGCTGCGGATTTCGTTCAACTCCAAATATATGCTGGATGTGCTGAAGGTGATCGACAGCGAGCAGCTGCTGATTGCATTTACCGGGATGATGAGCCCGATTATTCTCCAGCCGCAGGATGACAGCCGAAGCAAATATGTCATTCTGCCGTACCGGACCACCAATTAAATTTTATCCACGCTTGTGGATAAGAGTGAGAGAAAGGAATCAACCCGATGAAAGAAATTGTTATCCACAGTGGATATATCAAGCTGGACCAGTTCCTGAAGCTGAGTGATTGTGTATCCACAGGCGGAATGGCCAAGGCGCTGCTTCAAGAGGGACAAGTCAAGGTCAACGGCGAGGCGGAAGAGCGGAGAGGAAGAAAGCTGTATCCCGGAGACCGGATCGAGGTTGAGGGAGAAGGCGTATTTGTCGTTGCCGGAGGCGAAGCGGAAGAGCGGTAAGCTGCTCCTGGCCAGGAGACGAAATGGCGAATCATGTAGCTATGGGAGGACTGCCGCTTGTTTGTAAAGAGTATCGCCCTGCAGCATTATCGCAACTATGAGGGACTCCGGCTGGAGAACCTGGGCGACGTCAATCTGATTCTCGGACAGAACGCCCAGGGAAAGACCAATCTGGTGGAGGCCCTTTATGTTCTGGCCATGACTAAGAGCCATAGGACCTCCAAGGACCGGGAACTGATCGCTTTTGACGCGCCGGACGGCGCCGCCCATATCAGTGCGGACGTCACCCGCAAATACGGGGATGTCCACCTTGAAATGACGCTCTCTGCGCACGGCAAAAAAGCCAAAATCAACGGGCTGGAGCAGCGCAGGCTCAGCGAATTCGTAGGTTCGCTCAACGTCGTCATGTTCGCTCCCGAAGACCTGGAGATCGTCAAGGGAACGCCCGGCGTGCGCCGGCGGTTCCTTGATATGGAGATCGGCCAGGTGCAGCCGAGCTATCTGTATCACCTGCAGCAGTATCAGAAAGTGCTGCTGCAGCGGAGCAATCTGCTCAAGCAGCTCTGGAACAGGGACTCCGGGCGGGAAATGCTCGATATTTGGGATGAACAACTGGCGGCCCATGGCGTTAAAATCGTCCGGAAACGGAAAGAATTCATAAAGAAGCTCCAGGTCTGGGCAGAGAGTATTCACCGGGGAATTACGAATGGCGGGGAAGCGCTTGAACTGCTGTATGTGCCCTCTTTTGGAAGCCGGGAAGAGGAAGATGAAGCTGTCTTATTGGACAATTTTATGTTAAAGTTATCACAAACAAGGGAGCAGGAAATCCGGAGAGGGATGACGCTTACGGGCCCTCACCGGGATGACTTGTCCTTTTTTATCAATGGCCGGGAAGCCAGTGTGTACGGTTCCCAGGGGCAGCAGCGAACGACTGCCCTGTCGCTGAAGCTGGCGGAGATCGAGCTGATTCACGGCGAAATCGGGGAGTATCCGGTCCTGCTGCTGGATGATGTGCTGTCCGAGCTGGACCCGTACCGGCAGAGCCAATTGATCGAGACGTTCCAGAGCAAAGTGCAGACCTTCATCACGGCAACGGGCGTGGAAGGTCTGCATGCCGATAAATTAAAGGGCGCCGTGCTCTATCGGGTCCGCGGCGGCGCCATCGAGTCTGAAGCGAGCGGGAGATGAGCTGGTGTATATCCACTTGGGCGGGGAGAAGATTATCCGATCCTCGGAATTGATCGCCATATTCGATATCTCCATCGAGAAGTCCTCCAAGCTGTCGAAGCAGTTCGTGGCCTCGGCCAGACTGAACAAGACGCTGGAGACGATCGGGGAGGAAGAAGCCAAGTCTATTGTCGTTACCCGGGACGTTGTCTATTATTCCCCTATCTCTTCCTCCACGCTGAAGAAGAGGGCCCGCATTCTGCCGGAAATGTAGGAACTTACGGCAGCAGATCTACGAGACAATCCGAAAGAAGCAGGTGAAGACATGTCAATGAATCAACCGACATATGACGAAAGCCAGATTCAGGTCCTGGAGGGGCTGGAAGCGGTCCGCAAGCGGCCGGGCATGTACATCGGCTCTACCAGCGCCAAAGGTCTCCATCATCTGGTCTGGGAAGTTGTCGACAACAGCATCGACGAAGCGCTGGCCGGATTCTGCGACAAGATTCAGGTTATCGTCCATACCGATAACTCAATCACCGTTATTGACAACGGCCGGGGCATTCCGGTCGGCGAGAACGTGAAGCTTAAGAAGTCGACGCTTGAGGTCGTAATGACCGTCCTCCATGCCGGCGGCAAATTCGGCGGCGGGGGATACAAGGTATCCGGCGGTCTGCACGGGGTCGGTATTTCCGTTGTGAACGCATTGTCCGAACAAGTGGTTGTCACGGTCAAGCGGGATGGCCATGCCTACCGTCAGGAATACCGCCGCGGCGTACCGCAGTATGATATTCAGATTATCGGGGATACGGACGAGACGGGAACCATGACAACGTTCCATCCCGACCCGGAAGTGTTCACGGAGACCACCGTATACGACTACAACACCCTGCTGACCCGCATTCGCGAGCTGGCCTTTCTCAACAGAGGTATCGAGCTGTCGCTTACGGACGAACGGACCGGAACCTCCAATACGTTCAAGTACGACGGCGGCATCATCGAGTACGTGAAGTATCTGAACGAGAAGAAGGAAGCGCTGCATGAAGAGCCTATCTACGTAGGCGGAACCAAGGATATGATTCAGGTCGACGTGGCACTTCAGTACAACGATTCCTACACAGAGAACATCTATTCGTTCGCCAACAATATTCATACCCATGAGGGCGGCACACATGAATCCGGCTTCAAAAGCGCGTTGACGCGCATCATCAACGACTATGCCCGCAAGAGCGGCATGATTAAAGACAGTGCCTCGAATCTCACCGGCGACGATGTCCGCGAAGGACTGACGGCAATTATCTCCGTCAAGATCCCCGAGCCTCAGTTCGAGGGACAGACGAAGACGAAGCTGGGCAACAGTGAAGTCCGCGGAGTTGTCGAGTCTCTGTTCTCCGAGAAGCTGCAGGAATTTCTCGAAGAGAATCCGGCCGTTTCGCGCCGGATTCTGGAGAAGTCGCTGCAAGCCTCCCGTGCCCGCGAAGCGGCGCGCAAAGCCCGCGAGCTGACCCGGCGCAAGAGCGCCCTAGAAGTCAGCGCCCTGCCGGGCAAGCTGGCCGATTGCTCCTCGAAGGATGCGTCGATCAGCGAGCTGTATATCGTCGAAGGCGACTCTGCGGGGGGCTCCGCCAAGCAGGGGCGCGACCGCCACTTCCAGGCGATTCTGCCGCTGCGCGGCAAAATCCTCAACGTGGAGAAGGCAAGACTGGACCGCATCCTGTCCAATGCCGAAATTCGGGCCATTATTACGGCTCTTGGGACCGGCATCGGCGATGACTTTGATCTGTCGAAGGCCCGGTACCATAAGGTCGTCATTATGACCGATGCGGACGTCGACGGAGCCCACATCCGGACCCTGCTGCTGACGTTCTTTTACCGGTACATGCGTAAGATTGTCGAGGCCGGCTATATTTATATCGCCCAGCCGCCGCTGTTCAAGATTGAACGCAACAAGACGATCCGCTATGCCGGCTCCGAGAAAGAGCGGGACGAGATCATCGCTTCCTTCGGGGACAATGTCAAGGTCAATGTACAGCGCTACAAGGGTCTCGGAGAAATGAACCCGGAGCAACTCTGGGATACAACCATGGATCCCGAGAGCCGTACCATGCTGCAGGTCACGATCGAAGACGCGATTCTGGCCGACAGCCTGTTCGATACGCTGATGGGCGACAATGTCGAACCGCGCCGTGACTTCATTCAGGAGCATGCGGCAACGGTGAAGAATCTGGATATCTAAGAACGGACAGCGTTTTGCTTTTCGGTATACGGACCTTTGGCTCCGCCTGTTCAGGGCGGGGCCAAAGGCCTTTTTTGGTTATGGTGGTTATAGGGCTGGAACTCAGCCTGATGGATTCAGCGGGAAGATCGCCCGAGGCCTGGACGCCCATAGGCGATAGCATACCTGCGTATGCGGCGGTAGATCGACTTGTCGCGAAAAGTCTTGAAGACAACGAGGGAAGGCAGGGTGTTAACCTCGAGAACCCAGAAGTCATGGCGGCCGTCAATGGCAACATCCAGCCCGATCTCTTTGATCCCCGGAAAAGACTGCTCCAGCTGCCGGCCGAAGCTGACCCCAAGCTGTTCCAGCCGCATTCTCAAATCGCGAGCCTCTCCGCCGGTCATCTGCTCCTCGAGCAGGGGGCGGACGGAGCGGATCCGGCCTCCGTTGTGATAATTGGTTACGATCTTCATCGGGGCAGCCACTCGGGCCAGCATGCCGGTTGTCTCCCAGAAGCCCTCCGGATTCTTCTGGGCCAAGACACGCAGATCAAAGGGACGGCCGCCGCTATGGAGCAGATCGATTCCTTTTTGAACCAAGTAGAGCCGTTCACGGATACGCCCCTGAATGGCGGCATGCAGCGTCTGAACCGTCGAGTGGGTTTCAGTCGAGGTGCCGTACCGGAGCAGGTAAAGATCGCGCTCTTCAACTCCCTCATGACCGCTGTTGGACGAGGGGGAGCTTGCGGATTGGGAGACGGTGATTCGGCGCCACTCGGCGCGCATGACACCCGCCCCGTAGGTACCCCGGTCCGGCTTGATGTACACGGTCCGGTAGAGACCCAGCATCTCTTGAAGCGTGCTGAATTCATATTTCCGAGTGTCGGGAATGTAGGGAGCCAATGAGGCGCTAGTCATCAGCGCCCGGGTCTTGGCCCATTTGCTGGCAACCCGCTGAATTTTCATTGTATTCCTCCTTGGCAGGCCGAAATGTCAGGACAATCCGCCGAAAGAATGGTATAATATGAGGATGTGGAAATCATGCTTTCCGGGGCTGAAGCAGGAGAAAAACGGCTGTATGGAGTCCCTACAGTCTATGAACCGGTAGGCTTTTGAGACAGGGCGAACATCCCGAATGAAGCATTTAATTCTTCCGGTTGCGGCCGGAGGGGAAGACAGGTTTAAATTGTGCAGTTTTTGTGAAAGTAATATAATTAAGGGTAGCGGTTTGCTAGAACAATGGCCGGTTCCAAGAGAATGGCCGAACCGTTTCTTCTTAACCGAAGGAGGTCCAGCAATTCATGGCTGAACAGAATAACCCGCAGATCAAGGACCGGGACATCGGCGTCGAGATGCGCGAATCCTTTATGGATTATGCAATGAGCATTATTGTTAGCCGGGCCTTGCCGGATGTGCGGGACGGGCTCAAACCGGTGCATCGCCGCATCCTCTATGCAATGTCGGAACTGGGCATTGTATCGGATAAGCCTCACAAGAAATCAGCGAGAATCGTCGGAGAAGTTATCGGCAAGTATCATCCGCACGGGGATTCGGCGGTCTACGAGACCATGGTCCGTATGGCCCAGGACTTCTCCATGCGCTATATGCTGGTAGATGGACACGGCAACTTCGGGTCGATTGACGGCGATATGGCGGCAGCCATGCGTTATACGGAAGCAAGACTGTCCAAGATTGCGATGGAAATGCTTCGCGATCTGAATAAAGAAACGGTAGATTTCCTGCCTAACTATGACGGCGAAGAACTGGAGCCTGCAGTGCTTCCTGCGCGCTTCCCTAACCTTCTGGTTAACGGAGTGTCGGGGATTGCTGTCGGTATGGCGACGAATATCCCTCCCCACAATCTGGGCGAGGTGATCAGCGGCGTACAAGCCATGATTCACAACCCGGATATTACTTCGATGGAACTTATGGAATATATTCAGGGCCCGGACTTTCCTACGGCCGGATACATTCTGGGGCGGGAAGGAATTCGTCAGGCCTACCGGACAGGGCGCGGCTCGGTCACAATGCGGGCGAAGACAACAATTGAGGATAACAACGGCAAGGGCCGGATTATCATTCATGAACTCCCGTATCAGGTCAATAAGGCCCGTCTCGTCGAGAAGATTGCCGAACTGGTCCGCGAGAAGCGGGTAGACGGCATTACGGACCTTCGGGATGAGTCCGATCGCAATGGTATGCGGGTGGTCATTGAACTGCGGCGCGATGTCAATCCGAATGTAGTGCTGAACAATCTGTTCAAGCATACGGCCATGCAGTCGACATTCGGCATTAATATGCTCGCTATTGTCAATAACGAACCAAAGGTACTGAACCTGCGGGACGTTCTGTATTATTACCTGCAGCACCAGATTGAAGTCATTCGAAGACGTACAGAATTTGATCTCAAGAAGGCTCGGGCGCGCGCTCATATCCTGGAAGGTCTGCGGATTGCCCTGGACCATCTGGACGAAGTGATCTCGCTGATCCGCGCTTCCCGTACGGTGGATATCGCCCGGGACGGATTGATCTCCACCTTTGATCTCAGCACGGAGCAGGCCCAGGCTATCCTCGATATGCGGATGCAGCGCCTGACCGGTCTGGAACGCGACAAGATCGAAGGAGAATATCAGGAGCTGGTAGCCAAGATTGCGGAATATGAAGCTATCCTGGCTGATGAAGCCCTGGTTCTGGAGATTATCGAGAAGGAACTGCAGGAGCTGAAAGAGCGGTATTCCGACGATCGCCGAACCGAGATCACCATTGGCGAAGACAGCATTCTAGACGAAGACCTGATCCCGCGCGAAGAAGTGGTCGTTACCGTAACGCACAGCGGGTACATCAAGCGCCTGCCGGTTAACACTTACCGCAGCCAGAAGCGCGGCGGACGAGGCGTTGTCGGAATGGATACGAAGAGCGAGGATTTTGTGGAGCATCTGTTCATCAGCAACTCGCATAATTATCTTCTCTTCTTCACCGACAAGGGCAAGGTGTACCGGATTAAGGCCTACGAGATTCCGGAGCTTGGACGCACAGCCCGGGGGACGCCTATTATCAATCTGATCCAGATCGAGCAGGGCGAGAAGATCAGCGCTGTAATCCAGGTGGAAGAGAATATCGGCGACAGCTTCCTTTTCTTCGCTACCCGTCAAGGGATTGTCAAGAAGACGCCGCTTGAGGATTACAACAACATCCGCAAGGGCGGACTGATCGCTATCAACCTGCGCGAAGAAGACGAACTGATTGAAGTCAAGCTGACCGACGGCAAGCAGAACCTCATTCTGGGTACGGCTGGCGGGATGTCGATTACGTTCCCGGAGAGCGATGTGCGTTCCATGGGACGCAGCGCTACAGGGGTCAAAGGCATTACGCTGGACGACGATGACCATGTGATCGGCATGGACTGCATGGATAAGGAGCTGGAGGTGCTGATTGTTACCTCGAACGGCTACGGCAAGCGTACGTCTGCGGGTGAATTCCGTTACCAGAGCCGGGGCGGCAAGGGGATCAAGATGATTAATCTGACGGATAAGAACGGCCCGGTTGTCGGACTGAAAGTCGTTAAGCCGGACGAAGACCTGATGATTATCACCACCAGCGGAACACTGATTCGCACGAGCATGGACGGGATCTCGACGATGGGCCGTTATGCCCAAGGTGTCAAGCTGATCAATATCCGCGAAGACGACGCTGTGGCGACCGTCTGCCGGGCGGATAAGAACGACGAGGAAGATGAGGAAGGCGAACCGACTGAGGACGCGGTGGAGGGGATCACCGAGGAATCGGCGGAAGAGGACAGCCTGGAGAGCGGCAGCTCGGCGGAAGGGCCGGAATCGGAAGAATAAGATTGCATATAGAAGTAGATATGGAGCAGGCTCCCTACGGGAGTCTGCTTTTTTGACATAGAATCCGAATCAGACGAAGGTAAGGCTGTTATTTAGAATCTTAAATTCCGATAAACGGAATAAAGCGTATGGATGAAACAGGAGAACCGGCTTATAATCAGGACTATAGTACCGGAAATTCAAGAAATTCGGAGACTTTGGCGTAAGGGTTAGGGGGAAACGCAGTGCCTATTGTATCGGTGACAGAGATTAAGCCGGGGGCCAGAATAACGAGGGATGTCACTACGCCGCTGGGAGGCAAGCTGTTTGCCAAAGGAAAAGTGGTGCTTCCGCGTGATATGGAGATTCTTCAGGCCTTTCTGATTCAACAGATTGAAGTCGAAGGCCAAGAGGGGAATACGAAGGAAAGTCCGGCCGTGCCGGATGCGAAGAAGTCGGCCAAACCGCAGCATACTATTACCGAAGAGAGGCTTAAACGCGTTCTATCGCCTCTACATCATGAATATGACCGTATGTTGAACATGGTTCGAAGAACGTTTGCTTCAGCCGGCTCGGGGCCTTTCCCGATTCTTGAATTGCGGGGCCAGCTTGAAGCGCTGGTCGCTCAATTGAAAGACTACCATGTGTTGACCTTTATGCCGGCCATGCCGGACCGCAGAGAATATCAGCATCATAAAGCAGTTCTGTGCGCGATGACGGCCTACAAGCTGTCCCAGTGGATTGGTCTGCCGCAAAAGGACTGGATGCAGGCTGCTTTTGCCGGGCTGCTGCATGATATCGGCAATACCCGGGTCGACGACTCGATTCTGAACAAGCCCAAGCCGCTAAGCGGAGATGAAGCGGAAGAAATGCGCCAGCATACCAAGTACGGGTACCAGCTGCTTCGGAGTGTGACGGCAATTAATGACGGCGTGAAGCTGGCCGCGCTTCAGCACCATGAGAAGCTTGATGCTTCCGGTTATCCGCTTCGTCTGGGAGGCAGCCAGATTCATATATACGCCAAAATTGTAGCGGTAGCCGATATCTTCCATGCAATGACGTTGGAGCGTGCTTACAGAAAGGCAGATTCGCCTTATCGAGTGCTGGAGCAGATTCAGGCCGAGAGCTTCGGTAAGCTCGACCCGGCGATTGTACGGACGTTTATTCAGAGATCAACTGAACTGTATAATGGAACCCGTGTCAGACTCAGTGATGGGCGCCAAGGCACCATCATTTATATCGACCGCAACGATCCGACCCGTCCTATGGTTCAAGTAGAAGGCGGCGTAGTCAACTTGACGGGAGAACGCCATCTCTACATCGAAGAAATCACAGGTTAATAAAATATGCCCTCAGAAAAAGCTTGCATTCTCTCTGAGGGCGTGGTATATTCTTATTCCGGCCGATTGATCGTGAATCGATTGAATGAAACAAGATCAAAAAAAGTTCTTGCAAAAAAACGGTCGGACGTGATATAGTATAAGAGTTGCTGGTGCGAACGAGCATCGGCGATGAAGACGGTTT
>NZ_VYKK01000008.1 GCF_008710135.1 Paenibacillus spiritus | reverse complement strand
AGGTGGTCCCTCTCAGCTTAGAAAATTCTACTTTTGGGACAGCCTCATTTTGGCGTGAGGGGAATTTACAGGGCCCGGATGAACTCGACAAGCGTCAGCAGCCCTTTGTCGAAGTTCTCCAGATTGAAATGTTCGTCCGGCGCATGCAGATTCTCGTCGCCCAGACCGAAGCCCATGAGAACGACCGGCGCCTGAAGCACCCGGGAGAAGCTGGCCATAATCGGAATCGAGCCGCCGTCCTTGGTGAACAGCGCGCGCGTGCCGTAGACTTTGCCGTAAGCGTCGGCGGCGATCTGAAGGAATTCGTTGGACGGGTCGATATTGAAGGCGGTCGCCTTCTCCATCTGCTTGACGGCAACCTCTGCTCCTGTCTGAATATTCGCCTTCAGGTGCTTCTCGATGGCGTCGAGGACATGCTGCGGGTCCTGCTCGCCGACCAGCCGGCAGGTGATCTTGGCGTGGGCTTCCTTCGGAATCACCGTCTTGCTGCCTTCGCCCTGGAAGCCGCCGTATACGCCGTTCAGCTCCAGCGTCGGCCGGGCGCCGATGCGCTCAACGAACGAATAGCCCTCTTCTCCGTAGAGTGCGCCCAGTCCGAGACTCTCGCGGATCTGCTCTTCGTTCACGCCCTGCTTCGCAAATTCTTCGCGCATAAGCGGGGACAGCTCCGGCACGCCTTCGTAGAAGCCGTCAACCGCAACGCGTCCCTTGTCGTCATGAAGCGTGGCGAGCAGCGAGACGATGGCGTGCAGCGCATTCGGAACGCCGCCGCCGTAAGAGCCGGAGTGCAGATCCGTGTTGGCTGTGCTGACAGTGACTTCCATGGAAGCCAGCCCGCGCAGACCGGTGCAGATGGCCGGACGCCCGCGTTCAAGAAGAGCGGTGTCGGAGACCACGACCGCGTCGGCGGCCAGCTTGTCCCGGTTGGCTTCAAGGAAGGCCGTCAGGTGCGGACTGCCGATCTCTTCTTCGCCTTCGATGCAGAGCTTGACGTTCACCGGCAGAGCGCCCTCCTGCTTGAGAAACGCTTCGAGCGCCTTGATATGCAGGAAGACCTGGCCTTTGTCGTCAGTTGCGCCGCGCGCGTACAGCTTGCCGTCCCGGATGTCCGGCTCGAACGGCGGCGTTGTCCACAGGTTCAGCGGATCGACGGGCTGCACATCGTAATGGCCGTAGATGAGCAGCGTCGGCTTGCCGGGCGCATGCAGATAGTCGGCGTAGACGACCGGATGGCCGCTTGTAGGATGAAGTTCGATATGCTCAAGGCCGGCGCGCTCCAGGGCTCCCATCAGCCAGTCGGCGGCGCGGCGGATATCCGCCTTATGCTCGGACAGGGCAGAGATGCTGGGGATCGACAGCCAATCCTTCAGTTCGTTCAGATGCTCGTCCCGGCGGGACGAGAAATATTCGGCGTATGACATAACGATAGGACCTCCCTGGATTGTGAGAAAGCCGCAGCCGTCTCCCGGTGCGGCGTTACAGGAACATTATACCGGAAGCGGCACAAGGGAGCAAAAAGGGAATTGCGTCCTGCACGCGCAGAGTGATAGACTCGGATTCAATTACATACCGGCTGGAAGCAGCCGCAGGAGGGGATAGAGCGATGGAAGAGAACTGGCTGAGATGGGCCAAGCAGATCCAGGCGATCGGGCAGACCGGTCTGGAATATGCCCGCGATGTATACGATATCGAGCGCTATCAGGCGCTGCGTGAGCTGAGCGTCGAAATACTGGCGAACTATACGACAACTTCCCGCGAGAAAATTGAACTGGCATTCGCCGCAGACAAGGGGTATACCACGCCCAAGGTGGACATTCGGGGGGTGGTCTTCCGGGAGGGGCGGATTCTGATGGTCCGCGAAAAAAGCGACGGCGGCTGGTCGCTGCCGGGCGGCTGGGCCGACATCGGCCTCTCGCCCAAGGAGGTCGCCGTGAAGGAGATCCGGGAAGAGTCCGGCTTCGAGACCCGGGCTGTCCGCCTGCTGGCCGTGATGGACAAGAAGTTCCACGGTCATCCGCCGGAGCCTTACCATATCTATAAGCTGTTCATTCTCTGCGAAATTACCGGAGGAGCCGCTGCCGGAAGCGTCGAGACGAGCGAAACCGGCTTCTTCGCGGAAGAAGAGCTCCCCCCGCTGTCCTTGCAGCGAAATACAGAGCGGCAGATCCGGACAATGTTTGATTTTTGGCGGAACCCCGGCCTTCCGGTCATTCTGGATTAACCGTCTGCATAGGATGAAGGGAGTATCCTGCAGAAAATGGTTTTAAAAAGACGGCATAACGGGTAAAATAGAAATATGAAAGTGCTTACAATGGTTGCAAGCCGCTGAGCCGATCGTTTCCCCGGGAAAATTTGCAGAAGTGGAGTCCGGCGGTCTACAATTTGTCCTCTTTATTGTCGATATGAAGATCAGGAGGGGATCGCATGGAACAGGAAGAACTGAGATTGCCGCTGCAGCCGGAGGCTGTTCAGCGCCCGTATGACGGCAACATCGCCACTGGAATGGCATGGGGAGTCCTCATCAGCATTCCGCTGTGGATGTCTGTGATTGGCTGGGTTACGGGGTTCGCTCATTAGAACTGCCCCTGATATAGAAGGATGAACGATAAGAACAAAGCCCGGAAGGCTGCGCTCTGTACGAAGCAGAGCCCCTTCCGGGCTTTTTTGGCGTTTCGCGGCAAGCTCTTGAAGGCACGGCCGGCCCGCCGCCCGTCCGCTAACGGGAAGCCGTCACCCAGGCATCATAAAGGGTGTCCAGCCCGGCCTGCACTTCTTCGCGTTCGGCGTGCAGAGTGCTCAGCCGCTCCGCATCGCTGGCGAACTCGGGGCTTGCCATCTGCCGGTCCAGCTCTTCCAGCCTGGCCTCGGCCGCAGCGATATCCGCTTCCATCCGGGCGGTATCCGCCTTCGGCTGTCGGGCGCCGCCGCGAGCGGGCGGCTCCGCTTCTGCGCCGGAAGCAACGGGCCGGGCAGCGGCTTCCCGTTCGTTCTGCCGAGGGCTCCCGCTCTCTGTGGCAGCAGCTTTGGCGGCGAGCTCGGCGGATTTCTCCTTGTAATAGGCGTAGCTGCCGCCGTATACGGCGAACCGGCCATCGCCGATGGTCCAGATCCGGTCGAAGCAGCGGTTGATGAAGTAGCGGTCATGGGATACCGCCAGCACCGTTCCGGTATATTCCTCGAGCGCCTCTTCCAGCGCTTCGCGGGAGTCGATATCCAGATGATTGGTCGGCTCATCCAGGAGGAGGAGGTTCGGCTTCGTATACATCAGCACCGCGAAGCGCAGACGGGTCCATTCCCCTCCCGAGAGCTGCGAGACGCGCTTGAAGACATCGGGTCCGAAGAACAGGAACCGGGCCAGCCGTCCCCGGGCTTCGCCTTCCTCGATCCCGGCCTGTTCCCGGAAGAAGCCGAGCACCGTCTGGCGGCCGTCGTCCGGCACCGCTTCCTGGGCGAGATAGCCGATCTCGATCCGGGACCCGATCCGGCAGCGGCCGCTGTCCGGCGTATCTTCGCCGAGCAGAATGCGCAGCAGCGTGCTCTTGCCGGCTCCGTTGCCGCCGAGCAGCGCGACGCGCTCGCCGTACCGGATGCCGTCGCTTGCTTCCGCGAACAAGAGGCGTCCGCCCAGCGATTTGCCGAGCCGCTCCAGCGTCAGCGCGCGTTCCCCCGACCGGCTCTCCGGGCTGAGCTTGAGGTCCATGGCCCGACGCTCCAGCTGCGGACGCTTCACCCGGACCATCCGGTCCAGCGCCTTCTGCATGGAGGCGGCCCGGCGGTGGAAGGAGGGATTCGGCGGATTGGCATTATTGCCCCACTCGATCAGCCGCTTGATGCTCTCCTGCATCTTCTTGATGCGCTTCTGCTGTTCCTGGTAGTCGGCGAACTGCTGGAGCAGCCGTTCCTCCTTCTCTTGCTGATAGCCGCTGTAGTTCGTGTGGTAGACCGCGGCTTCGCCGTCCTCAAGCTCGACCACACGGCCGATGACGGCGTCGAGAAAATACCGGTCATGGGACACGACAACGACCGTTCCGGCATATTCCTGAAGGAAGCGCTCCAGCCATTCGATGGCGGCCATATCCAGATGGTTGGTCGGCTCGTCGAGCAGCAGCAGATCCGGCCGCTTCAAGAGCAGCGCCGCCAGCGCCGCTTTGGTCTTCTCGCCGCCGGAGAGGGAAGCGAAGGGGCGCTCGTAATCCTCCGCGCCGATGCCGAGCCCGCCGGCGACGCGGTTGATCTCGGCTTCGATTTCGTAGCCGCCGGCAGCCTCGAACCGGTCCTGAAGGGCGCCGTATTCCTTCAGCAGCGCATTCCAGGCGGCATCACCGTCTCCGGGGACGCCGGCGGCCATCTCGGCTTCGATGGCCCGCATCCGTTCCTGCCAGGAGAGCGGCTCGGCGAAGGAGCCGCGAAGCATCTCCAGGACAGAGCCGCTCTCGTCCTGGATCTGGGCGAGCATGCCGACGACTGCTCCCCGGCGGACGGCGAGCAGTCCGGAGTCCGGCTTGTCGTGGCCGCCGAGCAGGCGGAACAGCGTGCTTTTGCCGGCTCCGTTGCGGCCGATCAGGCCGATCTTGTCGCCCTCGCGAACCTCGAAGCTTACGTCGGCCAGCACCAATTGGGCGCCGTGGTATTTCTGAACATGCTGGCATTGAATCATCATGGGACATTCTCCTTTGACCAATGGGTTATTGGCGGGGAGGAGTTCCCTGCGGGCAGGCTGCTGCGAACCAGGGCCGGGCGGTTCCCCCGGCGGCGTCCTCCGGTTATACCGAAGAACTGCCGGCCGGGGCAGTCCGCTTGGCGGCAGCGCAAAAAAGACCGCAGGGAAACGTTCCCCGCGGCCTTGTCTCGCGCCCGCTTACAGCATAGCGGCGGTTACGAAGGCAGGAAAGACATTTCACAGTGGGCATTCGCTATGAGATTGGCAGAAAAGGACAGACTTCTCCCGTCCTGGCCAAACGCATGAACGATGCCGGCCGTTGCCATGGGCAGGCGGCCAACGATACTGCCAAGTCCACTGTGATTCATCTTTCCACACCTCCTTCTTTGAACAAAGTTATTGTCATTATAAGGGAAGCCCCCCGCCGGGCGCAAGGGGCGAATGCTAGACGCTGTAGCGTAGCACCAGTCCGCCGTAGAGAAAGGCGGCGAGAATGACCAGCGCCGGATGAATTTTGCGGCGCTCCATAGCCCAGTAGGCGATGGCGGCGATAATCAGCGTCTGCCAGATGCCGATGCTGCGGGCCGGGTCTTTGGCCATCTGCCAGGTCAGGACGACCATCATGACCGCGATGACCGGCTGCACAAGCAGCGTCATTCCTTTGACGACAAGAGATTTGCGGTGCCGGGCCAGCACCTGCAGCAGCACAATAAGGGCAACCGCCGACGGGACGACCGTGGCAGCCAGAGCGAGCAGGATGCCGATCCAGCCGGCAACGTCATAGCCGACATAAGCGGCGATCTTGGTGGCGATCGGGCCGGGCAGGGCATTGCCGAGCGCGAGCATCTTGGAGAATTCGCTGTCGGTCAGCCAGCCGTAATGAGGCACGATCTCTTCGTACATGAGCGGGATGGAAGAGGGACCGCCGCCGTAGCCCAGAACATTGGCAAGAAAGAACCCGATCAGAAGGCGCAGCCATTCCCCGTTCATTACGGCGTTCCTCCCTTGCGGCTGCGGCCTCGGACTGCCGCGAGCGCGCGGAAATGAACGGCCCCGTAAGCGAGGAACAGCACGATTACAACCGCCGGATGGACCTCAAGAATCTCCATCAGCAGAAAAGCGAGTGCCATCAGGGCCAGGCCGAACGGCCACCCCAGCCCGGCGATGCCTTTTTTGGCAAATTCATAGGCCATCACGCCAAGCATGACGGCGATCACCGGCGAGACGGCGGCGATCATGCCCGCTACCACCTTGGAGCCGCTCAGATAATCGACCGCCGACAGCAGCAGGACCATTGCCAGCACGCTGGGCAGAATGTGCAGAACGACGGCGTAGGCGGCGCCCCGGGCCCCCTTCACTTTGTAGCCGATGTAGGCGGCCATCTTGGTGGCGATGGGACCGGGCAGTACGTTGGCAATGGCCAGCGTCTCGCCGAATTCCTCGTCGTTCATCCAGCCGAAGCGGACGACCGCCTCATGCCGGATCAGCGGAATCACGGACGGACCTCCTCCGTACCCGAGGATACCGGTGCGCAGCATGGCGTCCGCAAGCCGGACGTATACGTTGTCTTTGGTTCTCACGCGTTCTCCCCCTCTTTATAGGTCATTGTATAGAAATTGTACCTCAAGGGCCAGTAGGCATCCGGGCTTCTGCCGTCTCCGCCTCCCGCTTTGTGCACAGGTCACAAATTGTAAGTGCAGTCCATTCCGAATGTTCCCGGGCCGGTTGCGCCTGCTGCCGGGAACTTGGTTAAATGGCAATACCGCAGCGCTGCACGGCGCGCTGCCATTTCCCCCAGCGAAGGAGTCCTGACCATGAGAGCAGGTCCGGTAGTCGGCACACGAACGATGGTCGTAAGCCCGCATTATCTGGCGTCGGCAGCGGGCGCCCGGATGCTCGAGCGCGGCGGCAACGCTTTTGACGCGGCGGTGGCCGTCAGCGCCGCTCTGGCCGTCGTCTATCCGCATATGACCGGACTGGGCGGCGATGCCTTCTGGCTGACCTTCGTCCCCGGCGAGGGCCGGGTCCGGGTCTATAACGGCAGCGGCCGGTCGGGATCAAGGGTGCACCGCGGCCGCTATGCCGGAATGGAAGCCATCCCCCGGAGAGGGCTTGGCGCTGCCATTACGGTGCCCGGCATGGCCGACAGCTGGGCGGCGGTGCTGGCGGAATACGGCCGGCTGCCGCTGGCCGAGGTGCTGGAGCCGGCCATCCGTTATGCGGCGGACGGCTTCCCGCTCTCCTCCGACCAGCATCAGGGCACGCTGCTGGCCGGAGGGGCGCTCTGCCCGGAAGCGGCCGCCATCTATATGCCGGGCGGACGCATTCCGGAACCGGGTGAGCGCTTCCGGCAGAAGGAGCTGGCGCGCAGCCTGTCGGCGATCGCAAGCGGCGGGCGGGACGCCTTCTACAAGGGCGAAATCGCCCGGTCCATCGCGGAGGGCATGTCGCGCTCCGGCGGTCTGCTGACGGCCGAGGATCTGGCGGACCACGCGGGCGAATGGACGGAGCCGGTATGCACAGACTACCACGGCCTCAGAGTGTATCAGGCGCCGCCGAACTCCCAGGGCTTCGCCGCCCTGGAGACGCTGAACATACTGGAGAATTTTGATTTCCGAAGCATCGGACACGGCACTTATGAGTATTACCATTTGATTGCGGAAGCGATCAAGCTGAGCTTCAGGGACCGGGATGCCTACTTGACCGATCCGGCTTTCTCGCCGGTACCGCTGGAACGTCTCCTGGACAAATCCTACGCGGCCGGGCTGGCGGCCGCCATCATGCCGGACCGGGCGGCGAGCCTCGCAAGCGCCCCGACGGGGCGCGATACCGCCTACGCGGCGGTCGTGGACGGCGACGGCAATGCCGTGTCTTTTATCCAGAGCCTCTATTTCGAGTTCGGCTCGGGCTCCGCTCCGGGCGGGACCGGCATTCTGCTGCAGAACCGGGGCTCCTTCTTCTCGCTGGACCCGGGAGCGGCCAATACGCTGGAGCCGGGCAAACGGACTTTCCATACTCTGATGCCCGCCATCGCCTGCCGCGACGGGCGGCCGGTCTATCTGTACGGCACGCAAGGCGGAGAAGGCCAGCCCCAGACGCAGACGCTGCTGCTGACCCGGATGCTGCATTACGGCATGGATGCGCAGCAGGCGGTGGCGGAGCCGCGGTTCGTCTGGGGGCGCACCTGGGGCGAGCCGACCGAGGCGCTGACGGTGGAGAGCCGCGTGCCGGAAGAGGTCCGCCTCCGTCTCGCAGCGGCGGGCCATCAGGTGCGCACCGTCCGGGCGTACGACGGACTGGCCGGGCATGCCCACGCCATCGCCATAGATGGCGAAGGCTTCCGCAGCGGGGGAACCGACCCCCGCAGCGACGGAGCGGCTATCGGCTGGTAGCCGCCCCTGCCCGGTCCGTCTCTGCTGTGAGGCTGATGCTGCGCGGCGGAAGCGGTCCGGCAGCGCGGATGGCCGCAGAGGGCAAGGAAGGAAGCGTTACGATGAGGGGGAGAAGACATGGGTCTGGACAACCGGTACCGCGCCTTTATGGATCCGCAGCTTCAGGTTCCTCCGACCGGGACGGGAGCGCTGGACGGTCTGAGCTTTGCGGTAAAAGATGTATTCGCCGTTGCCGGTCATTCTTCATCCGCCGGCAACCCCGACTGGCTGCGCACCCACGGGCCGAGCCTGCGCCATGCAGCGGCGGTCGAGAAGCTGCTGCGGCACGGCGCGGAGCTCAGGGGGGCGGCGCATACGGATGAGCTGATGTACAGTGTCGGCGGAGAGAACGCGCATTACGGCACGCCGGTGAACCCGAACGGGCCGGGCCGAATCCCCGGCGGATCGTCAAGCGGCTCCGCCGTTGCCGTAGCGTCGGGAGCTGTAGACGCGGCTCTCGGGACGGATACCGGCGGCTCGATCCGGGTGCCCGCCGCCTACTGCGGCGTGTTCGGCTTCCGGCCGACGCACGGCGCGGTGGAGATGGACGGGGTGATTCCGCTGGCCCCGTCGTTCGATACGGTCGGCTGGCTGGCCCGCACGCCGGAGCTGCTGCTCCGCATCGGCCGGACGCTGCTGCCCGAACCGGCGGAGGCGGAGGGCCGGACCGGAGCCGCAGATCCGACGTTCTGGCCGGACCGGATCATTCTGCCGGCCGAGGCCTGGGCGCTGGCGGAGCCGTCTGCGGCTGCCGCGCTCCGGCTGGCGGCCGGCCGGCTGATGCAGACGGCTGGCCCCGCCGCCGTGTCCGGCATCCGTCCCGCGGCGGAGGAGATCGCGGTTACAACCGGCGGGCTGGCGGCCTGGATGGAGATCTTCCGCGAGCTTCAGGGGTATGAGATCTGGCAGACCCACGGGGAATGGATCAGCGCCGAGCAGCCGGTATTCGGGCCGGACATCGCCGCCCGGTTCCGGTGGGCGGCATCGCTGCCGGAATCGGGCCAGGCGGCGGCGCGGACGGCGCGGGCTGCCATCGCCGGCCATATCCGCAGCCTGCTCGGGCCATCGGGCTGTCTGGCGCTTCCGACGGTGCCGGGGCCCGCTCCGCTGCTTGGCGGCGATGCCGGGCAGCTGGAGCGCAACCGCAGCGGAGCCCTCTCGCTCTGCTGCATCGCAGGCCTGACCGGACTGCCGCAGGTGACCCTGCCCGTCGAGGGGCCGGAAGGTCTTCCGGTCGGATTGTCCGTCATTGCCGGTCCGGGCAAGGACCTCGATCTGCTGGCCTGGGCCGTGTCGCTGCCGGCGCTCTGCCCCTTCTGATCCGAATTGCCGGCATCGGCCCTGCTAAGGACGGCTGCCGGAAGTCAGCGCTTCGCCATCTGGCGAGGCTTTTTTTGTGTTAATTAATTTTACATATAGGCACGAAAAAATGAATTTTTATCTTTTCAAAGCCGCAAACCCTCTCTATAATGTTATATAAAGTAACACGAGAAGAGAGCGGACGCCCGCAGCCAGGGACGGATCGCCGACAGAAATGGAGGAGGGCGTCATGCATCTGACGGTAGAAGAAGCGTTGTCCATCTACCCTTTGTCCGAAGCCAAGCTGATCGCGGGGGCTAAAGGCAAGAGCCGGATCGTCAAGTCGATCAATGTCATGGACGCGCCGGATATTGTGGACTGGATCAAGGAAGGAGAGATGCTGCTGACCACGGCCTATCTCATCAAGGACGACCCCGAGCAGGCGCATGCGCTGCTCCACAAGCTGAACCGGGTCGGCTCGGCCGGTCTTGGGATCAAGCTCGGCCGGTTCTGGGACCGGGTGCCGGAGGAGCTGATCGAGAAGGCGGAGGCGCTGAATTTTCCGCTGATTGAACTGCCCTTTCAGTTCACGTTCTCGGACCAGATGAACGGGCTGTTCCGGGCGGAGCTCAGCCGCCATACGGGCCTGCTCCAGACGGTGATGGAGAAGCAGCGCGAGCTGATGCGCTTTGCCCTGCATTCGGTCCGGACCCGGCCGCTGCTGGAATCCGTGTCGGAGGTGATCGGCTATCCGCTGGCGATTATCAGCCCCCGCGGGGAAGTGCTCTTCAACAACTCGTCCTTCGACAGCGCCCGGCTGCTAAGCGGCTGGCCGTGGGGGAACCGCAGCCGGAAGATGCGGCTCGGAGAACAGAGCGGTTACCTGCTCCCGCTGCTTCAGGGCGAGAGCTTCGCGGGCCATGTGCTCTTTTGCGGCGTGAATCCGCTGTTCCTGGCTGCGGAGGAAAGTCTGTTCGTGCAGGGCGCCGAATTGATTGCCTACCATATGTACGCCGGTCTGGAGGACTGCTTCGACCGGGAGATGCACCGGGACTTCTGCCGGCTGCTGCGCCGCTGCCTGAGCGGGGAACTGTCCGGGGCCGAGCTGGCCCGGGCGGCGTCCGTGATGGAGATCGGTCTGCTGGATGCGCCGTATCTGCTCGTGCTGACCGAGGTTCCGGCTGCGGGCGAACGGCGGACCGGGGAATTGTACCGGCTGAAGGAGGAGTACCTGCAGCATCCCGTTCTGGGCAAGACGCGGGCGATTCATCTGATTGTCGATGAAGGTCTGCTGTCGATCTACCCGGCGGTGCGGCAGGAGGCGGAGGAATTGAAGGGACTGCTGGAATCCTGCTTCCTCAAGACGGGACCGGCGGGTCCGTGCGAGCCGAAGGCGGCGATCAGCGGCTGCAAGAGCGGAGCCGGCGAACTGCGTGAAGCTTTTGCCGAAGCGAAGGAATGTCTGCGCCTGTCGGCTTACTGGGCCCAGGGGCGGCAGAGCGGCCGCTACCGGGAAGTCGAGCTGGCGGTGCTCATGCAGCAGGTGCCTGCGGACTCGATGCGGCGCTACTATACCCGGACGCTGGCCGGCCTGCTCTCGCGGGAGCCGGAATATGCGAAAGAAATGCTGCATACGCTTGAAGTTTATCTGGAGTGCGACGGCCATATCAACGAGACCGCCAAGAAGCTGTTCATTCACCGCAATACCGCCACGTACCGGATGGAGAAGTTAAGCGAAATTCTGGAGGTCGATTTCAAAAAAACGAATGATTTGCTTCGCCTGAAGCTTGCGTTCCTGTTCCGGCGGATGCAGGAGCAGGATACCGTGGTTCGCCTGCCCGGGACCGGGGGGAGGGCGGGAGCATGAGCATCGCCGCTGTCGTCAAACGTTTGCACCGCGCTGCGGAGCCTGCCATGCTCGCCACGCTGATCGCTACAGAAGGGCATTCGTACCGCAAGGCCGGGGCTGTCATGCTGTTCCAGGGAGAGGAGAGCGTCGGTACGCTGAGCCCGGGCTGCCTGGAGAGCGATCTGAAGCTTCGCCTTCCGGCGCTATGGGCCAGCGGGCTCCCCGAGACGGTGGAGTACAACATGACCTCGCCGGATGATTTCTCCTGGGGAGAAGCGACGGGCTGCGGAGGGAAGATTCGGATTGTACTGGAGCCGGTAAGCGGGACGCTTCGGGAGCTGCTGCTGGAGGCGGGAGAAGCCTTGGAGGCTGGCAAAAGCGCCACGCTTCTGCGGACCCGGTCCGGCCGCGGCTACAGCTACCGCCTGGACGTATCCGAACCGGGCGGCGAAGCGGAGAGACCGCTTCGAGGAAGGCTGGACGAAGAGCGGTTCGCCACGGTCTTTGAGCCGGAGCCGCGGTTGGTTCTCTTCGGCGCCGGGCATGATGCGGGGCCGATTGCGGAGCTGGCCGTCCGCTCGGGCTTCCGGCTCGCCGTCGCCGACTGGCGGGAAGGCAGTCTGCAGAGCCCGTTCCCGGCGGAGCAGCGCATCATCTGTCCGCCGCGGGAAGCCGCCCGAAGGCTGGACATCGGTCCCGGGGATTATGTGCTGATCTGCAGCCATCAGTTCCAGCGCGACCGCGAGTTCCTGGAGCGGCTGCTTCCGCTCGAACCGGCGTATATCGGCATCATCGGTTCGCAGGCGCGAATCGGTCTGCTGACCGAAGGGCTGCCGGTGCCGTCTTCGCTGCACGCGCCCGCAGGCCTGGCCATCGGGAGCGAGGGGCCGGAAGAGATTGCTGTCAGCATCGCCGCCGAGCTGATCGCCGTCCGCAGGCGGAACGGACGCCGGACGGGCGGGATGCTGCGGGCGGCGCAGATGTAGTCCGCGAGTTTTGCGAAAAATAATCAAGCAGCTTATGCTATCAAAACTTTGATTATGCTTCCGAAGTGAGTTTTGACGAAGCCTATCCAACGAAGCACTCCTAACAAAACTTTGATTATGCTTCCGAAGTGAGTTTTGCCGAAGCTTATCCAACGAAGCAATCCTAACAAAACTTTGAGGAGGGTGACTAGTGAAAGTAGCAGGGATTTATTTGGCGGCCGGGCAAAGCCGGCGCATGGGAACGTCGAAGGTGTCGCTGCCGCTGTCGCCGAACGTCGCCCTGGGCGCGGCGGCCCTGCGCGAGCTCGACCGCTGCGGGCTGGAGCCTCTTATAGTGGTGGTCCGGGCGGACGACCGGCTGGATTGGCTGCCGGACCCGCCGGAACGCAGGCGCTGGACGGAGACCTGTCTGACCGCCCATCTCGGATTGTCGTTCTCGCTTCGCTGCGGGCTGAACGCCGTGCTGCCGACGGAACCGGATGCGGTTCTGGTGGCGCTGGCGGACCAGCCGTTCGTAACCGCGGGACTGGTCCGGCGGCTGATCGAGACGCTGGGATGCCGGCCTGATCTGGATTATGTCGCCGGCGCCCGGGAGGGCGGAGGCGGTATGCCGCCCGCCCTGTTCTCCCGGAAGATGTTCCCGGCTCTGCAGGAGCTGGACGGGGACGCGGGCGCCGCCGCGCTCATGCGCTCGCCCGGCTTCAAGGGCGCGGTGCTGGAAGGAGATTCCCCGTTCTGGCGAATGGACGCCGATACCGACGGCGATTACCGGGACGTAGCCCGGCACTGGCAGGAGAGCGGAATCTAAGGAGTCCGCAAGAGCTCGTGTCAGTTATACGGACACAATTGTCGCGAGTTAATTTTGAATACGTGCAGAAGGCACAAATTCAATGCCCCTTTTCATCAAATTAACCAAAGCTGTGTCAACTAAATTTACGCACTGCCTCCGCATCCGTATAGTAAAGCTAAATCAGAGAAGGAGGAGAGGAAAGATGAAAAGGGGTCAGGGCATGAAATGGGGGGGAACCCTTCTGGTGGCATTGGCGCTCATTCTGCCGGGCTGCGGCAACAACAATAACTCGGCGTCAGGCAGCGGCAGTTCTCCGGCGCCGGCGGCATCGGTCGCAGCGGGGGGAGAGGCATCCGCCGGAGCATCGGCAGCGCCTGCAACAGCTTCGGGCAAGACGCCCAAGGTTGCCTTTGTGTATATCGGACCTCCAGGGGACGGAGGGTATACGTACCAGCATGATCTGGGCCGCAAGTACATGGAAGAGAAGCTTGGCCTGAAGGCCGACACGGTGGAGAACATCCCCGAAGGGCCGGATGCCGAACGGACGATTACCGAGCTGGCCCAGAACCACGACATTGTCTTTACCACGAGCTTCGGCTACATGGACTACACGCTGAATGTGGCCGGCAAGTTCCCGGACGTCAAGTTCGACCATGCCTCCGGCTACAAGACAGCGGCCAACATGGGCACATATTTCGGCAAAAACTATGAAGCCAGCTACCTGACGGGCATTGCGGCAGGCAAGATGACGAAGAAGAATCATCTCGGTTATGTCGGCGCTTTTCCGATCAGCGAAGTGATCTATAATCTGAACGCGTTCACGCTGGGCGCGCAGAGCGTCAATCCCGATGTGAAGGTCGATGTCGTCTGGACGAACACCTGGTACGATCCGACAACGGAGCGCCAGGCGGCGATCAGCCTGCTCGACAAGGGAGCCGACGTGCTGCTGGCCTACCAGGATTCCCCCGCAACGCTTCAGGCTGCGAAGGAGCGCGGCGCTCTGGCCGGAGGCAATGACTCCGACATGAAGAAATACGCCCCCGACAACTATCTCACCAATCCCGTCTGGAACTGGGGCCCGTACTACGAGAAGACGGTTCAATCTGTGAAGGACGGCACCTGGAAGAGCGAATCGTTCGTCGGTTCCATGGCTGACGGCATGATTGACCTCGCCCCGTTCGGCGACCAGATCCCGCAGGAGGTTCAGGATCTCGTGGCGCAAGCCAAAGCGAAGATCATCAGCGGCGAGCTGAATGTCTTCACCGGACCGATCAGCGACAATCAGGGCGCGGTCAAGGTGGCGGAGGGCCAGACGCTGACCCATGAGGAAGTGCTGAAGATGGATTGGCTGGCGAAGGGCGTGGAAGGGAAGCTCCCGAAATAAAGCGGCGGACAGGGCGAAGGGCTGCGGCTTGAATAGAGGATTGCGATACGGGTGGGGCGGATTCGGCCAACGAATCTTCCCCGCCCGTCCTATAAAGAGGGGAAGCGAAAGGGGAGGCGAGCAGATGGCGGGACATGCGGTTGAAATGCGGGGCATTGTCAAACGGTTCGGGCCGGTGACTGCCAGCGATCAAGTCGATTTTTCGGCGGATGCGGGAGAGATTCACGCGCTGCTTGGGGAGAACGGAGCGGGCAAAAGCACCATCATGAGCATGCTGTCCGGCGTCTACCGGGCGGATGAGGGCGAGATTTGGGTCCACGGGCGCCCGGCGAGAATCCGTTCCCCGAAGGATGCGGCCCAGCTTGGAATCGGAATGGTCTTTCAGAATTTCCGGCTGGTGCAGACGCTGACGGCGGCGGAGAATATCGTGCTCGGCGAAAAATCGTCTTTCTGGCGCGGCAGCCGCTGGGTTCAGGACAAACACAAGGAGATCGAAGCGCTCGCGGAGCACTTCGGTCTGGCTTTTCCGGTCAATCGTCCGATCTGGCAGCTCTCCGTCGGCGAACAGCAGCGGGTGGAGATTGTCAAAACCCTCTACCGCGGAGCGGACATCATCATTCTGGATGAACCGACCTCGGTGCTGACGCCCGGGGAGGCCGAGCAGCTCTTCGAGACGCTGCGCCGGATGCGCAGCGAAGGCAAGACGGTGATCCTGACGACGCATAAAATGAAGGAAGTTCTGGCTTCCGCAGACCGGATCTCCGTGATGCGCAGAGGCCGGATGATCGCCGCGCTGAACACCCGGGAGACCGATGAGCGTGAGCTCGCCCGGCTGATGGTCGGACGCGAGGTCGTCATTGAGCGCCGGGAGCGCGAAGAATCGGCGGGGGGCGACCTGCTGGTGGTGAAGAATCTCCAGGTGAACGCCGACCACGGGCGGCGGGCGCTGCGGGGCCTGTCGCTGAAGGTGCGGGAGGGAGAGATCGTCGGCGTGGCCGGCGTGGCCGGCAACGGCCAGAAGGAGCTGGCTGAGGTATTGACCGGGCTGCGGAGCTGGAGGGAAGGCGAGATCGAATTCGGCGGCCGCCCGGTCCGGACCGCTTCGGTCCGGGCCGCGATCGAAGCCGGCATTTCCCACGTGCCGGAGAACCGGATGAAGAGCGGCCTGGCGGGTACGCTGGGAGCAGTCGACAATCTGCTGTTCAAATCGTACCGCTCCGGCGAGCATTCGGTGATGGGCTTCCTGCGGTCGGCGAAGAACCGGGCGTGGTCCGAAGGGCTGGTGCGGCGGTTCAATGTGCGGACGCCGGAGCTGGATACGCCGGTCCAGCAGCTCTCCGGGGGGAATCAGCAGAAGCTGTTGTTCGCCCGGGAAGTGAGCCACCGGCCGAAGCTGATGGTCGCCGTTCACCCCACCCAGGGCCTGGACGTCGGAGCGACGGCGGGCGTGCATGAGCTGCTGATGGAGCTGAGAGCGGCGGGCAGCGGCGTTCTGCTGATCTCCGAGGACCTGGACGAATTGCTGCAGCTGTCGGACCGGGTTCTGGTCATCTATGACGGCAAGATTATCGGAGAGCAGAGCCATGAGGAAGCGGACCGGGAGTCCATCGGTCTGATGATGGCGGGCATCCGCAGCAGAGAGGAGAATCCGGCATGAGTCACGAAAAAGCGGGCGCGCCCGCCCTCGCCGGCCCTGCGGACCGAGCCGCAGAACGCAGGACCCCCTTGCGGCTTGAATTCGATGCCGCCCGGGTCCGGACTCCCTGGTGGACGCCGGTCTTCTCGGTTCTTCTCGCATTGGCGCTGTGCGCGGTCTTCATCTATGCCAACGGCATGAACCCCTGGACGGTCTATTCCAAAATGTTCCGGGGCGCCTTCGGCACCTCGTACGGCATGACCGAAACGCTCGTCAAGGCGATCCCGCTGCTGCTCTGCGGGCTCGGGATTGCCGTCGCTTACCGGATCTCGGTCTGGAACATCGGGGCGGAAGGCCAGTTCACGCTGGGAGCGATTGCCGCAACGGCGGTCACGATCTACTGGCCGAATCTTTCGGCCTTCTGGACGATCTCCCTGATGCTGGTTCTGGGCATCGCCGCCGGGGCGTTCTGGGGTCTGCTGACGGCGCTGCCGAAGACGCATTTCGGCGTCAACGAGCTGATTACTTCGCTGATGCTGAATTACGTGGCGCTTCAACTGCTGGATTACGTGACCTACGGGCCGTGGAAAGACCCGGAGGGCTTCAATTTTCCGGGAACGCCGGTGTTCACCGCCTGGCAGTCGCTCCCCGTTCTCGGCGGAACCCGGCTGCACATCGGCCTGATTCTGGCGCTCGCCGCGGTAGCGGTCTACTATCTCATGGTGCGCTTCACCCGCTGGGGCTACGAGCTTCGCCTGATCGGGGCGAATCCGTCGGCGGCGCGGTATGCGGGCATTTCCGTCAAACGCCATATCCTCATTGTCATGCTGATCAGCGGCGGGCTTGCCGGAATCGCCGGGATGGCGGAGGTATCCGGGGTCAGCCACAAACTGATGCAGGGCATTTCGCCGGGATACGGCTATACAGCCATCATCGTCGCCTGGCTGGCGAAGCTGAATCCGCTCGGCCTCATTGTCACCTCTGTGCTGTTCGGCGGTCTGATTGTCGGCGGCTACAGCGTGCAGACCATCGGGCTGCCGTCCTCCATATCGGAGATGCTCCAGGGCGCCATTCTGTTCAGTCTGATCGCCGGTGAAATGATCGCCCGCTTCCGCCTCCGGCGGAGCGTGTAGGAGGGGAAGACAATGGACTTTATTGCACAACTGCTGGTGGCCGCCGTTGCGGCCGGAACTCCCCTGCTGCTGGCCACGCTGGGCGGCATCCTGAACGAACGGGCGGGCATCATTCAGCTCGGCGCGGAAGGGCTCATGCTGATGGGGGCGGTGACGACCTGTCTCGTCTACCTGCGAACCGGAAGCCTGGCGGCGGCGCTGCTGGCCACGCTGGCGGTGACCGCTCTTCTCGGGCTGCTGCACGGCTTTCTCTGCGTGACGCTTCGGGCCAATCAGCCGATGGCGGGTCTGGCCTTGACGCTGTTCGGCAGCGGCCTGAGCGCGTATCTCGGCAAGCCGATCAGCGGCAATCCGCTGCCGGGCGGGCTTCCCCGGCTGGAGCTGCCGTGGCTGAAGCCGGTGCCGGTTATCGGCGACCTGCTGGGCAATCTGGATCTGCTGACCTGGTTCAGCTTCGCCCTGGCGGCGGCGCTGCATCTGCTGATTCACCGCACTTCCTGGGGCCTGCATCTTCGGGCTGTGGGAGACCATCCCGCCACCGCCGACGTTATGGGCGTCCATGTCCGGCTGATCCGCTACGGCTGCACGGCAGCGGGAGCGATGCTGATCGGCCTGGCCGGCGCGGATATGGTGCTGACGGTCGCTCCGACCTGGAACGAAGGGCTGACGGGCGGCCGCGGCTGGATCGCGGTCGGGCTTGTCATCTTCGCCCGCTGGAATCCGCTGCGGGCCTTGCTGACCGCTTATTTCTTCGGGGCGCTCGATTCCATCGGATTCCGGATGCAGCTCCTCGGGAGCGCCGTACCGCCCTATTTTCTGAAGATGATTCCTTATGTGGTGACGATTCTGGTGCTGATGTATCTCGGGTACCGCAACCGCAACAAGCCTTCCGGAACGCCGGAGGCGCTGGGCGTTCCGTATGCGAGAGAGCAGCGGTTCTGACCGGCGGGCAAAAGAAGGCGGCAGAACGCACAGGACAGAGAGGTGAAGGCGAATGGACAACATAACGGATTCTCCGTTACCGGCGGTCCGCCGTCCCCGGAGCCTGCACGAAGCCTGCGGGCTGAAGCGGGATCTGGGCAGCGCAGCCGTCTATATTGCCGGAGGCACCTTGCTGCGGACGCAGTGGGAGAACGGCACCTCCGCCCTGCCGGCAACGCTGATCGACCTGAGGGGTGTACCGGAGCTGACCGGGATTGCAAGGGGCGAATACGGCCTGGCGATCGGGGCGCTGACGACGCTCTCGGCCTGCCGCGTGAGCGGGCTGCTCGCCGAGGCGGCTCCGGCGGTGAAGGAAGCGGCGCGCTGCATCGCGGCTCCGTCCGTTCGCAACCTCGGCACCGCCGGAGGGAACATCGCTTCGGGCACGGGCGATCTGCTGCCCGCCCTGCTGGCGGCCTCCGCCGAAGTCGAGCTGTTCGACGGCACGTTCCGCTCCAGGCTCGGCCTGGAGGGATGGCTGGACGGCCGGGCGGAGGGAGCACACCGGCCGGAGCAGCTGCTGACCGGCGTTATTCTGCCGCCGGCCGCGAAGGCAGCCGGCGAGCGCCGCTTCCAATGGTTCCGCAAGGTGGGGCGGCGCGAGACGTTCACGCCTTCGCTCGTGACCGCCGCCGCCGCCGGAACCATCCTTGCGGACGGCCGGCTCGAAGGCGTAAGGATCGCGGCGGGCGGCGGGTCCGGCCGTCCGCACCGGCTGAAGGAAGCCGAGGCGCTGCTGGAGGGCGCCGTGTTCAGCGAGGCGCTGCTGGCGCCGCTCTATGACGCGGCTCGGTCCGGGTTCCGGACGTACGCCGATCCGTTCGCCTCGGAGGATTACAAGAAGAAGACGGCGGCCAATCTGATTGCCGCCGGGCTGTGGCAGGAGCTCGGCAGCGGGTAGTCCCCGCTGGCCGGGATTTTCATCGACCAGGCCGCCATCACGGGGCGCGAAGAGAGGAGCGGCGCAATGCGACTTGACCGGCAGACCAGCGGACCGCGCTGGCGCACACGGCCCGACGGCCGGGAGAAGGTAACGGGAAGCCTGAAATACTTGACGGACATGAACGCGGAAGGCATGCTGGTCGGACGCGTTCTGCGCAGCGCCCATGCTTACGCCCGAATCCGGAAGATCTCGACGGAACGGGCGCTGGAGGTTCCCGGCGTCCATGCCGTTCTCACGCATGAAGATGTGCCCGGGCTGAACGGATTCGGCATTGCCCTGCCGCATCAGCCCGTGTTCTGCGATACGTTCGTCCGGTACACCGGAGATGCGATCGCCGCCGTCGCCGCCGACAGCGACGAGGCGGCGGAGCTGGCGCTCGCGCGGATCGAGGTCGACTACGAGCCGCTGTCTCCGCTCACCGACCCGGAGGAAGCGATGGCGCCGGATGCGCCGCTGCTGCATCCGGAAGGCAATGTGCTCCACCATACGGAATATCGGTCCGGCGATCCGGATGCCGCTTTTGCGGAATGCGCCTATGTGGCCGAGGAGACTTATTGGACGCCCCGTCAGATGCATACCTATATGGAGACCGAGGGTGGGCTGTTCATCCCTGAACGCAGCGGGCGGCTGACCGTCTATTCGGCCACCCAGCACGGCCTGATGGACCGCCGCCAGCTCTCCCGCATTCTGGCGCTGCCGGAGGAGCGCATCCGCGTGGTCTCCAGCCCGATCGGCGGTTCTTTCGGCGGCAAGGATGAACTGAATGTGCAGGCTTACGGCTCGCTGCTGGCCCTTCGGACCGGGCGGCCGGTCCGGGTGCACAACTCCCGCGCGGAATCGGTTCGCGCCGGTCTCAAGCGGCATCCGATGAAGATCGCGATGAAGACCGGCTGCGACCGGGAAGGAAGGCTGATCGCCCACCGGGTCCGCATCGTCTCCGACACCGGAGCGTATGCGACGCTCGGCGCGGAAGTGCTGAATTTCGCCACCGAGCATGTGGTTGGGCCGTACCGGTTCGGCCATGTGGAAATTGAAGGCTTCTGCGTCTATACGAACAACGGCGTCTCCGGCGAATTTCGGGGGTTCGGCGGCAACCAGGCGATCTTCGCGCTGGAGGGGCAGATCGACCGGCTGGCGGAGCTGGCCGGAATCGACCCCTGGCAGTTCCGGCGGCTCAATCTGCGCCAGTACGGCGATCCCGGACCGTTCGGTCAGGCTATTGCCCAGACGGACGGCGCCGTTCAGGTGTGGGAAGCGCTGGCGGCCTGCCCGCTGATGAAGGAAGCTGCGGAGAAGGGCTCCGCAGAGAAAGAATCAGCGAAGAAGGAATCGGAGAAGAAGGGAGCAGAGGGGAAGGGACCGGATGAGAAGAAATCGGCGGCGGAACCTGGCCGGAAGGAGCCCTGGATCGTCAGCGGCACCGGAGCGGCGATCGCCATGCACGGCGCGGGGCTCGGCTACGGCATCCCCGATCCGGCCGGAGGGAGACTTGTGCTGGCGCTGGACGGCATGATTGAAGCGGTATTCGGGTACGAGGAGTTCGGCCAGGGGCTGATCGCCACCATGGAACAAATGCTGGTGGAACAGTTCGGGTTCGCCGCCGAGGATCTGCGGATTATTATCGGCGACACGGATGTGGTGCCCGACAGCGGCTCCAGCACGGCTTCCCGGGCGACGAGCATGATGTGGATGGCGCTGCGCCGGCTGCGTCCCGAGTTCACCGCCGGGCTGATTGAAGCGGCGGCGGACGCCCTCTACGCGAGCGGCGGAGAACGAATTGGCATCGGCTCGCTGCAACTGGGACCCGGCGGCATCTACCGGGACGGAGAGCGGCTGCTCACTTACGCGGAGCTGGCCCGCAGCCGAAAGGAGCCGCTGGTGTGCGAGACGGCGTTCAGTTACCCTACCACCCCGCTGGAGCGGGTGGGGGCGCATTTTCTGTATACCTATTCCGCCATTGCCGTGCGGGTCGAGGTCAACCGGCTGACCGGCCGGGTGCGCATTGCCGACCAGTACCACGCTATCGCCGCCGGTCCGGTCGTGAACCCGCAGGGCTACCTGGGACAGATTGAAGGCGGCAGCGGCATGGCGGTCGGCTTTACGCTCTCGGAAGACGCGCTCATGTCTGACGGCTTGTATCTGACCAGGAATCTGGATACGTACATCATTCCGGGAATCGCAGATATGGGCGGTTCCATTACGGTGGAGCCGATAGAGGACCTTCCCGCGCACGACACGTACGGTCCCCGCGGCATCGGCGAGATCGGCTCGGTCAACCTGGCGCCTGCGGTAGCCGCTGCGGTTCACCAGGCTACCGGCATTCGGGTGACCCGGCTGCCGATTGAGCCCGAGTTGCTGCAGGATACGCCCTTTAAATCGAGAAAGGCGGTGAGCGCGAATGGAGAATAAAGCGAACTTGCCGGCTTCCGCCCCTCTTCGGCCGGGCGAGCCGGGCCCTGTGGAAGCTGTGCCGGAAGCCAAGGGATCTGCCGAGAGAGGGCCTTGCGGAACTGAGAAGGAATTCACAGGACAGGAATTAGCGGGACAGGTGTTAGCGGGACAGGAATTAGCAGGACAGGAATTAGCAGGACAGGAATTAGCAGGACAGGTGCTAGCGGGACAGGAGGAGGCGGAACAAGGCGAAGCCTATGTCCTTGCCTGCACGGTCAACGGCAAGCCGGTAGAGATTCGGGTGCCGGCGTCCCGCCGCCTGCTTCAGGTGCTGCGGGACGATCTGGGGCTGACCGGAACGAAGCGGTCCTGCGAGCTGGGCCGCTGCGGAGCCTGTATGGTGCTGATCGACGGAGTGCCGATCAATGCCTGTCTGACCATGGCGTACCAGTGCGAGGGCTCGAGCATCGTTACCATTGAAGGATTGAGCGAGAAGGGCCCCGAGGGAGCGGGGAGCCTGCACCCGGTGCAGGAAGCTTTTCTGGAAGAAGGCGGGTTCCAGTGCGGATACTGCACGCCGGGCATGGTGCTGTCGACGGTGGCCCTGCTGGAGAACAATCCCCGGCCCACGCGGGAGGAAGTGGAAGAAGCGCTGTCCGGCAATCTCTGCCGGTGCACCGGGTACGGAGGCATCTGGCGGGCGGTCAGCCGGGCCGCCCTAAGAGGGGCGGGGGAGTCATGAAGGCACAGACGCTGATGCTGGATGCGGTCAATAAGATGGACCGGGAGGCGTTTGTCTCGGCGCTCGGCGGCATCTATGAGCATTCGCCGTGGGTAGCGGAGGCAGCGTGGCCGGAACGTCCTTTTGCCGATGTGGAGGACCTGCATGAGGCGATGGAACAAGCGGTCCGAAGTGCCGGAGAGGAGCGGTCGCTCGCGCTGCTGCGAAGCCATCCCGATCTGGCGACACGCATGCAGGTGACGCCGCTGTCGGCGGCGGAGCAGCGGGGGGCCGGTCTGGACCGTCTGGCCCCCGAGCAGTTCGCCGAGATGAGCGGGTTGAACCGGAGGTATACGGAGAAGTTCGGATTCCCGTTCATCCTGGCGGTGCGCGGCCGGACGGCTGATGAGATTCTCGCTTCCCTCCGGGAGCGGCTGCCGGGAGAGCGGGAGACCGAGCTGGCCCGGGCGATGCAGGAAGTCGGCCGCATTGCCGGCTTCCGGCTCCGAGATCTGATTACGGAGGGAGAAACGGAGCAGGCGGAGAATGCGGCTCCCCCGCTCTCCGCCGGCCAATCGGGCGGAAGCGGCAGGCTGACCACCCATGTGCTGGACCTGTCCCGGGGAACTCCCGCGCCCGGTCTTGTAGTGGAGCTTAGGCTTCGGGAAGAGGACGGCGGCTGGAGGCTGCTGAAGACAGCCGTCACGAATGCGGACGGAAGACTGGAGAAGCCGCTGCTCGAAGGTGGAGAACTGGCGGGCGGAAGCTATGAGCTGCTGTTCCGGGCCGGGGATTACTGGAGAAGGATCGCCGGAACGGAGTCAGAAGCGTTTCTGGAAGAAATTCCGATTCGCTTCCGGGTTGCCGAACCGGATGCGCATTACCATGTTCCGCTGCTGCTCGCCCCCGGCGGATACAGCACGTACCGGGGGAGCTGACGCCGGAGTGAAGGGCGCATGCGAATGAAGGGGAAGAGGGCTTTCTACCCGAACCGAAGGAGGGCGTCAGGATGAAGAAGAGATTCGACTGGGTCATTACGGGCGGTCTGGCCGTCCTTCCGGGCGGTGTGCGCCGTCTGGACATCGGCACCAAGGACGGCATCATCGCCGCGCTGGAAGAGACGCTGGACCCGCAGGAAGCGGAGAACCGGCTGGATGCGGAGGGGCAGTATGTGTTCCCCGGCGTCATCGACGCCCATGTGCATTTCAATGAACCGTCCTTCGGCCATTGGGAAGGCTTCAGCTCCGGCTCGGCCGCGCTGGCGGCTGGCGGCTGCACGACCTATGCCGATATGCCGCTGAACGGCAATCCGCCCACGGTGAACCTGGAGGCGCTCCGGTTGAAGAACAGATTGGCGGAGGGGAACTCCGCCGTCGATTATATGCTCTGGGGCGGCCTTGTTCCCGGCAATCTGGAGGAGCTGGAACGTCTGGCCGAAGCGGGGGTCGCGGGATTCAAGGCGTTCATCTCCAATCCCGGCGGAGAAGGCGAAGGCCGGTTCCGCGAGGTGGACGACGATACGCTCTACCGGGGGATGGAGACGATCGCCTCGTTCGGCGGCCTTCTCGCTCTCCATGCCGAGAGCGAAGCCTTGACGAAGACGCTCTCGGATGCCGCCGTAAGGGCAGGGCGGACCGGTCCGCTGGACTTTGCGGCTTCCCGTCCGCCGGAAGCGGAACTGGAGGCGGTCGCCCGGGCGCTGCTCTACAGCGAGCGGACGGGGTGCCGCCTGCATTTTGTCCATATCAGCACGGCGGCGGCGCTGGAGCTGATCGGGGAGGCCAAGCGCCGCGGGGTGGATGTGACGGCCGAGACCTGCCCGCATTACCTGATTCTGAGCGAACAGGATCTGCTGCGTCTCGGTCCTCTCGCCAAATGCGCGCCGCCGCTGCGAAGCGGGGAGGAGCAGGAGAAGCTCTGGCAGGCGCTGAAAGACGGGCTGATCGACTTCATCGCCTCCGATCATTCGCCCTGTCCGCCGGAAATGAAGCTGGACCCGTCCCTCGGTTTCTTCGAAGCCTGGGGCGGCATTTCCGGCGCGCAGAGCAGCCTGGAGCTTATGTTCCACGAAGGCGTGAACCGCCGGAAGCTGCCGGCGGCGCTGATCGCCAGTCTGCTGGCCGAAGGGCCGGCCCGCCGATTCGGGCTGTCGGACCGCAAGGGGCGGATCGCCGTAGGCCTCGAGGCCGATCTGGCGATTCTCGACCCGGGGGCTTCCTACACGCTGCAGCCGGAGCATCTGCTGTACCGGCACAAGATCAGCCCGTATGTAGGCATGGAGCTGTCCTGCCGGGTAACCGCCACTCTGCTGCGGGGACAGCCGGTCTACACGGCGGCGGACGGATTGCTTCGCCCCGGCGGCGGCAGACGGGTCCGTGCGGGACGGGGGCTGCGCGTATGAGCGGGCCGGGGACCGAAGCTTCGCGGCACGCCCGGGCCGCCGAAGAGATGCTGGAGCTGCTGGAGGAGCTGGCCGCGTTCAGCGCCCCGGGCGAAGGAATCACCCGGCTGCTGTACACGCCGGAATGGAGCCGGGCCCAGTCGTTCCTGAAGGAGCGGATGGAGACGCTCGGCTTGTCGGCCTATGCGGACGGAGTCGGCAACGTCTTCGGTCGGCTTCCGGGGACGGAAGAGGACGGGCGCGTTATTCTGACCGGGTCGCATATCGACACGGTCGTCTCCGGCGGGCGGTACGACGGCGCTTACGGCGTTGCCTCCGGCATCGCGGCGCTGGCGCATCTGCGCCGGACATACGGGCCGCCGAGACGGACGCTGGAGGCCGTGTCTTTTGCCGAAGAGGAAGGCAGCCGTTTTCCGCTGACCTTCTGGGGATCGGGGCATGTCGCGGGGCGCTACGCCGGTCCGGAGGCCGCTGCTGTCTCCGACGCCTCCGGCATTGCCCTGAAGCATGCCATGGAAGACTGCGGCTTCGGCGGCTATTCGCCGGGAAGCCTGAAGCGGTCCGATATCGCAGCTTATATCGAACTGCATATTGAACAGGGAATTACGCTGGAGCGGACCGGGACGGAGATCGGAATCGTCACGGCGATTGCCGGACAGCGCCGCTATGAGGTCCGGCTGACCGGCAGCGCCAACCATGCCGGAACGACGCCGATGGGATTGCGGCGGGATGGCCTCGCCGGTGCGGCGGAGATGCTGGCGCATCTGGAACACTGCGCGCTGGAAGCCGGAGATCCGCTGGTTGCCACAGCGGGCCGGCTGGACGTGAAGCCGAACACCTCCAATGTCATTCCCGGCGAAGTGTCTTTCAGTCTGGATATCCGCCACAGCGATGAGGCGGAACTGGAGCGCTTCTGCGCCGCGGTGGCCGCAGACTTCGGCCAGATCGCCGCCCGGCGGGGCCTTGGGCTGGAGCTGATTCCCCGGCTCCGGGCGCAGCCTGCGCCGATGGACGCGCCGCTGTGCGCCTCCATCGAGGCCGTCTGCGGGAGACAGGGCCGCCCGAGCCGAAGGATGGTCAGCGGAGCCGGGCATGACGCCCAGCTGCTGGCGCCCCGCTGCCGGGCGGCCATGATTTTTGTGCCGAGCCGGGACGGCATCAGTCACTCTCCGCTGGAGCATACGCCGCCGGAGGAGCTGGCGGCTGGGCTGGATGTGCTGATCGGGCTTTTGTACGAACTGGCTTATTGCTAAGCCGCAGGGCAGCAGATACAGAACAGCAAGGCAGCAGAACGGCAGGATAATGAACAGAAGAATACAGAACAGAAGTACAGAACACAGGGATACTAAGCAGCAGGGTGCCGGACAACGAGGGTACAGAACAGCAGGGTGCCGGACAACGAGGGTACTGAACAGCACGTACTGAAAGAGAAGCATACAGAACACAAGGATAAGGAACAAGGACACAAAACAGCAGAGTACAGAACAGCATCACACAGAACAGAAGGGTACAGAACATCAGCACACAGAACAGAAGGACCGCAGGCGGCCCGGTGAATCCGGCTCCGCCCGGCGGACGGGGGGAGATCAGGATGAGGCGGTATGAGGATTTGGCGCCGTCCCAGCGGTGCATTATGACGCCGGGGCCGGTGGAAGTGGACCCGCGGGTGCTTCGGGCGCTGTCGATGCCGGTGCTGGGGCAGTTCGACCCCGAGTTCACGGGCATTATGAATGAGACGATGGGCATGCTCCGGGAGTTGTTCGCGACCGGCAACCGCTGGGCTTATCCGGTGGACGGCACTTCGCGGTCGGGCCTGGAAGCGGCCATGATCAGCCTGATCCGGCCCGGAGACCGGGTGCTGGTGCCGATCTATGGCCGGTTCGGCCATCTGCTGCATGAGATTGCCGAGCGCTGCGGCGCCGAGGTATCCGTCATGCATAGGCCGTGGGGAACCGTCTTCGATCCCGAGGAGATTATTGCGGAGATCCGGCGTGTGCGTCCGCAGCTTGTCGCCATGGTCCACGGCGAGACCTCGACCGGCCGGATGCAGCCGCTGGAAGGCATCGGGGAGGTGTGCCGGGAGCTGGACGCGCTGCTGGTCGTCGATGCGGTGGCGACGATCGGCGGCGTGCCGGTGAAGACGGATGAATGGAAACTTGACGTGGTGATCGGCGGAACCCAGAAATGCCTGTCCGTCCCTTCGGGCATGTCGCCGCTGACGTACAACGAGCGGGCGGAGGCCCGGATTCTGGCCCGCAAGCGGGTCGAACGCGGCATTCGCAGCGACGACGACGCCTTCGGCGAAGATATTGTGTATGTGCGCAGCAATTACTTCGATCTCGGTATGCTCCAGGATTACTGGAGCGAGAAGCGGCTCAATCATCATACGGAAATGACGTCGATGCTGTACGGCCTCCGCGAAGGGCTCCGGCTCGCGCTGGAAGAAGGGCTGGAAGCCCGCTATGCCCGGCACCGGCTGCATGAGCGGGCGCTGGCGGAAGGGCTGGAGGCCATGGGACTGCGTCTGTACGGCGATCCGGCCTGCAAGCTGCCGGTTGTCGCCTGCGCCGAAATTCCCGAAGGCGTCGACGGGGAGGCCGTCCGTTCGATGCTGCTGGACCGGTTCGGCGTCGAAATCGCCAGCTCCTTCGGCCCGCTCAAGGGCCGAATCTGGCGGATTGGCACGATGGGCTACAGCTGCCGGGAGAACAATGTGCTGCGCGTGCTGGGCGCGCTGGAGGCGGCGCTGCTTCGCCAGGGATTCGCGGCTTCGCCGGGAGCGGCCGTTCAGGCCGCCCTTGACGTATACGAGCGGGTGTAAGATAATCATTTCAATTTGCACAAGAAGCTCGTGCTTCGGTAAGGAAGGGGAGGGGGACAATCATGGGATATCCGCGAATACCGCTGGCGGACTGCGTGCCGGACCTTGTGGCGACGTCGCGCGGCGACCTGCCGGCAACGCTGGTCATTACCGGCGGGAGACTGGTGAATGTCGTCTCGGGCGAGATTCTGGAGAACATGTCCGTCGGCATCCGGGAGGGCCGGATCGCTTATGTCGGAAAGGATGTCTCCCATATGATCGGGGAGGATACCCGGGTCATCGATGCCGGAGGCCGGTATATGGCTCCGGGTCTGCTTGACGGGCACTGCCATATCGAGAGCACCCAGCTGACCGCAACCGAATTTGCCCGGGCGGTGCTGCCGCTGGGAACGACGGGTGGCTTCTTCGACGCCCATGAAATCGCGAACGTCTTCGGCTTGAAGGGAATCCGGCTGATGCTGGATGAACTGCGGGCGACGCCGCTGGCCGGGTATATGCAGGTCGCTTCCTGCGTGCCCGCCGCAGGGGCTGCGATTGAGACTACAGGCTCGGAGATCGGTCCGAAAGAAGTGGCGGAAGCCTTCACCTGGGGAGCGGACGTTATCGCGCTGGGCGAAGTGATGAACTTTCCCGGTGTCGTATACGGAGACGCCAAAATGCTCGGAGAGATCCAGGCCACTCTCCGCGCCGGACGCCAGGTGGACGGCCATTTCACCTGGCCGTCGGGGGATTGGCGGCTGCCGGTCTATGCCGCCGCCGGCGTCACCGGCGATCATGAATGCGTCACCGCCGACGACGTGATCGAGCGCGTCCGGCTCGGCATGTACGCGAAGATGCGCCGCGGCTCGGCTTGGCACGATGTCGCCGAGACGATCAAGGCGCATACCGAGCGGGGCTTGGACCCGCGCCGGATGATGCTTGTCACCGACGACCGCAGCTCGGAATCGCTGCGCGACGAAGGCCACATGGACTTCGTGCTGCGGCATGCGATCGCCCAGGGCGTCAAGCCGGTCACTGCGTTCCAGATGGCCACGATCAATACGGCCGAACGGTTCGGCGTCGCCCGCGACATCGGAGCCATCGTGCCGGGAGCGTGCGCCGACATCATTCTGCTGGAGGGCGCCTTGGCCGATGTCAATGTGGTCATGACAATAGCTTCGGGCGCGGTAGTCGCCGAGAACGGAGTCATGACGGCGGAGCTGCCGCCCTTCCGTTATCCGGAAGAAGTGCTGTCTTCTGTTCATCTGAAGGAGCGTCCGCAGGCGGAGGACTTCATCATCCGAACGCCGCTGGAGTACGGAACCGTGAAGGCCCGTGTGATCGGCGTTATTGAGAACCATGTGGAGACCGAGGAGCGGATGCGGGAGCTGCAGGCGGAAGGCGGCAGACTCCGTCTGACGGAGGAACTCTGCAAAATCGCCGTGCTGGAGCGCCACAAGGCAACCGGAGGCAAGGCGGTCGGACTCGTCGACGGCATCGGCTTCCGGGAGCCGGCCGCCATCGCCATGACGGTGGCGCATGACTGCCACAACCTGCTCGTCATCGGCAATGACGACGAGCTGATGGCCGAGGCGGCGAATGCAGTCGCCGACGCGAACGGCGGCGTGGCGGTAATCACCCGCCGCGGCCGGACGCTGTTCCCGCTGGCCATCGCCGGTCTTCTGTCGGCAGAGCCGTTCGAGACGGCGGCGGCGCAGTCGGCCGCAATCAGCCGGGCGCTGGCTGAAGCCGGCTGCGGGCTGAACTATGCGTTCATGACCTTGTCGCTGCTGGCGCTCTCCGTTATTCCGGCTCTGCGCATCTCTGACAAGGGGCTGGTGCGGATCACGCCGGAGGACGGCATTCGGCTCGTTCCGCTCTTCTGTGAAGCGGAGGATGCGGCCGCCGCGGAGGCGGTATAGCCAAGCCCCGCCGCTGCCCAAGAAGGGCTGCCGCGGTGTGATAGTATGAATAAGCCTTCGGGCCGGAAGAACCTCTTCCGTCCGAAGGCTTTTTTGCGTACAATAACGTATAACAGACCGGTTCGCCGGGACAAACTATATTATTAAACGCATAACGGGGAGATGAACCGGGTTTTTGTGAAAAAAACCGGAATACTATTAAGAAACGGCGCAAAACCGACGATAGATTATATAACTTAGTTTAAATTGTATGAATTCCACAGGTGAATTCAAGAGATGGGGTGCCACAGAGATGATCCGATTGGAGACGCAGGATATAGTCAACATTGCCAAGAAGCAGATTGCCGCCATATTCAAAATGCAGCCGCTCGAGCTCCGGTTCGTCAACGATTTTCAGGGTGAAAAATATCTCTTGACGGGTGACAAGCTGCATCTCAACAACCAGCACTACTGGGCCAAGGTAATGGAGTGCGTGTTCGAGAATCAGGTCCGGCCGGTTCTGCTGTGCGAGGTTCTGTATTTCCTGCGCAGCGAATTCATGGAGAGCGATATTTCGGTAGAGTTCTGTTATGATTTTGCCGGAGGCGTGCAGGGCGAAGCAACGGCCAGAGCCGACATTTCGTTCAATGATACGGCTGAACTCGGCGCGGTTGAGATTGCCGAATTGATCGACCTTGCGCTGACTATGCAGGACAAGCAGTGGTTCGAGGAATTGACGCAGAAATACAAGCAGCTGATCGCGTAAGACGATCTTCTTTCTTCATATGAATACCGCCCATGTCAAAAGGACGGAAGCTCACGGGCTTCCGTCCTTTTGCTCGTACAGGAGCCGGCCGCCGCTGCCGGCTTAACCGCCGCCCCCGGATTCTCGGGGCCGGCCCGCAGCTTCACCCGGACTTCCGGCCTCAAGTTTCTGCCGGTCTCTGCCGGAGCCGGCATCCTCAAGTCCGGCTCCCCCGGCAACGCCTTCACAAGGGACGCGGTCTTCGATCCAGCCGAGCGTCTCGCTGCGGATCCGGTCGGCGAGACTGTCCAGCCATTCGGGACAGTCGTTCAGACACGGAGCTACCGTCAGGGCCTGCGGATCGCCGCCCCCGGAGGCAAATTGCTCCGCTCCTTCCGCCGCAAGCTCATGCAGCGTCTCCAGACAATCCGTCACCAGACCGGGCGAGAAGACGAGCGGGCGGCGGAAGCCGCGCTTCGGAAGCCCGGCGAGCGTCTCTGCGGTGGAGGGGCCAAGCCAGGTCTCCGGCCCGAAGCGGGACTGATAGCTGAGCTGCCAGCGTCCGGGTTCCCAGCCCATGCGCCCGGCCAGCAGGCGCGAAGTCAGCTCGCACTGCCCGGGATACGGATCGCCCGATTCGGCATACCGCTTCGGGATGCCGTGGAAGGTCAGCAGGTAGAAGTCGGGCTCTTCCTTCAGGGAAGCGATCGTCCGCTCCAGAGAAGCTTCCATAGCCGCGAGATAGCCGGGGTCCGAAGGGTAGGCTTCAGCCAGCCGGAGAGCGGGAATGAAGCGTTTGGCCGCCGGGCTGCGGCGGCCGCTTCGGCCGAGCGCTGCGAAGCAGGCGGCGTCATACACCGAAGCCGTTGTAGTAGAAGAATACTGCGGAAAAAGCGGCATCACCAGAATCCGCCGGACACCGGCCTCCTCCAGCTTCGCCATGGCTTCCTCCATTCCCGGGCTGCTGTATGCAAGGCCGAGCACTACCCGGTAGCCGGGTCCGAGCCGCTGCTGCAGGCCGCTGCGCTGGGCTTCGGAGTGAATCAGCAGGGGAGAGCCCGCTTCCGTCCAGATGGAGCGGTACAGGCGGGCGGAGCGGCGCGGCCGGGTCCGGAGAATAATGCCGCGCAGAAGCGGCTGCCACAATAGCGGCGAATAATCAATGATCCGCCGGTCGGACAGGAAGCGCCGCAGATAGGCTCGCACCGACGCCGCGTCGGGAGCCGCCGGGGTACCGATCTGGGCGAGGACGATGCCGACCGGAGCGGACGTAAGGGTGGAAGGGATAGGACATTCTCCTCTCAGGTTTATGGTCCGTACCCTATCACGGCCGAAGTCCCCCGCGCAGCTATTCCGGTCACACGAAGGAAAGAGCGCCTCGGGCTTACAGGTATTTACGGTTAATCCCACAAACAAGGAATTAGTGATTTATATTATATAGGGTGTGATAGAATTCACAGTAGAGGATTGGAATGGTTTGGTATCATCAAGCCAGAAATACATACTTATGCACATCTTGCTATGTGAAAACATTCACCTTATCGGGATGATGATGTGAGTCTTTTCACCCATTTCCGTGTTGACGCCCGGATAGGAAGATCGGAAACTTGCGGCGGCAGCCGTTTAATCGGAAGTAGGGGGGATAAGGGGCCGGAAAGAGGCACGGGGAGAGCCTTTTTCACTCTGCAAGATCAGGTAAGTTACTACAGGTGATAGGCAAAGGAGAATTTCGATTGAAAAAATTAATTTCGCTTACTGTAAGCGCCGCGCTGCTCTTGTCGCCGCTGGCCTTCACAATGAATGCTCCGGCTCTGAATCTGAAAGTGGACGCCGTATCCGCGGCCTCCGAAGAAGCTCCGGCCGCTACGGCCAAACCGGCTGCTACGCCGAAGGCAACGAAGAAGCCGGCCGCAACGCCAAAGGCAACGAAGAAACCGGCTGCTACTCCAAAAGCAACGAAGAAACCGGCCGCTACGCCAAAAGCAACGAAGAAACCGGCCGCCACGCCAAAAGCGACGGCTAAACCGGCAGTGAAAGCTACCGCCAAACCGGCAGTGAAAGCCACCGCTAAGCCAGCTGTGAAAGCTACGGCCAAACCGGCCGCCACGCCAAAAGCGACGGCTAAACCGGTAGTGAAAGCCACCGCCAAACCGGCTGTGAAGAATGTCTATAATGACGGTGTATACGTCGCCTACGGCGATGCCTACTCCAAGGGCACGGAAGGCGCCAAGGTTACGATCAAGAACGGCAAGATCGCCGATATCGAACTGATGCGCACCAGCCCGAAGATCATTGACCGCAACGCCAGCGAGAACTACAGCGGCGTGTGGCAGGCTTACGGGCTGATGAAGAGCCGTCTGATGGGCCAGACGCGCGAAAGCGCCGCGAAGGTGGACGCTGTATCGGGCGCCACACGCACCAGCACGGGCTGGAAGCTGTCCGTGGACCGCGCCTTCGAACGCGCCCTTGCCGTTAAGCCGGCGGGCGAGAAGTATTTTGCAGGCGAGCATATGGGCGTTGACCCTGAAGGCAAATACGCCGTATTCGCAACCTACGACGCGAAGAAGCTGACAGCAGTCAAAGTATTCCCGATGACCGCAACCGGCGATATCGTCGACGAGAAGGCTTTCACGCCGGAACAAGCGGCCGCTGTAGCTGCCATCGCTCCGGTGCTGCTGGCGAAGGGAACCGCCGGAACCGCTCCGGCCGGTTATGAAGCCGACTTCAAGGCGGCTGCCAATGCGATGTGGGATGCCGAGCAGAACGCTCTTATCAACAATACGTCCAAATATATCGACGGCTTCTACTCCGCTTACGGCACGGCCAGAAGCGTAGGCGTTGAAAGAGCCGACATCGTAATCCGCAACGGCAAACTGGTCGACGTGAAGCTGTACAGACTGGGAGCGAACCTGCTGGACCGCGGCAACACCGCGTATGCCAAAGTGGTTGAAGCAAACGCGCCGATGACCGCCAAGCTGCTGGCGAACGGTTCCTTTATTGCGAACTACGATGAGAAGGTAGACGGAATTTCCGGCGCCACCGAGAGCAGCCACGGCTGGAATCAGTCGGTCGAGCGCGCATTCGAGAAAGCCCTGAAGGTTCCTGCGAAGGGCAAGTATTTTGACGGCAAATTCGCCGGTGTAGACAATCAGTCCAAGCTGCTGCTGCTGGTGGATACCGCTTCCGACCAAGTTACAGGCATTACGCTCAGCCTGTTTGGGGCAGACGGCAAGCTGGTTGCCGCCGACAAAATGACGGAAGAGCAGAAGACGCTGGTTGCCCAGCTGACGAAGGGTCTGCTGGACAAGGGCGTGAACATGGCCGACATCGCCGGCCAGGAAGAGCTGTCCAAGGCGGCCCGCGCGGCTCTGGCCGACGCTCTGGCCAATGCCTCCAAGGTGCAGGGCGCCTATAAGGACGGCACGTTCACCGCTTACGGCGACGCCTACGACAAGGGAACTAACCGGGCCGACGTAACGCTCCGCAACGGCGTAATCGTCAACCTGAACCTGTACCGCGTCGGCATGGACCTTGTTGACAAGGGAGACAAGGCTTACAAGGAAGTCATCAAAGCGCTGCCGATTCTGAAATCCGAGCTGCTGACCGCAGGTACGCGCGAAGCGGCCCAGCAGGTAGACGCCGTATCCGGCGCTACAAGCAGCAGCAATGCCCTGAAGCTTGCGGTTGCCCGCGCTTACGGCCAAGCCGAAATTGTCGAATCGGAGAAAGCGGCTTACTTCAACGGAATCTTCATCGGCGTGAGCGCCGACAAGTCCGTTAACGTGATGGTCGAAACCAAGTACCATATTCCGGTCAAAATGACGGTCTACTATCTGGATGCAGCCGGCAACGTCAAGACGAACGATAAGCTGACTGCCGATGAACTGGCGGTGAAGTACGAGATCGAAACGCCGACCAACGACAGTCTGCATAAGTACGGATACCGTCCGGCAGCCTTTGGCGCGAACGACGCGCAGAAGGCAATCTCCGCCAAGGCCGTTGAAGCGATCAAGTCTGCGCTGGCAACAGCCGTTCAGTAATCAAGCCGATCCCGTTACGGGATGCGCTAATCCGAAGAAGTCCCTCTCCATCGGAGAAGGGACTTCTTTTTTTGGGTCCTGGACAGGAACGGAGCCGGCGGTGTCTAATTGTAAGAAGAGACTTTGGTGAATATTCAGGAGGACTTCTACATGACTTTGATTAATCAACTGACCGCGCAGGATGAATTCATCGGCTTTTATCTGATCCGTGAACTGACGGTCAAACAGACGAACGGCAATCCCCCCAAGGATTATTTCGATATTACGCTCAGCGATTCCAGCGGCCAGCTCAATGCGAAGTTCTGGGATGTCAGCAAGACCGACAAGGAGACGTTCTTCCCGATGGGACTGGTCAAGGTACAGGGACTGGCTCATACGTACCGCGACCGGCTGCAGGTGAAGATTATGAAAATGCGGCTGGCCAACGAGGAGGACGGGGTGTCGCTGACGGATTTCATCCGTGCGGCTCCTGTCCGTCCGGTTGACCTGGTCCATGCGATCCGGCAGGCGGCGGCAGGCATCGCCGATCCGCAGCTGCGGAGCATCGTTGAATTCTGCATCCGGAAGGTGGAGGATAAGCTGATGCACTATCCCGCCGCGAAGAGCCATCACCACAATTACTACGCAGGCCTGGCGTATCACATGACCCGGATGCTGGAGATCGGCGACTTCCTGTGCCGGCAGCGACCGTTCCTGAATCCCGATCTGCTGAAAGCGGGCATTATTCTGCATGACATCGCCAAGACGGAGGAGATGACGGCCGAGCTAGGCATCGTCTTCGATTACAGCGTGACCGGCAAGCTGATCGGCCATATCTCGATGGCGTCGAACTGGATTACGGAGGCAGCCATCCGGCTGGATATTGCGCCTGAATCGCCGAAGGTGGTCGCTCTCCAGCATCTGGTGCTCTCCCACCACAACCTCGGCGAGTGGGGCAGCCCCGTTCAGCCGCAGACCGCCGAGGCGGTCGCGCTTCATCATATTGACGCTATGGATGCGAAGCTGCAGATGGTGGAAGATGCGCTGGATACGACACCCGACGCCGAGGAGTGGACGCCGTTCATCCGGGGTCTGGAGAACAAGGCGATCTACCGTCAAAAACTCTGAACAGCTCCCGGCAGGGGAGTCAGGCAACAAGCCAACCGGAAATCCGGTTGGCTTGTTGGCGCTGGAGCAGAAGGCGTCCCTAGCTGATCTTGAATTGTCCCACATAGGTCTCGAGTTCATCGACGAGCGTGCTTAACTCCTCCATCTCGTCGGCAATGCCTTGAGCCGCCTGGGCTTGTTCGCCGATTGCCGCGGCGGCTTCGCTGATCTGGCCGGAGATTTCCTGAATCAGACCGCCGGCGATCTGCATGGACTGATTCATTTCTCCGCCCGCGACTTTCTGCCGGGCGGCATCTTCATACATCTGCCCGGACATGGTGCCGAATTCGGCCGCATCCCTGGACAATTGGTCGAACTGCTCCAGGATGGTAGAAGCTTCGGCCTGTACGCCGGTCATCTGCTCGAAGACGGCGCTGGAACCGAGCATGGCCCGGTCCGTCTGGCGGTAAATATCCTGAAGCTCGCCCGCGATGCGGCGGGTCTGCTCATTGCTCTTCTCGGCCAGCTTGCGGACTTCGCCGGCCACTACGGCGAAGCCGCGGCCGGCCTCTCCGGCCCGGGCGGCTTCGATGGCGGAATTGAGCGCGAGCAGATTCGTCTGTTCGGCAATGTCGGCGATAACCGCCACGATCTCCTGAATACTCCGGGTCTTCTCATACAGGATGCTGACCGTCTCCCGGGTATCGTGGGACTGATTCACGGCTTCTTCGATAGCCTCCGACATCGCATGCGCCGCTTCGGTGCCTCTGCCCACAGAGTCGGCTACGAGACCGGAACGTTCGCGAATGTCTCCCGAGAAGGCGCTGACCTGACCGGCGATATCCGAGATATGCCCGCTCTGCGCGACGATCTCCTGAATCCGCTCGGCCACTGTACAGGCGTTGCCTTGCATCTGCTCGGAGCTGGCCGACAATTCCTGGGTCGTGGCGCTCGTCTGTTCGGCAACGGCCGAGACGCTGAAGGTAGAGTCATGCAGTGTGGCAACCGTCCGCTTCAGCGTCGACAGCATGGACCGGAAGTGCTCCATCAGCACGTTGAAGCCGTCGATCACCCGGCCGATCTCCCCGTCCTGGACCAGATCGATCCGTCCGGTGAAATCGTTGACCAGCACCTGCTCCGAGCAGTCCGTAATCTTGCGGAAGGCCAGCCGGATCTGGCCGGTAAGCAGCACGGTCGCGATGCCCGACATGACCAGGGAGATGACGAGCAGCAGCGCAATGCCGGGTACCGCCGATTCCAGAGCGAGATAGCCGGACGCGCCCAGCCAGATGAGAATGAGCAGCATGCCGACCGGGTAGATCACGGAGAGCAGCAGCGTCAGTCCGATGCGATGCACGATGCCGATGGATTGGTAGGGAAGAACGGCTTCGGTGGCGCGGATCTCGGGCAGTCCCAGAAAGCGCGACACTTCTTTCCCCGTGAGAAAATAATAGAGCGGCATGGAGACCAGGCCGGTCAGGGCGAAGAAGGCCATCATCACTGCGAACTCCTGCCCGGTGGCGTAGCCCAGCGTCAGAGCGGGCACATTCATAAGGCTGCCGGCTAGGACTAACCAGCGCAGCAGGATGGTCATTGCTTCCGCCACTGGCAGCCGGGCGGCATTGATTTTGGCGGTGCGAAACAGGTCTTCGTCCCGCTCCCCGCGTTCAATCAAACGAACTGCCGACAGAATCGGCCGCATGTAGTAGGACTTGACGGCAAGGCCCGCAGCAAGCGTGACAAGAACGGCTGCGGTAGCGGCAATCAGGATATATCCCCAATGCTTCTGGCCGATCTCCATATGAACCAGAATGAAATAGAGGAGAACCGGAACCGGCAGCAGATAGGTGCTAAGTTCCTGCTTAATCACAAGTCTTCGATACATGTGTTGAAATTGAGTCATGGCAATCCCGCCTTATTCGGAGTAGTCTTGATGCTTGGGGAAGTCCCCTCTCTTTCTTTTATCGGCCTGAAAGATCTTATACTTAAAGAATTTGTGAGTGGATAACTCTGGGAATGGGGTAAGCGCCTTCAAAACGGTTAAGCTACTAATATCCGATTAAATTCCAGTCTGTCGATTTGATTCGTGAGCGAGGAGGATGCAAGATGGAGCAGCTTCCCGAGGTGATGTCTACTCTGTACGTGGTCGCTTATGCGTTCTGCCTGTTTCTGGGCATCTATACGTTCGCCGCCAGCGTGAACCGGATGCTCGGGTTCTTGTGCCTTGCTCTGTCGTTGTCGCTCTGCATATGGGCGTTCGCCTGCGCAGCGGGACTGCCGGCCCTCGAGTTCGGGTCCGTTCGCTTCCGGCGCGTTCTGTCCATTCTGGGACTGGGGGTCTGTTATACGCTTGCCTCGCTGCTGATGATCCGGCTTCGCCGTTCCCGGGTGACTGCGCAGCGGGAGCGCAGGCTGCTGCTTCTGGCCGCAGCTCCTGCGCTTGGACTTGCTCTCCTGACGGATGAGCTGCTCCGGCTTGCGTCTCCCGGCCCGATGGCGAGGCTCGCAGGGCTTGTTCCGATGCTCCCCTACCTTCTGGTCCTGGCCGCCGTTCGCCGGAACGGCATGCTGCGGCAGACGGAACCCGAAGACGAGGAGATTCTGTCGGGAGCGGGCACGCTCGGACTCTATAACCGGCTCGCCCTGCTTGCGGTCGCCGCCGGTATCCTGCACGCGGTCGTTCCCTATTTCGTAAGCGGCCCCGGGCCTGCGCCGGCTGCGCTTCGCTTCAGCGCTCTGCTGCTGCTGCTCGGAGTGCTGATCCGTCTGATCGGCCAGCTCCGCTTCAACTCGGCGGCCAAGCTCTACATGAGCCTGGCTCTGTTCGTTCCGGTCATTCCGGCGGTTACCCTGAATTTCCAGCGGGAAGCGGCCTTGAATGTCTGGGCATTCCCGCTTGCCTTGATGCTGTTCGCCCTTGTCTTCAGACGCCGGCTGCTGCTGGTCGCACTCACCCTGACGGCGGTACTGACCCAGAGCGCCCTCTGGCTGTGGGTCCCCCGCACTGCCGTGGAAGTGGGGGCAGGCGATTATCTGGCCCGGATCGGTATCTTCGCCATGTGCTTCGTTATCGCCTACTACGTACATAGAACCTATGTATACCGGCTTCGCCATAACGAGCGCCAGCTTCAGCTTCAGAAGCTGATGACGGAGATTTCCTCTGATTTCGCAGCCGCCGGCCGAGGCGGGATCGAGCAAGCGGCACATCGGACGCTGGAGGCGCTGGGACGGCATTTTGAACTGGACCGGGTCGTCATCTTCCGCAAGGACCGGGAAGACGGAGGAGCCACCAGCCTATGGGAATGGCACCGCCGCGATCTGGTGCCGCTCCGGCCGTTTCTGCCGCATCTGACGCGCAGCCGGCTGGAGTGGTGGTTCGAGCGGATGAAGGACGGCGGAGCAGCGATCCTCGACGTTCATGACTTGCCTGACGAGCCGCCGGTTCAGAAGGACAAGCTTCATGCGGAAGGAACGGCTTCCGTCGCCATGCTTCCGATCCCCGGGCAGAAGGAATGGCTGGGCTGTATGGGGCTCGCCGCCGGGAAGCCGGGCATCCTCCGGGACTCGCTGTCCGACTTCCTGACCATCATGGCGAATCTCTTCTCGGGGGCGCTGAAGCGGATGGACAGCGAGGAAGAGGCGGATCAGCTGGCCTTCTACGATTATTTGACCGGCCTGCCGAACCGGATTCTGTTCCGGCGCAGAGCCGAAGAGGTCCTGAGCCGGGAACAGGCGCGGGGCGGAATGGCGGCTGTCCTGTTCGTCGATCTGGATTCGTTCAAGAATATCAATGATACGCTCGGACATGAAGCGGGGGATGAGCTGCTGGTCTGTGTGGCCCGGGAGATGCAGGCGGCGCTTGGCCGATCCTGCATGCTCTCCCGGTTCGGGGGAGACGAATTTCTGGTGCTTGCGCACGGAATCCGGGACAAAGGCGAGGCGATCGGCGCAGCGGAGCGGCTCATGGCGGCTTTTCGGCGGCCGGTCCGGCTCCAGGAACAGAAATTCTATATTACGGCCAGCGCCGGAGTAGCGCTGTATCCTGCGGACGGCAGAGATGCCGAGACGCTGGTGAAGAATGCCGACATCGCCATGTTCCGGGCGAAGGAGAGCGGCAAGAACCAGTACCGGTTCTGCTCGGCGGCGATGAAGGAGGAAGTATCCGAACGGCTGAGTGTGGCCAACAGCCTTGCGGGGGCGCTGGAGCGGGGAGAGCTGCGGCTGCTCTATCAGCCGCAGCTCAGCCTGCATAGCGGGCGGATCATCGGCATGGAAGCGCTGATCCGCTGGGAGCGGCCGGGGATCGGCAGCGTGCCGCCGCAGCTCTTCATTCCGATTGCCGAGAGTACCGGGCTGATCAGCGCAATCGGCGATTGGGTGCTGCGTACCGCATGCGAGCAGAACAAAACGTGGCAGGATTTGGGGCTGCCCCGGGTCCGCATGGCCGTGAACATCTCGGTGCATCAGCTCCGGGACCCGGGATTCGCCTCCAAGGTGACCGGGACGCTGGTTGCGACGGGGCTTGATCCCGAAGACCTGGAGCTGGAGGTGACGGAGAGCGGAGCCATTCGGGAACAGGATCAAATCGTACAGGTGCTGGGGGAGATCAAGCAGAAGGGCGTATCGATCTCCATCGACGATTTCGGAACGGAATATTCGTCGCTGAGCCGGCTGAAGCAGCTGCCGGTAGACAAGGTCAAACTGGATATGGAATTCGTGCACGGTATTGAAGAGAGCCCGAAGGATCAGGCGATTACGAGAGGAATGATCTCGCTGGCCCGGAATCTCGGGCTGAAGGTGGTTGCCGAAGGGGTGGAGACGCAGGCCCAGCTCGACTTCCTGGAGAGCCGCATGTGCGATGAAGTGCAGGGCTATTATTATTATCGCCCGTTGAGTGCGGAGGAGATGGAGGAAGTGCTTCGGACAGCCGCCGCCGGCGAGCGGGAACCGGACCGCAGGGTAATCGGTCCCCGCTAAAGCGGGCGGTCGCGTTTAAGACGGGCGGATACCCGGCGAAGCGGGCCGTTAGCCCAGCAGCTTCAGTCCGATGGCGGAGCCGACGATGGCCGCTATGCAGACCAGCCGCCGCCAGTCGCGGGATTCGCCGAAGCGGACCATGCCGAGAAACGCGGCCCCGGCGGTTCCGATGCCCGTCCAGATGGCGTAGGCGGTAGCCATCGGGATGCTCCGCATGGCCAGCGAGAGCAGCGAGAAGCTGCATCCGAAGGCGGCCAGCAGCATAAGGGCCGAGAGGAGGCCCGGCTTTCTCGTCATCCGCTTGATGCCGGCAACGCCGGCGATTTCACAGCATCCCGCCAGGATCAGAGCGATCCATTCCATCAGGAGCGCCCCCCTTCTCCGGCCGGTTGGTCGGTCAACAGCTTCAGACCGATGATGCCGGCCAGCAGGACGGCGGTCAGCAGCATTTTGGAAAGACGGAAGGGCTCTCCGAAGAACCAGACCTCGGCGACGGCGGAACCGGCCGTTCCGAGTCCCGTGAAGACGGCATACACCGTGCCTACGGGCAGACGGGAGGACGCCCGGATAATCAGCCAGAAGCTGGCGGCGATGGCGGCTGCCGTGAGCGCCCATTCGGCGGCGGTGGAAGCGTGCTTCAATCCGGACACCCAGAACACTTCCACCAGGCCGCCGACCAGAACATAGAGCCAGTTGCGATTCATGATGATCTCTCCTTGCGGTTAGCTGTTACATTCCAATCGCTTGGAACTCTTCACACTATAAAGTATCCTATAAGGGTAGAGTCAACTGTCCGAAGAAAGGAAAATCATGAGAGAATATCTGTCGATCGGCGAAGTCTCGAAGCTGAAGGGAGTCAGCGTCAAATCGCTGCGCTACTATGATGAGATGCACATTCTGAAGCCGGCTTATGTCAACCCTGACACCGGCTACCGCTATTATACCCAGGAACAGCTCGTAACACTGGATGTCATTATGATGTGCGTGGAGCTGAATATCCCGTTGAAGCGCTTCGGAAGGTATCAGGATGAGGGCGGGGCGCTCCGTCTGGACCGCATCCTGGAGGACGGGCAGGAGATTGCCAGACGCCAGGCCGCCCGGATTCAGGCAACGCTTGCCCGGATGCGCCGGCTGGCGGACAGCATTGAAGCTTATCGGAGCTATAAAGACCGGAAGGGCGAGTACCGCCGCTTTATCGGTGAACGGCACCTGCTCACCGAGCCCTGGAACGGAGCTCCGGACGATGCGCGGCTGTTCATGCGCACCGCAAGCGGCTTGTTCCTGCGCGCCGAAGAAATGGGACTGACGAGCGTCTATCAACAGGGACTGGTTTATTTTTACCGGCAGGGGCGGACGGACAAATATGTATTCATTGAGGTGCTGGAGCCGGGTCCGGAGGCGCCCGGCCGGATTAAGCTGCCGGGAGGCGAGTACCGGTGCCTGCGGCTGGACGTCAGCGGAATCGAAGGGACCGCCGGGCGGTTCGGATGCGCCGGGGAGGAGCTGGAAGGCTTGTGGGCTGTAGATGTGGACCTCTATGATGCCAGTCTGGAGCGCGGCGGGTATCCGGTCGAGCTGCAGCTCTTCGCCGGGGGAGCGGACCGCGCCTGAACAATATAACCGGCGGCAAGCAGCCGCCGGTTGCAGGAGGATATCAGGCCGACGCGTTATACCAGTTCTTCCTCCGGTTCCGCCAGCCCGATCAGCGGGCCGGCTTCGGCGGACGGGAGCTCTTGGACGGAGCGGAGCTTTCGCTCGATCGTCCGCGTTTTGCGGGAAGCGGTCTCGATGGTATTGCTGGCTTCCTGCAGCTTCTTGTAGGTCTTGTCCAGAATGCCGCCGAAGGTGCCGAACTCGGTCTTGACCGCGCCGAGAAGCTGCCATACGTCGCTCGAACGCTTCTCGATGGCAAGGGTGCGAAAGCCCATTTGGAGACTGTTCAGCAGGGCGGCCAGCGTCGTCGGTCCGGCCGGCGTCACGCGGTATTCGCGCTGGAGCGTGTCCGCCAGACCGGGGCGGCGCAGCACTTCGGCATAGAGGCCCTCCGTCGGCAGGAACATAACGGCAAAATCCGTCGTATGCGGAGGGTCGATATACTTGGCCGTAATCGTCTTGGCCTCCAGCTTGATGCGCTGCTCCAGCTTGCCGACGGACTCGGCCGCAAGGGCCGCATCCCCGGCCTCCTGCGCCTCCAGAAGCCGCTGGTAGTCTTCCAGCGGAAATTTGGAGTCAATGGGCAGCCAGATGAACGGCGCATCGCCGCTTTTGGACGGCAGCTTGATGGCGTATTCCACGCGGTCCGCCGAACCCGGACGCGTGACAACGTTCGCTTCGTACTGCTCGCTGGTCAGCGTCTGCTCCAGCAGGCTGCCCAGCTGCACTTCTCCCCAGGTGCCCCGGGTCTTCACATTGGTCAGCACCTTCTTCAGATCGCCGACTCCGGTCGCCAGCGTCTGCATTTCCCCCAAGCCCTTGTGCACCTGCTCCAGCCGGTCGCTGACCAGCTTGAACGATTCTCCGAGCCGCGTCTCCAGCGTGTGCTGGAGCTTCTCGTCGACGGTGGCGCGCATCTGCTCGAGCTGGCCGCGGTTGTCTTCCCGCAGCAGCCGCAGCTGCTCCTCGACCCGCTCCCGCAGCTTGTCGATCCGCTCCTCGTTGTGCCTCATGTCGTTCTTTAGGAGAACCGACAGTTCCCCGATCCGGCCCGTGACCGCATCGCTCGACGTCTTCAGCGCAGCCGAAAGCTCCCGCTTCTGCATCTCCGACAGCCGGGTCATCAGATTGAGCTGGGCGCTTCCCGCAGATTCCAGCCGGGCGTTCAGCTCGTCCCGGGTAAGCTTGAACTGCTGCTGAATCTCGGAGCGCAGCTGCGCAGCGCCTGAGTCGGTGCGCCGGAACAGCAGCAGGCCGATCACGGCCAGATTGAGCAGCAGGCTTGCTGCGAGCAGGGCATTTTCCATAGAATCCATCTCTCCTTCTCTATTTAGATTCTTCTCTATTAGAATCATTGTACACCGGCGGCTATCCGGCGGTAAGAGACATTTCCGGCGAGTGGAGATAGAAGGATGGAGCAGGGTGTGTTATAATTTGGGAATTTCTAGTGTGGGGGTCCTATGAGGACCTGTCCCTGGATGTGAACAGAGGAGAAGTGCTGGCGATCGTCGGCAAGAACGGGTCGGGCAAAAGCACGCTCCTTAAGCTGATTGCCGGTCTGGCGAAGCCGGACCACGGCCGAATCGTCTTTCAACGATGTCTTAAAGGCTACTGGATCGTTCTCCCTTCCAGCAGGATATACTGGGGGGTCTGATTTAGAGTGCGTTCCCATTCACGTGTGAAGATTTCATTGCTCTTTATCGCGGGCCGTGGACGAGGGAGCGACTCCAGGGTGACCCCGCCTTTGAAGAAATAAGTCGGATGCAGATCTTCCTGTCCTTCGGGAATCAGGTGTCCGGATATATTTTTGGCGGTTACCGATAGTCTCATCTTATGGTGGCCGCTGAAGGTCACCTGATTCCAAGTGAAGGAGAGCGGCCGAAACGCTTCGTTGGATAGGATGGATGTCTGATCCAATTCGGATGCCAATTGAAATCGTTCCAGTGTTTGTACGCGATCCTCCTGGATCGTCAGCATCTTCGTTTGTTGATCCCAAACGCCATTGAGCCCAAGCCCGTTCAGGAGGAGGCGGACGGGGACGTAAATGCTTTGTTGCCGGATCTGAACCTGGTCTGCTTGGTTGTGGTTATGAATTTGAAGCCGATTGGATTTGAACAAGATATTTGCAGTTGCAGTATCTGAATCGTAGGTCACCTGGGCACCCAGCAATTCGCTCAGGGAACGCAGCGGCAAATACAACCGGCCGTTGTCCACATAGGGGGAAGCAGGAGCGGTGTAAAGGACATAGTATTGATTTATGCGAAGATGAACAGGAGTGGCTGCTGATTTTCCCAACGCGCTGCAAGGTATGGGGAGAGAGAGGATCAATAAGAAAGTAACAAGAGAGGACCTTTTTAACCAATTCATCGTTTGTTCGTCCTTTCAACAAAAGGGAGGAGGGTTATTAGGTTTGCTTTCAACGTAGTACATAACTTCATGATTTTTCCTCTTTTTTTGCATAAATTACAATATAATCATATGGATAAAATATAAAAAATTCAAATTCATCCATCGGCAAATGATTAAGATTTACGTTTGCTGGTTTAGTATATTGACGTTATACAGCTTGATTTAACCCCGTATGACTAATTTTACTAGTTGATTTACTAAATTATCTTTATTAGAATTCCCGGGCAGATCGCTGTTTTTCCCCGGTACAGGCACTTCCGGGCACCCGCCTACATAGAATGAACTGACCATGAAGCCGAAGCGAGACGGAGTCACGGGTACATGTGCGGGAGGTGTCGCTTAAAGTGCCGGGATTGCTCAGCACCATTGCGCTGCTGATTCGAGAACTGACGCTGCTGGTATCGTACGTGAGGAACAATGCGTTCCCCCAGCCTCTCTCGGAGCAGGATGAAGCCAAATACTTAGGAATGATGGCCGAGGGAGACGCCAAGGCCCGTAATTTGCTGATTGAACATAACCTGCGGCTGGTCGCGCACATCGTCAAGAAATTCGACAACACCGGTGAAGACATGGAGGACCTTATCTCCATCGGCACGATCGGGCTCATCAAGGCGATTGAGAGCTACCGACCGAACAAAGGGACGAAGCTGGCGACGTTCGCGGCGCGGTGTATCGAGAACGAGATTCTGATGCATCTGCGCTCGCTGAAGAAGACCAAGAAGGACGTCTCCCTGCACGACCCGATTGGAACGGACAAGGAAGGCAACGAAATTACGTTAATTGATATTCTCGGCTCGGACGCGGACGACATCGTGAAGGAAGTCGATCTTAAGATCGAGAAGAGCAAGATTTACCGCAACCTCGACATTCTAGATGACCGGGAAAAAGAGGTCGTGGTCGGCCGCTTCGGCCTGGACACCGGCGGGGAGGAGCGGACGCAGCGGGAGATTGCGAAGGAGCTGGGGATTTCGCGGAGTTATGTCTCAAGAATAGAAAAAAGGGCGCTCATGAAGTTGTATCATGAGTTTTATAAGGCGAAGCGGTAAGAGGTATCGGGTCTGTCTTTTGACAGACTCTTTTTTGTCGAAATTGAGAAGTCTAGTCCTAAAGAATTGCATAAAAAGTAGGATTTCCATGTAAAAAATTTGAAGTCCGATGTTATAATTTGGATATACATGATTCTATCTAACGCAATTTGGAGGGGTAAAGGTGGCTCGTAGTTTCGGAAGTACAGTTAACAAAATCATTAAAGAAACTGCAAAAGCGCAGCGCGCAGCAGAAAGATCAAGGAATGCTGCTATTCGGGAGCAGGAAAGACATTTAAGGCTGCAACGACAATATGAACGCGAGAATGAGCGAGTTATTAAACAGTCTATACGTGAACAAAAGGCTTATGAAAAAGAACAAAAGGCACTCTACATAGAAGGACGTAAAGAGGAAACGAATGATTTAAATGCTGAGGTCCTTTACCGGATAAACGAATTTAAATCGATTATAAGTGAAACGCTCAACGTTGATGACACGATTTCTTATGAAACATTATATAAGAAGGATGAGTATCCTGCATACGTGGAACCCTATGTTAAGCCCGTGCCAGAAAACCCTGTACCGCTGAGAGAAAATTATTTTACAAGAGTTACTATGAAACCCTCTTTTATAGAAAAGATTAGTGGCCTTGGGAAAAAAGCGCGCCTAAGAGTAATTGAAATAGCGGAGAATACATATAATTATGCCCTTCGTGATTATGAGTCTGCAGAAATGAGAAGAAACGAACTGATTAAGGAAAATGAAAAATTCCTCAGCACTGCTAGAGCAGAATATGACGAAGCAAAACGTTTGTATTTAGAGGAAATAGCATCTCATAATAGTTCGATTGATGATTTTAGAATAAGTTATTTCAATAAGTATAAAGAGGCAATTGAAGCTTACAATACAATGGTTCTGGAACGTTCTAATTACAGTGACATTTTTCCACAAACCTTTAATCTGTTTTATTTAGAAGAGAGTAAAGAATTATTAGTAGAGTATGAATTGCCGGATGTGACGGCTGTACCACAGAATAAGGAATATAAGTATACACAGAGCCGGGATGAGATCAAAGGAGTTCCTTTTAAACCCAAGGAATTGAATGAGATTTACTCTTTACTTGTAGCCTCCATAGCTCTCCGTACACTTCATGAGCTGTTTGAAGCTGACCAAGGCGCACATTTGGATTCAGTCGTGTTTAATGGAGTGGTATCCACGGTGGACTTAAGTACAGGTCTCGACATCCGGCCGTGCATAGTAACCATTCAGACCGGGAAAGAAGAATTCATGAAATTTGACCTTGCCAGAGTGGATATTCTTGCCTGTGTAAAAGGCCTCAAAGCCCAGCTCTCCCCTTCAGTAACTGAACTCACTCCAGTCAAACCCATTGTCGATCTCGACATGTACGATAAACGATTTGTGAATGAAAGAGATATGATATCTACACTTGATACACGAACTAATCTTTTGGATATGAACCCTTTTGATTTTGAACATTTGGTATGTAACTTGTTTTCGGAAATTGGTCTTGAATCCAAACTGACACGTTCTAGCCGAGACGGTGGAGTCGATGTCATTGCTTTCGACCCGCGCCCTATATTTGGCGGAAAATATGTGATTCAAGCAAAAAGATATAGAAATACTGTTGAGGTAGCTGCAGTCCGCGACTTATACGGAACTATGATGAACGAGAATGCATCGAAGGGGATCTTGGTTACCACATCTACGTATGGTCCTGATGCCAGAAGCTTTGCAAAGGACAAACCTATTGAGTTAATTGATGGCCGGGTGCTGTTGCATATGTTAGAGGAGCAGGGGATCTATGCGAAGATTCAGTTGTAAAGTGCTCAGTGTAGTTGATGATAAATAGAAGCTATTAAGGAGGAGGAAATAATGAACCCGTATCGCGAATTTGTCGCAAGTATTTCAGCTACAGAATTTGAAACGTATTGTTTGGAAATATTGAATGCATATGCTGAGGCTGAATCGCTTAAAGATTTTTCTATACTTCATAACCAAAAAGTTCAGACTAATGATGCAGAGTACCAGATTGATATTATTGCTGAATTTGTGGCACTGTCTGTAGGCTTTAAAGTTATTGTAGAATGCAAGCGATATACACGACCAGTAGAACGTGAAAAGATAATAGTTTTGGCGGACAAGGTACGCACCTTAGGTGCACATAAAGGAATATTAATTTCCACCTCTGGCTTTCAAAGTGGAGCAACAGAATATGCTAAGAAGCATGGAATTGCATTGTTGCAAATATTTAATAAGGAAGTAATGCATATTCAAGCCTCGAGCAATCCCCAATTAGATTCAAAATTTATAGAATTTATTAAACAGTCACCTAAATTCTACGCTTATCAATGGAGCACGATGTTAGAAGATTTCCCTGACAAAAGAATCTTCCCCTCAGAAACGATGTTATTAGAAATTAAAAAGAAAATAGTGGAGGGCTAATACCCAAATGACCCTACTCTAACGTTTGTTCATTAGTAGTCTATAAAGAAAAAGTTGAATAACAATAGCTGTTAACCTATTTAACATCTTGGTAAATAAAAGGAGAGTACTGAATGGCTGTTTATTTTGGTAAATTGGCTGGAAAGGTAGCCTATTTCGCTTTAACATTCTTTACGTTATATTTTTTGAGTTTCTACTATGCTCTAAGAATCGTAGACACATTTGGTATAGATGAATCTATGCACTCAATAAGAATTTTAGCGTATGGAACTATGATCGCTTCAATTCTATCATTTACGGGGACTATATTTTTGCATGTTCTTTATAGATATATTGGTAAAGCTAACAACTTTGCCCCGTGGTTTAGAACAGTTAATCTTATATTTTTATATGCTTCTGGTCTTATAACAGCCATAGCAGCAATGAAGGGACTCTTACTAACTAACAATTTTATTAAAGGAAATGAAAGTATTTTTGATGATAGATTTAGCTTAATGGCAGTAATTTTCTTTATTGGTGTATTTAACTACACCCTTTATAATGCTGTTGTTTTATCTAAACCGAGAGAGATCCCGGTGATTGAATGGTTTTCTGAATTGCGTGACCATTGGAGAAGACAATTGTGATGTGGTATGAGTTTAAGTGTTGGGTGAAAATGACGGCTTCTGCTCTTGTTTATGACACTTTAGCTCTACTTTGGGAAAAAATTATACAGCCAGTACACTGCTTGCATCTTCGAGAAGTTTAGTGGGAAGAATCACACTATGCAAAGAGGACATATCATATAATTTAATAGAAAAAATTCAGAAATACTGGATTTGAGGGATGAGTATGGATAAGGATCGATTATTATATGCACTTGCTGAGAATGGCTATAATGTTGTTTTTGGTGCAAGAAAACACTTTGCTACTTACGACATCATTGAAAAAATCCCAGGTATTTTTGCCTTTTTTGGTTTGATTATTGGGGTGTGGCAAATTTACTATCCGACATTTAAATATAATACTGAAGTTTCATTAGTGTTGATCTTCCTTAGTATCATTGCCCTGTATATTGATCCATATAAATCTTCAAAAGAAGGCTACAAAGACCGTGGAGAAAAATTAATCCAATTACATAATCAATTACGCCAATTGTACTACAGTGTCAAAAGTAAATCAGTCAATGATAGCTTTATACAGGAAGAGAGTGAAATGAATCAAATTCTTACACAGTACAATACAGGTAATATCGCCAATCAAATTTTGTTTAGTGATTGGTATGCACATTATAAATTGTTTGCAAAATCGCAGTATGACTGGATTGATGAACAGAAGCACTTTAAATTCAGGGATAAGTTCCCCCTTTCTTTCCGTTTTTTTGCTTTTATAGTCATTATCGGAATTTTACTTTTGTATGTATATCGTTATTTGTAAAGGACGGATAAATATGCTCTCAAGTTCCTTTGAAACGTTTGTTAATAGTCTAAAAGTGACCGACGATGACCATTCAAAATTTAAGGTACATTATGACGAAATCGCCAAAAAACTTAATGAAATTTATTGGAAACTTGAGGACTCTCTTGATCATGCTAAATATGTAGGCTCAATTGGCAGAAAAACTGCTATTTCAGGTGTTAGTGATCTTGATATGCTATTTATCTTGCCAAAAACGGAAAAAAAACGTTTTGACGATTATCAGGGTAATGGACAGTCTGCATTATTGCAAGAAGTAAAACGGAAAATTAAAGAAATACCATCTGTAAAAGACGCTATTGTGCGTGGAGATGGGCAGGTTGTTGTAGTTGATTATTCAGAAGAAGGTTATTCTATCGAAGTATGTCCCGGATTTGAGCGCACCGACGGAGCTTTTGATTACCCAGATAGTAACGATGGTGGTAAATGGAAAAAGACTGATCCCAATCCTGAAATTGATGAAAGCATTGCCATGTCTAAGGAAACCAACGAACACTTTAAATATCTTACCCAACTCCTTCGATCGTGGAAGAATAATGAGGGCTTTAAATTTAGTGGGTTATTAATTGATACTCTCGTTTATAATTTTCTTGAAGAAAACCCATCACATAAAAGTACATCCTTCAATCTCTACCTACCTTTAATGAAAGACTTATATTTATACTTAAAAAACCAAAAAGGAGAGCAAAAGTATTGGTATGCTCTTGGTAGTAATCAGCATGTATACAACAAGAAAGGAAAGTTTATAAAGAAAGCTAAATCGGTCTATGAGAAAATTAAAGATTTGACTGAAACAAGCGAAAATGTTTATGAAGTTCTCCAAGAGGTATTCGGATTAAGCTTTCCGATGGAAGAAAGCTTTGCCAAAAGCACTATTTTTGAAACTGCAAGCTTTTCAAGAACCGAACAATACATTGAATCGACGTACCCTGTGGACATAAAATTCACTCTTCGTATAGATTGTAAAGTCGAGCAAAATGGTTTTCTTGTGGATACCCTTAGAAATGTATTAAGAAAGGGGTTTAAACTTCCACAATCTCGAAATTTAACTTTTAAAATTGAAGAAAATGAATTGAAAGACTGGCTCGATAAATCAGGTTTGTCAAGGAATTATAAAGTTTATTGGAAGGTACTTAATCGTGGGGAAGAAGCCATTCGGAGAGATATGGTACGTGGGCAGATACTTAGAGATGATGGTAAAGAGCAAAGAAAGGAACACTCTGATTTTAATGGTGAACACCTAGTTGAGTGTTACATCATTTATCGTGGGGTTTGCGTTGCGAGAGATCGAATACACGTTCCAATTATGACATAGACAAGTATCGGCAGCCTTGTCGATCAGACCACTACACGCCATTCCTGAAAAAAGATTCCTAACGATTAAAAGGAGAAGGCCACACATTATTAATTGCTGATTTTTATCAATTGAAACATCGCTAAATGAGTTTTTGACATCGTATCGTGTCCACAACCTCAAGAAATTCGACAACACCGGTGAAGACATGGAGGACCTTATCTCCATCGGCACGATCGGGCTCATCAAGGCGATTGAGAGCTACTGGTCGAACAAGGGAACGAAGCTGGCGACGTTTGCCGCCCGGTGTATCGAGAACGAGATTCTGATGCATCTGCGCTCGCTGAAGAAGACCAAGAAGGACGTCTCCCTGCACGACCCGATTGTAACGGACAAGGAAGGCAACGAAATTACTTTAATTGATATTCTCGGCTCGGACGCGGACGACATCGTGAAGGAAGTCGATCTGAAGATCGAGAAGAGCAAGATCTACCGCAACCTCGATATTCTGGATGACCGGGAGAAAGAAGTGGTGGTGGGACGCTTCGGCCTGGACACGGGAGGGGAGGAGTGGACGCAGCGGGAGATTGCGAAGGAGCTGGGAATCAGCCGCAGTTATGTGTCGCGGATTGAGAAGAGGGCGCTGATGAAGCTGTATCATGAGTTTTATAAGGCGAAGAAATGAGCATATCGGGCCTGTCTTTTGACAGGCTCTTGGTGTTGTCTGAATTTGGACATGTAGGTCCAAAGAAGAAAAAGGCGTGATCTTCCAATAACAGGAGAACCGCTGCCTCTTTAATAACAGTTAGAATCAAAATGGCTTGGTCAGCCCCTTTGCAGATAGATGGCAAGAATTCAATTCACGCTTTGGTTGAGCGGCAGAGCGGAGTACGGATGAACCGCGATACGCATTGGAGGCTCGGCGAGGAGATCAATGATCTCGTCACGGAGTTCGTCGGCAAGGGCGCTGGTTTCGTAACCTTCCTTCGCTTCGGCGGAACGGAATACCTCGACGTTCCAGAGCACATCCGGGTCGTCGTCTTCGCGAAGGATGATGAACCGGTCGGACGCACCGGACTTTTCCATACCGATGGTGGCGAGTTTAAACAGCTTGTCGCCGTTTCCGGACTTGGCGCGCATCTTGATGATGTACGCGGGTTGGTCTTGAAGGTTTACGGTTTCTGATATGGTTTTTATAGTCATGCTAATCATCCTCCTTCGGGTGTTTATCATTGGTTATCGCCGCCTGTTGACTTTGCTCAAATAGAAATTTTAAGAAATCCCTCCTTTACAAAAAATCTAACACTGTAAGATTAAACCTTACAGTGTTAGATGGTATCATGGACTTTTGAACTTTGTAAAGCTTAAACTTACACCGTTAGATATAAAAGTGTCTGTCTTGCCTGCGTACCTTTGGCCTGAAGAGTCAGGCTTCCGCGCGGACAGTGATTGCTGTAATCAAGAAGGCGCATCTCCTCTGCTTGTCATGCCTCTTGCCGGCTCACTTCGTCTCTTGGATCGGCGCGGTCTTGTTTCCACCTTTCCATGCGGCGCCTTGGCAAGGACGATCACTGTCGATAGAATCAGCCCAAATCCTACCAAGTCGATGATCTCAAAGGTTTCATGGAGCCATACCGCGGAAAGGATGGTAGCGATTACCGGTTCTACAGAAGAGAGAAGGCTTCCTTGGGTCGCTCCGATCCGCTTCACCCCTTCCAAGTACAGGGTGTAGGATAATAGAGTTCCGATGAATATGATCGCGCCCATGGCCATATAGGCTTGTGTACTGTGGATACCGCTCGAATGCCAAGGTCTAAATATCAAGAAAAGAACCGCGCCGCCCACCAGCATTCCCCAGGCCGACACGACCAGAGTCCCCATCTTGTTCATTAACCGCTGCGGCTGAGTGCTATAGATGCCAAAGGAGGCGGCGCTTACCAATCCCCAGATTAAAGACTCCCGAGAGATGGATAAGGAATGGATATTCCCATGCGTAGCTACAACAAAAATTCCTGCCAGGATCAGACATACGGCGATAACTTCAAAGATGGCGGGTTTTCTTCGGGTCCCTATTAAAGTATAGAAGATAATAAATATGGGGCTGGTGTAGCTGATAAATGTGGACGTAGCGGCATTCGAAGTGGCGACCGACGAGAAATACGAGTATTGGCATAGAGCGGTTCCTAATATTGCGAAAATCAGCATATCTATCCTGTTGTTTCTCTCTTTCCAGACAGCCAATACGGGTTGGCCTTTGAGGATAAGCAGGATAAGCAGAAGAGCGCCTGCGCTTAGAAGTCTGACCGATACGAGCCATTCGGAAGTTAACTGCTGATACTGAAAAAGGTATTGACCGCATACCCCCGATAGCGCCCAGCACGCGCCTCCTAATATCGCGAACAGACGCCCTACTTTTTTACTGTCTTGCATTCCATCTCCTCCGGTATTTCAATATAATATATACCAAAAAATAACATGGATTGTTCAGCTTACCTGTAGTATAGGCTACAATCCAGTGAATCTTGTCGGGAGGGTAGAATGGTAACAATAAAGGTACCGGAGTCGTTATATCCCTATTTCCAGCAGGCCGGGAACAGCATGGGAGTCCGCCCCGGGGAACGAATCTATATGCAGGGGGATCAAGCCAACCGCCTGTATCTGATTACCAAAGGACGAGTGAGAGTCTACTGCATATCTAAGGAAGGGGAGGAACTGACGATTGAAATCGTGGAGAAGGGACGTATCTTCGGGGAGTCCTCCTTTCTCTACGAAGCGACAAGGCAAACAACCGTAGATGCCGTGAATGAGGTGGAATTGGTATCGTGTACCCTGGAAAGTCTCTCTCCTTATCTGAATCAATCGAAGGAGCTTACCTTCATTCTGTTCCAACTCTTATCCAGCACATGCAGTCATTTGTCTCATCAGCTCAAGCGTTCGAACTTGTATAATCGCTATGAAAAAGTAGCCAGTTTCCTGCTGGATGAAACGGTATACCCGAATAAAGACAAGGGAATCCGGGAGAACTGCATTCCGTATTCTCATGAGGAACTGGCTGTATGCCTGGGATTGAACCGGGTTACGGTTACGAAGGTGCTGAATGACTTCAAGCAGCGAGGATGGATTGATTTGCAGTATAAGAAGGTCATTATCCTCAATCGGGCGGCATTGAGCGAATTTATAGGATTCTAGACGATCCCTTGAATATCGAGGAACAAAGCGCCTGATACGAGGCGAGCTCGTCTCCAAACATCTCACGGATGGTATTCAATACATCGGTAAAATCATGGAAGGCGGGTTCGGCCGTCGTCAGCACATGCAGTCGATCGGCAGCGGCAATCAACATGCTGCGCGCTGTCGACGCATTCGGGTTCGCCGTTTGTACATCCCAATAGACCTCCGGAGTGCCCGAACTGATCCGGGCCAGCAAGGCAAGCAGGGTGGAATGGGGAGGCGGCGCAAGAGCGCTTAATTTGGCGATATCGACATGGAGAGCAGAGAGCGCCAGTCCAAAAGATAGGATACTGGCATGGGTAAGCGCCTGCATGGCCGCCACCAGTCCATCATGTTCTTCGGCTTCCAGCCGTTCTACGCGTCCCCCCAGACCCGATAATAAGTCGAGCAGTTCCGCCGCACGAGGCCCCTCGTTCCGGATAATGGCTGCGACCGGACGGCCTGCGATGCCTAGATCCGGTGCGAACATCGGATTCAGCCCCACGACCTCCTGTGAGATGCCCAAAGCTTCAATCTCCAGGGCCATAGGCTTCTGTACCGAAAGCGTATGAACGAGCAGCGAGTCGCTCTTCATCAGACGGCTTACCGGGAACACCGCGTGCAGAGCCGCTTCTTCCGGCAGGGACAGCATCACCAAATCTGCCGATTGGATCGCTGCTGCGGCTTCGGGAGTCGGCGAGGTGATATCACATTGAACCAGTTTATATTTGACAGCGGAGAAGTGAAGGTCGATCAGAGAGACTTCCGCTCCGGCTTTGGCCAGAAGAGCGGCGAACATGCTGCCGACACTGCCGGTTCCCCCCGCTATGACGCATCGACGAAGGAGCCGGGTCATGTGAAGTCACCCGACCAAGCCAGACTTGCCGCGTCCTGACTCGACATGGTAATGGCCGAGATCATAGCCCGAGCCTTCACTTGTGTCTCCTCATACTCTTCTTCGGGGTCCGACAAAGCCGTTATGGCGCCCCCGACTCCAAAAGTAACGCTATCTGCACCGACGACAATCGTTCGTATAACGATACTGAGATCGGCGAGGCCGCTTAGTGCGAACCAGCCAATTCCTCCCGAATAGATCCCGCGCGGCCCGTCCTCCAGCCGGTCAATGATCTCCATGGTGCGGATCTTCGGAGCGCCCGTCATGGATCCCCCCGGAAAAGCTGCCCGTATACAATCCACCGTCGATTTATCCGGACGGAGCGTGCCTCGAATCGTTGAGATGAGCTGATGCACAGGTTTGTAGGTTTCGACATAGAAAATTCTGGGGACATGGACGGAGTTGACCGTACATACGGTGTTGAAATCATTCCGGACCAGATCGACAATCATCAGATTCTCTGCGCGGTCTTTCTCCTGGCTAAGCAACTCATTGCGTAATTGTTCATCCTCTGAAGGAGTGATGCCGCGTTTGCGCGTGCCTTTAATGGGCTTGGATTCCACCACGCGTTCCTCATTAATGGTCAGAAATCTCTCGGGAGAGGCGCTGAGCACCGAGAGGTCAGGGTAATGCAGGAACGCGCCATAAGGGACCGGACTTATGCGACGCAAATGAGTATACGTAGTCCATGGGTCAATAGTGGTAGGTAGGGTGGCCATGTTAGTCAGACAAATTTCGTAAGATTCCCCATTCCGTATCTTCTCCTTACACGCGTCAATTAATTTCAGGTAGGATTCACGGTCATGACGGAATTTGAGGTTCAAATTATGCTCGGGGACCGCCGTAAGCGCCGGGGACGGATCTTGCGTGTTCAACTGGCGCGGGAGCCGGGCCAGGCGCCGCTCCATGGAATCGAACCAGGCGATCGCTTCGCGATCATCCGCATCGACCGAGAGGCATACCAAATACGTGGTCTTCTCCAGGTGATCCAGAACCATGAACCGATCGGCAAACAGCAGGGCCGCATCCGGGGTGGCGGAATCGTTCCGATTCCTTCCGCATGTCTCGGCTTTCAGTTCGTAGCCAATATACCCTACATAGCCGAGATTGAAGGCAAAAGGAAGACCTTCCGGCGCTGGCGTATGGCGAAGCTGAATTTGCTCATCGAGGTAATCAAAGAACGGCTGGTGAACGGACAAGGTTTCTTGGCCGTTACGATGAATTCGGACTACGCCTTCGGCAACTCGATAGGTCATGTACTCTGCGTGTACGCCGCTGCCGTCGCCCATGTAGGAGAAACGCGAGAGACCTTCGACAACATGGCTGCTGTCCAGCCAAAAGCCGTGTTCGGAAGTTAAGAAGAGTTCCCGGAATGTTGTCTCGGCATCCGGAAAGACGTCGAGTCTGCGGTATTGAATCCGGTACTTCGCAGAACTGGAGGCTGCAACTGGATCGACCGCTTGCTGAGAGCGTACCCGCTCGGTGCGAGAAGGGGTCAGATCGCGGAAATTGGTTAATAGTTCTCTCCCGAATTCACTGCAGATTGATTCCGGGTGAAACTGTACGCCCCAAATGGGAAGAGAGCGATGCCGAAGGCCCATCACTAAGCCATCCGGACTCCACGCGATAGCCTCCAGGTCTTCGCTTAGCTCTGTCGCAACCAGGGAATGATAGCGTACCACGGAGAACGGAGAGGGCAGGCCGGAGAAAATGTCTGTACCCTTATGGAACACCGGTGAGATACGTCCGTGCATAGGTTCGGGAGCGTGATGAATGCGGCCTCCGAACAGATGCGCAATCCCTTGATGGCCCAGACAGACCCCCAGAACGGGTAGTCCGGAATGGAGTATGGCCGTTGCGCTGATTCCAAAATCATCCTCCCTGTCCGGTCTGCCCGGACCCGGAGAAATGACAATGTTGTCTATATTCTCAAGCGGAATGGTCCTCCAGTCCGCATCATTGCGAACAACAACGGGGGGCGTGCCATTCACTTCGCTGATAATTTGGTACAGATTGTAAGTGAATGAATCGTAGTTGTCGATCAGAAGGGTATGAATCTGGTTAGGCATTACGGTTGTCCTCCAACTCCTGTATGGCCGATGATGATATCTTCAACCCGGCAGGTCTCTGAAATGATAAGTTCGTACAATTGCCTTAGAAAGTCTGCTCGAATATGAGAGGCTTCAGCAAACTGTGCCGCTCGTTCATGAACAAAGTGAATCCGGTTCGGCTGCATCATCGGAATGTGATGTTCGCGCTTATGCAGCGCAATCTGAACGCAACAATCCAGACGGGCTTTTATCGTATTCAATAATTGTACGTCGATCTTGTCCAGTTCCCCTCGTAAGGCTTCAAGCGTGTGGTCCTCTACCATAGTGGTTCCTCCTTTATAATCCTTTACAATCCTAAGTCAACACTACGTTGGCTTCCTGAATTTGTAAATAGATAGATTGGACTAAGGAGATGAGATTAATGGAGATAATCCCTATCTATTAGTAGAAATGAATATAGACTCATTCACGAATATGCAGACTAGATCCTTTTGGAAGTCTGTCCCAGCAGTTCCGCCCGGTAGTGCTGGGGCGAGGAGCCCTTTACCTTCTTGAACATCTTGGAGAACAGCAGAGCGTCGTTATACCCGACGGATCGGGAAATGTCAGCAATCGAGAGCTCGGCATTCCCCATCATTTCGCATGCTTTGCGGATTCGGTGGCGGATCAGATACTCCTGAATGCTGAGATGCATGCTCTGCTTGAACAAGGTGCAGAGGTAGCTTCGGTTGAGGCCGATGGATTGGGCAATATCCTCTACGGTAATTTTGTAGGGATAATTCATTTCGATAAAGCTTCGGACTCTCTCGGCGTAAAGCTCGCCCCTTGATCCCGCGGGCTCGGCGGAAGCCGACGGTGCCGGGCTGGACTCAATGAGCAGGGAGAGCAGCAGATAAATCAGACCGGTCAGCGCAGCTTCCCGCGCTTGGCCTAACCCCTTGGAATCCTGCATCCACTGCAAATACTGCTCGATCCGGTTGTCCTTCCCGTAGCGGAAGACCGGGGAATTCCGGGATAAGCCCGCTTGCTTCAGCAGCAGCTCGGAGGAGGTCCCGGCGAACCCGAACCAGCAATAGGACCAGGGATTCGACGTGGAGGCCTGATAATAGGTAATGACCCCCGGACAAATGAGAAATCCCTGTCCTTGGCGCAGCGGATAACGTGCGCCGCCTACCTCGTAGAACCCCTCTCCGTCCAGCACATAATGGAGCAAATAATGCGTTCTTATGGCCGGTCCAAAGAAGTGGCCCGGAATGCAATCCTCCCTGCCGAACTGCGTCAGGTGCAGCTCCGAATGCTGTTGGCTGCCGGGCAAATATTCAATCACTGCAAGGCTCCTCTCTTGAACATATCTAGTATTATGCCATATTTAGTGATCATCTTGCTATGTACTTGATGCTTGAAGGTGGTTTATCCTTGCAAGTATTAAACCATAAAGGGAGTTGCGGTCATGGGCATCATCGTTCAGGAACAGACCGGCCTGTTCCACCTGACGTCTACAGGCATGAGTTATATTTTACAGATTATAAACGGGTATCCGGCGCATATATATTGGGGCAGCCGGCTGAAGCACCGGGAATCGCTGACGGATCTGCTGATCCATACCCCGAACCAAGCCGGACTGGACCGTCTTCCGCAGGAATATCCGCAATACGGGAGCGGGGATTTCCGGAATCCGGCCTATCAGGTTGAGCTGGAGGACGGAACCCGGATTACGGAGCTTACCTACAAGGGATACCGGGTGAATCCGGGAAAGCCGGCTCTGCCCGGTCTTCCCGCTGTCTATACCGAGGACGAGACGGAAGCGGAGACGCTGGAACTGGAATTGGAGGATGCTTACTCCGGTCTGCGGGTGAAGCTGTCCTACACGATATTTGCGGAGCGGAATGTGATCGCCCGCTCTGTCCGCTTCTGCAATGAAGGGCAGAAGAAGCTGCGGCTGCGCCGCGCTCTGAGCGCAAGCGTCGATTTTGCCGGAAAAAGCGATTATGAAATGGTCTATCTGTCCGGCGCCTGGGCCCGGGAAGGCAACCTGACCCGCAAGGCGCTGCATCAGGGAGAAATCCGCATCGACAGCAAAAGAGGGATGAGCAGCCATCAATTCAACCCGTTCGCCGCTCTGGTGGCTCCAGGGACGACGGAAACCCAAGGGGAAGCCTACGGCTTCAGTCTGGTCTACAGCGGCGGCTTTGAAGCGGACGCCGAACTGGACTCCTTCGGTTCCGTGCGTCTTGGTATCGGAATGAACGCTTTTGACTTCGCCTGGCTGCTGAATCCCGGCGAGAGCTTCCAGACACCGGAGACGGTGATGGTCTATTCCGCGCAAGGATTGGGCGAAATGTCGCGGACTTATCATCGCCTGTACCGTACCCGGCTGTGCCGGGGACAGTACCGGGACCGGGAACGTCCGGTTCTCGTCAACAACTGGGAGGCTACTTACTTTAACTTCCATGCGGATAAACTCGTAGCGATCGCGGAAGAAGGGGCCAAGCTTGGCATCGAACTGTTCGTGCTGGATGACGGCTGGTTCGGTCAGCGCGATTCCGACAATTCCTCTCTCGGCGACTGGTTCGAGGACCGGCGGAAGCTTCCTGGCGGATTGGCGGATGTGGCGAAGCGGATCAACGGGCTTGGATTAAAGTTCGGGCTCTGGGTGGAGCCGGAGATGGTCTCTCCGGACAGCGAGCTCTACCGCAAGCATCCCGACTGGTGTCTGCATGTCCCGGGCCGCAGACGCAGCGAAGCCAGATGGCAGCTGGTGCTGGATTATACCCGCCGCGAGGTGCGCGATTATATCTTCAATTCGCTCTCGGCTATTTTCTCCATCGTGCCGGTTGCTTATATCAAATGGGATATGAACCGCTGCCTGACGGAGATCGGCTCGGCCGATCTGCCGCCCGAACGCCAATCGGAGACGGCCCACCGCTATGTATTGGGGCTGTATGAACTGCTGGAGCGGATAACGAAGGCCTTCCCGGACATTCTGTTCGAGAGCTGCGCAAGCGGGGGCGGACGCTTCGATCCCGGTATGCTCTACTATATGCCGCAGACCTGGACCAGCGACAATACGGACGCCGCAGAGCGGCTGAAGATTCAATACGGCACCAGCCTGATCTACCCGGCAAGCGCTATGGGAGCGCATGTATCGGCCGTGCCGAACCACCAGGTTGGCAGAGTGACGCCGCTTGATTTCCGCGGCCATGTCGCGATGTCCGGGAACTTCGGATACGAGCTGGATCTGACGGCGTTTACCGAAGAGGAGAAGACGGCGGTCCGGCGTCAAGTTGCGGATTACAAAGAAATTCGCGGTCTGGTGCAGAAGGGCGATTTGTACCGGCTGAAGAGTCCGTTCGAAGGAAACGAGGCGGCTTGGATGTTTGTATCGGAGGATAAGGAAGAAGCCTTGGTCTACTGCTTCCAGGTCATGGCGGTGCCCAATGCGCCCCGGCGCACCGTACGTCTGGCTGGCCTTGAGCCGGAACTGGAGTATGAAGTCAGGTCCGGAAATGACGGGGCTTGCTCCGTCTACGGGGGGGACCGCCTGATGGAGTTGGGCTTGCCCCTGGACATGAAGCAGAACGATTATGAGAGCGTCTGGTTCCGATTGAAGACGGCAGGCGCGATGAGAAAGTAGACCGGAGCTTTATCATACTTCAGTTGGGATAAAGATGTGTAAATAAGGGGATAAACCGAAGATTGAAGAGGCTCGTTCCAACAGGGAACGGGCCTCTTTATTGCTGATGGAAGGAAGGGACCGGCCGTGTTATTCTATTAGGCAACAGGGAGGCGACGACCATGGAAGGACCCCATATCAAGGTCAGGGAAATCACGCCGGACGAAGCGCCCGCGCTGCTTGAGCTGCAGCTGGAGAACCGCGACTGGTTTGAACGCTTCTCGCCGGCGCGTGCACCCGGCTTCTACACGCTGGAGCATCAGCTCCAGCTAATCCGGAAGCAGGAGGAAGCCAGAAGGCAGGATCAAGCCTACGAGTTCGGAATCTTCACGAACACCGGCGGCAGGCTGATCGGGACGATCAGTCTTTTTCAAATCCGAAGAGGTCCGCTTCAAAGCGCGCTGATTGGATATGATCTGTCCCGCGCCTGTAACGGCAAAGGCTATACGACAGAAGCCGTCCGGCTTCTGGTGGACTGCGGCTTCCGCCGGCTGGGGCTGCACCGGATCGAAGCGGGGGTCATGCCGCATAATATCGCCTCCATCCGGGTGCTGGAGAAATCCGGCTTTCAGAAGGAGGGCCTTGCCCGGCAGAACGTCCGGATCAACGGCCGGTGGGAGGACCACCAGGTGCTGGCGATTCTTAATCCTGACGACGGAGAAGAAGGCGCAGAGCCGGAACCAGGACAGGCCACGGATAAAATGGAGAAGCGCCAATAAAGGGGACACTCGGATGAATCAACTTCAGTTGCTGCAGTTCTATCAATCCTATACGCCCAGCACGAACCCGCATGAACTTGCTTACTTGTACGAAGATATGCCGGAGGACTGGAGCGAGCTGTGCCGCTTGATTAAGTGCCAGTTGATTCACCCGGCGGCGGTCAGCAAAGTCCGGCACTTGCTCGCTTCCCATACGAAGAATGAGGACGAGCATTTCTATACGGTCCATGACATGCTGGAAGCGCTGCTGGACCGCAACGCGAACGGCCTGATCGATGAACGGCTTCCCCGGGAAAGGCTGATCCTCTCCTGCCGGTTCCATTCGATTCTGCTTCTGTCCATCGCCCGTTCCAAAGGGATACCGGCCCGCGGAAGAGTAGGATTCGCACGCTACCTCTCGGAGAATGAACTGAAATATATCGATCACTGGATTTGCGAGGTGTGGGACGAGAGCGGGGGACGGTGGGTACGGATCGATCCCGATATGCAGATTGTCGATCTCCGGGGAGACGGATATTTGCTGGCGGGAGAGGCTTGGCTGATGGCCAGGGACAAAGAGATCAACCCGAAGCTGTTCGGGGTGAAGAAGTCCTGGGGAATGCATTATATCCGCAACAATCTCTGCTATGACCTGCATGCGGTTCTGGGCCGGGAGCTGCGTTACTGGGACTATCCTCCGATCTGTCAGAGGAATATGGAAGACCTGGATTTCGAAGAGCTGCAGCTGCTGGATGAAATTGCGGTCTGTCTGGAAGATCCGGACTCCCACATGGAAGAATTGCAAAGGATTCTTGAGGAGAATGAAGCTCTGCAATTCTAAGCCTGAGAGAAGGGACAAAGAGAATGAAAGACCTTGAAGTGTACAATGCCAGACTGCATAATCTCCGGAACATCACAACGTCGATTCCGAAGAATCAATTTATCGTCGTCACCGGGGTGAGCGGATCGGGCAAATCCAGCTTTATCTTCGATACGCTCCATCAGGAAGGGCAGCGGCTCTACCTGGAGGCGCTGGGCATGGCGCATGAAGTAGTCAACTACGATTCGTTCGACATGATCCAGGGACTGAGTCCGACCATTGCCGTGCAGCAGAGGACGGTCAGCAATATGAACCCAAGGTCCATCGTAGGAACGGTCACCCGGCTCCTGAATCTGATGGCGCTGATCTATGTCAACGAAGGGACCCGGGAAGGGGAAGAACGAAGTTCGTCCCCCGGTTATATTCCCGGAATGTTCATGTTCAACTCTCCTCACGGCGCCTGTCCGACCTGCAGCGGCAGAGGGACCATCAGCGAAGTGAACATGGCCCGCATTCTTCCTTCGGAGCAGGAGACCATCGAGGCCTGGCATGAGCAGGCCTATCAATTTCCGCAGCGCAAGAAAGAAGAGAAGGAATATGTGTCCAAGCGGTTCGATAACTTTATCAAGCAGTACGAAGTGGCCGCAGATACGCCATTCTCGCAGCTGACCGATGAAGCCAGAGAGGTGTTTCTGCACTACCGGCCCAAACGCTCCCAGAGCAAGGGACATCTCATCTTCTACGGCGTGAAAATCGTCATCGAGGAGAAATTGAAGAAGGTGAACCTGCAGCAGCTGCCGGATCTTCATACGACCCGGACCTGTCCGGCCTGTCAGGGCTACCGGCTCGGGGGAAGAGCGCTTTCGATCAAGATAGAAGGGAAGCATATCGGAGAGCTATGCCGGCTGAATCTGTCCGGGCTGGGCGCTTTCTTTCGGCATTACCTGGATTCCAGACCGCACAACGCCTTTGTAGCTCATCTCCTGAAAGAGATCTTGAGGAAGCTGGACGGTATGGAAAGGGTCGGATTGTCTTACCTGGATTTATACCGGGAGCTGCCATCGTTAAGCGGCGGAGAAATTCAGCGGCTGCACATGATGACCCATCTCTCCGCTCCAATCGACTCCATCATCTATATCTTCGATGAACCGACGGCCGGCCTGCATGAGAGGGAGAAAGACAAACTGATCGAGAGCTTTCGTTCCCTGCAGCAGCAAGGCAATACCGTGATTGTGGTAGAGCATGATGAGAGCGTCATCCGCGAAGCCGATTATATTCTGGATTTCGGGCCGGAGGCGGGAAGCTTGGGCGGTTCGATTGTCTATCAAGGCGACTTGGCCGGGTTCCTTGGGAGTTCGGAGTCGATAACGTCACGATATCTGCGTCACAAGCCGATGCCGCCCAAGGATTATGTCTTTCAGACCCAGACGCCGGGTCCGAAGCTCTCCATCCGGAATGCGCAAATCCATAATCTGAAGAGCGTCGATGTGGATATTCCGCTCGAGGGAATCGTCGGAATCTGCGGGATGTCCGGGAGCGGCAAGAGCTCCCTTATGATGGGCACGCTCATTCCGAAGCTGCAGTCGCACTTCAGAGAGAAGCAGGCGGACAAGCGGCAGCCGGACGGCGAGGATGAAATCTATGGCGAAAGGGAGACAAATGAGCCGAATTCGGAGGCTGTGCTGGAAGGCGCCGAGAATGTGGAAAGCTGGATCATCGTGACCCAGCAGCTGGCCCGCAGACATGAGAATTCAATCGTTGCGACGTTCCTCGGCATATGGGAACCGATCCGCCAGCTTTTTGCCATGCAGGAAGAAGCAATCCGCCGGGATTTCACCAAAGAGTCCTTCTCTTTCAATTCGGCAGGCTCCTGCCCGGTATGCAACGGATACGGGTATATCAAGAGAGCCATGGGACCCCTGGCCTTCAATGAGGAATGCCCGGGTTGCGAGGGAACCCGCTTCAAGGCGGAAGTGCTCCAGGTGAAATACAAGGAGCGCAGCATTTCCGACATCCTGGGAATGTCGGTTGCCGAGGCCCATGCCTTTTTTGAAGATCAGTCCAAAGTGCGGAGCCTGCTTGCCGTCATTGAAGAACTGGGGATGGGCTACATCCTTCTGGGGCAAAGTCTTACGACCTTGAGCGGCGGGGAGGCCCAGCGGCTGAAGCTTGCCAGAGAGCTGGGGAAAGAGAGCAAAGACGGACGCTGTCTGTATATTCTGGATGAGCCTACGGTCGGCCTCAGCTACTACGACGCCGAGAAATTGCTGATGATCTTGAGCCGCTTGGCAGGCAACCGTCATTCGGTACTTCTGATTGAGCATGATCCTTATGTTCTGTCCTATTGTGATTATCTGATCGAGCTCGGACCGGGTTCGGGGGAACGCGGGGGAGAGATCATCGCAACCGGAACTCCGGAACAATTGAAGGCCTGCCCGGGATCGGTCATAGGTCCGTTCCTTCTATAGAGCAGGAAAGTGAAAAGGGGAGAAATCCAGCGTGGTAATCGACCGTTTATTCCGTGCTTTTCCTGAAATCGAATCCGGGCGTCTTGCGCTTCGCGAAATCGAAGACAGACATCTGGATGGGGTGTATGAGCTCTACAGCAATGAGAAGGTATTTGAATACTGCGGCATTCTTCCCAAGAACAACAGAGCAACGCTGAAGACGATGATCGGGCGCTTCAGCCGTGACTTTCAGAAGAAATCAAGAGTGAAATGGGGAATCTTCTACTCTGACGATCCGAATTCTTTATTAGGAATTATAGAGGTTTTTGAGATCCATCAGAAAGTGAACGCTGTAACCCTGGGCTACTACTTGTCGGAATCCCGCTGGGGGCAGGGCATAGCTTCGGAAGCGGTGGGACTCGTGGTGCGCTTTCTGTTTCAGCAAGTGAAGGTGAACCGGATTCAGGCGGAGGTCATGCCGGGAAACGGTGCGTCGAAGCGGGTGCTGCTGAGAAATGGCTTCAAATATGAAGGAACGTTGAGACAAGCGGCTCTCTGGTCCGGGCAAGGTATTGTGGATTTGGAGATATACGGATTGCTTCTGGAAGAGTATGCGCTTTAGCGCTGGTCCCCCATGAGGGAGACGCGATAATCTCCTGGGCGCTCTTTTTTGTTGTCCGGGCTATGTTTCAATAGCTCGAAATGTGGGTATATAAGCTATATTTTGCAGGATAAACGTCAGCTACTATGCGACAACAAAGGGGCAGGTCTAGAAGATGAAGGATCAGAATCCAGCCGGAGCAGCCGGCGCCGACCAAGTGGATATCGGGGAGCTGCTGAACGCCTTGATGGCAATGAAGAAGGGGAATTTCACCTATAGAATGCCTTATGACCGGACGGGAATCGCCGGCAAAGTGGCGGATACATTCAACGAGATCATGGAGATTCAGGAAGGCATGGTCAACGAGGTTGAGACGGTGGCGAAGGTGGTCGGCAAGGAAGGGAACCTGTCGAAGCGCTTCGTCCAGAAGAATCTGGGCGGCTCCTGGGACACGATTACGGATTCGCTGAACGGACTGGTCATGGATCTGATTCAGCCGACCAGCGAGATGGTTCGCGTCATTAACGCAGTGGCCAAGGGCGATCTGTCCCAGAAGGTGGAACTGGAGATTGAAGGCCGGGCGCTGACCGGCGAGTTCCAGCGGACGGCCAGCAACATCAACATGATGGTCAACCAGCTCAGCACGTTTGCCTCCGAGGTGACGCGCGTGGCGCGTGAAGTCGGTACGGAAGGCATTCTCGGCGGCCAAGCCGACGTGAAGGGCGTGTCGGGAACCTGGAAGGATCTGACCGACAGCGTGAATTACATGGCGACCAATCTTACGGACCAGGTGCGCAATATCGCGGCGGTCACGACCGCCGTTGCGAAGGGCGACCTCTCGAAGAAGATTACGGTCAATGCGCGCGGCGAAATTCTGGAATTGAAGAATACGATCAACACGATGGTGGACCAGCTCTTGATGTTCTCATCCGAGGTCACGCGGGTGGCGCGCGAAGTCGGGACGGAAGGCAAGCTCGGCGGGCAGGCCGACGTGAAGGATGTGTCCGGCACGTGGCGGGATTTGACCGAAAGCGTGAACTACATGGCGACCAATCTGACCAATCAGGTGCGCAACATCGCCGTAGTCACGACGGCCGTCGCCAACGGCGATCTGTCGAAGAAGATTACGGCCGACGTGCAGGGCGAAATTCTGGAATTGAAGATTACGATCAATACGATGGTGGATCAGTTATCGACCTTCGCCTCTGAGGTTACCCGGATGGCGCGCGAAGTCGGTACGGAAGGCATTCTCGGCGGACAGGCGGATGTGAAAGGCGTATCGGGCACCTGGCGGGATTTGACCGAGAGCGTCAATTACATGGCCTCGAATCTGACGAACCAGGTGCGCAATATCGCCGAGGTGACGACGGCGGTCGCCAAGGGCGACCTGTCCAAGAAGATCACCGTCGATGCCAAAGGCGAGATTCTCCAGCTGAAGAGTACGATCAATATCATGGTCGATCAGCTTAGCAATTTCGCCTCTGAAGTAACGCGCGTCGCGCGCGAGGTCTCGACGGAAGGCATTCTCGGCGGCCAGGCGGACGTGAAGGGCGTGTCGGGCACCTGGAAGGACCTGACCGACAGCGTGAATTTCATGGCGGGCACGCTGACCGATCAGGTGCGCAATATCGCCGAAGTGACGACGGCGGTAGCGAAGGGAGACCTCTCGAAGCAGATCACGGTCAACGCCAAAGGCGAGATTCTGGAGCTGAAGAACACGATCAATACGATGGTGGACCAGCTCTCGACGTTCGCCTCCGAAGTAACGCGCGTGGCCCGAGAGGTCGGCACCGAAGGGATGCTGGGCGGACAGGCGCAGGTGAAGGGCGTCGCCGGCACGTGGCGGGATTTGACCGAGAGCGTGAACTACATGGCCTCGAACCTGACGAACCAGGTGCGCAACATCGCCGTGGTTACGACGGCGGTTGCGAACGGCGACCTGTCGAAGAAGATCACGGCGGATGTACAGGGCGAGATTCTGGAGCTGAAGAACACGATCAATACGATGGTGGACCAGCTCTCGACGTTCGCCTCCGAAGTGACGCGCGTGGCGCGAGAGGTCGGCACGGACGGCAAGCTCGGCGGCCAGGCGCAGGTGAAGGGCGTCGGCGGCACCTGGAAGGACCTGACGGAAGGCGTTAACAACATGGCCCGGAATCTGACCGACCAGGTGCGCAACATCGCGGACGTCACGACGGCGGTGGCGAAGGGCGACCTGTCGAAGAAGATTACGGTGGACGTCAAAGGCGAAATCCTGGAGCTGAAGATTACGATCAATACGATGGTGGACCAGCTCTCGACGTTCGCCTCCGAAGTGACGCGCGTGGCGCGCGAGGTCGGCACGGACGGCAAGCTCGGCGCTCAGGCGGAAGTAAAAGATGTGTCGGGCACCTGGAAAGACTTGACCGATACGGTGAACTACATGGCCAGCAATCTGACCATCCAGATGCGCAATATTGCCGGAGTCACGACGGCTGTCGCGAACGGAGATCTGTCGAAGAAGATCACCGTTGACGTGAAGGGCGAACTGCTGGAGCTGAAGAACACGATCAATACGATGGTGGATCAGCTCAATTCGTTCGCATCCGAAGTGACGCGCGTGGCGCGCGAGGTCGGTACGGACGGCAAGCTGGGCGTTCAGGCCCAGGTGCGGGGCGTCGGCGGGATCTGGAAGGACCTCACGGACAACGTGAATATCATGGCGACCAATCTGACCGATCAGGTGCGGGGCATCGCCAAGGTCGTAACCGCAGTCGCGAACGGGAACCTGAAGCAGAAGCTGACCGTGGACGCCAAGGGCGAGATCGCCGAGCTGACCGATACGATCAACAACATGATCGAGACGCTGGCGACCTTCGCGGACCAGGTAACCACCGTGGCCCGCGAGGTCGGCGCGGAGGGCAAGCTGGGCGGACAGGCCAATGTGCCGGGCGCGGCAGGCACGTGGCGCGATCTCACGGACAACGTTAACTATATGGCGAGCACGCTGACCACCCAGGTCCGCGCCATCACGAACGTCGCCACCGCCGTAACCAACGGCGATCTGTCCCGGACGATTGACGTCTCCGCTTCCGGAGAAGTGGCGACGCTGAAGGACAACATCAACGAGATGATCCGCAATCTGAAAGAAACGACCCGCATCAATACGGAGCAGGACTGGCTGAAGACGAATCTGGCCAAATTCTCCCGGCTGCTGCAGGGCCAGCGCGATCTGTACGCGGTCAGCCGCATGATCCTCTCCGAACTGGCTCCGCTCGTGTCCATGCAGCACGGCGTCCTGTATATCAACGAGCCGGTGAACGGGGAACCGGTGCTGAAGCTGTTCGCCAGCTACGCCTATCAGAACCGCAAGCATCTGGCGAACGAGTTCCGGGCCGGACAGGGACTGGTGGGACAGTGCCTTATCGAGAAGCAGCGCATTCTGCTCACCAATGTTCCGCACGATTATGTGGTGATCTCTTCGGGGCTCGGCGAAGCGACGCCGCTGAATATCATTCTGCTGCCGATCATATTCGAGGATCAGGTGCTGGCCATTCTGGAGCTGGCGACCTTCCGTTCCTACAGCGATATTGACATCGCCTTCTTGGATCAGCTGACGGAGTCGATCGGGATTGTGATTAATACGATGCAGGCGAACCAGCGGACGGAGGAGCTGCTGATCCAGTCGCAGTCGCTCACCGAGGAGCTGCAGAAGCAGCAGATGGAGCTGCGCAATACGAACGACGAGCTGGAAGACAAGGCGAAGCTGCTGGTACTCCAGAAGGCGGAGGTCGAGAGCAAGAACCACGAGGTGGAAGTGGCCAAGCGTTATCTGGAGGAGAAGGCCGAGCAGCTGGCCCTGACGTCCAAGTACAAATCGGAGTTCCTGGCGAATATGTCGCATGAGCTGCGGACGCCGCTGAATTCCCTGCTGCTGCTGGCCGAACAGCTGGCCGAGAATCCGGATGACAATCTGAATGACATTCAGGTGAAGTTCGCGAAGACGATTCAGGACTCGGGTCTGGAGCTGCTCAATCTGATCAATGACATTCTCGATTTGTCCAAAATCGAATCCGGCACCGTGACGCCGGACTACAGCGAGGTTCCGCTCGCGGAACTGACGGGCGGTCTGGACCGGACCTTCCGGCACATGGTGAACGCCAAGAAGCTCGATTATCGGATCAGTGTCGATCCCGGGGTTCCGCCCCGGATCATGACCGATCCGAAGAGGCTGCAGCAAATCCTGAAGAACCTGCTGTCCAATGCCTTCAAATTCACGGAAGAAGGCCAGATCATGGTGCAGATCCGCAAGGCGGAGGAAGGCTGGAATCCGGAGCGCGAATCGCTGAACCGGGCCAGAACTGTGCTGTGCTTCTCGGTCAGCGATACGGGAATCGGCATTCCGCACGAGAAGCAGCAGATCATCTTCGAGGCCTTCCAGCAGGCGGACGGCAGCACGAACCGGGAATACGGAGGAACGGGGCTGGGACTCGCCATCTCCCGCGAGATCGCCGAAATGCTGGGCGGAGAAATTACGCTCTACAGCGAAGTCGGCAAGGGAAGCGTATTTAACCTGTACCTTCCGACGGAAGCGGAGTTCACGGAGCCGGAACCCAAGAAACCGCATATGCCGGAAGTGATTGATATTACGCCGTCCAAGCGCAGAAGCAGTCTGGTCAAGCCGGCGGAGGAGACGCTGGAGGACGACCGCGACCGGATCGAACCGGGAGACCGGGTGTTCCTTATCATTGAGGACGACCAGAAATTCAACGAGATTATTCTGGACCTTCTGCACAAGAAGGGGATCAAAGCCGTCATAACCGCCGGCGGATGGGATGCCCTGGAGCTGGCGCACCGGTACAAGCCGATCGCCATTACGCTGGATCTTCATCTGGGCGGGGACACCAACGGATGGCTGGTCATCGACCAGCTGAAGAATGACATTCATGTCCGGCATATTCCGATCTGCGTCATGACCGTCGATGAAGACGAAGTGCTGCTGCTGCAGAAGGGAGTCCATGATTATTTCCGCAAGCCGGTGACGAACGAAGAACTGGAGAATGCGCTGGACCGGCTGAACGAATTCGCGGACAAGAAGGGGCGGAGCCTGCTCGTTGCGGTCCGCAACGAGGAAGAGCGCAAGGGGATTGCCGATCTTCTGAACAATCCCGATCTCAAGATCACATCCGTGGACACGGGGCGCAAGGCGCTGAACCAGATTAACGCCAAGGATTTTGACTGCGTCATTCTCGACAATGCGCTTCCGGACATGGACCTGATCCGCTTCGTCCGGGATATGCACAAGAATGCCAAGAACAAGCGGGTACCGGTTCTGGTGCGTCTGAGCCGGAAGCTGACGCCGGACGAGGAGAATGAGTGGGATGAGCTGACCCGGATGGCCGTGCTCAAAGAGGTGAAGTCCAATATTCAACTGCTGGACGAGTCCTCGCTCTTCCTGCACCTTCAGGCAGAGAATCTCCCGGCCGAATCGAAGGAGAGACTGGTCAAGCTGCATAACTCCGATGATATGATCGAGTACAAGAAAGTGCTTGTAGTGGACGACGATATCCGGAATATCTTTGCGCTGACGTCGATTCTGGAACGGCATCACATGAAGGTGATTCCGGCGGAGAACGGCCAGGATGCAATCAGTCTTCTGGAACAGACCCCGGACATCGAAATTGTGCTGATGGATATCATGATGCCGGGAATGGACGGCTATGAAACGACCCGCTCCATCCGGGAGAACGGGCGCTTCGAAGAGCTGCCGATCATCGCTCTGACAGCCAAGGCGATGAAAGGAGACAGGGAACTGTGTCTGGAAGCCGGATGCTCGGATTATATTACGAAGCCGGTTAACAGTGCCCAGCTGCTGTCCATGATGCGCACCTGGTTGGACCGATAATTTAATTATTCTGGGTGTAAAGCCGCAGTTCGCAGTTCGCGAACTGTGGCTTTTTTTGGGGTTTCTATGAGATGAATCACGAAAATGCCGAAAAAAGAAATCAATTGGTTCTTAAGTATCAGTTTCATTTATTAATCAGCGGTTTAATATACAATTATAAAATTCAGAAACTTCCAATTATTTCTGTTATTTATTTTTTATTCTCCGTCTTGAGCCATAGAAAGGCTCCTACGGACGGACCAGCTTTGGTTCCACAGTTGAATGCATCAGGATTGGATACATAAGGATTGGATACATAAGGAGGGACCCGTGAGACTGCTATTGATTGCCGGCGGATACGGATCCGTCGCACGCCAGTACATAACCAGTTCCACCGAATTGATTAACGAAGAACCGTTGACCCTCGCCGAAGCCATCGGTTACATAGCGGAGTCCCCTCTCCGGCCGGACGGCGTTCTGATTACCGAAGAGGCGCTGACGCTGGCCGCAGAACGCGACAGGCGCGATCTGGAGAGCCTCGTCGCCGGGCTGGCCGCCATTCTTCCGGCGCCGGTGCCGGTCGTGGTCCTCACCGGCGACGGCTGGAGACCACGGGAATGGGAGGGGCTGCTTGCCCGCTGCCCGCAGATCCGGGTGGAGGCGGGGGATTACATACGGATGACTCCCGGGCTGCTCGCCCGTGGAATCGAGCTTGCCGCCTCAACGCCGCAGCGGTCTGCGGCCAAGGGCAAGAACTCCACTTCGGAGCCTGCACTGCCGCTGAATGCCGCGCAGCATGCGGGTTCCCGGCCGACCGGGGAACCGGCAGCTCTGCGGAAATCGTTCCTGGACCGGTTCCGTTCAAAGAGCAAGGAACGCCATACGCTGGAGCCGACCGATGCGTTGACCCGGGAGCTTAACCGGATCAGCCGGGGAATCAGCCGCGTCGTAGCTGTAACGGGACACCGCGGCAGCGGAGTGACGAGCACGGCCGTCAACCTGGCAAGCGAGGCGGGCAGACGGGGGCTGAGCGCGCTGATCGTGGATCTCGACATGGATTACCGGAGCACGAATATGTACTTCGGAAGCTTCCACGAAACGACAAAGCGGGACGACGACATCAACGCCTCGCTGATCCGGACTCTGGCAAGACCCCAGGATTTTGCGGCGACCGCCTATCCGATCAAAGAGAATGTCTGGCTGACCGGACTCGGGTACGGGTTCGACGATGCGAGATTGATCGGGCAGTTCGTGACCGAAGCCCGGCTTACCGCCCTTCTGTCGCTGTTGCGCAATCGTTTTAACCTGATCGTACTGGACCTGCCGCTCGATCTGCTGGGGAAGTACACCGAAATCATGATACATATCGACAGTTTTGGATTATGCGTTCCGAATGACCTGTATTCGGTGCTCAGCACGCTGCGCAATGTGGAGAACAAGCTCCCGAAGGAGCAAGCCGCCTACCTCAACGCCAAATCGAAGCTGGTCGTGACAAGGTACAACGACCGGTCCCGCTTCCAGGGAGAAATGTTCACGCCGGATGCGGTAGCCCGGGTGCTGACTTCGGGGCTGATGGACCGCTTCACCTATGAAATGAAGGTGGCGGGCCATGTTCCCTACAGCAGCGAGTTCGATTCCCAGATCGAATCCGATGTGCCGCTTGTGTATACCAGCGCCCATTACGAACGCGCCTACGGCAATATACTTCTTCGACTACTGGAGGGAACGGGATAAATGGATTTGAGCGGTCTCAAAAATGCGGCTCCCAACCGGCAGCTGTTCAAACGGGGAGCAGCGCTGCTCTTCAGTCTGCTCATCATTGTGGCTTCCTACCTGGCCATCACGAAGGCGAGCAAGGAAGCGAGCGATGTCGTGACCGTGCTGCGGGTAAAGCCGAGCGAGGGGATCCCCGCTTTTGTTCAATTGAACGACCATCTGATTGAGAAATACAAGCTGATTCGCAGGGAGTACACCGAGGACATGGTGCTCGCCGAGGATCTGGAAGAGGTCAAGGGCAAGCTGACCGCCAACTTTTTACGGAAGAATACGGTTCTCTACAAGGATCAGCTGATTGAAGAGAAGCCGCAGAAGAACGAATGGCTGTACCGGGTGGAGGACAAGAACGAAGTGCTGACGCTGCCCTACAACTTCCTGGAAGTCGGGGGCGACATTCTGATGCCGGGCGACCGGGTGCGAATCCGGGTGACCTACGACGTCGACTCGGCCGGCGGAACCGGCAATCCGAACGCGGTCTATTCCCAATCGCCGAATAAGGTGAAGAAGACGGAGGTGCTGTTCGACAGCATCATCGTCAAGGACATGCTGAACGCCAACAGCCACTCGATCTACGAGGTGTATAAGGAAGTCCAGAAGCTCGACGAGAACAAGAAGCAGGAAGTCATGAAGAGCAAGGAGTTCCTGAAGAACATTCAGCCCCGGGCGCTGCTGCTGGAAGGGACGACGGAGCAGATCAACAAGTTCGCCAAGTATAAGGGCCTGGACGGGAATTCGTTCCTGATTACGATACTTAGCCGGAAGGACAGCGACGTCATTGTCGATCAGCTGCCCACCTTGGAGAAAGAGGTGGAGTCATGGATCGGAAGCGGCGAATAGGGCTGGACAGCATCTTTCAGAAGATCTCGTCGAAGGAACTGGTCGGAGCCGAGCTCCAGGAGAACAGTCTGATCTACAGCGTGGTCGGCTTCCTGCCGGCGACGGACTGCACGGACAATGCGCTGCTCATCAGCAATCTGGCCTACCTGCTCTCACAAAAAGGACTGAATACCTGCGTCGTCGATCTCAAGGTATTCTACCCCAATCTCTATCAGTATCTGGACGCGGCGCCGCCCAAGAGAGGAAGCGGACTGCTCCGGCTGCTCAAGAGCGACAAGGTCGATTTCCGCGACGAGTTGATAGAGACGAAGTACGAGCGGCTGTATCTGCTCTCGCCCAGCCAGCAGGATTTGATGGAGGAATATTTTGATTTCGAGTTCGGCCATCTGGAGCGGGTCATTGATACGCTGAAAAGCATGTTCGACCTGGTGCTGATCGACATTCCGAACAACCCGCCGCTGGAATTCTGCCTCGGGGCGATGAAGTTCTGCCACATCGGCTTCTTCACCGCCGCGGAACGGATGGAAGCTGCGGTCAATATGGTCAAATTGCTGGATTTTGCCCAATCGGTCGGCATCAGCACCGCCAAGTTCATGAGCGTTGTCATGATGAACCTTCAGAACATCGAGTTCGACTATAAGGTCATGCGGGAAATGGGCTTCCAGATCGCAGCGGCGCTGCCGCTGGTCAAGGAGGCGACCGTCTGCGCCCATGACGGCAGGCTCTATATCAAGGATAGTCCGATCGTCAATAAATACTTCAAGAGAGACATTCAGAAACTGGCCGACCGGCTGGCGGACCAATAAGGGAGAGGACAGCCTTGCTGACACGCGGAAAAATCAGCGATATGCAGCAGAAGGTGCTGCACCAGGCCCATCCCAAGGAGAACCTGGAGGATCTGGCCACCAAATATACGACCATCAGCTTTGAGGAAGCGCTGGAGCTGTGCCAGAAATACATAACCAAGATTACGACCCATGCCTACCGCCGGGAGACGGACCCCGGCCGGAAGCGGGAGATGACGAAGGCCTACATCAACGAATTTGTCGATTCGCAGATGCCTTCGGTCGAAGGCTATTATGAGCTGCCGCAGCTCAAGAGCGCGCTCATCAATGAGATCACCCACTACGGTCCGATTACCGAGGCGATGGAGGACCCCTCCATCGACGAGATTCGGGCGAACGGGCCGGATCAGATCTTCGTGGAGAGCGGCGGCAAGTCGATCCCCTGGGAGCAGCATTTTACCGACCGGGAGCATATGGAGCGGATTATCGCCAAGCTGATCGGCGTATCGAAGATGCGGCTCATTCCGAAGATGCCGATGGTCAACGCCCGCACGATTGAGGGGTACCGGGTCAATGCCACCCATGCCGATATTTCGCCGTACGGACAGCCGGCCTTCGTGATCCGGAAATTCAGCAAGAAGAGCATCAATCCGAAAATGCTGGTCGAGAACGGGTCGTTCTCGGCGAATATGTACCGATTGCTGTCGCTCATTCCGAAGTCGGACCTCTCCTGGATTACGGTCGGACCGACCGGCAGCGGCAAGACGACGCTGAACGAGATCCTGGTCAAGGAGATCAATCCGATGCAGCGCATTATCACAATCGAGAATCCGTCGGAGATGCGGCTGATCCGCCGCGAAGGCGGAAGCGAGCACGGACGGATTCTGAACGATGTGCTCCAGTACGAATCGGTGCCGGAGGACGACGATGCCAGCCCGGCGACGATGGAGAACCTGCTCATCAACGCGATGCGGCAGTCGCCGCACTGGATCGGTCCGGGGGAGCTGCGGACGCCGGGGGAATTCGCCACAGCGCTGCGCGCGGCGCAGACCGGGCATTATTTCTTCTCGACGCTGCATGCGGAAGGCGACCGGGAAGCGATCTACCGCTTCCTGACGGCCTATCTGATGGCATCGAACGAGCCGGCGGAGCTGGCGCTGCGCAATATTTGCAGCGCGGTGAAGTTCGTGATTTTTCAGGAGAAGCTCGCCGACGGCACCCGCAAGATCACGTCCATCTCCGAAGTCACCGGAGCCGACGGACTGAACCCGCTTATTAATCAGATCTACCGCTTCGAGTACGAGGACGTGGTTGAGGAGTGGGACGGAGACCGGAAGATTATCCGGATCGCCGGACGGCACCGCCGGGTGGGCAAGCTGTCGCAGAAGGCGCAGCAGCTCATGATCAAGGCGGGGATCAAACGGAGCCGCTTTGAGCTCTTCACGGCCGATCCCGCGGATGATGAAACGGAGGTGTATGCGCTCAGTGAGTACGCCTCTTACGATTAGTCTGATGCTCGGCCTGGCCGGCTTCCTCCTGTTCAACGCCGTGTTCGGCGTAAGGTTCTTTCAGGGGCTGGGGGGCTATATTCTGGAGCAGGTCGATACGCTCGCCGAATATCTGGGCCGTTACAATACGAAGCGCTATGTGGACCGGGTCAAGCGGGAGCGGATCGTCAAGCGCAAGGAGAACCTCTACGCCAAGTACAACCGGATGGTCGAGGGCCTGATTCTGGATTTCAACATGCCGTTCACGCTGGAGAGCTTCACTTCGATTCTCTGCATCTGCTTCGCGATCGTCATGCTCCTGATTGTGCTGTTCATGAAGAGCCTGACCCTGTCGGTGCTGATTACGATCTCGGTCTTTATCGGCCTGCTTACCTTCTTCGTGATGCAGTCGCGGGCGATCCAGGCCCAGCGGCTCGAACAGATCATGGATGCGGAGGATGTCATCTGTCCATTGGCCCGCGAAGGCGTGCTGGTGGCGATCAAGAAGGTGATGGAGACGGACGAGTACATCAGCCCCGGCCTGCGGCCCTACTTCCAGCAGTTCATCGACAATTGCGAGAACAACGGCTATTCGTTCAAGCAGGCGATCCAGCTGCTGAACCGGCAGCTCGGCCCGAAGTTCGACAACTTCGCGAAGAAGGCAATTGTGTTCGAATACAACGAGCGGAAGGGCATGGCGGATATTTTCCTGGACATTGTGGACGAGAACGCGGTGCTGCGCGAGATTAATCTCAAGAAAGAGATGATCTTCCGGAAGATGAACCGCAGCTTCCTGATGAAGACGGCCGTAATTGTGCTGTTCTTCCTGTATGCGCTGACCGTGCCCGACTTTCGGGCGTTCATGCTTCATACGGATGCCGGCAAAATGATCAACACGGTCATGATCAGCGCCGTGTGCCTGAGCTTCGCCAGAAGCCAGGTGCTTCAGGGAAGCATGGGCGGAGGCGGGACGAAATGATTCTGCTCGCCAAGCTGGCCGCCATGCTGTCGATTCTCTATCTGGTGCGGGTGCTGTTCTATCCGATGATGCGCTCGGTTAGCCGCAGTCAGAAGAAACGGGCCCGCCAATACGTCAAGCAGCGCAAGAACGAGAAGTTCAGGCAGCGGGTCAGACGCTTCAAGCTCCGTCTCGCCCGCAAATATGCCGGAGCGCTGCTGAGCGCGGCCGAACGGGCCCGCTTCAAGAAGATGATCGACCGGCTCGATCTGAACAAAAGCCCGGAGGAGGTACGGACGGAGCAGATTCTTTATCTGCTGGGAGCGCTGCTGCTGACCGCCCTGATGCTCAAGCTGAATCCGGTTCTCGGCTATCTGACCGCCATCTTCGTTATCCTGGGCTGGCTGTATCCGGTATCGGAGCTGGAACGGGCAATCGAGCGCAAGAACAAGAACATCGCTCTCGACTTTCCGGCCTTCTACAGCATGGTGTACTACCAGTACATCAAGTCGGTCAATATCCATCTGGCGGATGTGCTGAGAGACTATATTCCGAACGCCAATCCCGACATCGGCGAGGAGCTGGGCGTGATGCTCGACAACACCGAGTACGGCGAGGAGTTCGCGCTGAAGCAGCTCAAGAAGCGGGTGCCTCTGCATTATGTCATCAAGTTCTGCGACATTATGGAGACCCGGCTGAAGGGCTATGACAACGTCGCCCAGATGGCTTATCTCAAGAACGAGCTGGACGGCTTCCGGGTGCGGGCGCTGGAAGAAGAGCTGGAGCGGCGGGAGAGAAGCGGGGCCCGCATCCAGATGGCGCTGATCCTGGTGCTTGCCGCCTATATCCTGATCTACTACCTGTTCACGATTCTGGGTTCCATCAAAATGTTTCAATAGCATGAGGAGGACAATGAAATGAAGAAGACAGCGGATACGAAATTGCAGAGATTCCTGGCCGACGAGCGCGGAGCGGTCGGAGTGAAGGAGATCGCCGCTACCGTGGCGGTCATTGTGGTCATCGGCGCGGCGATCAGCCTGATCACCGGAACCTTTTTGAATACGTGGATCAGCGAGGTCTGGGATCTGTTCATGAAGCAGATTGAGAATATGACGACCTGACCGGAGGCTGGCGATGCGTGGTGTTGCGAAAGGCGTGCTCGGCGTGATTCTATCCTCGGTCGCGATTCTGCTTCTGCTGAATCTGGCCTATTTCTTCCCATGGTATTTAACGCTGATTACCGAGACCTATAACGTCTCCCAGGTTGTAGCCGGAGATAATTATATGAAGGAAAGCTACTATGAAGAGGCGCTGGACCGGCTCCAGGAACGTCCGGTCTACCGGGACAAGGCGGACGACATCGAGATTCGGATCACGAATGCGGACGGACGCAGCGCCATCGGGGACGACGACGAGACGGTCTATTACGACAGCGCCGAGAGCGACAAGCCGTACCTGCAGCGGGGGGAGCCGCTGGAGGTGGAGATCCGTGCGGTCTATCCGTTCACGGTCACCTTGTGGGGCAAGAAGCTGGAACGGGAATATCCCGTCTCCTTCAAGATGTCGACCACGGGCCTGAAGCATTACAAGGATCTGGATTACTATAGGGACTGATGGGAAGGGGAGCCAGTGAGAAATATTGCGATCGCTATTCTCGTCGTCGTTATGGCGTCCATTGTCATTGAGCCGCTGGTGGAATTCGCCAATGTGTTCAGGGAGAAGGTGACGGTCAGCTCCGCAGTCTCGAACGCGCTGCGGGCGGCGAGGGACCGGAGCCTCGAGGATGAGCTGATGCGGGATCTGGATGCCCGGGTGGACGAGGACCGGTTCAAGGCGTATTTTGCCGAAGCTTTCGGAGATGCGCTGCATCTGCGGGTGTCGGGCAGCAGCGGCGACGAGGTGACGTTCCGTTCGGAGAAAGAACGGTTCCATCCGTTCACGGTCCGGTTTGAATTCGACGAATCGACGGATTCCCGGAACCGGATCGTCACCCGGGTTCACGTCTGCGCGGAGTCCAAATACCTGTACAAGACCAAGTACCTGAAGCTGGCCGAAGCCGCAGGCAGTCCCGGCGACTACAAGCTGGTCAGCGAACGGACCTATCTGCTCTCGGTCCGCAACTAGATCACTTAAGGGAGAGTCATTCGTGGACTATATCATGATTACTCTGCAGACGGCGGACGGCAGGCAGGCGGATCTGAAGGTGCCGGCGTTCGTGCCGGTCGGCGATCTGCTGGATATGCTGGAGGAAGCGCTTCAGCTCCGCAAGGGGCCGCAGACGCGGCTGCAGGCCGAACCGCTTGGACGGATTCTGCAGAGCGCCAAGACACTGGGGGAACAAGGCGTCTGCCACGGAGCCCTGCTGACCGTCATTTCATGAAGGAGCGATTGCATGAACGGCAACCTGTACAACGGAGGACTGGTTCACAGAGACGGAGACCAGCTGCTTGTCACCGATATCAAGACCTACTCCGGCACTTATCTGATTCATAACGGGACCGGCTTCGACCTGTTCACGGACAGCCTGATGTGGTTCATGAACGAAGGGGAATCCGGCATCCTGTACAGCGACCAGCGCAGAGGGAACCGGCTGTACCGTTCCGTCTCCGCCGCGCGCGGGGATGTGCTGGTGCTGGACAAGCCGTGCGCGCAGCCGGTGGTCCGCGGCGGGCTCATCTATTATCTCGATGAGCGGGACGGAAGTCTCTGCTGCTGCTCCGAAGACGGGCGGCATGACCGCAGGCTGTCCGAAGACAGGGCCGGAGGGTTCCTCCTGCTGGATGATGAGTCGGTGCTCTATTCGACTCCGCTCGGAATCAAGCGGGTTCTGGCCGGGGGAGGCCGGGCCGAGACGGTCAGCCCGGCCGTCACCGGGCGGATGATCCAGGCGGGCCGGAAGGTGGCCTATGCGGACAGGGAACGGGAATTCGCGCTGACGCTGCTCGATCTGGACAGCGGGGAGACCTCTGCGGTAGGCGGTATTGCGGCGGCCTCGATCAATACGGACGGACGCTATCTGTACTGCGCCAACCGGCGCAACCGGAGCAGCCTGTACCGGGTGGACCCGGCGGCGGGAACCGGCATTCGGATCAGCGGCGACAGCGCCGATTATCTGCATCTGGACGGGGATGACATTTACTTCAGCAGCGGCCGCGAGTGGTACCGGCTGCCGCTGACGGGCGGAGAAGCGGAGAAGCTGCCGGCCCCGGGAGGGGATGCCGATGCAGACTGAATTCAGCCGTCAGCCGCGGTTCCTTCCGGAAATCCCGCGCGGCGAAGTTGAAGTGCCTAACCCGCCGATGCTGCAGGAGAAACCGGAGATTTCCTGGTTCGGCATTCTGCTTCCGCCGATTGTCATGCTGGTAATCACCGTGCTGATCGCAATGACTTCCCAGTCACTCTTTCTGCTGATCTCGGTCGCTACGACTGTGATGACGCTGATCGGTTCGCTGGGAACGGCGATTTCACAGATTCGCAAATACGCCCGCAAGAAGAAAGAGCGGGAGCAGAAATACCTGCAGTTCATCGCCGACACGCGCAGCGAGCTGTCCGTGGCCCGGGAGCAGCAGAGCGCGGCAATGAATGAGATGTTCCCGGAACCGGAGGAATGCGTGCGCCGGATCATGGAAGGGGACCGGCGCTTGTGGGAGAAGACGCCGGTCCACAATGACTTCCTGGCCGTGCGCGTCGGGGTCGGCAGCGCTCCGCTGGAAATGGAGATCCGCTATACGAAGCAGGCGATTATCCTGGAGAGCGATCCGCTGATTATGGAGCCCCAGCGGCTGGCGATGGATTATGCCAAGGTTCCGGGCGTGCCGATAACGGTCAATCTGCTGGAATCGGAGATCTGCGGCCTGGCCGGGGAAGAGGCCAAGACGCAGGCGCTGCTGACCTCTATGATGCTCCAGCTCGTTACCCATCAAGGGTACGACGATGTCCGGATTGTACTTCTGACAAGCGGCGATGGCATGGAGCGCTGGAGCTGGATGAAATTCCTTCCGCATCTGTGGGACGACGGAATGAATGTCCGCTTCCTGCTCTGCGGGCAGGCGATTGCGCATCAGGTGCTCTCCGAAATGTATGCGCTGCTGAAGGACCGTGAGCTTCGCGCGGCGGGCGGCGGCATTCTGCCGCACTACCTGTTCGTGGTCGAAGACATCTCTCTGCTGGAGAATGAACCGATCGGCAGATACCTGTACAACGGCAGCTCGAAGCTTGGCGTATCGACCCTCTTCGTAGCTCCGAATGCCGCCTATCTGCCGATGAACTGCAAGGTTGTAGTCTCGCTGCAGGGCAAGCATGGAGAAATGGCCGACCGGGTTACCGGCGGGAAGACGGCATTCACGCCGGATCAGACGCAGCTCGGCGAGCTGGATCTGGCCGCGCGGAAGCTGGCCCCGCTTCGGATCAAGCAGACGAACGCGGGCTTCGCGCTTCCGACCTCGGTGTCGCTGCTGGACATGCTTGAAGCGGAGAAGGTCACGGATACCGATTTGCTGCTGAACTGGACGCGGAACCGGACCTACAGGGGCATGAGCGTGCCGATCGGCGTGCGCGCCGGCGGCGAGCCGCTTCACCTTGATATGCACGAGACGGGCTTCGGTCCGCACGGCCTGGTGGCGGGAACGACCGGCTCCGGCAAGAGCGAGCTGCTCCAGAGCATTATCGTGTCGCAGGCGGCTCACTACCATCCGCATGACATCGCCTTTGTGCTGATTGACTACAAAGGCGGCGGGATGGCCGACGCCTTCCGGGGAATGCCGCATCTCGTGGGCACGATTACGAACCTGGGAGGCAACCAGACGACGCGGGCTCTGCTGTCCATCAAGAGCGAGCTGATGCGAAGGCAGCGCCTGTTCTCGGAGCACGGAGTCAACAACATTGATAAATACCAGAAGCTGTACTACAGCCGCTCCGATCATGCGGGCATGCCGGCGATCCCTCATCTGATTATGATTGCCGACGAATTCGCGGAGCTGAAGCAGGACCAGCCCGACTTCATGAAGGAGCTGGTCAGCACGGCGCGGGTCGGCCGAAGCCTGGGCGTCCACCTGATTCTCGCCACCCAGAAGCCGGCGGGGGTCGTCGACGACCAGATCTGGAGCAACTCGAAATTCAAGATCTGCCTCAAGGTGCAGGACGAGGCGGACAGCAAGGATGTCATCAAGCGGCCCGACGCCGCCATGATCAAGGAGCCGGGACGCGCATACATTCAGGTCGGCAACGATGAGATCTTCGAGCTCTTCCAGTCCGCTTACTCCGGCGCGGATTATGATCCCGAAGGAGAGCTGCGGAAGGTGGAGAACCGGACGAAGCGCCTGTACAAGCTGTCCGTCACCGGTCGAAGCGAACAGATTTATCCCCTGGAAGAGGAGAAAATCGCCCGCCATGAACTGCCGTCCCAGCTTCAGGCGATGGTGGAGCATATGATCCGGACGGCCGAGCAGTCCGGCATCCGGCCGGTCAAGGGTCCTTGGCTGCCGCCGCTGCCCGAGACCGTCTATCTGGACGCTCTCCTTCCGGCGGAGAGCGCGGAGGGCATCCGGCCGCGCCGGGAAGCGCTGCTTCGGATTCCGGCCGGACTGCTGGACGACCCGAGAGGACAGCGGCAGGAGGCGCTGGAGCTGGATTTTGCCGCAGAGGGGAATCTGTTCGTCTACGGCGCTCCCGGAACGGGGAAGACGGTGCTGCTGCGGACGCTGCTGCTGTCGGCTGCGCTGCTCTACACGCCGGATGAATTCCATGGCTACATTATGGATTTCGGCGGCGGTTCGCTGAAACCGCTGGAGCGGCTGCCGCATATCGGCGGCGTCATGACGCTGGAGCAGGAGGAGAAGATCGACCAGTTCATGCGGTTCGTGTTCCGGATCATGGAGGAGCGCCGGGCGCTCTTCGGGGAGACGGGCAGCGAGGGCTTCGCGGATTACCGCGCGAGCGGCGGGACTCTGCCGGCGGTGATGCTGGTCATCGACAATTATTTTGCCCTGTCGGAGACGTATGAAGAGATGGATGCGCAAATGGTCGTGCTGGCCCGGGAAGGCTTCAAGTACGGCATCTACCTGGTCGCCACGGCGACGAACAGCGGTCTGGTCCGCTACAAGTTCTCGGTCAACTTCACGATGGCGATCAGCCTCCAGATGACGGAGAAAAGCGAGTACGACGGCATTGTCGGACGGACCGAAGGCCTGGAGCCGGCCAGAACGGCCGGGCGCGGTCTGGTCCGGGGCAAGCCGCCGCTCGAATTCCAGACGGCCCTCCCCGAATTCAGGGAGGTGCGAACGGACGGGCTGATCGAACGGCTGGAAGGCCGGTTCGACAGCCGGGCGGTTCCGATTCCGGTCATGCCGGCCTGGATCGACCTCCGGTCGCTGGAAGGCGAGGGGACACGGCTGGGAATCGGACTGGCCAGCAATGATCTGCAGCCGGTCCACCTCGACCTGCAGACCCATCCGGTCTTCATGGTTGCCGGGGATGCGATGTCAGGCAAGAGCACGCTGCTGGTATCCTGGATCAGTCTTCTCGCAGAGAAAGAGCCGGAGCTGGAGGTGTATGCGCTGGATTCGTCCGGCATGGGCCTGTTCGAGCTGATGAAGCGCCCCTATGTCACCGACCTGGCCGGCGTGGAAGACTTCTACGACTTCAGCTCGGCGTTCCGGGAGAAGCTGGACGCCCGCCGGTCGGAGCTGCTCGCCTGCCGGATGGCGGGAGGAGATGCCGCCGAGCTTGCGGCGGGATGGAACCCTATCGTGTTCGTGATCGACAAGCTCGGCGAACTGACGGGCAACGACATGTACGCGCTGCATGAGCTGCTGGAGCGGATGATCCGCCAGGACCGGGGACTGAAGGTCTCGGTCATCGCCGCCGACAATACCGCGGAGCTGGCCTCGAACTGGGATACGCTCGGCAAGGTGATCCGGGAGGAACAGACCGGGCTGCTGCTCGGAAGAATCAAGGAGCAGAATCTGTACAACGTCTCTTTCCCTTACGGTTCCCAGGAGCGGAATATGGAGCTCGGCGACGGATATCTGATTGTGAAGAACCGGTACACCGGGCTTCGGTGCGGCGTGCTGCGATAACCTATTTCTTATCCTGAAGGAGGTATGCCTGTGTCAATCAGTCCTTCCGAAATCCGGCGCAATGCGTCGCGGATCAGCGGACTCACCGGCGATGTCCGGCAGGTCCAGCGGGAGCTGGGAACCCAGTACCGGCAGGTCGGAGAGTTCTGGACGGGCACGGCGTCGAAGACGCTGCAGAGCGAGTACCCGGGACTCGACGGCGAGATCAAGGCGCTGATCCGCAGTCTGGAGCGGCTGGAGAGCGGCGTGGAGCGCGTCGCCTCCCAGGTGCAGCGGGCCGAGCAGGAGCGGGCCGAGAAGAAGCGGCTCGCGGAGAAGCTGGCGGCCGAGAAGAGAGAACGGGAACGCAAGGAACAGGAAGAGAGAGCCCGGAGCAGGCAGCGGTAACCGCGTTCAGCCGGGATACTCCTTGAAAGGAGGTGAACACACATGGCGGGCAACAATTTGACATTCAGTCCTGATCAGGCGACAAGCGTCGCCAAATCGATCAGCAACAAAGCGAACAATGCAGACACCTTGATCAAGAATCTGCAGAAAGAAATCCATGCCGTAAGCGGCTGGTGGCAGGGCGAATCCCAGACGGCTTTCGTTCAGCAGTTCGACGGACTTATGCCAAGCTTCAACGAGCTGGTGAAATGCGTAGAGAACATCAGCAAGAACCTGATTCAGATCGCGAACATCAAGCAGCAGGCCGAGCAGGAAATGGCCAGCAAGCTGCGCAGCAGATAATGAAGCACAGTGCCAACCTTGGCGGGGCAAGCGGACCGGTGCGTTACGGTCTGCTTGCCCTGCCGTGTACGGCTGGCGAAGGAAGACGATACACAACCTGGGGGGAGCTTTGAAGTGGAGCTGACCGATAAGGAATATTTGACGCTGGCCTTCATGGAACCGTCCGTTCTTCGGGAGGGAACGGCAGGGATGACCGTGCGGGACCTGCTCGGCGGCGAACCGGCGGAAGCCGGAGCGGCGGCCGGAAGCGGCGGAATGTACGGGCTGAAGCTGGCTGACCGCTGGATCGCGCCGGAAGCCGAAGGCTATGCTTTTAGGAATGAAAATGACGATAGATGGCTTATCTTCTTATATACAGCGGAATTCTCGCTGAGCACTCTGAAGGGCATGCTGTCCGGTGAGAGCGCTCTGTTGAAGCAGTCCGCGGAATTTCGGAATACGGCCGGCGGCAGCGGACGCCTCGCCGTAACCGGCTTCGGCCTCGGTGGCGCGCTCGCCCTGTTCGCAGCCGGTTCGTCCGGCGGCGCGGCGGCCGGCGTCGTCTTCGACGCGCCGGGCGTCTCCCACCTGCTGCCGGAAGAAGGAGCGCTCTTGTCCGGCATTCGCAACATCGCCGCGCCCGGCAGCGCCGGCACAGCGCTGGGCACACACGGCGAGACGCTGGAATTCGCTCTGCCGGAAGGCGGAACGGGCAGGAAGGCAGGGCCGGAGGCTGCGCTGCTCGGCCAGCCGGACCAAAGCGCCTACCGGACCGATGATGCCGGCCGGGTGCTGACGGGCCGGCCGGACGAGACCTATGCGCTGCTGGCCCATTTGGGCGTGCTGCTTGAGGAAGGGCCTGCCGTCAGAGCGGTGGCGGAGGCGTTCATCCGGGCTGCGGGACTTGCGAACAGCGGGGCGCGCGAGCTGGTTCACGCGCTGGTGCCGCTGATCGAGCGGGCCGATCTCCAAGGTATCCGGGAAGCACTGCTGGAGATTGCCGCCGGCTACGACCGGGAGGTGCAGCAGATCTGGACCGCCTGGAAGCGGGACCTGTCGGAGGACGCGAGGAAGCTCGGACCGACCGAGCTGTCGGAGCTGTTCGAGTCCCGCAGCGAAGCCGCCATGCGCGAGGCGTCCGAGCGGCTGGAGGATCTGATCCGGGTAACGGAGGCGTTCCTGGTCGTACTGGTGCTCCTGGAACCGGAGCACGGCAGGCTGGCCGACCGGCTCGAGGATCTGCTGGAGACGGTCACCGGAGGCATGACGGCGAGACTCAAGCTGTTGTCCCGGCAAATGCCTGAGGAGCTCGCCGGCTTGATGGAGCAATCCATGAGCAGAATGTTCGTATGGCCGGATCTTCAGTTTGCACCCAGATTGCCTTAAGGGAGAGTGGACCGGATTGAATCCATTAATCAGAAGGACGGTGTGTATACCAATGGCTCTCATAACACTGCTCAGCCTGTTTGGCTGCGGGAAGTCCCGGGACGAACGGGCGGCGGACCGGATTGTCGAGGCCCTGCAGGAGAAATACGGCGAAGAATTCGTGCTGGACGGCATCGGGGGAAGCTGGGGGACGATGAACCCCAACACCTTAAAGGCGATTGCCCGGCCCAAGGCCGACCCCACTCTCAAGGTGCCGGTAGAGATTACGAAGGATTTGAAGCAGATCTATGACCAGTACCTGAATCAGCGCGTCGCCCGCAGCGAGGAGCCGAAGATTCAGGAGCTGGCCCGCAAGCATTGGCCGGACGCCCGGATTGTGAACGTGAACGACACCCGGCTGGCCTATCCGGAGAGCAGCGACACCTCCATGACCTACCCGGAGTTTCTGAAGCAGAATCCGTCGAATACGCTGCTCGTCAAGGTGTACCTCGATGCCAGCGGCTATGTGGATCCGAAGGGAAATATGGACCAGGAGGCGGAGATTGCGAAGTATCTGGCTTTTGCCGAAGAACTGGCCGCAAGCGGCTATGTCAGCAGCAGGATCTCCTGGGTCTATCTGACCCCTGACGCGTTCAGCCGGTTGGAGGAGGCGAAACAGTCGGCGAGCTCTGTGGATGCGTTCTTCAATGAGGAGGAGGAAGAGACCGGTGTTCCCCGGATGATTACCCGGGTCGGCTGCGAGATCGACGCTTCGGGCCGGGTGAAGCAGACCAAGGCGGAGCTTCAGGCGTATCTGGACCAATGGAGAGAGAAGAGGCTGGAGAGCCTGCATCACTGGAGGTGAGCGTACATGGCGGATGACCAAAAACTGACCGAAGTGGAACTCAAGCAGATCTCCCAGCTCGTCTACCTGGACGTCATTGACTCTAAGGGCATCGGCTCCGACCTGGAAGACCTCTACTTCGACAACGGCAAAAGAATCACCGTCGGCCAGTTGATTGACTACTATACCGCGGGCGAGGGACTGGACAAGCTCAAGGCCCGTTATCCGGATAAGCTGAACGGAACGAAGGAATCCGAGCAGTGGATTCAGCTTCTGGAGTCCATGGACACGGACAAATACCGGAACTGGGAGATCACCGACGTGGTCTCGCACAATAAGCTGGATCAGTCCGGCTTCGTCGCCTTTACCGTCGATACGAAGAACGGGGCCAAGGTCGCTGCCTTCCGGGGGAGCGAGCCGATCAATGATCCGTATTACCGGAACGACTGGAAGAACAACGGCACCACGGCCTACGAGCTGGAATCGCTGCAGCAGAGAGAGGCCAGAGCCTATATGCAGAAGTTCGGCCTGCACGGAGAGGACCTGTATATCACCGGCCACTCGCTTGGCGGCAATCTGAGCCTCTTCTCTTCCTTTGTAATGACGGATGACCAGCGCAGCCGGTTGATCAGCGTATCCACCTTCAATGCGCCCGGCTTCAACAAGGCGCTGCTGGACCAGTACCGGAGCCAGATTGATGCCATGAACGGGAAAGGCCAGATTCTGGAGTACCGCAACAAGCATGATCTCGTTCCGGCTCTGTTCCTGAACCCTTCGGACGGCATTTACATTGATACCACTTCCGATGCGGTGACCGGCTTCTCGCATCATTCGCTCTTCTCGTTCGCTCAGGACGACGGCTCCACCTTCCACCGGTCGGACTCGCAGATGCGCGCCGTGATTCCGAACCTCGTGCATCATGTGACCGTCGGGCTGGAAGCGGTGCCGAATTTTCTGAAGGAGACGCTGGTTACGGAGGTCTTCAAAATCTGGGACGGCGACGTCGAATGGTACCATGTTCTGTTCGGAGCCGCGGCCGTAGCCGGAATCGCCCTTGCCGGTCCGTGGGCGGTCCTGTTAGGAGCGCTGAAAGTTGTAGCAGCGCTGTATGTCATCGGCTTTGTCATCGACAAAGTCATTCCCTGGATCAAGGAAGGCATCGCGCATATCGCAGAGCTCGTCGAGACCTTCTTCAACGAAGCGGTGGATGTGATCACCGGGCTGTACTTCCAGGCGGTGGACGCCGCCAAGCTGATCGGAAGCCAGATCGCCGAGTTCTCGCGTCAGGTGAAGAGCGCGGTGACCCAGTTCTTCCACGAGCTCAAGGAAGGCTTCCAGCAGTTCGTGGCCGATACGATCCAGTTCGTTGAAGCCCAGAAGGAGAAGTTCATCCGGATGAAGGAGCAGGTGGCCCGCAAGCTTGGGGCTATCTTCGAGTCGGTGAAATCGACCATCACCCGCAAGAAGGACGAAGTGGTGGACGGGGTGCGCACATTCAAGAACAAGCTGATCGGGGGCTTGAAGGCTAAGATCAAGACCGTGGCGAAGTACGCCGTCTCGGCGGCCGGAGCGGTCCGGTCGGCGCAGATCAAGGCGACCGTCAGCCGGATCGAAGCTCTTCATCAGCTCCTTAGGCAGAAGGAGGAGCGAATATCGGATCTGGTCGCCCGAATCCGAAGCGTGGCCTCCGGGGTATCCTCCAGCGTCGGAGGAGCCTACCCGGAATCCTATGTGCAGTCTGCGCTCCGGGAACTGGAACAGACCCAGCAGGAGATCCGGTCCCAGGAACGCCGCGTCTCCGAGACGCTCAAGCAGCAGTCGGACGGCGTCAAGTACTCGGTGAATACGTACCGCAGCACCGAAGCGAAGCTGTCGGCCATGGCCCGTGCCTAGGCCCGAAGACAACCCCATCCCGAGAGGAGCTCTTATTCATGAAATTGCTTAAAGCAGCGAAGCTGCAACAAATACTGGCGGTCCTTCTCATGGCCGCTCTGCTTGCTGTTCCGTTCCAGGCGTCGGCCGCCAGCCTGCCTCTGCGGGTCGTGGTGGACGGAGACAAGGTGTACTTCCCGGATGCCCAGCCGTTCATTGATTCCAAGCAGCGGGTCCAGCTTCCGGTACGGTTCGTTACCGAAGCGCTGGGCGCGAAGGTGCTGTGGAACGGCCCGGCCAAGAAGGCGAGCATCCTTCTGAACGGCAAGACGATGGAGGTCTATATCGGCAAGTCGAGCTATACCGTGGACGGGAAGACGAAGCGCATGGACACCGCTGCGGTGTTCAAGCAGTCCCGTACCTTTGTGCCGCTGCGTTTTCTCTATGAAGGGCTCGGCGTCAGCGTCAACTGGGACGATTCCGTCAAGACGGTCTACATCAGCACCAAGAGCGGCGGAAGCGAAGCTGGTGGCGCGCCCGCGCAGCCGTCCGGGGGAACCAAGACCGCCAATGTCCACGGGTTCAAGGTGAACTATGTCGAGATGGGGCCGAATCTGGACCCCGTCTATATTACCGCTTCGCGGATGACCGTCTATGAGAACGATGACTGGAAGGCCGGTCAGGTTCTGCTGCAGCTGACCATCGTGTTCGGCGATGTCGGGTCCGACCCCGTCCAGGGGGCGAAGGATGCCGAGAACGTCCTGAAGCAGAAGGTGGAAGCCGATGTGGTGGCTGCGGTTATGAATTATGCCCGCACGAAGAAGCAGCGGAGCGACATTTTGCCGGACAAGACGTTCCAGTCGAAGGACTACAAAATTCTGGTAGGCTCGCGGGAATACGAAGATGTTGCCATTATTCTGTACCCCCGCTAGAACTTCCGGCAGAGGCTAAACGATATCACGAAGAGGACGGAACCGATGTTGAGGAGAAAATGGATCAAGCGATCGCTGTGCCTGGCGCTGCCGGCCGTAGCGGCGGGCATGCTGTTGTCGGGCGTGTTCTTCCAGGTGAAGGCTGAGGACGGCGTGCCGGAAGATTACCCGAAGACGCCGGCGGAGGTGCGGGCTTACATTAATAACGACATGAAGGAACTGTACGGACTCGCGAATTATTACCCCCAGGAGACTGGCAAGGGGAGGCTTCGCGAGGATCTGCTGAAGAAGCGGATTCAGTCCGGCGACTTCACCTTTGAAATGATCTACGGATCGAGCCACGGAGAACCGCTGGATCACAAGAACAATATGTATCCGTATGCCGGATACAACCTCTACGGCGAGTCCGTATCGGCGGAAGGCGTTCCTTGGTACGCCGGCTGGAGCGGCGTGAAGATTCAGAACTTCGATCTGATCAAGACGCCGTGGAACGACGAGCGGTTGGGCGACCGGGCGAAGCGGAACAAATTCAACCAGTATAAGGACCGGTCGAACAAGTACCTCGCCGATTCGGGCGGCAGCTTTGAACAGTCGATCCTCTACGGACTGAACGAAGCTTACGCCGGAAGGAAATACAGTGAATTCATCTATAACGGCATGAACCGCGAATATGCGGACCGTGTCGTCTATGACGCCAACTCGGCGCCTTCCAAGGGCGGGCAGTGGATCGATTATGTCCAGATTATTCAGCCGCCGACGTACCTGTCCTGGGGGACGGGCCGGATCTTTATCGATCATTCCAGCGGCAGCATCACCTATCTGGACATTCCGATCGCTCCGTTCATTCTTCAGGCGGATGATCTGGCGCCGCACTTCGAGAACCTTCCGTCCGGCGCGCTTGCCGGAGATTCGGTAACGGTCGGCGTCCGTGTCCGTTCCACCTTTGACGGCGAGCGGTCCACCGATTACGACTGGCAGATTACCGACTCGTCCGGCCGGGCGGTTCAGGCCAACTATCGAGGACATGCTTCCTCGGCATCCGGCGACCTGACGATTCCGGGCAACCATGAGCGGATGCTCTACGCGTCCTTTGTCATGCCGGAGGACAGCGTTCGGATCAAGTTCACGGTCAATGCGGACAAGAATCCGAAGGAAGCCCTTTATGCCAACAACACCGTCCAGTCCACGTTGAAGGAGGTCCGGCCTATGGCCGGCGCCAAGCAGAAATATGATCTGGACTACAATGTGCTGTCAAAGGAAATCCGGTTCCCGCTGGCTGACGGCGCCGCCATTCAGGCGGTTCTCATGCTGCCGGGAAGTTCCCGCTGGTCGGGCAACGCCACCGGCGCGCTGAATGTCGGCAACGGAGCGCCCGGCCTGCTGCGGAGCTTCACGGTGCTGAACAATCCGCCGGTGAACGACGCGGCTTCAACAATTACGCGTAGGCCGGTGGTTGAAGCGAAGCTGCTGCGGACGGACTTCGGAGACAATCCGCTCGGAAGAGCCTGGCTGAACCCGGGCAATGCCTATACTCCCCGGACCAAGAGCGGGACCGTGAATTTCTCGGGAGCCGTCTCCAGAGGCTACATCCGTACCTATGAGACCTGCCGAACCGCGACGAATACCCAGGGCAAGTCCGAGCGGGTCTGCACGACCCGCGAAGAGAACGGGACCACGGGCGCTCCGTTCACTCCGGGGCAGGATACCGTATCGGTCCATGCATTTGTCTACAATGGGCGGACGGAGGTTCCGGCCAAAGAGTACGAGGACAAGATCGAGGACAACGACAAGGATGCTCTGCTCAAAAAGCTGCTGTGGACCAGCGAGGCCTATCCGATCCGCACCGTCCGCTGGATGGCGCATGAAGACCAGAACGGCCGGCTGTTCGACTGGACCGACGTGCCGGGACAGTATGAGCGCAGCTTCACGCAGCAAGCCTCCGGCAAGCTGGTCTGGAAGAAGGAGCAGACGATGGAGGCGGCCTACAGCCAGGGACGGGAAGCCGCCCGGCGGATGACCAACAACAAATCGGACTATGACAAGGCCGTGTTCGCCACGGACCGGCAGCTCCAGGGCTACGATTATCCGATCAAATCGGGCTACTATTTTAACCCGGCCGGGGTTTACAGCTTCACGCTGGAGACCGTTACCTACAAGCCGACCGACGCCGATACGAAGGACCACCGCGATCTGGTGAACGCCGTCATCGACTCGTTCCGCTACGAGAGCAATCTGGTCTACATTAACAACAATAAGGAAGCGGTCAATCTGCTGAATGAGCCGCTCGAACGGAACGGCAATACGATTGTGCCGAAGCCGGCTGCCTTGAGCGTGAAGAAGGCCAAAGGCGTCAATGCGCTGCCGCTGATTGTCGTCGAAGACCGTTCGACCGACGATTCCCGCTACACGAAGAAGGCGGAGGAAATCTATCATTCGCAGAACCGGGAGAACCTGGAAGAGACCCACGCCTTCTGGCGGAACATCATGGAGGGGTATGCGGAATCGAGCACCAAGGGCAGCTTTGATGCGTTCAAGTATCGGGAGTTCGTCAAGGACGGCCAGCATATGTATCGAATCACGGAGAAGACGACGGTCAGCATCCGCGTCAATCCGAACAACACGCCGGTCTATACGGATGCCCGCATGGCGGACGGCAGCTACTATGTCAGAGCCTGGATTGCCGACACCGAGCTGTCGGACAGCTCCAATGCCTACAAGAAGCTCGGCAAGCTGGTCGGCGTGAAGCCGCTGGACGAGATCCGGATCAGCGTCAAGGGTTCCATGTATGATGATTTGAACAACTGAGATCTTACGGCAGGGCAGGCGTCCATACTAGCGGGACGCCTGTTCCTGTACGAACCGGCGGATTCGGGATAGAACTCTCGCGATCAGAAAGGAGACAGCGGAGGATGAAGCGAATCGGGACAAGGACGGTGACGATTATAGTGGCGCTGTGGACGGTATTCAGCCTTTTCGGCTGCGGGCTCTCAAGAGAACGCGCGGCTGAGCGCATTCTGAAAGGACTGGAGGCGAAGTACGGAGAACCGTTCACCCTGGACGGCATCGGCGGAAGCTGGGGGACAATGAACAACCATACTCTGAAAGCGATTGTACGGCCCAAGAGCGATCCGAATCTCAAGGTAGCGGTGGAAATGACGAAGGACGGGAAGCAGCTCTTCGACAAGTATTTGAACCAGCGTGTGGCGAAGAACGAGGAGCCGAGAATCCGGGAGCTCGCGCAGCGACTGTGGCCGGCGGCGAGTCTGAGCGTCGCCAACGACACCCGGCTGACGTATCCGAAAGAGCGGGACATCTCGATGTCATTTGCCGAGTTCATGGAGCGGTATCCCACCAACATCCAATTGGTGTCCATTTATCTTGACGCCAGCGGGCACTTGAACGGCGAAGGACGCATCGACTCCGGACAAGAGCTGCCGAAATACCGGGAGTTCGCCGGGCTGCTCAAGGATCAGGGCTATTACCGCACCTCGGTCAACTGGGTGTACCTGACTCCTGAGGCGTATTTGCGTCTGGGCGAAGCCAGAGCCTCAAGCGATACCATCGATCAATACCTGATGAAGCTGGAGGAAGACACCGGCAAGCCCCAGATTCTGGCGGTATCCGGCCTTACGCTGGATGCAGGAGGAACGATAGAGGAGACGGAGCAGGAGATTCTCTCATATTTTGATGCCTGGGAAGAGCAGTCCCCCGGCCGGACGGAATAGGCCGGTTGAACCCTTCGGTCATTTCGGCGAAGTGAGCGAAGGGAGCAGAAGCGTAAGAAGAGCCTGCCGGGAGCAACTCCCGGCAGGCTTGGGGAAGACTAGACTGTGCGCCGGATCGGGCGGGGGAGGCGGACTGCGGGAGCGAATTCATGCTCCAGTACGGTGACCTCATACCGCTCTTCCGGCGTGCGGATCTTCACTTTGTCGCCGGGCCGGCTGAGCAGCAGCGCGCGGCCGACCGGGGACAGGCAGGAGATGCTGCCGCTCTCCAGCGAGCCCCCATCGGGCAGTGCGATGACAAAGCGCTCCTGATCCAGCGTATCCTCGAACCGGATCATCACCCGGGAACCGACCAGAACGACAGAAGGCGGCGTCTCTTCGGCAGCGGCTACAAGCTCTTCCAGGGTCTGTTCGTAGCGGATCAGAAGCTGTTCCATCTCCAGCCTTTCGGGCAGGGCGTATGCTTGCAGCTTCTCCATAAGGGTATAGCGGTTCTCGTCGAAATAGAGAAGCTGGCGAATCCACTCTTCCCGGACAGCAGCGGCGTGAAGGCTATGGCTCATAGTAGGTTACCCCCGCTTTCTCGGTAAGTCTGTTCAGAAGCGCAACGTCTTGTAACTTCTTCATGGATCATTCCTCCTGATATAGATAAATAGGTCCCTGACGGGACCTTGCCTGTATCATAGCACAGAAGGCTGTTTACCGCATTCCGATAGAGGGTTATAAATACAAAGTTTGGTCATCCTGAATGAAGTGAAAGGTGGGGGAAGTATGTGGAGCGCGGCGATGTGGGGCGGTATCTCCGGCTCGGCCGTCCTGCTCGGGGCCTTGCTGGCCCTGTTTCTGGAGATTCCGAAGACAATCATCGGGTTCATTATGGCCTTCGGGACCGGGGTGCTGATCGGCGCCGCGACCTATGAACTGGTGGGCGAATCGGTTCAGTCCGGCGGTCTGGAGCCGACGCTGATCGGGTTCCTGGCGGGCGCGCTGGTGTTCACGGTCCTCGACTGGCTGGTATCGGCCAGAGGGGGAGCGGGGCGCAAGCGCTCCGAAGGAGGCAAGGCGGCAAAAGGCGGAGCCGCCGGAGGCCTGGGCATTTTTATCGGTACGGTGATGGACGCCATTCCGGAGTCAATTATGATCGGCGCCAGCCTGATGTCGGGGGAAGGCGTCAGTCTGCTGCTGGTGATCGCGATCTTCATCAGCAATATTCCCGAAGGACTGTCCAGCACGTTCGGTCTGAAGAAAGGCGGCTATGCCAAAGGCGTTATTATGTTGCTGTGGGTTTCTGTTCTGATCATCTCCGCGCTGTCTTCCCTGGGCGGATATGTCTTCATGGAGCATGCGGGAGAATACACGACAGCGCTGATCGCCAGCTTTGCGGGAGGCGGGATCATCGCCATGGTCGCTTCGACGATGATGCCCGAGGCGTATGAGGAAGGCGGACCGTTTATCGGCCTCATGGCCGCTCTCGGTCTGCTGGCGTCTGTAGTATTGGACCGGCTTTAAACGGCGGAATTTAGGAGGAACAACATGACGATGACAGGCTGGCTCGGCAACCGGGTGATTACGCAGATTGGCATCCTGGTACATGACATTGAACAGGTAAGCGGCGCCTACGCCGAATTCTTCGGAGTAGACAAGCCGCCGATTGCAGAGACGGATTCCCCCGACATGGCAAAGACCCGTTACCGGGGCCAAGAGACGGCGGCCAGAGCCAAGCTGGCTTTCTTCGATATGGGTCCGCTGCAGCTGGAGCTGATTCAGCCGGACAGCGAGCCCAGCACATGGAGGGAATACCTCGACCGGCACGGAGAGGGTCCTCATCATATCGCCTTCGTAATCGAAGGGATGGAGGAGAAGGTGATGCTTCTGGAAGGCCGCGGATTTCCGCTGCAGCAGCGGGGCGAGTACGAGGGCGGCCGGTATGCGTATATGGATACGCTCAAGGATTTGAAGGTCATCATCGAGCTGCTGGAGAACGACAAGCGTTAGACAACATCAGGACCTGCCGTTGCCGGCAGGTCCTGATTCATCCTGCAGACGCGCTGGCCCGACAAGATCCCTGTGGAGTGGATGGCACGGAAGCGGATTGCCGAAGGACTGCCATCTTGGGCCGGGGCGATCAGTCTCCGCCGCCGCCGCCGGAATCGCCGCCGCCGAAATCTCCGCCCCCGCCGCTGTCATGGCCTCCGTGGCTTGATCCGCCGTGCCCGCTGTCCCAGCTTGAACTGCCGTGACTGTGTCCGCCGTTGCTGTGCCCGCCGGAATGGCTGTGCGAGCTTCGGCCGTCGTCATGGTTATTGTCGGAACCGGGGTCCTGCGAATACAGCATCGTGGAGGCCAGGAAGCCGGAGCTGGCGTCATCCCTGCCGCTGTTGCGGGAGGAGGGACCCCGTGGCTTTCGCCCGTTGTCGGCCACAAAAACAACGATTACCAGGACAAGAACTACAATCGCAACTAATCCGACCATCATGTGATTGCTCCTTTGCTTGGGTAGGGGATGGATGAAGCCGTTCAAACAAATTATACCAGATTCGCCGGGGCCTCCGCGAGGAAGATTCGTTGTTTAGGTATTCAAAATCATTGACAACCTCTCTGCCGCTCTACAATTAAAGCGTTTACATTATTGGGGCAGCACCTCAAACCAAATTCAGACAAGGGAGGAAATCGAATGAGCTTGGCGGTTAAGAAGAAAGGAGCGGCGCTGATTGCGTTGCTGGCCATCGCGCTGGTTCTGGCTTCGCTGTCAGGAGCGGGAATGAAGCGGGCGGACGCGGCGCCTGCATTTGCCAAGGGGGCGGACATCAGCTGGGTGGCGGGGCTGGAAGCGCAGGGGTACACCTGGAAGGACAAGAACGGCAAGGTAAGGGACATCTTCGATATTCTCAAGAATGATTATCAGATTAACTCGGCCCGTATCCGGGTATGGGTGAATCCCAATATGAGCGATTACGCCAATGGTTATATGAATGCCGAGAAAGCCGCTGCTCTCGCCAAACGGGCCAAGGCGGCAGGCATGAGCGTCATGCTGACGCTGCATTACAGCGACTCCTGGGCGGACCCCGGGCAGCAGACCAAGCCGTACGCCTGGCAGAGCTTCAATTTTACCCAGCTGATGGATGCGGTCTACAGCCATACGGTCTATGTGATGAACACGATGAAGAACGCGGGCGTCACGCCGGACTGGGTGCAGATCGGCAATGAAACCAACAACGGCATGCTCTGGGAAGACGGCAAAGCGACGGTCAGCATGAAGAATTACGCCTGGCTGGTCAATACCGGCAACAATGCGGTTAAGAGCGTATTCTCCTCGACGAAGACCATTGTTCATATTGCAGGGGGGAATGACAATGCGCTCTTCGTCTGGAATATCGGCGGATTGCTTGCGAACGGCGCCACTTTCGACTATATCGGCATGTCGCTCTATCCTTCGACCTCCGACTGGTCCGCCAAAGTCGATCAGACGATCAGCAACGCGAACGACCTGATCAACCGCTACGGCAAGAGCGTCATGATCTGCGAGATCGGGCTCGATTACAGCCAGCCTGCAATTGCGAAGAATTTCGTCAGCACGATCAAGACCAAGGTGCGCAACATTTCCGGGGGCAAAGGCCTCGGCGTCTTCTATTGGGAACCGGAATCTCCGCCCAATTATAACGGCGGCTACAAGCTCGGCGCCTGGGGAGCGGACGGCAAGCCGACTGCGGCGCTGGAAGGCTTCCTGAACTAAAAATAACGGTTAAACAGGGTTCATCCGGACGGGTCCGGAAGACTGACGCTGCTTCAGGCGAAGAGTCTTCCGGGCTTTTTTTGCATGGGCATTTATTCTGAAATTGACCGGTTATGTTCTGGCAAATCGGCGGCAAATCTGCCGTTTGATGTCAGCTTGTTTTGGTGAAATATAAATATTATGGCTGTTTCTTAGCTGTCAATACCAATCGCCTAAGGGGGAGTTCCGAATGATCAAGCTGCCGCTCGCCGGTGCAAGCCGGGAAGATATACGCCGAGTGAATCTGGAGAAACGCGTTGTACTGAGGGACGGCACGCCGGTAGCCGGCATCGGGCAGGGAACCTGGAATATGGGGGAAGACCGCGCCCGCCGGGAAGAAGAGATTGCTGCGCTGCGGCTTGGCGTGGAACTGGGCATGGACCTGATTGACACCGCCGAAATGTACGGGGAAGGCCGTTCGGAAGAACTGGTCGGCGAAGCGATCCGGGGCATTCGGGACGAGGTGTTCCTGGTATCGAAGGTGCATCCGCAGAATGCGGGCGGCGAACGGCTTGCCGCCAGCTGCGAGAACAGTCTGAAGCGGCTGGGCACAGACCGCCTGGACCTGTATCTTCTGCACTGGCGGGGCGACATTCCGCTGGAAGAGACGGTAGAAGGCATGGAACGGCTGGTTCGCGAGGGTAAAATCGCCCGGTGGGGCGTCTCCAACTTCGATATGGCCGATATGTTGGAACTGGAAGGAATTACGGGCACGGCGTGCGCCGTAAACCAGGTGCTCTACCATCTCGGCTCGCGCGGCATCGAGACGGACCTTATGCCTTGGCAGCGTTCGCGCGGCATTCCGGTCATGGCCTATTCGCCGCTGGCCCAGGCGGGAGCGCTCCGCCGCGGAATGACCGGCAGCGAGGCGGTTCGCCAGGTGGCTTCCAATCACGGCGCGGAGCCGCTGCAGGTGCTGCTGGCCTGGAGCGTCTGCGACGACAATGTCTTTGCCATTCCAAAGGCTTCAACGCCGGACCATGTGCTTCAGAACGCGGCGGCCCGCCTGATTGAGCTGACCGAAGAAGAGCGCGTCCTTCTGGACAACGCCTTCCCGAGACCGGCATGGAAAGTGCCGCTTGATATGATTTAATGACAGCAGAATAGAACCGAAGAAGAAATGGAAAATAAACGAAGAAGCCTCCGTGCGCCCGGCGCACGGAGGCTTCTTCGCAGGTTGCGGGGTCCCTTCAGACCGCCGCTGTCTGGTCCGATGCTTCAGCCCTTGACGGGCACAGGGACGCGGCGATCAGCTTCGCTCAATAATGGTAGCCAGCGTCGTCCGATCCAGTCCCTCGACGAGCTTGACCAGCAGTTCCTTCGCCGCCTCGTAATCATCCGTATGAATGATCGACGAAGAGGTATGGATATAACGGGAACAGATGCCGATGACTGCGGAAGGGACGCCGATGCCGCTCAGATGAACCTGTCCGGCGTCGGTTCCGCCCTGGGATACGAAATACTGGTATTTGACACGGTGCGTGTCGGCGGTATCCTGCACATACTCCAGAAGCCCGCGGTGGGTAATCATGCCGGGGTCGAGAATGCGCAGCAGCGCGCCGCCGCCGAGCTGGCCGAAGGCTCCCTTGTCGCCGTACATATCGGCGGCGGCGCTGGCATCCAGTCCGAAGAAGATGTCGGGCTGCAGAAGGCTGGCCGCCGTCCGGGCGCCGCGCAGACCGACTTCTTCCTGTACCGTCGCTCCCGTAAAGACGATGTTCGGGTGCTTGCGGTCCTTCAGCGCCTGAGCCAGCTCCAGTGCAAGGCCTACGCCGTAGCGGTTGTCCCAGGCCTTGGCCATGATCTTCTTCGGATTCACGAGCGGAGTGAAGGGACATACCGGCACAATCTGCTGGCCGGGCGCAACGCCCGCTTCCTCGGCTTCGCGGCGGCTGTCCGCGCCGATGTCCAGCAGCATTTTGCCGAGATCGCCGGCCTTGTTCCGCTCCTCTGCGCTCAGCAGGTGGATCGGAATGCTGGCGACCACGCCCGGAATCCGGCGCCCGTCCTTCGCTATAATCTCCAGCCGCTGGGCCGACACGGCCGAAGCCAGCCAGCCGCCGAGGGGCTGGAAGCGGATCATGCCGTTATCGGTAATGCCGGTAACCATGAAGCCGACTTCATCGAAGTGGCCGGCGACCATGATTCTGGGTCCGGATTCGTCGCCGCGGAAGACGCCGAAGCAGCTTCCCAGCCGGTCATGGACGAATTCCTCTGTATAGGCGGACATCGCATTCTTGAAATAAGCGCGCAGCTCGCGCTCGAAGCCCGGAGCCGAAGGGAATTCGGTTAAGGTTCTGAATAAGTCGAGAGTTTCCTGATTCATGGGGCAATCGCTCCTTTAAGAGAGTTCGGGTCTGCTGACGGGTCTGCTGAATAGTATGAACCGAATGACGGGGATTGTCTATCCGAAGGAACCGGCATGGCAGCACCCGCAGAGGAGCCGCCGAATACAATGGAGAAGCCGGGCGGGAGGCGCCGCGCGGCCGAGGCAGCGGCTGCCCGGGGAAAGGAAGCGACGGTTCATGGGCAAGAGTGTGAGGGTAGCGGAGTGGAAACGGAGAGAACGCCGCTTAGGCGGGGCGGAGCGCGAAACGGTGCTGATTCTGATCCTGTTCCTGCTGCTGGTTGCCGCGCTGTTGTATTTTACCTGAAGGGGAAAAGACATAAGCGGCGGCATGCCTGCCAACAATAAAGAAAACTTCTTATAGCGGAGGTGTCTTTATTGCCGGCAAATACCAAGGAATCGGGTGTCAAGCTCCGCCTTGACACCCTGACGCCGAAAGAATACCAGAAGATGGCGGACAAGCATGTTCCGTCCCGCCCGGTATTCAAGAACTGCATCCGGGCCTTCCTGTCGGGCGGTCTGATCTGCGTCATCGGACAGGGCATTCAGGAGGCGCTCATGGCGGGATTTGATCTGAGCTCCAAGGAGGCGGCCAGTCCGACGGTTGCGCTGCTGATTCTGATCTCGGTCATTCTGACCTGCTTCGGCGTCTACGACAAGCTGGCGCAGTGGTGCGGCGCAGGGACGGCCGTTCCGGTAACCGGCTTCGCCAACAGCATGTGCTCGGCGGCGCTGGAGCACCGCTCGGAAGGCATCGTGCTCGGCATGGCCGCCAATATGTTCAAGCTGGCCGGCTCGGTTATCGTCTTCGGTACGGTTGCCGCGTTTATTGTCGGCATCATTTATATTTTTCTCGGCCACGGGGGTGGGCATTTGTGAAGCAGCTTGGCAAGCAGACCTGGGAATTCACCACCCGTCCCGCCATTGTGGGCGCTGCGGCGGTTACCGGACCGGAAGAGAAGGAAGGCCCGCTTGGGGCCGATATGGACTTCAGCTTCGATTCGCTCGATATGGACGAGAAGAGCTGGGAGAAGGCGGAGCGCAAGCTGTTCGAGAAGGCCTCCCGGCTCGCGCTGGTTCATTCGGGTCTGGAAGAGAAGGAGCTGGAATTCTTCGTCGGCGGAGATCTTATGAACCAGATCATCAGCACGACCTTTGCGGCCAGAAGGCTCGGCGTTCCGTATCTCGGAACATTCGGAGCCTGCTCTACTTCAATGGAGAGTCTGGCGGTCGCCTCGATGATAGTGGATTCCGGCGGCGGCAAATATGCGCTGGCGGGAACCTCCAGCCATAACTGTACGGTCGAGAAGCAGTTCCGCTACCCGACCGAGTACGGCTCCCAGAAGCCTCCGACGGCGCAGTATACCGTTACCGGTTCGGGCTGCGCGGTGGTCGGCTTCAACGACGGCAGCCGGCAGGGGCCGTTCGTGGCCAGAGCCACCATCGGACGCGTGATGGATATGGGCCTGAAAGACCCCTTCAATATGGGGGCGGCGATGGCGCCGGCGGCGGCGGATACCTTGACCGCCCACTTCCGGGATACGGGCCTGTCGCCCGATTACTATGATCTGATTGTTACCGGAGACCTTGCCTCCATCGGACTGCCGATTGCCCGGGAGCTGCTGGCCAAGGAGGGCATTCCGATGGAGAAGACCGAGTTCGGCGACTGCGGGCTTATGATCTATGACCGGGAGAAGCAGAAATATGTCATTGCCGGAGGGAGCGGCTGCGGCTGCTCGGCCGTGGTTACATACGGCCACATTCTGAAGCGCATGCGCCGGGGCGAGCTGAACCGGGTGCTGGTGGCCGCGACGGGAGCGCTGCTGTCGCCTCTGTCCTATCAGCAGGGCGAGTCCATTCCCTGCATTGCCCATGCCGTGGCGCTGGAGAACGGAGGTGGCAAGGCATGATTTATCTCTGGGCTTTTATCGTCGGCGGACTGATCTGCGTCATCGGCCAGCTGATGTTCGATGTGCTGAAGCTGACGCCTGCGCATACGATGAGTACGCTTGTCGTCATCGGGGCGGCCGCAGACGCGTTCGGCCTGTACGACCCGCTCGTGAAGTTTGCGGGCGCGGGCGCATCGGTTCCGATCACGAGCTTCGGCAATTCGCTTGTGCACGGCGCGCTGACCGAGCTGCAGCGGGACGGCTGGCTCGGCGTCGTCACCGGCATCTTCGACATTACGAGCGCCGGTATTTCGGCGGCGATCGTCTTCTCGTTCCTGGCCGCCCTGATTGTGCGGCCGAAAGGATGAACAGGCAAGCCGGGGCCAGCGCCCCGGCTTTTTTTGGCGCACCGGAAGACAATGCTTGGGGTAAGGAAAAATCAGCAGGAATATGCGGGCGTTTTGGCCAGGCGAATGTACTTTCGCCCCTCCTTTCATGTAAAATAGTAGGCATACTGTCATATCGACATAGGAGGTACATGCCAATATGCCACTGCGTCCCGAGTCCACGGCAATCGCAAGCTCCATACGCGCCAATCTCGAATCCTGCATTCTCGGAAAATCGTTTGAAATACAGCTTCTGCTTACTGCCCTCCTGGCGGGGGGCCATATCCTGATCGAGGATGTTCCCGGCACCGGCAAGACCCAGCTCATCCGGGCGCTCGCGCGCTCCATGTCCGGCGATTACCGGCGCATCCAGTGCAACCCGGATATCCTCCCGAGCGATATTACCGGCGTGTCGGTCTACCATCCGCGCGACGAGATGTTCCATTTCCGGCCGGGTCCCGTAATGACCAACATTCTGCTCGCCGACGAGATCAACCGGGCGACGACGAAGACCCAGTCCGCTCTGCTGGAGGTTATGGAAGAACGGAACGTGACCGTCGACGGCGAGACTTACGAACTGCCGCATCCGTTCATGCTGTGCGCGACGCAGAACCCGATTGACTTCGAGGGAACCTATACGCTGCCGGAGGCGCAGCTTGACCGGTTCATGCTGAGAATCAGCCTGGGCTATCCCGACGCCGAGACGGAGCGGAATCTGCTGCTGACCCATCAGCAGGGCCAGCCGGTCGATACGCTCCAGCCGGTTACGGGCATGGAGGAGATTGCTTTCATCCAGCAGGAGGTCCGCGATATTTATATCAGCGAGCCGGTCCTGGACTATCTTCTCGACATCGTCCGTCAGACCCGTGAGCATCCTTTGGTGCTGCTTGGAGCGAGCCCGCGAGCGGCGCTGTCGTTCATGATGGCCTGCAAGGCGTACGCGCTCCTTCAGGACCGCGACTATGTGCTGCCCGACGATGTGAAGACGCTGACGCCTTATGTGCTGGGTCACCGTATTCTGCTGCGTCCCGAATCGCGGCTGGACGGTACCGACGCCGGCGCGCTGCTGGACAAGCTGCTGCAGACGGTGCGCGTGCCGGTCTCGATGAGGAAGTAACATGCGGTCCTTACTGGCCAAGGCGGCGGCCTCTGTTCAGCCTGCCAAACTGGCCGCCATGCTGGCGGTCTGGGTTGTCACTCTGCTGTACGTCCTGTTTCAGGGCGGCAAAAATTCGGTCATGCTCTTCACCATGGCCACGATCCTCATTCTGTACTTGCTGACCGGCGGCCTGCTGGGCGTCCGCCGGGCCAAGGGCGTCCGCACCCTGCTGTCGGCGGGCGACAGCCCCGAGCCGCTGGCTGCCGGCGGCTATCTTCAGGTCCGGCTCCGGCTGAACGTCCCCGGCATTCTGCCGCTGCCCTATCTTGTTGTCCGGGAGATGCTGAAGAAGCATAACGGGGAGAGCTGGAAGTTCGAAGACAGCCTCATCCCCGATTACCGGGGACGCAGCGAGCTCCGCTTCCAGACGCCGCCGCTCGAGCGCGGCATCTACACTTTTCAGGCGACGGAGATTGGAAGCATTGATGTATTCGGGCTGGTGGAGCACAAGGGATCTTTCCTCGCGGAGGGCCGCTTCCGGGTGCTGCCGCGGACCGTCTACCTGCCCCGCTGGAATCTGTACGAGCGCTCTTCGCGCCGTTCGGGCTTGCAGACGTCCCTGGCGCAGTCGCGGCGCGAATCGGTGCAGATCAACGGGGTCCGGGACTATGTCTACGGCGACCGGCTGAGCCGGATTCACTGGAATGCCACCGCGAGGACCGGGGCCTGGAAATCCAAGGAGTTCGAGCATGAATCTGTGCCGCGGACGATGGTCGTCCTGGACGGGACGGCTCGCGTGTACTCCAATTCGGCCCAGTTCGAGCTGGCTGTATCGGCAGCGGCGTCGCTGCTCGGCTTCGGCCTGCGCGAGCGGATCGGAGTCGGACTGTGCGCGATCGACCGGGAGATCCGCTTCTTCGCGCCTGCCGAAGGCGCGGCGGACCGCCGCCATATGACGCATGCGCTGATTGACCTGAATGCGGAAGGCAGCGGACGCCTGCTGGAGAAGCTGGAGAAGAGCAAGCAGCTCTTCCCCCGTGGCTGCCATTTCGTGTTCGTCAGTCCGCAGAGTGGAGGGGCTGCGCTTGAAGTGCTGCGCTGGGCGGAGAACCGGGGGATGATGCCGGTCCATCTGCATGTCCGCAACCCGGCTTCACCCGGCCGCTATGCCGAATGGGCAGGCACGCTGGATTCCTGCGGAATGGCCGGTTATTCGGTCGCTGCGCTTGAAGAGCTGCCGGCCGCCCTGGAAGGGAGAGAAGCAAGATGAGAATCTGGCGCAATCCCTTGAAAGACTGGTCCCGCGCTTTGGCTGTTCTCTGGCTTGTCATCTTCGCCATGCAGTGGATTTCCGTCACGGAATCTTACTGGCTGCAGCAGACAACCGACGCTGTGAGGACCGCGCTGCTCGCTGCCGCATTGCTGGAGATTCTGCTGCCGCTGGCCGCGCCGCTGCGGCTGGCGGCGGTTATCGCCGCAAGCCTCTATACGACGTTCCGCGCCATCAACGACTACGGCTTATACCTGCCGTTCCCCGGAGCTCCGCCCTTGGAGAAAGCCAGGGATCTGGTGTCGCAGATGGAGCCGTACCTGTGGTTCGCGCTCGGAGCGGCAATTCTGCTTCTTCTCCTGTCCCGGTCGGTATCGGGGCGGATTCGAATTCTGCTGTTCCTTGGGCTGAATCTGGCGGCGCTGGCGGCGCTGGATTCCTTCACGGTGTCGGAACTCTGGCAGGAGACGGCCTGGTCGGTGTTCGCCGGATTGGGCTGGCTCGTTACGGACCATCTTGCGAGCTTCCGCAAGCGCTATCCGCACAGCTGGAGCTATATGCTGGAATATCCGTTCAAGATTATCGCCAATCTGGTGGTCGTCTTCTCGCTCATCCTGCTGGCCGGAGTATCCGTTCCCAGCGTCAGACCGACGCTGACCGATCCGTATACCGCCTGGACGCATTGGCAGGGGGAAGGCGGGGGCAGCGGGGCCTCGCAGTCGGAGAGCGCGGGGAAGGCCGCAGCCAAGACCGGGGGAACCGGCTCCGCGAATACGACCTCGGGCTACAGCAACAATGATACGCGGCTCGGCGGAGGCTTCGCCTATGACTATTCGCCCGTTATGACGGTCGTGTCGGATACGCGAATCTACATGCGGGGCGAGACCCGTGCGGTCTACTCGGGCAAAGGATGGACGGACGGCAACCGCCAGGAGCGGGGAGCGCTCGAGGAGGCCGAGGCGGAGCGCGAGCTGGCCAACAGCTTCACCCCGTCGGTCCCCGTCAAGAAGGTTCGTTATTCCGTCCGGATGCTCAACAGCAACCGGTATCCCGTCATCTTCGGCGCTTACTCTATCTCGCGGATCGAATCCATGGAAGACGGCGGACAAATGCCGTCGTTGTCGTGGCGTCCGCGCGACGGGGAATTGATCGTCAATAATCCGAAGGCTTCGCCGTATCCGCGTTCCTACATTCTGACTTCCGAAATCCCGATCGTCCCGATCCGGGAGCTGGAGACGGCTACCTATGAAGAACTCTACGGGGGACGCGACGTTCCCGAACTCTTCCTTCAGCTCCCCGACTCGTTCCCGGAGCGAGTGCGGGAGCTGGCTCGGAAGGTGACGGCCGAAGAGGAGACGCCGTATGAAAAGGCGCGCGCTCTGCAACAATATCTACAGCAATCGTTTCCTTATACGAATGAGCCGAACCTGTCGCTCAAGAAGAGCCGGGATTTCGTAGACGGCTTTCTGTTCGAGGTTCAGTCGGGCTACTGCGATTATTATTCCACGGCAATGGTAACGATGGCCCGGTCGCTGAACATTCCGGCCCGCTGGGTCAAAGGCTATGCACCGGGCTCCCAGGCATCGCTGCCGGACAACCTGGAGATGCGCGGTGCCGCGAACAACAGCTATACCATTACCAACGCGGACGCCCACTCCTGGGCCGAGCTGTATTTCGGCGAGTACGGCTGGCTTCCGATCGAGGCGACACCGGGCTTCAACGCGCCGCTTCTGACCGAGAAAGAAAAGACGCCGGCCGGAGAGGAACCGAAGCCGTCGGAGACACCGGCCGCCAATCCGGCAGGCCCAACGCAGACGGATGATTCGGGCTTCCTGAACGGCGCTGGTCCCTGGCTGATCGGCGCAGCAATCTGCGTGCTCGCCCTCTGGGGAGGCTTCCTGCTCTGGAACAGCCGGATGACGCTTCGTTTCCTGCTTGACCGGCTTCGCCGCGGCCGGCCGCTGACGCCGGACGAGAAGGTTCTGGCTGAGACGGAACGCTGGCTCGCCTTCATGAAGCGGCGGGGCTTTGGCCGCGGCTCTCACGAGACACTCCGGGAGACGGTCGCCCGCTGGAGCGGTGAGAAGCCGGCCGTATCCGCTCCGCTGGAACAGCTGCTGGCCTGGTTCGAGAAGGCCCGGTACAGCCCCGAAATTATAGAAGACAAAGACTGGCAAGCCGTGTATACTGAGGTTTTGCGGCTGCGCAAATTGGTGAAGGCCGGGAGGTGAAGTCATGTTTGAAAGACTGGTTCCGAAGCTGAGGGTAAATACCGTCTTTGATATTGATCTGGAAGGTCTGTATGCGAAGGGATACCGGGGAATCATTACGGACCTGGACAACACGCTGGTCGGCGCCAAAGCGCCTCTGGCAACGCCGGAGCTGGTGCTCTGGTTCGAGAAAGTCAAATCGATCGGCTTCAAGCTGGTCATTGTATCCAACAATAATATGCAGCGGGTATCCAAGTTCGCGACTCCCCTGAACATTGAATTTGTACATGAAGCCCGCAAGCCGAGCAACGCGCCTTTCCGCAAGGCGATGAAGCTGATGGATCTGGCGCCTGAGCAGACCATTGTCGTGGGCGACCAGATGCTCACCGACGTCTACGGCGGCAACCGTCTGGGGCTGTATACCGTACTGGTTCTGCCGATCTCCGCCGCCGATGAAGGCATCGGCACGCGGATCAACCGCCGGGTAGAACGAATTGCCTTGACCCGGCTCCGCAAACAAGGATTGTGGCATGAGGAGGAAGAACGGAAATGAATGAAGGAAAAGAAGAGGCCCGTCCGCCGCGCTGCAGCGGCTGCGGCGCCCTTTTGCAGACAGAAGACCCGGGGCGCACGGGCTATGTGCCGGAAGCGGCGCTGTCCCGGGAACCGGTGATCTGTCAGCGGTGCTTCCGCATCAAAAACTACAACGAGGCTTCGACGGTCTCGCTGGATCAGGACGAGTTCCTCCGCCTGCTGTCGGGCATCGGCGAAAAAGACGCGCTGGTTATCCACATTGTGGACCTGTTCGACTTCGAGGGCAGTCTGATCAGCGGGCTGCAGCGGTTTGTCGGCAGCAATCCGGTCATTCTGGCCGTGAACAAATGCGATCTGCTGCCGAAGGTGACGAACTGGAACCGGCTGCGCAACTGGGTGCAGCAGCGGGCCAAGGAGCTGGGACTGCGCACGGCCGAGATTATTCTGTGCAGTGCGAAGCGCAATCAGGGCTTCGACCGGCTGCTGGACACGGTATCGGCGCTGCGCGGCTCGCGCGACGTCTATGTGGTCGGAGCAACTAATGTCGGCAAGTCGACGCTGATCAACCGGCTGATCTCCGACTACAGCGATCTGGAGCAGGAATTGACCGTCTCCCGCTATCCGGGGACGACGCTCGGCACGGTCAGCATTCCGCTGGACGACGGACATTTTATCGTGGATACGCCGGGGATCGTCTACCCTTGGCGGTACAGCGAACTGGTTGACCGCCGGGATCTGGATGCGGTCATGCCGTCGCAGCCGCTGAAGCCGGCTTCGTATCAGCTGAACGAAGGCCAGACGCTGTTCTTCGGCGCTCTGGGCCGGTTCGATTTCGTGCAGGGGCCGCATCAGTCGTTCACCTGCCATATCAGCGGCAGTCTGAAGATTCACCGGACGAAGCTGGAGCGGGCCGATTCGCTCTACGCCGAGCACCGGGGCGGGCTGCTCACGCCTCCCCAGGGCGAGGCTGCGGCCAAGCTGCCGGAATGGCAAAGGCACGAATTCCGCATTCCCAAGGGGAGCCGCAGCGATGTCTTTATCTCCGGCCTCGGCTGGATCAAGGTGAATTCGCAGGAAGGGGCGGTAGTGGCCGTCCATGTGCCCAAGGGCATCAAGGTGCTGGTGCGCCCTTCCCTGATCTGAGGGCGGAAGGAGGATGAGCCATATGAACGCTGAAGCCATTGCCCCGAAGGCGGAAGGCTATCTGCTGCTCGGGGTTATCGGCTGCCCGGTGGCGCAGTCGAAATCGCCGCTCATGCACGGCGCTGCGCTGAAGGAGATGGGGCTAGAGGGAAGCTATGTTCCGCTTCATGTGGAGCCGGAGCGGCTTGGAGAGACCATCGCCGCCATGCGGACCCTTGGCTTCCGGGGATTCAATGTCACGATTCCGCACAAGCTTGCCATTATGGATTATCTGGACGATGTGGACGAGCGGGCGCGGGAGATTGGAGCGGTCAATACGGTGCTGAACGAGGGCGGCCGCCTCAAGGGATACAATACGGACGGCATCGGCTATGTCCGGTCGCTGAAAGCGGAGGCGGCGCCCGAGCTGGCCGGCAAGCGGGCCGTCGTCATCGGAGCCGGAGGGGCAGCCCGCGGTATTGTCGATGCGCTTCTGCGGGAGAATCCGGCCTCGGTCACGATTGTCAACCGCGATGCCGCCAAGGCGGCGTCGCTCGCGGATGCAATGGCAAGCCGGGGAAGAGTGGCGGCTCTCGGAACGGACAAGCTTCAGGAGGCGGCTTCCGCTGCCGATATTCTCATTAATACGACTTCCGTCGGGATGTATCCCCAAGAGTCGGCGACTCCGATTCCGGCGGAATGGATTCCTGGCGGCATTGTCGTCAGCGATCTGATCTATAATCCGCTGGAGACCCGGATGCTCCGGGAGGCGGCGCAGCGCGGCTGCACGGTTCACGGCGGCCTTGGAATGTTCGTCTACCAGGGAGCTTACGCGCTGGAATACTGGACGGGACGCCCGGCGCCCGCCGGGGTTATGCGGGAAGCGCTTCTGCGGAATTTCGGGTAATACGAATTTAGAGGACTACGAAGGAGCACAACTATGTTAACAGGCAAGCAAACCAGATATCTGCGCGGTCTCGCGCACCATCTCGATCCGGTCTTCCAGATCGGCAAAGGCGGGCTGAACGACCATCTCGTCCGCCATGTCGAGGAAGCCATCGAGAAACGGGAACTTCTGAAAGTAAGCGTATTGAACAACTGCGGTGAAGATGCCAAGGAATTGGGGCCGGAGCTGGCGAAGCAGGCCGGCGCCGAACTCGTGCAGGTGATCGGCAAGACGATTATTCTCTACAAGGAATCCCGGGATAACAAGACGATTGAACTTCCCCGCTGAGTAGCCCAGGGGAGGACGGGAGCTTGCCGGATGTCTGATTATACAGGCGGGAGATGATGACATGAAGGTCGGTATTATGGGCGGCGCGTTCGATCCCATCCATGTCGGGCATCTGCTGGCGGCCGAGACGGCGCGGGAGGCGTGCGGACTGGATGAAGTCTGGTTCATGCCTTCCCATGTTCCGCCCCACAAACAGGCCTCCGGCGTCTCCGGAGAGGAGCGGCTGGCGCTGGTGGAAGCGGCGGTGAAATCCCATCCCGCCTTCCGCAGCCTCGATCTGGAACTTCGCAAAGGCGGCGTCTCCTATACGATTGAGACGGTCCGCCTGCTGCAGGAGCGGCATCCCGATGTGGCGTTTTATTTTATTATCGGAGCCGATATGGTCGCTTATCTGCCGAAGTGGAAGGAGATCGGGGAGCTGGCGCGCCGGCTTCGGTTCATCGGTGTGGCAAGGCCGGGAACGCCCCTCGATCTTGACGCGCTGCCGCCGGAGATCGCAGGCAGCGTAACCGTCGCCGATATGCCCCAGATGGATATCTCGTCCACGGCTATACGCAGACGGGCGGCGGAAGGCCGGTCCATCCGCTATCTGGTGCCGGATGCGGTTCATGATTTGGTGAGCAGGAGGGGATTATATGGAGTACAACCGTAGGGAATTGATGCAGTCCGTGTCTGCCCAGATGCCGGAGAAGCGCTGGCAGCATACGCTCGGAGTCATGTCTTCCGCAGCGGAGCTGGCGCACCGGTATGGAGGCGACCCGGACAAGGCGGAGCTGGCGGCGATTCTGCACGATGTCGCCAAATACTGGCCGGTGGAGCGGCAGCGCGCCGTAATCGAAGAGAATGGGCTGAACAAGGAGCTGCTGCTCTATGACAAGCAGCTGTGGCATGCCGAAGTCGGCGCTTTCGTCGCGGAGCATGAATACGGCGTAACCGACCGGGAAGTGCTGGATGCGGTTCGCTACCATACCTCGGGGCGCCAGCAAATGACCCTGCTGGACCGGATCGTCTGTCTTGCCGACTATATCGAGCCGGGGCGGGACTTTCCGGGCGTGGACCGCATCCGCGAGCTCTCGATGAAGAGCCTTGAAGAAGGGCTGATTGCCGGACTTGACTCGACCATCAGCCTGCTGATCGCCAAGCGCCGGATTATATTTCCGCTGACGGTGCTGGCACGAAATGATCTAGTGCGAAAATTGGAGGGAACGGAATGACCATTACATCCGAAGAGCTGCTGCGCAAGACGCTGACGGCTGTGGAAGACAAGAAAGCGATGAATGTTGTCGCGCTCGATCTGCGCGGCGTGTCGCTGATCACCGATTACTTTATTATTTGCCACGGCAACTCCGATACCCAGGTGCAGGCCATCGCCGCCGAGGTCCGCAAGGTGGCCCAGGAAGCGGGGGCCGCGATCAAAGGCATCGAAGGCATGGATGCGGCCCGCTGGGTACTGATGGATCTGGGCGACGTGGTGGTTCATGTCTTCCACCGCGACGAACGCGAATACTACAATATTGAGCGCCTCTGGTCCGACGCCAAGGTCGTGACGCCGGTATGAGTCTGATTGCCGGAACGACCGTTACTCTGGATGTGGCGCGCGAAGTGTCGCCTTACGGGTATTTTCTGAGCGCGGGCGACCAGGATGTGCTGCTTCACTATACGGAACTCACCGGGAAGATCAAGCCCGGAGACAAAGTGGAGGTCTTCCTGTTCTTTGATACGGAAGACCGGCTGGCCGCCACCATGAAGAAGCCGTATCTCCAGCTTGGCGAGATGGCGCTTCTGGAAGTAGCGGATATCCATCCGCGTCTGGGCTGCTTTCTCGAGATGGGCCTTGGCCGCCAGCTCCTGCTGCCGATTCGCGAACTTCCGGACCTGAAGGAGCTCCATCCTAAGGTTGGAGACAAGGTATTCGTGATGATGGAGCATGACAAGCAGGGACGGCTGCGGGCCAAGCTGGCCGGCGAACCGGAGCTGGCTCCTCTGGCCTTCCCCGCTCCGGCGTCCTGGAGAGGCCAATGGATGAAGGCTCGGGTGTACAAGCCTCTTCAGATGGGCACCTTCGTGCTGATCGAGGGCGGCGTGCTCGGCTTCGGCGTCATCGGCATGATTCATGCTTCCGAACGGCCGCGCCTGCTTCGTCTCGGCGAGGAATTCGAAGCCCGGGTCTCGCATATCCGCGAAGACGGCCGGGTAAATCTGTCGATGGCCCAGCGGAAGGAAGTCGGGCGGGATCTGGATTCCGAGCGGCTGCTGACCTTCCTGAAGGAACGGCCGGGCGGCGCAATGCCGTATTCCGATGCGACGCCGCCGGACATTATCAAGCAGCGCTTCGGCATCAGCAAGTCGGCCTTCAAGCGGGCGTTGGGCAAGCTGATGAAGGAAGGGCTGGTTACCCAGAAGGAGAACTGGACCTATCTGGCCAAGCCGGAAGAAGAATCGGGCGAGCCGTCATGAATGCCTACGGCAAATTCGCCTATGTCTACGATGAACTGATGGCCGACATGCCGTATGCGCGCTGGCTGGCCTTCGCCGAGGAGGCGTGGGAGCGCTTCGGCCGCCGTCCGGGATCGGTGGCCGAGCTGGGATGCGGAACCGGCAGTATTGCCATTCCGCTCTCCGAGCGCGGATATGAGGTGACAGGCATTGATCTGTCCTCCGACATGCTGGCGGTGGCGCAGCAGAAGCTGGAGGAGCGTCCGGGAGGACTGCGGCGTCTTCGAGAAGGCGGCGTGCGCTGGGTTCAGCAGGATATGACGGAATGGGAACTCGGCGAACCGGTGGATGCCGTGATCTCGTTCTGCGATTGTCTGAACTATGTGCTGGACGAGCAGGACGTGGAGGCCGTCTTCGCCCGTACGTACGAAGGACTTGCTCCGGGAGGGCTGTTTCTGTTCGATGTGCATCATCCGCACACGCTGGTGCGCTACGACGAGGAGCAGCCTTTTATCTATGATGAGGAACGGATCTCTTACATCTGGACCTGCGAACTGGATGTTCCCCGCCGCGAGATCGAGCATCGTCTGTCGATCTTTGTCCGCGAAGAGGGTGACCGGTACCGCCGCTTCGAGGAGATTCATGTGCAGCGGGCGTATGAACCGGAGTGGATCGTCGCAGCACTCGCGCGGGCAGGCTTCACCGGAATCGAAAAGGTTGCCGACTTCGAATGGCTGCCTGCCGGAGACGATGCGGAGCGGCTGTTCTTCGCTGCCGTCAAGCCGGAGTAAGGAAGCGGGCAGGAAATCGCCCGACAACGAGTCTGCCGACAGGCATTGATTCGGGATGACCTCACTCAATAACTGGTTAACAAGCCAAAGGGCCGCCCCTCCGGGGACGGCCCTTTGTGTTGTCTTCCCATCCTTACCGGTGCTCGACGAGATCAATGGCCCCGAGCACGATATGGGCCAGCCCGAACCCAAGCACGCCGGTGGCGGCGAGCTTGTATTTGCTGCCCAGAAAGGCGGCGCTTCCTGCAGAGACGACGGTTCCAAGCACAGCGGGAATCAGACCTTCACGCATTGGAGACACACTCCTTCTCATAGTTTGGGAGACAAGTTCTAGTGTCTGCCGGAGAAGGCGTTCTTATGCATGTACGGCTCGGATCACTCTACGCCCGCTTCGGTCAAAGAAGAACGTCCCGCCGCTTGTTCGACATCATGGACGTTATACAGTACACGGGCCAGCAGATCCTGGCTGTAGTTGCCGAAATGCTTGCCGTAGATCGTCAGTCCGCGCTTGTTGACCGATTTGTCCGACACCGCGAGCCGGAAGGTCAGCTCGCTCTTGTAATCCAGCTTGATGTCGCCTAGCGTTACATCCGAGATCCGGCAGCCGTCAATGAAGCTTCCTTCATTGTTGATCCGGATCAGCTTCAGCATGCCGTACTGATTGAGATGCGGCGGCCACCAATCGGGATTGAAGGTTCCTCTCGCATCGCCGAAATCGCCGGGACTGGTCCAGTACCCGATCTCAATGCCGTTCAGGTAGAAATAAATATCGGACGGATAGTTGTCGGCGAAGCCCGGGGCTTCCGAGCCGAGTTCCATGGAGAATTGGATTTCGCGGAAGGTCTGGTTGGCCTTCAGATAATTCGGAATCCGGTATTCCAGGAAGCCCTCCGCCATCCAGATAATCTCCGAGTCAATCCGTTGCGGATCGGCAAAATAACGCGGCTCATCGAAATCGCCGATAATGCTGTCCTTGGTAGCCAGCCCGCAGGTCGGCACGGCCTGATAGTTGCTGTAATGCCCGACCTGAATCTCCACTTCGTACAGATTGTCGGTTTCTTTGCTGCGCAGGTCGACCAGCAGCTTGTCTTTGTTCAAATAACAGATCTTCTGGATGCCGTGTTTGCCGACCGACGTGTTGATCTCGATCAGGCCGCTCTCTTCGAGCTTCTTGATGTGCATCGTGATGGCGCCGTTGCTGAGATTAAGCCTCTTGGCAATTTCATTGAGGTTCAGGGCCTGGTTGGCGGCCAGCATTTCGAGGATTTGAATCCGGATTTCGGAGCTGAGCGCTTTGAAAATGTCGATCCCGCTCATCAGATCTTTAATATAGATCATGGATGGATACCTTCTCCCAGTGACTTTGTGAAAAGAGGAATAATGTTGTTTTAAACAATTATAAACTTATGTACAGAAAAAGGAAAGCTTTATTACCCATCACCCCACAATAAAGTAAGTTTTAATCTTTTCTGTGGATAAACATGATTATATTTTATATAAATATGTAGTAAAAGGTCGAAAATCGAGTCAATAACAAACGTATTTCTGCTTTACAGAGGCTTTTCCTAGTTAAATTCAAATAAAACTAAAATGTTTTATATATTATTATTTACAAGGGTCCTTCTATGTGTTATTTTATACCTGTAAGCGGATACATTCAATTCATTTTTAATCATTTTACTAATACATAAAATGGGAGATGGTGAACTTGCCAGCCGACAAGCTGCAAGCCCGGCTTACGGTCGATAAATCCTTTGTGATTTCGGCGATCGACAAGCGCATCTATGGTTCTTTTATCGAGCATCTCGGACGCGCCGTATATGGAGGAATCTACGAGCCCGGACATCCTGAAGCGGATGAACGCGGATTTCGAAACGATGTGAAGAAGCTGATCCGGGAGATCGGCGTTCCGATTATTCGCTACCCCGGCGGGAATTTCGTATCCGGTTACAATTGGGAGGACGGCGTCGGTCCCGTGGAAGAGCGGCCGCGCCGGCTGGAGCTGGCCTGGCGGACCGTCGAGCCGAACGAAGTCGGTACGAACGAATTCATGAAGTGGGCTGCCGAGGCCGGATCGGAGCCAATGATGGCGGTCAATCTCGGAACCCGGGGTGTCGATGCCGCCCGCAATCTGCTGGAGTACTGCAATCACCCCGGCGGAACGAAATGGAGCGACCTCCGACGCAAGCACGGTTACGAGCAGCCGCACCGGATCAAGACCTGGTGCCTCGGCAACGAGATGGACGGTCCCTGGCAGATCGGCCAGAAGACGGCGGCCGAATACGGCCGGCTGGCTTACGAGACCGGCAAGGCCATGCGTCTGATCGACCCGCAGATCGAACTGGTCTCCTGCGGCAGCTCCAGCTCCGCGATGCCGACCTTCCCGGAATGGGAAGCGGTTACGCTGGACCATACCTACGAGGTGGCGGACTATGTATCGCTGCATCAGTACTATGGCAACCGGGATCATGACAGCGCGAATTTCCTGGCGCGTAGCATGGATCTGGATCATTTTATCAAGACGGTCGTCAGTACCTGTGACTATGTGAAAGCCAAGAAGCGCAGCAAGAAGACGATGAATCTGAGCTTCGACGAGTGGAACGTCTGGTATCACTCCAATGAGGCCGATATCCGGATCGAGCCTTGGACGGTCGGTCCGCCGCAGCTGGAAGACATCTACAATTTCGAGGATGCGCTCCTGGTCGGCAGCATGCTGATTACGTTCCTGAAGCACGCCGACCGCGTCAAGATCGCCTGTCTGGCCCAGCTCGTCAATGTCATTGCGCCGATTATGACGGAACCGGGCGGCGCCGCCTGGCGGCAGACGATCTTCTACCCTTACCTGCACGCCTCCCGTTACGGACGCGGCGTATCGCTTCAGCCAATTATAGATTCGCCGAAGTACGACGCCCAGGATTATACGGATGTCCCGTATCTGGACAGCGCCATCGTCTTTAATGAAGAGAATGACGAACTGACCCTCTTCGCGGTCAACCGCCACTTGAGCGAGGGTCTTCCGCTGACCTGCGATATCCGGGGATTCGAGGGATACGGGCTGCTGGAGCATATCGTGCTCCACCACGAGGACTTGAAAGCGTTCAACCGCGCCGGAGAAGAGCGGGTTGCCCCGCGCCGGACCGAAGGAACCGTCTGCCGCGACGGGTATGTCGAGACGGTGCTGCAGAATGCTTCCTGGAATGTGATCCGGCTTGGCCGGGTTCAATAACCGCCGGTAGTTAGAGCCGTTTATGGCTCTTCTATATAGCAATTCTTCTATAAACAGCTTCCAGCTAAATATTTCTAGGAGGGGTTAGTGTGTTAAAGAAAAAAGGTTGGTTCACCGTCATGTCTCTGGTGCTGGCATCCTCCGCAGTCCTCGCCGGCTGCGGCGGCAACAACGATAACGGCAACGCGGGCAGCAGCGCGGGCGCAACGGCCGGCAGCAATGCTTCCGGCAAATCGTCCAGCGGTGAAACGAAGAACCTGACATTCATGTTCAGAGGAGGCACCGACGAGCAGGCCGCCTACAAGAAAGTCGTCGATCAGTTCGAGAAAGATCATCCCGGCGTCAAGGTTAAAATCGTCGTTACGGCAGCCGATCAATACGCCACCAAGCTGAAAGCGGCAATTACCGGCAACAACGTTCCCGATGTCTTCTACTACGGCCCCGGCGATATTAAAGCCTACGTGAACAGCGGCATTCTGCTGAACCTGACCCCTTATATTGAGAAGGACAGCAGCATCAACCTCGACAACATCTGGAAATATGGCATTGACCTGTACCGGTACGACGGCACAACCGCCGGCCAGGGCGACATTTACGGCATGCCGAAAGACGTCGGCCCGTTCGCTCTCGGCTACAACAAGACGATGTTCGAGAAGAGCGGCGTTCCGCTCCCTGATAAAGATAAGCCGTACACCTGGGATGAGTTCATCAAGGTCAACCAGCAGCTGACAAAGGACACCGACGGTGACGGCAAAGTGGACCAGTTCGGCACAGGCTTCAACGTGAACTGGTCGCTGCAGTCGATGGTATGGTCCAACGGCGCCGACTGGCTGGATTCCACGAAGACCAAGGTTACGATCGACGATCCGAAATTCGCGGAAGCGCTTCAGTATTTTGCTGATATGCAGAACAAGTACCACATTACCCCGTCGACGGAACAAGCGCAGACCCTGGATACTTACCAGCGCTGGATGAAGGGCGAAATGGCGTTCTTCCCGGTCGGACCTTGGGATATGAGCACCTATGACAAACTGCCGTTCGAATATGATCTCATCCCGTGGCCGGCCGGCTCCACCGGCAAATCGGCAACCTGGACCGGATCGCTCGGCATCGGGGTATCGGCCAAGACGAAATACCCGGAAGAAGCGGTGGCTCTGACCAACTACCTGACGACCTCCAAGGAAGGCATGGACCTGCTCGTCGGAGCGAAGGTGCAGATTCCGAACCTGATCGACATGGCCGACACGTGGGCGAAGGATTCCTCCATCAAGCCGGCCAACAAGGAAGAGTTCCTGCAAGTCGTGAACGAGTACGGCCGTTCGCTGCCGGGCAACTACACGTACAACACCGAATGGTATGACCTGTTCTTCACGGACATTCAGCCTGTGCTCGACGGCAAGGTTACGGCTGCCGATTATGTGAAGTCCGAACAGCCGAAGATGCAGAAGCTGCTCGACAAGGCGATTGCACAGGAGCAGAAATCCAAGAAGTAATCCGTCTGCAAGTCAAGTGAAGAATGTTGCCGGCGCTGATGCCAAGCGGCCCGGCAGCATTCTTCATTCTAATCAGAACTTGAGGTGATACGTGCAATGTTCAAATCCAGCCTCTACCGGAAAGAGCGGATCTATGGATTCCTGTTCATTCTTCCGCCGTTGATCGGTCTGCTCGTCTTTACGCTGTATCCGATGATCTATTCCATCTACGGCTCGCTGACCGACTGGGACGGCCTGGGCCAGATGAATTTCATCGGCCTGAGCAATTTCAAGGACCTGCTCACCGATGAGCTGTTCCACAAGGCGCTGTTCAACACCCTGTACATGATGCTCGGCATTCCGGTCGGCATTACGCTGGCGCTGCTGCTGGCGCTCGGTCTGAACCGGGGCATTCCCGGCACGACGGCCTTCCGCGTGATCTATTATGTTCCCGTCATTTCGTCGCTGGCCGCCATCTCTATTATGTGGAGCTGGGCGTATAACGGCGACTTCGGTCTGGTTAACCAGTTCCTCGATCTGTTCGGCATTTCGGGACCGAACTGGCTGGCCAACAAGCATACCGTCAAGCCTGCGCTGATTATGATGGCCGTCTGGAAGGGTCTCGGCTATACGATGCTGCTCTATCTGGCTGCCCTTCAGAGCGTCTCCCGCTCGTATTACGAAGCGGCGGAGCTCGACGGCGCCGGGGGCTGGAAGACCTTCTGGCATATCACCTGGCCGATGGTCCGCCCGGTTACGTTCTTTATCGTAGTAACGAACATCATCGGGGGCTCGCAAATCTTCACCGAAATGAACATTATGACGCCTACAGGGGGACCGGAGTATGCCTCCGCTTCCGTCGTGTTCTACATTTGGCAGAAGGCGTTCGGCAATTTCCAAATGGGGTATGCGTCTGCGATGGCCGTCGTACTCGGATTGTTCATCTTTGTTGTGACACTGATCCAATTCCGGATGAACGAGAAATCTTCGTTCGACGTCGACTGATCGCGTAAAGGAGGAGACCCTATGAACTCATTGTCCTATTCGGGCAGAAGAAAACTGACCAATGCCCTGATCTTTATTCTGCTGGCCATCGGCGCCGTCTTCATGATCGGGCCGCTGCTGTGGATGCTCTCCACGTCCCTGAAGGAGAAGCAGGATGTGTTCGCCCTGCCGCCGGTGTGGATTCCGCATCCGTTTGTTTTTGACAAGTACAAGGAAATCTGGACGGCTGGTCCGCTGCTGAACGGCATCAAGAACAGCGTCATCATTGCGGTGTCCGTAACGGTGGTCGGAACGCTGACCTCCAGTCTCGCGGCCTTTGCGTTCGCCAAGCTGCAATTCCCGCTGAAGAACAAAATTTTTCTGCTGATGCTGTCGTCCCTGATGATTCCGTATCCCGCGGTCATGATTCCGCAGTTCTTCCTGTTCTCCAAGCTGGGCTGGATCGACACGCTGCTGCCGCTGATTGTACCCGGTCTGTTCGGCAACATTGTCATGATCTTCTTCCTGCGGCAGTATCTCAGCAGCGTGCCCAACGCCATTATCGAGGCCGCGAAGATTGACGGCAGCTCCTATTTCCGGCTGTACAGCTCGATTACCTTCCCGCTCATCAAGCCGGCCGTTGCCGCCCAGCTCATTCTGTGGTTCATGGGCATCTGGAATGATTATCTGGCGCCGATTATCTATCTGAATTCGCCGGAGAAGCAGACGCTTCAGCTGGTCATTGCGAACTTTAATGCGACTTATGCCATCCAGACCGATTATCCGCTCATTATGGCCGCATCCATTATTGCGCTGCTGCCGATGCTGATTACCTTCCTGATCTTCCAGAAGCAGATTATCGAGTCGGTCGCCATTTCGGGAGTCAAAGGCTAGAGGAGGCGAATCATGGACGAGAAGCCGGTGTTTCCGGATTCTCCGGTCGTGTTCCCGCTCCTATGACCTGTCGATCTCCGGCAGGGAGGAAGCGTGGACGATCAACAGCGCCCCGGGCGCATATAGAGATTAGGAGGGAACGGCTTGACCACTGTAATGAAATTGAAGGCGGACAAGAGCAAAGGCCGGATCAGCCGGCATATCTACGGTCACTTCGCCGAGCATCTCGGCAGGTGTATCTATGAAGGAATCTGGGTAGGCGAGAATTCGGATATTCCGAATACAGAAGGCTACCGCACCGATGTCCTGGAGGCGCTGCGGAATCTGAAGATTCCCGTGCTGCGCTGGCCGGGGGGCTGTTTTGCCGACGAATATCACTGGAAGGACGGCATCGGCCCTCGGGAAGGGCGCAAGCGGATGGTCAACACCCACTGGGGCGGCGTAACCGAGAACAATCATTTCGGCACCCATGAGTTCTTCCGCCTGTGCGAACTGCTGGACTGCGAGCCTTATATCTGCGGGAACGTCGGCAGCGGCACCGTTCAGGAGATGTCCGAGTGGGTGGAATATATGACGTTCGACGGCGAATCGCCGATGGCGGACTGGCGCCGCCGGAACGGCCGCGAGGAACCGTGGCGGCTGAAGTATTTCGGCGTCGGCAACGAGAACTGGGGCTGCGGCGGGAATATGCGTCCCGAGTATTACGCCGATCTGTACCGGCGGTATCAGACGTATACCCGCAATTACGGCGACAACCGGCTGTACAAAATCGCGGGAGGCCCCAATGTCGATGACTATCATTGGACCGAGACGCTGATGAGGGAAGCCGGCCGGTTCATGGACGGCCTCAGCCTGCATTACTACACCATCCCGGGCAGTTGGGAACAGAAGAAGTCCGCTCTGGGCTTCGACGAAGCCGACTGGGCCGAGACGATGGGCAAAGCCCTCCATATGGATGAGCTGATAACCCGGCATTCCGCGATCATGGATCAGTACGATCCCGAGAAGCGGGTCGGGCTCATTATAGACGAATGGGGAACCTGGTTCCTCTGCGAGCCGGGCACCAACCCGGGCTTCCTCTACCAGCAGAACAGCCTGCGCGATGCGCTGGTGGCGGGCATTCATCTGAATATCTTCCACAAGCACTGTGGCCGCGTCCATATGGCAAATCTGGCCCAGGCCGTCAATGTGCTGCAGGCTCCTGTGCTGACCGAAGGCGACAAGCTTGTCCTGACGCCCACCTATCATGTGCTGGAGATGTACAGCGTGCATCAGGACAACGAGTATCTGGAGCTTGTCTTTGACAGCCCCATGTATACGCACGGCAGCCAGCCGCTGCCGCAAATCAGCGCAACCGCATCGCGGGATGGGGAAGGACGCATTTATCTCTCTCTCTGCAACCTGAGCCACTGTGACGGAGCTTCCTTGACGATTCAGGTGGAGGGGGCCGAGACGGCCTCCGTAACGGGCCGGATTCTGACCCATTCCGATCTGGAAGCCCACAATACCTTCGAGGCCCCGGACCGGATTCAACCGGCGGCATTCCGCGGCGCTTCCTTGGCGAACGGCCTTCTATCCTGCGCCGTCCCGGCCGCATCCGTCATCGTGCTTGAGCTGTCTTGACACCTGGGTCCAATTCATACGAAGGAGATAAGCCGATATGAACAAGAAGACATTCAACAACCCTTTGATTGAACAGCGCGCCGATCCCTGGATTTACAGACATACGGACGGCTTCTACTATTTCACGGCATCCGTGCCGGAATACGACCGCATCGAGCTGCGGCGGGCTTCGTCCCTCGAAGGACTGGCTGAGGCCGAACCGGCCATTGTCTGGCGCAAATACGAGACCGGGCCGCTGAGCGCCAATATCTGGGCGCCGGAGATTCATTTTAATGCGGGCAAATGGTATATCTATTTTGCCGCCGCCCGCACGACCGAGACGAATGACGGATTGTTCGACCACCGGATGTTCGCGCTGGAGAATGCTTCGGAGAACCCGCTGGAAGGGGAATGGACCGAGAAAGGACAGGTCAAGTCCGCATGGGAATCCTTCTGTCTGGACGCGACTACCTTCGAGCACAAGGGCAAGCTCTACTACGTATGGGCCCAGAAAGATCCGGAGATTGAGGGCAATTCCAATCTGTATATTTCAGAAATGAGCAATCCGTGGACGCTGACCGGGAAGCAGACGATGATTTCGCAGCCGGAATACGACTGGGAGATTATCGGATTCCGCGTGAACGAGGGCCCGGCGGTTCTCAAGCGGAACGGGCGAATCTTCATCAGCTTCTCCGCCAGCGCCACCGACTTCAACTACTGCCTCGGCCTTCTGTGGGCGGACGAGAACGCCGATCTGTTGGAGGCGTCCTCCTGGACGAAGCTGCCGGAGCCGGTATTCCGGACGAACGAAGCCCACAGCCAGTACGGACCGGGACATAACAGCTTCACCGTGGACGAAGACGGCAGCGATGTGCTGGTCTATCATGCCCGCAGCTACAAGGAGATTACGGGCGACCCGCTGTACGATCCGAACCGCCATACCCGCGTCAAAATCTTCGGCTGGACCGAAGACGGCCTGCCGGAGTTCGGCGAGCCACAGCCCGATACCGAGTCGGGCCGCTGAGAAATTTACAACCTGATCGAGAGAGCCGCTTCATAAGAAAATGAAAGTGCCAGCCCGGATAATAATGGGCTGGCACTTTGCTGTTCCAGACTTCGAACAGACGGAACGTTGTATGCGTGCAGCAGGGTGCCGGTTACGGAACGTACTGCTGCACGATGGAGATAATCTGTCCGTTCTGCACGGTAATGTGATACGGGAAGGCTCCGAGGTCAATCACATCCGAGGAAGCGAACTGTCCGATGAACGTTCCCAGATTGACCGGTTCATTCCACTGGATATCGAGATCGGCGGGATCGCCGGTATGGTCGAACAATTGAACCTTCACGGAGGCGTCGGCTGCGACCGGATAGGTAATGGTATTGTCGCTGTCATTCACAATATAGTAGCCGTCCGGCGCGCCGCCGATTTCCCGGTAGGATTCCGGGTCTTCCTTGGCGAACATGGCGTCGGCCGCCTTGCCTTCATACCAATCAATCGGATCGGTGGTTACCGAGAAGCCATTGCCGTCGGTATGGAAGGCCTTCAGATAGACGGTATAGGTCTCGGCCGGAGCTGCCTGGTCCGCAGCCGCGCTTCCTGCGCTTCGGGCCACTGCAAAGGTTCCGCCCGTGCTGGCCGTACTGACGAGGGTTAGAAGCAGCAGGACCAGGACGGACAATATGTACGCTCTCTTCTTCATCAATCGGTTCTCCCCCTTGGCTAAAGCACGGTATAAGGCTTATATACCCGCTTCATCCGTTCTCAAACGCTTCTTTTCCTCTATAAACGTAATTTCGGGCAAAAAGGTTGCAAACCGTTCACACGGCAGACAAGGCTATTCATCAAACGGGGAGATTCCGGGCATAGTAAATATCGGAATTTATGCCAAGGGAGAGTGAGATCATGCCGGGGATTCTGCGGATCTACCGGACCGACTGGCGCCGCCTCTTCCGGGCTCCGGTCGCTCTGCTGCTGATAGGGGCGCTTGTGGTTCTCCCGTCCGTCTATGACTGGGTGAACGTTGCTGCGGTCTGGGACCCGTATACCCGCACATCGGGCATTCCGGTGGCGGTCGCGAACCTGGACCGGGGAAGCGCCGCTGCGGGAACTGTCTTCAATGTCGGCGAAGAGGTCGTGGCGAGCCTGCGGAACAACCCTTCGCTGGGCTGGCGTTTCGTAAGCCGGGCAGCTGCCGAGAGCGGCGTCCGGCGGGGCGATTATTATGCCGCCATCGTCATTCCGGCCGACTTCTCCGCCCGGCTGGCCGGGGTTCTGGAAGGCGGGGAGAACAAGCCGGAGCTGGTCTATGAGGTCAACGAGAAGCTGAATGCCATCGCGCCCAAGATTACCGATAAAGGCGCCTCGTCGATCACGGCCCGGATCGACGAGCATTTCACCCGGACGCTCAGCGAGACGGTGCTGGCTGCGCTGCAGCGCGCCGACCGGGAGCTGGTCTCGAAGCTTCCGATGATCCGAAGGGTGGAGGCGGGGCTGTTCGCGCTGGAGAAGCGGCTGCCGGAGCTGGAAGAGGCAGGGCAGAAGGTGCTGGAGGTGGAAGCGAAGTGGCCGGAGATTGCGGCCGCAGCCGAGCGGATCGCGGATCTGACCCGCCTGCTCCCGGAAGCCGATGCCGCCGCCTCTGCCGTCCTGCTGCTGCAGGAGCGCTGGCCGCAGATCGAAGAAGCGGCCGCGGGTCTGGCTCCGCTGCGGGACCGGCTTGCGCCCGGCCTGGAGCAGGCCGGAGCGATCGCCTCGCAGCTCGAGCAGGGCGCGGCCGATACCGCCGGCCGCCTCGAAGCGGCGCTGGCCGGGCTGGAAGCGGCCCGGGCGGCGCTGGAGGCCGCCGCCGAGCCGCCGGCGGCCGCTGCGGAACCGGCGGCAACCGCTCCGCCGGTTGAGGCGCTGGCGGCCGCGAAGCAGGCCGCCGACGCAGGCAGCGCCGCAGTTCAGGCGCTGCAGGGCAGCCTGCCGGAGCTGCGGCAGGCGGCGGAGACCGCCGCGTCGATAGCGGCGGAGGCGCGCCGGCTCGGCGAGCTGGCGAAGGCCGAGCTGCCGCAGGCGCTCTCCGGCCTGCCGGCGGCCGGAGCGAAGCTGGATGCCGCGGCCGTCTGGGTCCGCGGCGAGTGGCCCGCCGCCGAGCAGCGGCTGCGGGAGGTGTCCGGCCGGATCACGGCCGGACTGCCCGAGACCGGCCGCGACGTGCACCGGGCGGCTTCGCTCGTTCGCGGCCGGCTGCCGGAACTGACGCAGGCGGTGCGCCGGGCGGCGGATGCCGTCCGCCGGGTGAAGGGCGCGGCCAACCTGGACGAGGTGTCGGCGCTGCTTGCCGGAGACATGGCGGCGAGAAGCGATTTTCTGGCGAGCCCGGTCCTTCTGAAGGAGAAGAAGCTGTTCCCCATTCCGAACTATGGTTCGGCGATGACGCCGTTCTATGTAGTGCTGTCCCTCTGGGTGGGCGGGACGCTGCTGGTCTCGCTGCTGCGGATTTCGGTAGAGACGGATGAAGGCCGGTACCGGCCGTATCAGCTCTTCTTCGGCCGGCTGCTGACCTTCTCTACCATCGGCGTGCTGCAAGCGCTGGTAGCCGTTCTCGGCAATCTGTACCTGCTGCACTGCTATGTGGCGAGTCCGGCCGTCTTCGTCCTGTCGGCGGTGCTGATCAGCCTGGTGTTTGTTACCGTGCTGTTCGTTCTGGTCTCGGTGTTCGGCAATGTCGGCAAGGGCATCGCCATTATCTTCATGGTGCTGCAATTCTCCAGCTCGGGCGGGACGTTCCCGGTCTCCACCGCCGGTCCCTTCTTCGAGGCGCTGCATCCGTTCATGCCTTTCACCTATGCCATCGGCCTCCTGCGCGAGGCGGTAGGGGGAGCGGAGTCTGAAACGGTTCTGCGGGATGCAGCCGGGCTGCTCGGATTCGCAGCCTTGGCGCTGCTCGCCGCGCTCGCGCTGAAGCGCCCGCTGGAGCGGCTGGTTCGGCATTCGGCCGAGCAGGCTGCCCGGTCTCGTCTGATTTCATAAGGGTCCGGGCATCAGGCGCTAAGAGCCGAAATTGGCGAAGTCTGGAATTTATCCACCGAAGGGAGAGAAAGAGCATGAGCGGCAGCATGAAGAACGGCGGAGAGCCGGATTCCCTGTCCGGCAAGCTGGATCAGGATATCGAAGAGATCGGCCGCAGGCTCGGAGGAAGCTCCGATCTGGCCGTCAAATCGCTGGTGGTCTCGGGGCGCTATCCATCGGCCCTGGTCTACCTGGAGGGGCTGGCGGATCAGACGCTGCTTCAGACTGCCCTCGAGTCGCTGATGCGCGTTCCCGGGGATGGCGGTGAGAGCGAAGCAGTGCAGGCGGGACAGCCGCCGGAGGACGATCTGCTTCGCCGGATCTGCGAGCGGGTCCTGACGACCGGCGGAAGCAGCCGGGTGAAGGACTTCAACGAGCTGTTCCAGTCGCTTCTGTCCGGCGACAGCATCCTGATGGTTGAAGGACAGAGCGAAGCGATCGCGGCCGGAACCGGCGGGGCCGAGGAGCGGTCCGTCGGTGAGCCGACCTCGCAGGCGGTCGTCCGGGGTCCGATGGAAGGATTTACGGAGAATATCCGAACCAATATATCGCAGATTCGCCGGCGCATCCGCGATACGGGCCTCTGGAGCGAGAAATACATCATCGGCCGGCGGACCCATACCGAGGTCGCAGTGCTGTATATGAAGGACATTGTGCGTCCCGAGGTGCTAGAGGAGGTCCGAATTCGTCTCGGCTCCATTGACATCGACGGCATTCTGGAGAGCGGTTATATAGAAGAATTCATTCAGGAGACGACCTTCACCCCGTTCCCGACGGTCTTCAATACGGACCGTCCCGATACGGCGGCGGGAGCGCTGCTGGAGGGCAGGGTCGTCATCATTGTGGACGGCACCCCGTTCGTTCTGCTGGTGCCGGCGCTGTTCGTTCAATTCTTTCAATCCGCCGAGGATTACTATCAGCGTGCCGACATCAGCTCGCTGCTTCGGTTGGTACGGGTCATATCCCTGTTCATATCCATGCTGCTTCCCGCTCTCTATGTATCGCTGACGACCTATCATCAGGAGATGCTGCCTACGGCTATGCTGATCTCGCTTGCCGCCCAGCGCGAGGGGGTTCCCTTTCCGGCGTTTGTCGAAGCGCTCCTCATGGAATTCATCTATGAGGTATTGCGCGAAGCGGGTGTTCGAATGCCCCGGACCGTCGGCCAGGCGGTATCCATTGTCGGTACACTGGTCATAGGCCAAGCGGCGGTTGACGCGGGAATCATCTCCGCTGCCATGGTCATTATCGTCTCGCTTACTGCTATTTCCAGCTTTGTTATTCCGTCCATCAGTATGTCGATCTCCGTCCGTATTATCCGGTTCGGCATGATGATTCTGGCAGGTTCCTTCGGGCTGGTGGGCATATTTTTCGGATGCGTCCTGCTGACCGTTCATATCTGCAGTCTTCGTTCATTCGGGGTTCCGTACTCCATGCCGTTCGCGCCTGCGGCGGAGGACGAATGGCAGGATACCATTCTTCGAGTCCCCTGGCCGCGGATGAAGCGGCGGCCGACGACGGCGGTTGCAGGCAATCGCCAGCGTCTGGGAAAGCGGGGGCATAAGGGAGGCGGCAGGTCATGAGCGGGCGGGTTCGTATCTGGCGGAGAACCGCGCTCGTGCTGCTTCTCCTTCTGCCGTGCCTTACCGGCTGCTGGGACCGTCACGAGCTGAACGAGCTCGCGCTTGGCGTCGGCCTTGGAATCGATAAGACGGGCGACGGCTACAAGCTGACCGCCCAAGTGGTAATTCCATCCGAAGTTGCGGTGAACATGAACAGCTCCGGGGGACTGCCGGTTACGGTCTATGAAGAGTCCGGACCGACCATATTTGAAGCTCTGCGCAAAATGACCATACGAAGTCCCCGGAAGGTCTATCTGGCGCACCTTCAGGTAGTCATTCTCGGAGAGGAGCTGGCCCGGGAGGGAGTCGCCGATTTTATCGACTTTCTCGTAAGGGACCCTGAGGTCCGCGGAAATTTCTATATGATTGTCGCAAAAGACACCACCGCCGAACAGACGCTGCGGATCCTGACGCCGCTGGAACGCATTCCGGCCAACAAGCTGTTCAGTTCACTGACAGTCTCCACCAATTACTATTCACCCACTTCGAACGTCAACATGATGCAGCTCTTGGACGAACTGTTGGCCGAGGGACGTGATCCCGTGCTGACCGGACTTATGATCACGGGCGATGCGAAGAAGGGGGAGGAAGCGAACGGAGTCAAAAGTACGCTTCCTTCCGCACGGCTGGTCTACAAGAACCTCGCGGTATTCCGGTCCGACAAGCTCATCGGATGGCTGGATGAGAATGAATCCAAGGGCTTCAATTATGTGACAAATCAGATTCAGAACTCGGTCGGCCACATCGTGGTCAACGGAAATAAAATTACGACCGAGGCGACCAACAGCACGACCAAGATCCGGGTACGGGAAGTAGAGGGACGCCCGGTGTTTGACATTCATGTTCAAAATACGGTCAATTTGGCGGATGTCGCAAGTCCGATTGATGTCACCGAGAAGAAGAATCTCAGGATGATTGAGAAGAAAGCGGCGGAAAAGATTGTATGGCTGATGAATCAGGCCATTGAAGCGGAGAAGACAAGGATGCACAGCGATTTCCTGGGACTTGGACGTGCGGTGAAACAGCAGCAGCCGGCTCTCTGGCTCCGTCTCGGAGAGGGCTGGAATGACCGGCTGAGCGAGCTGGATATTCACTGCCGGGCGGATGTTCATATTCTTCTGTCAGGTTCAAGCGGAGCTTCGATTAAGCATTCATTGGAGGAATAAGAGATGGTGATTGCGTTCATCATTCTGGTCGGCATGCTGATTGCCTTCAAGGAACTGTGGCCCTTGCTGCGAAGGAAGCAGTACCGGGATGCAGTGGTGTGCGGGCTGCTGTCCGGCGCAGGCCTTTTCTGTTCCGCGGCGGCGGGGGCGGGGGTGAAATGGCAGAGCCCGCTAGAGCTTCTGGTCTTTTTGTATGATCCTGTAGTGAAGTGGATGCGCTGGATTCTGTAGCGCTGCGGAAGGGGAGAAACGCTTGTGAAACCGCCAGGTCAGGAAAGAATCAGTACCCGACAAGTCGCTTGTCTGGTCTTCTATATGATTGTCGGAGATATGCTGTTTGTTCTGCCTCCCCTCACCGCTGCCAAGAGCGGGTCTGCGGCCTGGCTCTCGGCGTTGATAGCCGTTCCGGCCGCCCCGCTGATTATGTGGCTGCTGCTCGTTGTGAGCCGGCTTCATCCGGAGCTGCGACTGAGCGGACTGGCGGAGAAGGTGCTCGGCAAATGGCCGGGAAGGATCGTCTCCGGCGGGTATGCGGTGTATTTTGTGCTCGGCGGCGCTACCTATGCCCGGGAGACTGTGGATTTTCTCAGTACGGAGATTCTGACGGATACGCCGATCCGGGTGCTGGATATTTTGGGACTCCTCGCCATCGCCTATGTGCTGCGCAAAGGGCTGGAGCCGCTCGCCCGCTCGGGCGAGATCTTCTTCGGGATCTTCATCGCGGTGCTGGTTGTGGTTATCATCCTGACGATTCCTAATTTCACATGGACGAACCTTCAGCCGGTAACCGGTAACGGCGCACTCTCGATTGTCAAGGGAGGAATATACAATGCGCTGTTTCCCTGGACGGAGCTCTGCCCGTTGCTCGTACTGATGCCTTATGTCAAGCGGCGGAAGCACACCGGCCGCGATCTGCTGCTGACCAGTCTACTGGGCTCGTTCCTGATGGTCGGCATTATTGCTGCGTGTCTGCTGGTGCTCGGGGAGGGGCTGTGCCGGACCTTGCTCTATCCGGCTTATGTGCTTGCCCAATCCATAGATATCGGCCACTTTCTGCAACGAATCGAAGTGATGCTGGCGATCAACTGGCTATTCGGAATCTGCTTCAAAGCGACTCTGTACCAGTTCGCCTTTCTGGAAATGCTGGCGGGGATGACAAGGATGAAGGACAAAAAGCCGCTCATTTATCCCGGCATCCTGCTGATGTTCGGCTTGACTTACCTCATTAGCCCCAACATGCTGTACTATGCCTTTTATATCACCGACTACTATTTAATGTGGGATATTACGTTCGGCATTCTGCTGCCGCTCCTGATCCTTGCCGTTGCTCTGGTCCGCAGGAAGCGTGCGGCCGCTTGAACCGGCTCTCCCGCTGATTTATGATCGGAGTAGAAGGGGAGGTGCCGGCATGAATCTGTTTCTTGAAATCCCCAAGCTCAACCGCCATTTTCCGTTTCGCTGCTTCACGAATCAAGGGGACACGCTGGTCTACCCGCATTGGCACAAAGAGATCGAGATCATCTACGTGACCAAGGGCACGCTTCAGCTCGGCATCAATGACGAGCCGGTCCAGATGCGGCAGGGCGAAATCCAGTTCATCAACGGCGGGGAGGTGCATTTTTTCCTGGCCTCTCCCGACAGCGAACGCGCGGTCATTCAGTTCGATCTCCAGCTCTTCCAGGAGGTGCTGGCATGGAGCGGCGAAGATATCGCGCTGCGCGATGTCTTCACCCAGATGGCGCATTCCAGTCTGGAATGGCCGGAAGAGACGGCTTCCCGCATGAGGAAGCTGATCGAAGATATTTTCCGCGAGAATGCAGAGCGGGGCCCGGCCTGGGGCTACCGGTTGAAGGCGCGCGTATTTGATATGTTCGCGCTTATTGTGCGCGAGGTCCCGTCCGATCCCCATGCCGCAGACCCCCGCATCTCCGAGGATGCGCTGAACCGGTCCCGGGATACGCTCGGGAAGCTGGAGCGGATTTTCAACTATGTGGAGAGCCACTACCGGGAGCCGATTTCGCTGGGAGAGGTCGCCGATTATATGGGGTTTAGCCCGTATTACTTCACCAAGCTGTTCAAGCGCAATACGGGCATGACGTTTATCGAGTTCCTCAATGAATACCGGCTGAACAAAGCCAAATGGCTGCTGCTGAACGAAGAAACCTCGATGGCGGAGGTCGCCGAGAGCGCCGGATTCGGCAGCGTCAAGACGTTCCACCATCTGTTCAAGGAATCGACCGGCGTATCGCCGCTGCGCTACCGGAGGACAATATTCGGGAATAATACGACAAGAATGTAGGAAGAAAGCGCTTCGCCTCTTCGGTATTATAGGAGTGTGAACGAAACCTAACTTTAGAGCGTGGAGGTCTATCTGGCTTATGACACTTCGAATCGGAATTATCGGCTGCGGCGGCATTGCGAACGGCAAACATATGCCCGCCCTGAAAGCAATCAAGGAAGCGCAGATGGTGGCATTCTGCGATATCGTGCCCGAGCGGGCGGAGAAAGCGAAGAGCCAGTTCGGCGACGAGAACGCGGCGGTCTATACGGATTACCGCGAACTGCTGGCGGACGGAAGCATTGATGTGGTGCATGTGTGCACTCCGAATATCTCCCACGCCGAAATCTCCATCGCGGCGATGGAAGCGGGCAAGCATGTCATGTGCGAGAAGCCGATGGCCAAGACGACGGCCGAAGCGCAGGCGATGATCGACGCGTCCAAGCGGACGGGACGGAAGCTGACGATCGGTTACCAGAACCGGTTCCGCGCCGACTCGCAGTACCTGCATACGGTATGCGAGAACGGAGAACTGGGCGAGATCTACTATGCCAAGGCCAAAGCGATCCGCCGCCGCGCCGTTCCGACCTGGGGCGTCTTCCTGGACGAGGAAGCGCAGGGCGGAGGACCGCTGATCGATATCGGCACGCATGCCCTCGACCTGACGCTCTGGATGATGGACAATTATAAACCGAAATATGTAGTAGGGAACGCCTACCACAAGCTATCTGGTCGCAAGAACGCGGCGAACGCCTGGGGACCTTGGGACCCCGAGAAATTTACGGTCGAAGATTCGGCCATCGGTTTCATTACGATGGAGAACGGAGCGACCATCGTGCTGGAAGCAAGCTGGGCGCTGAACACGCTGGATGTCGGCGAAGCGAAGACCACTCTTCACGGAACAGAAGGCGGCGCCGATATGGAGAAGGGGCTGCGCATCAACGGCGAGGCGCACGGCCGTACCTACGAGAAGACGATCGGTCTGGATGCGGGCGGCGTCGATTTCTACGACGGCGCAGGCGATGATCCGGCGGTGGCGGAAGCCCGCCAGTGGATCAGCAGCATTCTCGACGGCACCGAGCCGGTCGTGAAGCCGGAGCAGGCTCTGATCGTGACCCGGATTCTGGAGGCCATTTATACCTCCTCGGAGACCGGACAGCCCGTTTATTTTGACTGAATGACTGTGTGAGTAACTGATTAACTGATTAATTAACTGATTGACATAACCTATATATGATCCTTGGGGAGAGAAGTTAAGACGATGACCAGAGTAACCGTATGGAACGAGTATCGGCATGAGCTGCAGGAAGAACGGATTCGGGAGATCTACCCGGCGGGCATCCACAATCAGATTGCAAGCTTTCTGATTGCAGCCGGGATGGAAGTCGGTACGGCCACGCTGGATGAGCCGGAACACGGGCTGACGCAGGAGGTCCTGGACCGTACCGACGTGCTGATCTGGTGGGGACACATGGCCCACGGAGAAGTCAGCGACGAGATTGTGAACCGGGTGCACGACCGCGTGCTGAAGGGAATGGGCCTTGTGGTTCTGCACTCGGGCCATATGTCCAAAATCTTCATGAAGCTGATGGGCACAAGCTGTGATCTGAAATGGCGCGACGCCGGCGAGAAGGAACGCATCTGGGTCATGAATCCGAGCCATCCGATCGCGGAAGGCATCGGAGAGTACATTGACCTCGAACGCGAGGAGATGTACGGAACGCATTTCGATGTGCCGGCTCCTGACGAACAGATCTTCGTCGGCTGGTTCGAGGGCGGCAACGTCTTCCCGAGCGGATTGACCTACCGCCGCGGCAGCGGCAAGATCTTCTATTTCCAGCCCGGCCATGAAGCCTATCCAATCTATTATCATCCCGATATCCAGCGCGTCATTGTCAACGGCGTCCGCTGGTGCGAGCCTACACCGCGCGCATATCCGGTATACGGCCATTCGGAAGCTCTGGAACCGATCAAAGGAGGCGCAGTGCTCTTATGAAACTCGGCGTATTCGATCCCGTATTCGCATCATTGACTTTGGAAGAAATGCTTGACAAGCTGGAAGCGGCCGGCCTGCAGGCCGTAGAAATTGGCTCCGGCGGCAATCCCGGCAACAGCCATTGCCCGACGGACGATCTGCTCGTAAGCGAAGCCGCACGCAAGGCGTATCTGGAGAAATTCGAGCGCCGCGGTCTGACAATCAGCGCGTTCAGCTGTCATAACAACCCGATATCACCGGACCCGGAAGAGGCGAAGGCCGGCGACGAGATTCTCCGCAAAAGCATTAAGCTCGCTTCGCTGATGGGCGTGCCTGTCGTCAATACGTTCTCCGGCACGGCCGGGGACAGCGACGACGCCAAGGCTCCGAACTGGCCGGTCATTGCCTGGCCGACCGTCTATTCCGACATTCTGGAATGGCAGTGGGAGCAGAAGCTCATTCCGTACTGGAAGGAGATCGGCAAGTTCGCCGAAGAGCACGGCGTCAAGATCGGCATCGAGCTGCACGGCGGCTTCCTCTGCCATTCGCCGTATACGATCCTGAAGCTGCGCGAAGCGACCTGCGACGCCATCGGCGTCAATCTGGACCCGAGCCATCTCTGGTGGCAGGGTATTGATCCGGTTGCCGCCATCAAGATTCTCGGCAAGGCCGGAGCCATCCATCATTTTCATGCCAAGGACACGTATCTGGACCAGGACAACATCAACCTGTACGGCGTGCTCGACATGCAGCCATACGGCAACGTGCAGACGCGCGCCTGGACCTTCCGGTCCGTGGGCTGCGGCCACAGCATGACCGAATGGTCGAACATCATCAGCGCGCTGCGGACCTATGGCTACGACCATGTGGTCAGCATTGAGCACGAAGATCCGCTGATGTCGGTCGACGAAGGCTTCCAGCGCGCCGTGACGAATCTGCAGTCGATTCTGATCCGCGATCAGCCGACGGATATGTGGTGGGCTTAAGCCCGCCGCCCCTCGCTTCATCGGGTTATCAGGTCACCGGTTCAGTCCGCCCAGCGGACCGCCGGTGGCCTTTGCTTCAATTTCGGGAACGTACAAGACCAGAAATCCAGAAGGGAAGTTAATGAAATGGAGAACAAGACCTATAACGTTGTGGTCGTCGGTTACGGCGGCATGGGCAGTTACCACGGACAGCTGATCGCGCCGGTGCCCGGCATCGCGCTTACGGGCGTATACGATATTGTGGAATACCGGATGGAGCTGGCCCGCAGCCAGGGCTTCCGGACTTATGGGAGCTACGGGGAAGTGCTGGCTGACGAGAGCGTCGATGTGGTCGTGATTGCGACTCCGAACGATGTTCATAAGGATCTGGCCATTCAGGCGCTCCAGGCCGGCAAGCACGTCGTCTGCGAGAAGCCGGTTACGGTGACCAGCGCCGAGCTGCTGGAGATTGTTCAGGCGGCCAAGGAAGCGGACCGGGTATTCATGGTTCATCAGAACCGGCGCTGGGATGAGGACTTCCTCATGGTCAAGAACCTGGTCGAGAACAAGAAGGCCGGCGAGGTCTTTCATGTAGAGTCCCGCGTACAGGGAGCGAACGGAATTCCGGGAGACTGGCGTCAGCTGAAAGCCTACGGCGGCGGCATGCTGCTGGACTGGGGCGTTCATCTGCTCGATCAGCTCCTCCTGCTTACGGACAGCGAGATCGAGACGGTGACGGCCAGCCTCAGTACAATTTTGGGCACCGAAGTGGACGACGGCTTCACTGCCCACATCCGGTTCAAGGACGGTCTCACCGCAGTGATTGAAGTCGGCACCACGAACTTCATTAAGCTGCCACGCTGGTACGTCAAGGGCACGGAGGGAACGGCAGTTATCTATGACTGGGACCTCAGCGGCGAGATTGTGACCCGCAACCAGGCAGTGGCCCATGTGGAGCCGAAGCCGATCCAGGCCGGCGTCGGCCTGACGAAGACCATGGCCCCGCCGAGCGAGGAATCGACGATCCGCGAGCCGTTCGAACGCGTTCCCTCGAAGACCGAGAGCTTCTACGAGAATCTCGTCTCTGTAATCGAGGGCAAGGCTCAGCCGCTTGTGCGGAACGAGCAGGTTCTCCGCGTACTGATGCTCATCGAAGCGATCTTTGAAGCGGCCGAGACGCGCAGCGTGGTTCACCGCACGATCTGATTCATCCGAAGATAAAGAAGCCTTTCCCGGGAGGAATGGAGAGGAAGATCATCCATTCTGCGGGAGGGCTTCTTTGATGTGCCTGTCAGCGGGGATGCGCAGTCCAAAGACGGCTACCGGAGACTCAGGCGCGGATTACCGGATAACAGACCTCTGTGACCCATTCGTCCGGATTCGAGGTCTGCGACGGGCTGACATGATAGATGTTGAACATGGGACCGTCAAATTGGTAGCCGGTGTCGCGAACCCATTCCGCGATGGCCCGGTTCACCTCGCTAAGCTGGGCATAGCTCCCCTGGTAAATGACTGTGGCCGCTAACATGGACGGCTCTCTTTTGAAGACCACATCCCCGGTGCTCCGGAAGCTGCCCTGCACGGGCAGCTGGATTTCCACATCCGGATTCTGCTCCTTGTAATCGGAGTCGTGAAAAATCGCCATGCTCAGGCAGGGTTCATCCGCAGGCAGCGGAACCTGCTGCATAGCCAGCTCCCGCATCATTTTCTCCCACAGCAGCCCCTCCTGGTCGTAGGCGGGAATGATTGCTCTCAGACTCGCAACCTGCCGTTCCGGCATTTCCTTCAGAGTAATGCTGTACTTCATCAGGCTCTCTTCCTTTCCGATTTGTAGAATCGCGTCTTCGATCCGTTGCAGCTGATCGCCGATGTGCGCCGCCTGCGCCGCCAACTGACTCTGCTGATTCAGCAGGTATTGACGCATCGTCCGGGAATCCGGGCAATTCCGGATTATTTCGCGGATGGAATTCAATCCGAAGCCCATGTTCTTGAAAGCCTGGATCCGCGCGGCAAGGAGAAGCTGGGCTTCGCTGTAATAGCGGTAACCCGTCGACTCGTCGATGCTCTCCGGCACAAGCAGTCCGATCTCGTCATAATGACGCAGCATCCGGATGCTGATTCTGGATAAATTCGAGAATATTCCGATTCGCAGCATGCTGGTTCCTCCACATGTGGATATAGATTTGAGCTCAATTCGAGTATGGGGTCTCACACGGTGTGAGAGTCAATGACTTTTTTGCAGAACAAAGAAAAAAGACTGCCTGAAGGAGACAGATCTGTTTGGTCCCGGTGCGGATAACGGAGGGAGACGGCCCGACAGGATCCGAGGCCCGCTGAAGGCTGACCGGGATATGAATCTCCAGACTGCGGGTCCGCCCGGCGGTGTGATATACTGGCTGAAAAACAAAGCAGGGATGTGTCGCGAGTGAATGAACTGCGTTTCCGCCCGCGCTGGCGGGCGGACAAGCTGGACCGGCTCGGCTCTTCGATCTTCGCCGAGGTGGCCGTCTGGCGCTCGGAAGCCCGCCGCCTGGGCCGGGATATCATTGATCTCGGGATCGGCAGCCCGGACCGGGGTCCGTCTCCCGAGATCCGCGCGGCGCTTGGCCGCGCCGTTCAGCGCGGGGACGCCTACGGGTACCCGTCCTCGCAGGGGAGCGCGGCTTACCGGCGCAGCGCCGCGGCGTGGATGAAATTCCGGTTCGGCGTCACGCTCGATCCGGACGAAGAGGTGCTTGCCCTCATGGGCTCGCAGGACGGACTGGCCCATCTGGCGCTGGCGGTCTGCAACCCGGGGGATATCGCCCTTGTCCCGGACCCTGGGTATCCGATCTACGCCGGAGCGCTGGAGATCGCCGGTGTGACGCCGTGGCCGCTGCCCCTTCGGGCCGGGAACCACTTTCTGCCCGATCTCGCGGCCATACCGGCGGAAGTGCTGGAGCAGGCCCGGTTCATTCTGCTTAATTTCCCGGGCAATCCCGTGTCGGTTCGGGCCGACGCAGCGTTCTTCCGGGAGCTGCTGGAGCTGGCGCGCCGCTACGGGCTGCTGGTGGTCCACGACTTGGCTTATTCGGAGATGGGATTCGACGGCTACCGGCCGATGAGCATACTGGAGGTGGAGGGGGCGGCAGATACAGCCGTTGAATTTCATTCCTTCTCCAAAAGCTTCAACATGGCCGGCTGCCGCATCGGCTTTATTGCGGGCAACCGCGAAGCCGTCTCGGCGCTCGGCGAGCTGAAGAGCAACATCGACTACGGCGTCTTCGAGCCGATTCAGGAGGCGGCCATCGCCGCGCTGGAGCAGGCGATGGGACCGGCCCCCGGTCCGGGCGTCGGACCGGTGTATGAACGCCGGCGCAATGTGTTCGCGGCGGCGCTGGAAGAGGCGGGCTGGCCGGTGCCGAAGCCGGCCGCCACGATGTTCGTCTGGGCGCCGCTGCCGCCCAGACTTCCGGGTGCGGACGCCGGGGCATCGGAAGGCGCTTCCCGGAGCTTCGCCCGGGAGCTTCTGCTCGCCACCGGGGTAGCGGTGATTCCGGGAAGCGCTTTTGGCCGCGAAGGAGAGGGGTATGTACGGATCGCCCTTGTCGAAGAGGAGGATCGGCTGCTGGAAGCGGCCCGCCGGATCGGCGCGTTCATCCAGTCCCGCTGACCGGGGCGGCTGCCTCTACTCTTCGAGGGTAACCCTGTAGTGCATGGCGGCGAACGGCCGTTCATTCTATCCCCTCCAACGGCGGTATGGTCCTGCTTATGCCGGGAGTATAACAGACCCGGCGGAGGAGCAGAAGCGGAGCGGGAAAGGAACGACAAACAAGGCGATCCGTTTGGCCGGATCGCCTTGTTTGCGTTTTCCCTGTCAGGGCAGGATTTCAGATTAATATTCGTGGAACATCTCGCCGATGCGCAGATAATCCGTCGTCTGGGTCAGGGCGAGGGAGAGCAGGATGCGCGCTTTTTGCGGGACCAAGCTGTTGCAGGGGATGGAGTTGGCCGAAAGGTCGATGTACGCATCCTTCAGCGTAATCCCGCTGGAGATGCGCGAGCAGCGCACGACCGGAATGTTGTTCTCCTTCAGCTCCCCGACCTTGTCGATCCAAGGCTTGCTGTAGATTCCGCCGCCCGCGCCCGCAATGACGATGCCGTTCGAGGTCGAAGCGAAATAGTCCAGAATGCCGGGATCGGCGTCCACGTGGAAGTAGGCGACCGGAACTTTCGGCAGCTCCGTCAGGCCGGTGACGTCGAACTGGGCGGCGGTAGTATGCCGCTTGATGGAGCGTGTATAGAAGAAGGCTTCGGCGTCCCGCATATATCCGAGACAGCCGAAATCCCGCTCGTCAAAGGCGTTCGCCTTGAAGGTATTGACCTTCTGCACATCGCGGCCGCTGTAGATGCCTTCTGCGAAGACGACCATAACGCCTTGTCCGTGCGCCTCGGGATTGACGGCCAGCGCAATGGACTGGTACAGATTAAGCGGTCCGTCGGCGCTGAGCGCGGTAGCCGGACGCATGGAGCCGGTCAGGATGACCGGCTTGTCCGTTTTGACGGTCAGATTCAGGAAGTAGGAGGTCTCATCCAGGGTGTCGGTTCCGTGGGTAATGACGAACCCGTGGACATCGTCGCGCAGCGACAGACGGTTGATCAGCGATGCCAGTGTCAGCCAGTGGCTGCCGGTAATGTCGGCGCTGCACAGATTGCTGACCTGAATGCCCGCCATATTGGCCAGCCGATCCAGATGGGGGACGCTGTCCAGCAACGCCTGAAAGTCCAGCGTTCCCGGCTCGTAATTGGTCGTCCGGTGATTCTCGCCGCTCCCGGCGATCGTGCCTCCGGTGGCAAGCAGCACAATGTTCTTCAGGTTCGGGTTATAGTAGGGGGAACTCTCGAAAGAGACGTCCTCTTGATGTAGGTTCATGCGGTTATCCTCTCCAGGGCGGGGGGCCCGTATTCAATATTCATAGATGTAGGAAAACTATCGCATTTGCAGCGGAATGTCAATGGTCCGACTGCCCGTTTAACGCGGTGTTCCTTTAATTGAGTCCCGGTAATTACTCTGCGTGTTAACTGTATGTTAAGCAAGTCATACAAACAAACGCGGACTTTACACAAAAATGATCTTTTTTGTGAAAAATCAAGAAGACCTTCTCTCAAACTATGCTATAATATCGCCGTGTAGCAGGTAGAAATAGGCATCATTAATATTTTCTTTTTGGGAGGAGCAAGCAGATGATGAAGGGCAGGAAGAATGGGAACAAGCCGCTGGCTTCGATCCTGGCCGCCGCCGTGTTGTCGGTCCAGGTTCTGGGCGGAGCGGTTGCGGGATCTTTGGTGGGAACGAAGAAGGCGGAGGCCGCTCCGGCTTCGGGGACCTCGGTACAATTGAGAGTGTTAAGCACTACCGATGTACACTCCAATGTCTATGGCTTTGACTATTTCTCCAATACTCCGACTGTGACGGTCGGTCTGGATCGAACTGCGAGTCTGATCAAGAAAGCACGTGAAGAGGTGCCGAGCACTAACAGCGTACTGCTGGACAATGGAGACCTGATTCAAGGAACTCCGATGGCTACATATTTTGTTAAGGAAAATCCGGGATTCCCACAAGATGCAGAAAGTATCCAGCCGATGATTGCCGCGCTGAATGTCATGAAATATGATGTGGCGACGCTGGGTAACCATGAATTCAATTATGGACTGGATTTTCTGAAACGCAGTATTTACGGCTACGATACAGGAAGTGGTGCCAAGGCCGGTACGGGTGCAAATTTTGATTATATCAATGCCAATGTTTATGAGACCGACGGAGTGACTAACGCCTTTCAGCCTTACGTTATTAAAGAAATGAAAGTAAAAGACAGTAAAGGCGATGACCAGACCATCCGGGTGGGATACCTGGGACTGGTAACTCCGCAGATTATGGATTGGGACAAAGCCAATCTAAGCGGCAAGGTGGTCACCAAAGGAATTGTAGAGACCGCTCGGAAATATGTGAAAATTCTGAAAGAAGAGGAACATGTCGATGTCGTGATTGCCATGGCTCACAGCGGCTTTGACGGAACTGCCAGCGATAACGACCCCAACGTCGAGAATGCGATTAACGGGCTGAGCAAGGTGGGTGGCATTGATGCCATCACGTTCTCTCATACCCACAAAGCTTTCCCTACCGGGGATGACAAGACGCTTGATTCCTCCTTTAAAGATCCGGCAACCAATCTTCCTTACAACAAGGATAATGTCAAAATAGACAACATTAACGGCCACATCAACGGCACACCTGCGGTTCAGGCCGGCTACGGCGGAGCCTATCTCGGCCAGATTGACCTGACCATTAAGTGGAATGGGAACGGCTGGTCGGTAGATAAGGAAGCCTCCAAGGCTTCGACCCGCTCCATTTATCAGACCAAAACGATTGATAACAAAAAGGTGAACATAGCTAATGTGGAACCCGACCAGAGTGTCGATGACGCGGTAGCGGCGGTTCACGAAGGAACGATCGGGTATACCGGCACCAAACTGGGCGAAACTACTTCGCCTATGAATAGCTATTTTGCTATGGTGCAGGACAATCCAACTGTCCAGATCGTGACTTATGCTCAGAAAAGGTATGTAGAAGATATGATCCAGCACGATGTGACGCTGGCGACCTATAAAGATTATCCTATACTCAGTGTAGGAGCTCCTTTCAAAGCGGGGCGCAACGGGGTTACGGAGTATACCAATATCAAGAAAGGGGACCTTACGATTCGCAGCGCAAGCGATCTGTATCTGTATGACAATACGCTAAAAGCGCTGGTTCTGAAGGGCCGAGATGTTAAAGAGTGGCTGGAAATGAGCGCCGGGGCCTACAATCAGATCAAGACCGGCATTACAACGCCACAACCGCTGCTGAACAATAACTTCTCCGTGTTCAACTTTGATGTGATCGACGGGATCAAGTATAAAATTGATGTAACCAAAAAAGCCAAATATAAGGCGGACGGCACGATCAACGACGCATCCTCGAGTCGTGTGTTCGACGTTACCTACAACGACAAGCCATTGGACGACGATATGGAATTCGTTGTGGTGACCAATAACTACCGTGCGAGCGGAGGCGGCAACTTCCCGGGTGTCAAGAACGGAAAGCTGATAATTGACTCCCAGATGGAAAATCGTCAAGTGCTGATGGATTATATTAGCAGCACCGATAAAGTGAACCCGGAAGCTGACAACAACTGGTCAATCGCTCCGATCAAGGGCAATGTGAATGTAACCTTTACTACAACTCCGGTTGCTGTTGATTTCCTTCCGGCCGATCAGAGCATTACCTATAATCCGGAATTGAATGAACCGGGGAATCGGTTCTATGCCGCGAATTCCAGAACCGGCGGTTTTGGCATTTACAATATCAATCTGAAGCAAACGGCTGCGGCTCCTACCCAGGACGTGGAAGTTCACCTGCTTGGCGTGAACGACTTCCATGGACAACTGGATACGACGAATACCGTGAGCGGCAAGAACGTGGGCACGGCGGCGATTTTGGCCACCTACCTGAAGCAGACCCGCGCTAAATACGACAACGCGCTTCTGTTCCATAACGGCGATTCCGTAGGGGCTTCCGCTCCGGTGTCCGCACTGGAACGCGATGAGCCAACGATGGAATGGATGAATATGATGGGCTTTGATGTCGGTACACTGGGCAACCATGAGTTCGACCAGGGCGTAGCCGCGCTGAAGGCCCAGATCTTCGGCGGATTGAATCCGAAGGATGGCAAGATTCAGCATGCCGGAGCGAACTTTGACTACATTAATGCGAATGCCATTGACACAGCGACCGGCACACCGATTCTGAACCCTTACGTCATCAAGGAAATCGGCGGGGTGAAGATCGGCTTTATCGGCACGGTAACCAAAGCGACACCGTCCAAGGTGGCCCCTTCCGGTCTGGTTGGCGTTAAATTCCTGAGCGCCGACGAAGAAGCGGATGCCATTAACGGCTATGCAGCCGAACTGCAAAAACAAGGCGTAGAGACGATCGTTGTTCTGGCCCATGATCCGGCTACGACCAAAGGCGGAGCCGTTACCGGTGAAGCAACGAAGACGGCTGGTACGACTACCGGCGAAGCGGCAGAGCTGTCGGATAAGCTCATCGCCAAGCTGAAGGAGAAAGACCCGAACGCGAAGTCTCCGATCGACGTGATCGTCGCCGGCGACAACCACGCTCTGGCCAACGGCTATGTCAACGGCATGCTGATTGTACAGGCGTACTCGTACGGGACAGCCTTTGAAGACATCAAGCTTGTCATTGACCCTGCGACCGGCGACGTGAAGTCCAGCAGCGCCGTGGTAAACAGCACCTTCCAGGAAGGCGTAACGCCTGACCCGGATACGGTTGCTCTGGTCAACAAATATCTGAACAAGCATCCGGAACTGACCAACCCGGTCGGCAGTACGGACGGCACGATTACGAGAACCGATGCGTACACCAAAGAGACGGCGCTCGGCAACCTGATCGCGGATTCCATGCGCTTTGCCGACTTCGGAGACAAAGCCGGCCCTGCCGACTTTGCCTTCATGAATCCGGGCGGTATCCGCGCCGATATGCCGAAGGGCAGCGTCACTTACGGCGATCTGGCCAAGATCCAGCCGTTCGGCAATACGCTGGTGAAGCTGGAACTGACCGGCGCCCAGATCAAGACGCTGCTGCAGCAGCAGTGGGGAGCAACCGATGCGGATACGAAGACGCTGCAGATTTCCGGCCTCAAGTATACGGCCAATCTGAAGCTGCCGATTGCCGACCGTGTCCTCTCCATAACCAAGGCGGACGGCACACCGATTGACATGAACGCGAAGTACACGGCGGTTGTGAACAACTTCATGGCCGACGGCGGAGATAACTACAAGGTGCTTCCGCAGGCATCGTCCAAGCTGATCGGACTCACGGACCTGGAGGCTCTGTATAACTACATCGTTCAGACCTTCAAATACGGGCCGATTACGGCAAAAGTCGAAGGACGCATTACGAACCAGACCGACTCGGGTACGGGTACGAACCCGACACCGGCTCCGGTGTCGACTACGAGCCCGGCCGCAACGCCGTCGCCGACTCCGGCTGCTTCCGCAGCGCCTTCGGCCAGCCCGACTCCGTCGGCCACTCCGCTCCCAAGCCCTTCGGCAGCTCCGGTATTCAAGGATCTGGCCAAGGTGGCCTGGGCTCAGGAGGCTGTCTCCTCCCTGGCTTCCCAGGGAATCATCAAGGGCGTGAGCGGCTCCGACTTCGCTCCACTGAAAGAAGTCACCCGCGCCGAGTTCATCACGATGATCGTGCGCGCGCTGAACCTGCAGCCGACGGGCGCGGCATCCTTCAAGGATGTGAAGCAGGGCGCCTGGTATACGGATGCCATTACGGCAGCCGTGAACGCCGGCATCGTCAAAGGCTCCGGCAGCGGCAAGTTCGAACCGTCCCGGGCCATCACCCGCGAGGAAATGGCGATTATGATCGCCAACGCGCTCGGCGACAAGCTTCCGGCGGTCAACAAGACGACGGCGCTGGCCGATTTTGCAGACAAATCGAAGATCGCTTCCTATGCCCAAGAGGCGGTGGCGAAGCTGGCCCAGGCCGGTATCGTCAACGGCGTTGACAGCGACTCCTTCGCGCCGAAGGGGATCGCGAACCGCGCCCAGGCGGCGGTTATTGTCTACCGCATGCTGGACCAAGCCTCCTGATCCACCTCTATCCAGGCCATGCGCCAAGAAGAGCCTTCCCGGACATCGGGAAGGCTCTTCTCTTTGCATCGGTTTCTCTTTGCATCGGTCCCGGGACGGAGTCTTCTTCCATCCCTGGCTGCTGTCTGAAACGCCGTTTCTCCGATACAATCAGATGGAGAAGCAAATCCTGGAACATACGGAGGTTCGGAGTATATGGATAAACGCACACTGTGGGGGCTGCTGCTGGTCATTCTGGGAGTGCTCCTGTTCGCGGGCAGGGGCGATATTATGGATCCGGGCAGAGTCTTCACCTATTTCTGGCCAAGCCTGTTCGTCATTCCGCTCGGCATTCTGATGCACTGGCTGTATTTCTACGCCACCCGGAGACGCGGCAGCGGGCTGCTTATTCCCGGCGGCATTCTGCTGGTCAGCGGGATCATCTTCCAGATTTCGATGCTGCTGGACGCCTGGGAGTACACCTGGCCCGGCTTTCCGCTTGCGGTTGCCTTCGGGCTGCTGGAATTCTACTGGTTCGGCGGACGCAACCGCTGGATTCTGATTCCCGTCTTTATTCTCGGCGGAGCTTCGCTGACGTTCTTCATGATCTTCACCGTAGGGACGCTGCTGAGCGTGAGCGTGCTGGGACAATCGGTGGGGGCTGTGCTGCTGGTGGCCGCGGGCCTTGCCCTGATGATGGGCCGCAGACGGGGAGAACGGTACTGAAGCTAACGGCATTGACAATGAAATTGGAAGTGGGCTATACTTTTAGCTAATTCGATAGCGGAAGTACGTTGAACGAGTCAGTAGCAGCCTTTGTCCCTGTCCCAGAAAGCCGGGGGGCGATGGAACCCGGTACATACAAGGACTGCGAATTACACTCCGGAGTATCTTGGGTAATGCCGAGCGGATCAGGCGAACGTTAACTCGCCAGGAGCGGTGCGTTCCTGTCCCCATACGGGAAGGGGCGCGCAACCAGGGTGGTAACGCGGTGTATCCATCGTCCCTGTGCCGATATGAATCGGCGCACGGGGCGATTTTTTGCGTTCCGGAGGCGATGTCCGGCGGTGTGAAGACCGGCTCCGTTCAACAAATTCTGCAGAATCCGACCCCAAAAGGAGCTGTGCAATTTGAACATTATCGACGAATTGGAATGGCGCGACGCCATTAATCAGCAGACCGACGCAGAGGGCCTGCGCGAGCTGACGGAGAGCAAGTCGATCTCGCTGTACTGCGGCGTCGACCCGACCGGCGACAGCATGCATATCGGCCATTTGATTCCGTTCATGGTACTGAGACGTTTCCAGATGGCCGGACACCGGCCGGTCATTCTGATCGGCGGCGCCACCGGTACGATCGGCGATCCAAGCGGACGGGCGACCGAGCGTTCGCTCCAGACGATGGAGCAGGTGCAGGCGAACGTCGATGCGCTGACGGCCCAGATGAAGAAGCTCTTCGTGACGGATGGCGACAACACGGTACGCATGGTCAACAACTACGATTGGACCAAGGACATGAACGTGATTGAATTCCTCCGGGACTTTGGCAAAAACTTCAGCATCAATACGATGCTGGCGAAGGATGTCGTGGCGAGCCGGCTGGACAACGGCATTTCGTTCACCGAATTCTCCTACCAGATTCTCCAGTCGATCGACTACCTGCATCTGTACCGGCATGAGGATGTGCAGCTCCAGGTCGGCGGGTCCGACCAGTGGGGCAACATTACGAGCGGCCTGGATCTGATCCGCAAAAAAGAAGGCGCCGAAGCGAAGGTATTCGGCCTGACCATCCCGCTCATGCTGAAGGCCGACGGCACGAAGTTCGGCAAGAGCGCGGGCGGCGCGATCTGGCTGGACCCGAAGAAGACGACGCCGTACGAGTTCTACCAGTTCTGGGCGAACGCCGATGACCGGGATGTGGTCAAGTACCTGAAGTACTTCACCTTCCTGACGAAAGAAGAGATTGAGGCGCTGGAGGAGAAGGTACGGACCGAGCCGCACAAGCGCGAGGCGCAGAAGGCGCTGGCCGAGGAAATGACCCGGTTCGTGCACGGCGAGGAGCTGCTGGAGCAGGCCAAGAAGATTACAGCGGCGCTGTTCAGCGGCGATATCTCGGCGCTGACGGCCGATGAGATCGAAGAGGGCTTCAAGGAAATGCCGACGTACACCGCTGCTCCGGAGACGAAGAATATCGTCGACTGGCTCGTGGAGCTGGGCATTGAGCCTTCCAAACGGCAGGCCCGCGAAGATATTACGAAGGGTGCGATTTCCCTGAACGGGGAGCGCGTGAGCGAGCTGGAGTTCGAAGTCACGCCGGATCACGCCATTGGCGGCCGGTTCCTCATTATCCGCAAAGGCAAGAAGAACTACAGCCTGGTGAAGCTGGCGCAGCAATAAGGGCAGCAGCAAGAGGAATCAGGCGGAACGAGCGAAGCGCGAAATCGAAGCGCGAACTAAGGCCAGGCACATGCACGGCAGAGGAGCTCCCGAAAGGGAGCTTCTTTTTTGGCTATTCTTTGATGGCTGCGCAAGGAAGAAGGAGGCTTCGGAGAGATGAACGGGAAGGATCTTGCGCTTGAGTGGCTGATACAGGCACGCTTCCGGCCCGTCACCGGCGCAGACTGGAAGGTGTCTGTCCGCGGAACTGCCGGAAGACGCGGTTAAAAGTGCGCACATTCGTGAATCCGCATTCCAGCGCAATGTCGGTTAAGGTCCGGTTCGTATGAAGAATGAGCTCTTCGGCCTTGTTCACCCGAATATGATTGAGATAGGACACGAAGCTCAGACCGGTGGCGTTCTTGAAGAAGCGCGAGAAATGGAACCGGCTCATTCCCGCTTCCCGGGCCGCCTCGTCCAGCGTGACGGGAGCGGAATAATGCTTCTCCAAATAATCAAGCGCTCCCTGCATCGCCGTAAGTCCCGTTCCCAGCCGCCGGTCCCTGCCGGGCTCCGCCGGCTTGCTTCCGATGCTGCGAAGAATCAGACCGCACAATTCATACAGCAGGCCGGTAATCAGCAGCTCATAATGCGGGGGCCGCTCTTCGGCTTCAAGCTTCATGCGCGTTATCCGGTCATGGGCGGCGGCCGACAGCAGGGCTTCCGGGCTCTCCGGCGGCTTGCCGCTGCTCTCCACAAATGGCGACGACAGGCGAACCTCCTGCGGCCAGCCGCCCGGATACCCGATTAGCCGCGGATTGAACACAATAATGAGGATCGTCGATTCGAGTCCCCGGCTGTCGTAGTAATGGATATCTCCGCTGCAGCTGATCGCCATGTCTCCCTGGCGGAGCAGCCGGCTCTCCGAATTGACCCCTGCCCGGATGGAGCCCTCCGCCACATACATGAACTCCAGGTCGTTATGCCAGTGAGCGAGAAAGCTGAAGTTGCGCAGCAGCATCGGCGTGAACGGCAGAGTGGAATTATAGGATCGATTCTCGTGATAGGCTTTCATAAGCTGGATAATAGCAAAAAATGACCGGTCTCGCAACTGAATTGGCGAGCCGCATGAGCTCCTGACCGCCTACAATAAGAGTGTAACGGCGGAAGGCCGGACAGACCGACAACCGGGAAGGAGCAAGACAAATGACCAAGAGAGCATTAATCGTAAGAGGCGGATGGGACGGGCATGAGCCGGTGCAGGTATCCGAAATTTTTGACGGACTGCTTCGCTCCGAAGGCTTTGAAACCGAGATATCCGATACGCTCGACAGCTTCCGGGACGAAGAGAAGCTAATGGGCCTCGATCTGATCGTCCCCATCTGGACGATGGGCGAAATCGCGGAGGAGCAGCTGCGGCCGGTGCTCAAGGCCGTGGAGTCGGGCGTAGGAATCGCCGGCTGTCATGGAGGGATGTGCGATTCCTTCCGTACCAGCGTGGATTGGCAATTTATGACCGGTTCCCAGTGGGTAGCCCACCCGTTCAACGACGGGGTGGAATATGAGGTGAATGTGGTCCGTAACGGTTCCAGCCCGATTGTGGAAGGAATCGGAGATTTCAAAGTGGTCTCGGAGCAGTATTATCTGCATGTGGACCCTTGTGTCAATGTGTTGGCAACGACGACTTTTGCCGTCAGCGAAGGGCCGCACTCGGCCAACGGAGCCATCACCATGCCGGTCGTCTATACGAAGAAATGGGGACAGGGGCGGGTGTTCTACAACTCGCTCGGACACCATGCCGATATCTTCGACATCCCCGAAGCGAAGGAGCTGATGCGCCGCGGATTTCTCTGGGCAGCGGGAGAGGGGAGGAAGCAGGCATGAACAAGATCCGGATCGGCGTTATCGGCTGCGGCAACATCAGCGGGATCTATTTCGAGAATCTGACGAAGCTGTTTTTGCATACGGAGGTGTATGCCTGTGCCGACAGAAACCGCGAGCGGGCGGAAGCTGCGGCGCAGGCATACGGTATCCCGAACGTGTGGAGTACGGAAGAACTGCTGGGTTCGGAGGAGATTCAGATTGTTCTCAACCTGACCACCCCGGAAGGACACTTCGAGATCTGCCGGCAGGCGCTGCTTCAGGGCAAGCATGTCTATGTAGAGAAGCCGCTCTCGCTGACGCCTCAGGAGGGACGCAAGCTGGTGGAGTTGGCCCGGGAGCGGGGGCTTATGCTGGGCTGCGCCCCAGACACTTTCCTTGGAGCCGGTCTGCAGACGTGCCGCAAACTGATCGACGACGGTTTCATCGGGGAGCCGGTCGCGGCGACCGCCTTTATGGTCTGCCACGGGCATGAGAGCTGGCATCCGGCCCCGGCTTTTTATTATCAAAAGGGCGGCGGTCCGATGTTCGACATGGGACCCTACTATCTGACTGCGCTTGTCTCGCTGCTGGGACCGGTCCGCACGGTATGCGGCATGGCCCGGACTTCTTTTGCCGAACGGACCATTACCAGCGAGCCGAAATTCGGAGAGCGCATTCAGGTGGAGGTGCCGACGCATGTCGCCGGGACCTTGGAGTTCGCTTCCGGTCCAATAGCGACTATGATTACCAGCTTCGACGTCTGGGACAGCACGCTCCCGCGGATTGAAATCTACGGGTCCCGGGGAACGCTGATCGTTCCCGATCCCAATACCTTCGGCGGTCCGGTTCTGTTCAAGCCGGCGGGGGGAGCGGAGTTCAAGGAAATCCCGCTGCTGTTCGGCTACAGCGACAACAGCCGGGGCCTTGGGATTGCCGATATGGCGGAATGCGTGCTCCGGGGCGGCAAGCCCAGAGCAAGCGGCGAGCTGGCAGACCATGTGCTGGAAATTATGCAGGCCTTCCACACCAGCTCGGATACGAAGCGGTATGCAGAGCTTGAGACCTCCTGCGAGCGGCCGGAGCCGCTGGCCATGGGTCTGATGCGGGGCGTTTTAAGATAGCAGCGAATCCCAGGATTATGGTATAATCCGCAGCAAATGGTTTATTACCGGAGGGATCACGTTGAAGCCTGTTGCGGAATTTCACAATGCGCATATTATTCTGGATATGCCTTCGCCTGCCGCTGAGGAAATCAAGCGAATCAGAGAGCGGCTGCGGGATGAATTCCGCGCATCGCTTCCCGTAGAAATCACCTTGGCGGGCTCCAGCGGAATCGGAGTGCTGGAGCCCGGCCAGGACCCGGGCGAAGTATTCTCGATCCTGGATGCTATCGGAGCGGAGACAGCGCCGATTACGGGCGCATTCGGCAGCGTTCTGCGGTTTCCGGGTACGGATATTTTTGTGTTCACCTTGCAGGAGGAAGGCCCGTTCCGTCTGCTGCATCAGCGGATTGCCGATTCAGGACTCCGGTTTCAACAGAGTCCTTTTCCCTATACGCCTCACTGCACGTTGTCCAGCTGCTCGCCCGTGTCCGAATCGGAGGCGGAGGAGATCTACAGACTCCAAGTTCCGGGCGAGTTCATTCTGGATACCCTGTCTGTCGTTTCCATGTATGTGGATGAAGCGGGCCAGGCGCGGGTGCCTGTGCTGCATCAGGTTCGGTTAGCCGGGGCGGCGGTGTGAGCGTCATCCCGCCGCTCTAATCGCAACCCCTACACAAAGACATCGCCTTCCGGCTAACCGGAAGGCGATGTCTTTGTGACGATTTGGAACTAAATAACTCCTGGAAATAACGAAATCGAGACGACAGGATTTGAACCTGCGACCTCTTGCTCCCGAAGCAAGCGCTCTACCAAGCTGAGCCACGTCTCGTTGTTAAATTCGGTTGTATATCGCCCGAACAATAGTTGATTATACGCTCATGAGATTTGTTTGTAAAGTGTGATTTTGGGCATCCGGGCCGGCCGGTTCAAGGGCACCCGGACGCGCCCTGCGGATTGACAGCGGGCGGGGGCAGTGGATATACTTGTACTGTTATAAGGAACAATATAGCGCAAATGCGATGATGAAAAGAAGTACGCCGGCCGCAAGGCTTGACCAGAGAACGGATTCCCCGACGGCCCGCCGCCGGGAGCTGGAAGAATCCGCGGGACCGGGACGGCGGAAAGCTGCTTTCGGAGCGCGGGTATAAAGCCCGCCGGGTTGCCCCGTTACCGGCTGAAGCAAGGCGATCGCCTGCACAGGAGCTTGACCGCAATGCCCGAGAGGGCAGGGCCGATAAGCACCGTGGCGATAACCAGGGTGGTACCGCGATAACAATCGTCCCTGATCCATTGGATCAGGGGCGTTTTTTATGGTTACTCAAGTTATAAGAGACAGGAGTGTTCCCACTATGAAGAAGGCAAGTGAGATCCGGTCGAAGTGGCTGGAGTTTTTTGCAAGCAAGGGCCACAAGATCGAACCGAGCGCTTCGCTCGTGCCGCACAACGATCCGTCGCTGCTGTGGATCAATGCGGGCATGGCGCCGCTCAAGCAGTATTTTGACGGTCGGGTGAAACCGGAGAATCCGCGGATCGCGAACTCGCAGAAATGTATCCGCACCAACGACATCGAGAATGTCGGCAAGACGCGCCGGCACCATACGTTCTTTGAAATGCTCGGCAATTTCTCGATTGGAGACTACTTCAAAGAAGAAGCGATTACATGGGCATGGGAATTCCTGACCGGCAAGCAGTGGATCGGCTTTGATCCCGAGCGTCTGTCGGTAACGGTCTATCCCGAGGATGAGGAAGCGTTCAAGCTGTGGAACGAGAAGATCGGTCTTCCCGCAGAGCGCATCATCAAGCTGGAGGACAACTTCTGGGATATCGGCGAAGGCCCGTGCGGACCTTGCACCGAGATTTTCTACGACCGCGGGGAAGCCTACGGCAGCGACATGTCCGACCCCGAGATGTATCCGGGCGGCGAGAACGAACGCTATCTGGAAGTATGGAACCTGGTGTTCTCCCAGTTCAACCACAACAAGGACGGCAGCTATACGCCGCTTCCGAACAAGAACATTGATACCGGGGCGGGTCTGGAGCGTCTGACCTCGATTCTGCAGGATGTCGATTCCAACTTCGACACCGACCTGTTCCAGCCGATTATCCAGGCCACCTGCCGTCTGGCGGGAGTCGAATACAAAGAGAACAACGATCAGGACGTGGCGCTCAAGGTCATAGCCGACCATATCCGCACGGTGACCTTTGCCGTGGGCGACGGCGTGCTGCCGTCCAACGAAGGACGCGGCTATATTATCCGCCGTCTGCTTCGCCGCGCGGTCCGCTACGGGAAGACGCTGGGTCTGGACAAGCCGTTCCTGTACAAGCTGACCAGCGTGGTCGGCGACGTAATGGGCGTCTACTACCCGAATATCGTGGAGAACCGCGATTATATTGCCAAAATCATCCGCACCGAAGAGGAGCGCTTCCATGAAACGCTGTCCGACGGCCTGGCCATCCTCGCCGAGATCAGCGCGAAGGCCAAGGAGAACGGACAGGCGCTCATCGCCGGCGCGGACGCGTTCAAGCTGTACGACACGTACGGATTTCCGTTCGACCTGACGGAAGACTTTGCCGCCGAGCAGGGTCTGGGCGTGGACCGCGAGGGCTTCGATGCCGCGATGCAGGAGCAGCGCGACCGGGCCAGAGCGGCGCGCCAGGATACGGGCAGCATGAAGGTGCAGGGCGGCGTGCTGTCCGACCTGACGGAAGCCAGCGAGTTCGTAGGCTATGACACGCTCACAGCCGAGACGAAGGTCGCTGCTATAATCGTTGGCGACGAGCTCGTAGAATCAGCTCCGGAAGGCGCGGAAGCCCAGGTTATTCTGGCCTCCACGCCGTTCTATGCCGAGAGCGGCGGCCAGGTCAGCGACCGGGGCGTCCTCACCGGAAACGGCGTGACCGCGCGGGTGAACGGATTGTTCAAGGCGCCGCGCGGCCAGCATGTCCATTTGGTGACGGTGGAGACCGGCTCCCTGCGGGTCGGCGATTCTGTAACCGCCGAGGTCAGCGCCAAGGAGCGCGGGGACATTGTCAAGAACCATACGGCTACGCATCTGCTGCATAAGGCGCTGAAGGAAACGCTCGGCGGCCATGTCAACCAGGCGGGTTCCCTGGTTGAAGGAGCGCGGCTGCGCTTTGACTTCTCGCATTTCGGCGCCATTACACCGGAAGAGCTGACGGAGATCGAGCGCCGCGTCAACGAGCAGATCTGGCGCGGAATTGACGTGGTGACCCTGAGCAAGCCGATTGACGAAGCCAGAGCGATGGGCGCCATGGCGCTGTTCGGCGAGAAATACGGCGATGTGGTCCGCGTCGTTCAGGTCGGCGACTACTCGCTGGAGCTGTGCGGCGGCTGTCATGTGCGGAACACGGCACAGATCGGCATCTTCAAGCTGGTGAGCGAGAGCGGGATCGGCTCCGGCGTCCGCCGGATCGAGGCCGTTACCGGCCGCTATGCCTATGAGTTCGTCGAGACCCAGCTCGACCTGCTGAAGCAGGCCGCCGGCTTGTTGAAGTCGTCGCTGGACGGCGTGCCGAAGCGGATCGAAGGACTGCACGCCCAAGTGCGCGAGCTGTCCCGCGAGAACGAGTCGCTGCAGTCGAAGCTGAGCGCTTCGGCGGCGGCCGAGCTGACGAGCAGCGTGAAGACCGTGGGCAGCGGCGTGCAGCTGCTGGCCGCCGAAGTTCAGGCGGGCAGCATGGACGCGCTGCGTTCGATGGCAGATGAGCTGAAGACGAAGCTGCCGACGGCAGTCATTGCGCTCGGCGCGCCGATGGACGACAAGGTGAGCTTTGTCGTTGCGGTGCCGCAGGCGTTGGTGAAGCAGGGCTTCCACGCCGGCAAGCTCGTCAAGGAGATCGCCGCCGTGTGCGGCGGCGGCGGCGGCGGCCGGCCGGATATGGCCCAGGCCGGCGGCAAGGACGCGTCCAAGCTCGGCGAAGCGCTCGCCAAGGCGGAAGAGCTGGTCTCCGCGCAGGCCTAGAGCGGATCGCCAGGGAACCGCATGAAGGGGGCGCCGGGGAATCGGCAGCCGCCAAGCACCGGTCTAAGCCGGCGCCGGATGAAGGTCCGGCGCCGGCTTTTTTGGTTCCGGGAAGCGGGTCCGCTGCCCGGAACGGCCGGCGGAACCAGCCGAAAAGCGCGGTTTTTGTGATTTTTGTCGGGAAATTGTCCATTTGGGAGAGCAGGATTTTCTTGTCGGGCCATGAATATGTTATGATGAAACAGTAACAATAGACTTGGGCTGCGCAAAGTGGAAGAGGCCTCTCTTCCGGCAGTTTGCACAGAAGGAAGGTGTCACAGATGGACTCCATGGACAAAACGGTCAAGTTTAACGTGAAGGGCGACGAGAAAGAAGCTTCTCCCCGGGAAATTCTGCTCACGGTCTACGATTCGCTGGTCGAGAAGGAGTATAATCCGATCAACCAGATCGTAGGCTATCTGCTGTCCGGTGACCCGGCCTACATTCCGCGCCACAACAATGCGAGAAGTTTGGTCCGGAGGAAAGAACGTGACGAGCTGATTGAAGAGCTGGTCCGGTTCTATCTAGCCAATCAACAGGCGGACAAAGTCACATGAGGAAACTCGGTCTGGATTACGGCGACCGCAGAATTGGTGTTGCCGTAAGCGATGTCTTCGGCTGGACGGCCCAAGGGGTGAATACCATTGAGCGCCGCCGGGACGGCAGCGAGATGGATGTCATCCGAAGTCTGGTCAAGGAGTATGAGATCAGCGAGATTGTGGTCGGCCTGCCCAAGAATATGAACGGCACTGTAGGCCCGCGCGGCGAGATCTGCATCGAATTTGCCGATACGCTGCGGGAGATGCTGAACCTGCCCGTGCACCTTTGGGATGAACGTCTGACGACAGTATCCGCCGAGCGGATACTGATCGAGGGAGACGTCAGCCGGAAGAAGCGGAAGGGGGTCGTGGACAAGATGGCCGCGGCTCTGATTCTGCAGAATTATTTGGATGCTAACAGTACAAGGTGAGAGGGTGCGCGCATATGACAAACGAGCAGATTGGCATGGAAGAAGAACCGGAAATTATTTATATTCCCGACGACGAGGGCAATGAAGAGGAATTCGAAGTCATCATGAAGTTTGAAGTGGACGGTTCCGATGCCAAGTACATGATGGTGGTGCCGCTCGACTCCGAAGAGGATGACGCCGACGAGGTCTACGCGTTCCGCTATGAGGAAGACGGCGACGACCTGCAGCTCTTCATGATTGAGGACGACGAAGAGTGGGCGATTGTGGAAGAGACCTTCAACACGCTGGTCGAAGAGCTGGATGGAGGCGCGCAGCGATGACCTCTTTTACCCCGGACAATGTGAAGTGGACGAACCGGCTGAAGGAAGCCTTCGGCGAGACGGTCGAGCTGGAGGATGAGCAGGGCGTATCCTCCATTTACCGGATTGCGGCGGAGTTCGAGGTGGAAGGTCAGGGCTATGTGGTTCTCCAGGGCGAAGGCAAGGATGAAGAACCGGATGTTCTGAAGTTCTCCCTGTCGCCCGGCGGGATTCCGGAGCTGGAGACCATCGACGACGACGATGAATGGGAAGAAGTCTCGGAGCTGTACGACGAGCTGACTTTCCCCGAAGAGGAAGACGGGATCTAGCGGTTGCTTCGGTCTCGGCTGTCGCTACCGGAGGGATGGCCGCGCAGGAGCCGGCCCGGATTCGGCAGGAAGGAGGGCGGAGGAATCCGCGCTCCTTTTGTTCGTCCGGCTGCAAAAAAACCTTGAATTTAAGGTAATCCAATTCTATAGTTATAATGTTCGGAAAGCGAGGAGACCGTGTGAAGTCCGTTGTCCGTATTGCGCTGGTGCTGGTTCTGCTGTTGGTTTTGGCAGCCGGCGGCGGCGCCTATTATATCTGGAACGGCATGAAGCCGGTGAAGCCGGCGGGACCGGCCGTTACCTTCGAGGTGCGGAAGGGAATGGGGAGCGCCGAAATTGCCGATCTGCTGGAAGAGAAGGGCCTGATCCGCAATGCGCTGCTGTTCAAAGGCTATCTGAAATATACCGGCGAAGGAGGCAGCTTCCAGGCGGGCACTTACCGGGCTGCGCCCGGAGCGACCTACGATGAATGGATCGCCCGGCTGAATGCTGGCGACGTCGAGAAGAAGGAGACGGTTACGGTCACCATTCCCGAGGGCTATACGGCCGAGCAGATTGCCGCGAAGCTGGCGGAGGCCTGGGGGATGGATGCCGCCGCTTTTCTGAAGGTGATGAATTCGGGCGCGGGCCTTGAAGAGACGGCGGCCCTGAAGATCCCGGAGAACGGGAAGCTGCGCCACCGGCTGGAAGGCTATCTGTTCCCGGCGACCTATGAGACGGTCAAGGAGAATGCGACGCCTTCGTCGATTATTGCTTCCATGATGGATGAGCTTCGGGGCAAGCTGGATCAGATTCCGGATCTGGACCGGAAGCTGCAGGAACGCAACATTTCGCTGCATGAGCTACTGACGGTCGCTTCGCTCGTCGAGCGCGAGGTGGTGGCCGACAGCGAACGTCCGCTTGTGGCGGGCGTGATCTACAACCGCCTGAACAAAGGACAGAAGCTTGAGATCGACGCGACGGTGCAGTATGCGCTGCCCGAGCAGAAGGAGCGGCTGCTGTACAAGGATCTGGAGATTGACAGTCCGTACAACACGTACCGGAATGAAGGACTGCCGCCCGGGCCGATCTGCAGCCCGGGCCTGAAATCCATCGAAGCGGCGTTGTCGCCGGAAGCTTCGGATTATTATTTTTATGTCACGAAGAAGGACGGGTCCCGGACGCATCTGTTCGCGAAGACGTATAAGGAGCACCTGGCCAATATTGAGAGAAGCAAACAGACCTCGCCCTGAAGGGGAGAGGACAGGAGGAGACTTACAATGAACAGACTGCCGGAGCTGCTGGCGACGCCGGGTTCCCTCGAGGAAGCGTCGCTGCTGCTGGACGCGGGAGCCGATGCGCTGCTGATCGGGGACGAACGGTTCGGAATGCGGCTCTCGGGGAATTTCACCCTGGAGGAGACGAAGGAGGTTGTCCGGCTGGCGCATGAACGCGGCGCCAAGGTCTATGTCAGCATGACGGGACTGATGCCCAACCGGCTGCTGGACGAACTGCCCGGATATGTCCGGAGCATCGCGGAAATGGGCGTGGACGGAGCCGAGTTCGGCGATCCGTCGGTCCTGGCGGCCGTACGGGCCGAGGCGCCGGGTCTGCGGCTGCACTGGAACGCCGAGATGACCTCCACCAACTATGCCACCGCCAACTACTGGGGACGCAAAGGCGCTGTACGCGCTGTGCTGGCCCGGGAGCTGAATATGGATGAAATCACGGAAATGGTTCCGAACCTTCAGGTGGAAGCCCAGGTTCAGGTGCATGGCATGACGAATATTTACCACTCGAAGCGGATGCTGGTGGACAGCTATATGAATCATCAGGGACGCCCGCATGTCAAAGGGCGGAACGGCCTGGATCGGGGGTTGTTCCTTGTGGAAGCCGAGCGGCCGAACGAGAAGTTCCCGATCTACGAAGATTTGAACGGCACGCATATTATGAGCTCGGACGATATCTGCATCCTGGAGGATCTGCATCTCATGATGCAGGCCGGCGTGCACAGCTTCAAGGTGGAGGGGCTGCTGAAGCCGCCTGCCTATAACGCCGCGGCTGTCCGGGCTTACCGGAAGGCCATCGACGCCTTCGGAGCCGACCCGGAAGGCTACCGCTACCGCGAGGAGTGGCTTGATGAAGTGCGCGGTCTGCAGGACCCCGAGCGGGAACTGACCTTCGGGTTTTATTATAAGGAACAGGTATATTGATCATGGAGGAGAGAATACAGGTGAGTACAATAGAGAAGCCCAAGTGGCGCGGCAAGCGTTACCGCTTGGACAAGCCGGAGCTTCTCGCTCCGGCGGGCAATCTGGAGAAGCTGAAGTTCGCCGTGCATTACGGGGCGGATGCGGTCTACATCGGCGGGCAGAAATACGGCCTGCGGTCGAACGCCGACAATTTCAGCTTCGAGGAAATGCGCGAAGGCGTAGAGTTCGCCAAGAAATACGGCGCGAAAGTGTTCGTGGCGACCAATATTTATGCGCATAACGAAGATATCGCAGGTATTGAAGAATACTTGCGTCAATTATACGAAGCCGGCATCGCGGCAGTCATCGTGGCCGACCCGGCGATTGTCGAGGTGGCGCTGCGGGCGGTGCCGGGGCTCGAGGTACACTTAAGCACCCAGCAGTCGACGCTGAACTGGCAGGCCGTCTCTTTCTGGAAGGAAGAGGGCCTCCCCCGCGTCGTTCTCGGCCGGGAGACCAGTCTCGAAGAGATTGCCGAGATCAAGAATCATGTCGACATCGAGATTGAAGCGTTCATCCACGGCGCGATGTGTTCGTCCTACTCGGGACGCTGCGTGCTGTCGAATCACTTCACCGACCGCGACTCCAACCGGGGGGGCTGCTGTCAGTCCTGCCGCTGGAAGTATGATCTGTTCGAAGAGGCCCGCCCCGAGGGAGAATGGGTCTCCGAGGAGGACCAGTCGGACCGGACGCCGCAGCCGCTGTTCGTTCAAGGGGACAACCCGTTCACGATGGGCTCCAAGGACCTGTGCATGCTGGAGCAGATTCCCGATCTGATCGAAGTCGGCATCGACAGCTTCAAGATCGAGGGACGGATGAAGTCGATTCATTATGTGGCAACGGTGGTGAACGCCTACCGCAAAGCCATAGACGCCTACATGGCCGATCCCGAGAACTATGTTATGAAGCCGGAATGGATGCAGGAATTGAACAAGGCGGCCAACCGTCCGCTGAATACCGGGTTCTTCTATGACACGCCGGACCATGAGGACCATATTTATGAGCCGGAGGAAAAAGCGGCGCCCTACGACTTCGCGGGGCTCGTCCTGGAATACGATCCGGCAAGCGGCACCGCGCTGATTCAGCAGCGCAATCACTTCAAGCCCGGCCAGGAGATCGAGTTCTTCGGCCCTGACCTGGAGCCCTTCCGGCAGACAGTGGGCGAATTAACGGATGAAGAGGGGAATCCCCTGGATGCGGCCCGCCATCCGCTGCAGAAGATTCGCATGAAGGTGGACCGCCCGGTCGCCTACTTCGATATGATGCGCAAAAAAAGATAAGAAGCTTGTCCTGCAGTCCACCCGCCCTTCCTCCGGAAGGAGCGGGTTTTTTCTCTGTTTCCTTCCGGTTTTCTTTACGGTTTTGTGTCAAAAGGCGTAAAGAAAAACAGGACTTTGGGCATAGTTTTTTAACGTTTTACTAAAAAAAGTGGCCCGATGTGCCGATATATAATTATAACGCTTTCAATGGCTAAATTATATATTATAGGGCAGGTGACTGTTGTGGGGGTTCAACGAGACAACAAAAGGGAATCGCGTAAACAGCGTAAAGGGAAGTCGGCTCACCCGCTAAGGGATAATGAGGTGAACCCGGTCCGGGCGATCGACCCGAAGACAACCGGAGAGAATGCAGACAACCGGATGCCCGGGAAGGGCGGCGCAGTCAGAAGAGTGCTGGATGGATCGATCCGGCAAGCCAGACGGGCCAACCCGGTGAAGTCGGTGGGGGTCAAGCTGTTTCTCATCTTTTTGTGTTCGATCGTCGTCGTTGTGCTGCTGCTGGGCGTCATTTCCTATGACAAAGCCAAGAATACGATCAAGGCCAATGTTTCGGAAGCCAACCGCCAGACGATTGTACAGACATCCGAGAAGCTGGATATTATGTTGAACCTGTACGAGAAACTTGCGCTCCAGATCTTCTTCGATCCTCAGGTTCAGGAGAAACTGACGGCGCTCCGCAATTCTGCAACGCCGTATGACCAGTTCGTCGCCATTGACGCCATCGAGAAGAAATTGGTGACTCAGACGACCTCGGATAAAATGATTGTCGGAATATCCATTATTCCGGAAGATACGAAATTCCCCGTTATGAGCGGCGGCGCCAGCAAGCTTCTTAAGGAAGATCCGCGGGATGCCGAATGGTTCAAGAATCTCCAGACCAAGGTGAAGGATTACAAGCCTGTATTCCGCGAGGATTTCAAGAACCCGTATTACTGGTTCCCGGCCAGCGCAGCCGAGAAGGGAAACACCAGCATTGCCCTGATGCGCACGCTGAAGAATACAGCCGATGCTGCCAATTATACCGTTCTGTTCGAACTGAACAACACGCTCTTTGAAGATTCGTTCAAGAGCGTCTCCCTTGGCGACGGATCGCGGATTCAGCTCGTGTCCGGCGACGGAACTGTCGTGGCTTCCAATGTTCCGGAAGAAGATGCGCAGGTCTCCAAGTTCACGTTCATTGCCGGAAGCAAGACCGACAATGCGAGCAGGGAAGAGAAGGATCCAAAGGGCAACAGCGTGCTGGCGGTATTTAACCCGCTGCAGAAGGCAGACTGGAAGCTGGCCGGTACCGTGCCGCTGAAGCAGCTGGTTGAACCGGCCAAGCCAATCCTGCAGACGACTTTTATCGCCGCCGGAGCCGCCGCTCTGCTGGCTGCTCTGCTCGGCTTCTGGATGGTCCGCATGATTGCCAGACCGCTTGCCCGGCTGAAGGATCTGATGATTGAAGGTGCAAAAGGCGACCTTCGGGTCCGTACGGAGTATGTCTCCCGGGATGAGATCGGCCAGTTGTCCGCTTCTTTCAACGAAATGATGGGACGGATTACAGAGCTCGTCTCCCAGACGAATGAAACGGCCAAAGACGTGCTGGAGACGGCCGGCGAATTGGCTGGCGCTTCCCGCAAGACCGCAAGCTCGGCGAAGGAAATCGCGGTTGCTACGGAAGAAATCGCCGGAGGCGCAGGCAGCCTGGCACTGGAAGCCGAGCGGGGCAATGAATTGACCGATTTGATTACCCGCCAGATGAATGCCGTCATTGCGGCCAATCATGAAATGGATGGGGCTGCCCGCGAAGTCGGCGAATCCAGCGTCAAGGGTGTGACCCAGCTCGAGGAGCTGTTCGGCAAGACCGGCCGGACCGGCGAAGAGATTCAGGCGCTTGCCGTGAAGATGGATCATCTGAAGAGCACCGCTTCCTCGGTCATGAAGGTGCTGGATGTCATGAAGAACATTACGCAGCAGACGAATATTCTCTCCCTGAATGCAACGATCGAGGCGGCACGGGCAGGCGAAGCCGGCCGCGGCTTCATGGTGGTGGCCGACGAAATCCGCGGTCTGGCCGACCAGTCGAAGAAGTCGATTGCGCTTGTTGCCGAAATTACCGACAACATCATGAACGAGATGAACGCAACGCTGGCCGTTCTGGACAATGTGAAGCCGCAGTTCGAGAGCCAGATGTCCTCTGTCAAGAACACGAGCGAGCTGTTCGTATCGGTGCAGAACCAGATGGAGAACTTTATCGAAAGCCTCGGCCTCGTAACCGAGTCCATCGGTTCCCTCAGCCAGTCGCAGACGGTACTGTCGGAATCCATGAGCAACGTCAGCGCGGTAGCGGAGCAGTCTTCCGCGACATCGGAAGAAGTCGCCTCGCTCAGCAACGAGCAGCAGAGCATCAGCGATCAGCTCGTGGCGCTGTCCACGAAGCTCGAGAGCGTGTCCGGGCAGCTGAAGGACAAGCTCTCCCTGTTCAAAGTCTAAACGAATGTCCCGGCTCAAGGAGCCGGGCGGATGACCAATTCAGCCGTCTCTTCCCAGGAAGAGGCGGCTTTGCTTTTGAGAAGGAGGAAGATTATAGCAGGAGAACGCGGCCGCCTCTATTGTTAGTAAAAAGTTAGTGATATAATAAGGGGGTATATTCATAATTGTTAGGGGATAAGGTGGAGATTCCGTCGATGGCCAAGAAGGTTACCATGCAAAAAATCGCCGATCATCTGGGCGTATCCAAGTTTGTTGTATCCAAAGCCCTGTCCGGCAAAGGCGGTGTCAACGAGGCGACCCGGGAACGGGTCATTCAGGCGGCGTCCCAGCTCGGTTATTTTACCCAGAAGAACAGCTACCTGCAGCCTGTCGTCCGTGCCGCTTCCGTCTCACCGGAGGATCGCAGCCGGCAGTCGGTGCTGGTGCTGATGCCCAATATCCGTTCGCAGACCCAGGACTCCGTCTATTGGGGAAGAATTATCGACGGCATCGCGCTGGCGCTGGACGCGGAAGGCGTGGGAATGGTCATTATTTCCGAGCAGCGTCCGGAGCATTTCGCCCATGTCCTGAATCCGAACGGCATTCTGGGTCTGATCGGCGTCGGGCAGATTTCAACCTCGATGCTGCTTGAGGTGCGGCGAATCGGGGTGCCGATGGTGCTGATCGATCATGAAGACCCGCTGATACCGAGCGATACGGTGTTCGTCGGCAACGTGGACGCTATGGGGCGCCTGACGAACCACCTGATCGGGATCGGGCACCGGTCGCTCCATTTTATCGGCAACATCCGGTATTCGCGAAGCTTCCGCGACCGCTGGATCGGATTTCGCAGCGCGCTGGAGGAGAACGGCATTCAACCTCAAGATCAGAATGATCCGATGCTCCTGATGGAGAGCGGAGAAGAGGGGATCTTCGGGGAATCCTTCCAGCAATGGGCGAAGGAACGGATCGAGTCGGGTACGATGCCGACCGCGCTTGTCTGCGCCAACGATATGATTGCCCTGGGCGTCGGCGGCGTCCTGAGAGAGCTGGGATGGTCGATTCCGGGGAAGACCGCGGTAACCGGCTTTGACAACATTGACGACGCTTTCCGCGCTGTTCCGCCGCTGACTACGGTGCACGTTCCGAAGGAAGCGATGGGGCGGGCAGCGGTGGACAAGCTGCTGAACCGCATTCAGGGGCCGGCGGCTCCGCTGATGAAGCTGCTGATCTCGGCCGATGTGGTGCACCGCGATTCCGCCGGGGCCCCCGGAACAGAGGAGCAGGACTAAGCCGAGCGGTAATGAAATGGTTATGCGGACAACTAGAAGAAGAGGCCGTCACTTGGACGGCCTCTTCTTCTGTGTGCGATGATGCGATTCATGGGGCGTTCCGGGCAGTTAGCCCTGCAGATTGCGTTCGATCAGTTCCAGACGCTGCTGGACGGAGGCGTAGGAGCGCAGCGCGTCCTCCGGCGTGTTCAGGCAGTAGTCGAGCATCTGGTCGACGGTCGTTGTCGCGACATGGACGCGGGTATCGGAGGAAGCGTAGTAGATGTAGATCTTGCCGTCCTCAGTTGCGACCATGCCGTTGCAGAAGACAACATTGGACACGTCGCCGACGCGTTCTTCGCCTTCGGGGGCGATGAAGTGTCCGCCCGGACGGTGCGTGACGCGGTAAGGCTCTTCCAGATCGGAGAGGAAGGCGTACAGCACGTAACGCAGTCCCGCTGCCGTTCCGCGCACGCCGTGAGCGATATGCAGCCATCCCTTTGGCGTCTTGATCGGAGCCGGGCCCTGGCCGTTCTTGACTTCTTTGATGGTATGGTAATGACGTTCGTCGATGATGATTTCTTTCTCGATCACCGCATTCTCGATGCTCTCCGACAGTCCCCAGCCGATGCCGCCGCCGGAACCGGCGTCGATGAATCCGTCCTGCGGACGGGTGTAGAAGGCGTATTTGCCGTCCACGAATTCAGGGTGAAGAACCACATTGCGCTGCTGGGCGGAAGGGGACTTCAGGTCAGCGAGACGTTCCCAGGTCTTCAGATCGCGCGTCCGGGCGATACCGCACTGGGCCACTGCGCTGGACAGATCGCCGGGAGCGGCGTCAGGGTCTTTGCGCTCGGTGCAGAAGAGGCCGTAGATCCAGCCGTCCTCGTGGCGGACCAGACGCATATCATAGACATTGGTATCCGGCTCTTCGGTCTCGGGCAGTACGACCGGACGGTCCCAGAAGCGGAATCCGTCGATTCCGTTGTCGCTCTCGGCGACGGCGAAGAAGGATTTGCGGTCCACGCCTTCGACGCGGGCTACGAGATAGAACTTGCCGTCGAGCTCGATGGCGCCGGGATTGAACACGCCGTTCACGCCAAGACGCTCCTCGAAATAGGGATTGCGCTCGGGGTCAAAATCATAGCGCCATACAAGCGGAGCATGCTCCGCTGTCAGCAGCGGGTAGCGGTAGCGGTCGTAGATGCCGTTGCCGTAAGGGACTTTCTCGTTCTTGCGGGTGACCAGCGCTTCATAGCGCTCGGTCAGCTGCTGTCTGCGTTCTTCAAATACTGGGGTCATGGTTTATTGCTCCTTTGAATGGGTTTGGGATTCCAGACGCTCGATCATTTCCAGGCAGGCGCGGCTGTTGTGATAAGGGCATTTCCAGGCGCTCACCTTGGGTTCATTCCACAGCGGAAGGCGGGCTTCATCGACGCCCCAGTGCCATTCGCCTTGTTCATGGTCGACAACATAGCGGTCAATGAAGCTCCAGGCAGCGCGTGCGGCCTCTTCAAAGCGGGGTTCGCCGGTCAGCTGGTAGGCGTTGTAGAAGCCTACGACCGCTTCGGCCTGCGGCCACCAGTCCTTGTCGCGGCCAAGCAGCCCGCCGGGACCGGCCTCGTTCCAGATGCCGCCGTCTTCGTCGATGCCTTCGGCCAGCGTGGCTTCGGCCATCGAGATGGCGACCGACCGCACCCGGTTAAGCAGTGCTTCGTCTCCGAGCACTTCGGCTGCCTCGGCCAGCAGCCAGCTTCCCTCGATGTCATGTCCGTAGGAGACGTGGTCGGACTTGACGTTCCAGGCTTCGTCGAAGAACAGGAGGAAGTGCCGGCCGTCCGGAGTCACGATCTGATCGAGCATGGTCGTGATCAGCTCGGCCAGCCGGGAGCGGAGCTCTTCGGGCTTCCACACGCGGTAGAGGGCGGTATAGGCTTCAAGCACGTGCAGATGCGTGTTCATGGACTTTTTCTCGTTAAGGTCCTTGTCGCTCAGCGTCAGATTGTCGGTGCTCTCCCATTCACGGGACAGCGCTTCAATGTAGCCGCCGTAGACCGGATCGTACCCGTGCTTCTCCATCAGCCGGAACAGCTCGGTTGCAAGCTCCAGCGCATCGGCAGAGCCGGTGGCGCGGTTGTATTCCGACAGCGCGTATACCGCGAAGGCTTGGCCGTAGACCTGCTTCTTGGTCTGGGACGGATTCCCGTCTGCATCGACCATCCAGTAGAGTCCGCCGTATTCCGAGTCGATAAAATGCTGCCGGAGGTAGTCCAGCGCCCGGTCCGCCATCTTCAAATAGGCAGGATCGCCGTAGAGGCGGTAGGCGCTGGAGAAGGTCCAGAGAATGCGGGCATTCAGCACCAGGCTCTTCTCGGCCGAGGGATTGACATTCATCCGGCTGTCGATTTCGCCGACAAAACCGCCGCGGGCTTCATCGAGGGTATGCCGAATCCAGAAATCGAGAATATTATCCTTGAGTTCATGGTGAAGCTGGGCCAGCCAGTCTTCGGTTAGGGTTGCCATAATCGGAGATTCACTTCCTTATTCAGATTGAAGTTTGTGCGGTGTAAAAATCCTTGACGACGCCGGCGGCTTCCTTGCCGTACATGCAGTAATCCCGGTTGTCCGCAGCGTGCTGGCGGTCGTACAGCCGTGCCGGCCAATCCCAGAGCATGAAACCGTGAATCCATTTCTTTGAAAGGCATGCTTCGAACATCGCCCGGTAATAGCGGGCCTGCTCCGCTTCGTTAGGCTGTCCGTTCAGCGTCCAGTCATTCGGAATGGCGGCGCTGCCGCTGCGGCTCGGGCATCCCGCTTCCATGAAGAAGAAAGGCTTGCCTTCGCGTTCCACCACGGCCTGGATGCGGTCCAGCTGCTCTTCCCAGTCGTGCTCCGGATAATAGCCGCTCGAAGAAATGACATCAACGGCATCCCACCAGGTCACATTGTCCTCCTGGTACTTGTCGCAGTTGTAGGTAATCGTTCCGGAGTAGACCTTGCGGATTTCGGCAATCAGCGCCCGCCATTCCTCTGCGCGGCGGTCCGCTTGGACCGTCTCGCAGCCGATGCAGAGCAGATCGCAGCCCGTCCGTTCAGCCAGTTCTGCGTAATGGAGCATGAAGGCGGTATAAGAGGCGAACCATTCGCTCCATTTGGGTTCACACGGGACGTCTTTGTCGAAGAAATTGATATGCGCTCTCCAGGTTCCGTCTGCACAGTTGACAATCGGCTTCAGGCAGACTTGGAGTCCAAGCGATCTGGCGGACGAAATCGCCCATTCAATCTCTTCGTCGGTAACCGTAGGAGCTTCCCGGAACCGGATCTCCGTCGTATGAGCCGTGTCCTGCAAAGCGCCGAAAGCGATTGCAATCCAGGTGGCGCCGGTTTCTTCCTTCATAAGGCGCATGGACTCCAGCGCTGATTCATTGCCCCAGGTGCCGCGTCTTCCCATGGCTCCCCAGGTAACACCTGCGATGTAAGCAGAAGGCCAAGTCATGATGGATTCCTCGTTTCCTTAGAGTATAGGCCGTTCTTTGTTATAATGTTATTTGCTTTTTGTTAGTTATGAATAACAAGACACTTTATTTATAACTCTTTTCCAGCTTGATTTCAAGAATAAAAAGAAAAATAATCATAGAAGGATCAATGAAAAACGCGGTATATATGAAAGAAATGCTTTTTACTAACAAAACAATAACAATAATATAAAAAACACGAAGAAAAAGTGATGAAACCCCTCGTATTTTCGGTAAAAAGCGTCTATAATAAAGATATGGGTTGATTGAATGCGTTTGCAACTCGATTTATGTTAGCAAGTTTATAATAACTTTTTCGATAATTGACCCTAACTTTAGCCTATGGAGGGAACCCACAATGACAGAGGTTCGCATTATTGGAGGAGCGCTGCCAAACATTCCTTGGGAAGAGAAGCCGGAAGGACATGTGAAGCCGCTCTGGAGACACAGCAGCAATCCCGTAATCAAACGCAATCCCGCCAAGGACATCGCCCGAATCTTTAACAGCGCGGTTGCTCCTTATGAAGGCCGTTATATCGGCGTATTCCGCACCGAGACCGACACTACGCGTCCGCATCTGCGCCTGGGACACAGCCAAGACGGACTGGACTGGAAGATTGAAGAGAGCCCGATCCAGTTCCAGGACGAAGCCGGCAACCCGTACCAGCCCCGCTATGCTTATGACCCGCGACTGGTCAAAGTCGAAGATACGTATTACATCATCTGGTGCACCGATTTCTACGGCGCCGCCATCGGCGTTGCCAAGACCCAGGATTTCAAGACGTTCACAGCGCTGGAGAACCCGTTCCTGCCGTTCAACCGCAACGGCGTGCTGTTCCCGCGCAAGATCAACGGCAACTTCGTGATGCTGTCCCGTCCAAGCGACAGCGGCCATACTCCGTTCGGAGATGTGTTTCTGAGCGAAAGCCCGGACTTCGTATACTGGGGCAAGCACCGCCATGTGATGAGCAAAGGCGGCGAAGGCTGGTGGCAGAACGTCAAGATCGGCGGCGGTCCTGCTCCAATTGAGACCTCCGAAGGCTGGCTCATGTTCTATCACGGCGTAACCGGCACCTGCAACGGCTTCGTCTACAGCATGGGCGCCGTTATTCTCGATCTGGAGGAGCCGTCCAAGGTGAAGTACCGGTCCCGCAACTTCGTGCTCACTCCGGAAGAATGGTACGAGGAGAGAGGCTTCGTTCCGAATGTCGTCTTCCCTTGCGCCACTCTGCAGGACGCCGATACCGGCCGGATCGCCATCTATTACGGCGCGGCCGATACGTATGTCGGCGTAGCCTACACGACGGTTCAGGATATCGTGCAGTATGTGAAGGATACCCATGAGGAAGTCGCGGACGACGCCGGAATCGGCCGGCTGTAAGCGCAGCGGATAGAAGCAGGACAAGCCGGGCAGCCGGGGGATGATCCCCGGGCTGCCCGGCTTTTTTAAGAGGATTAAGATCCCGTATGAATCGCGCCTGCCCGGTTAATATCCCGTTAAAATCAGAGCAAAGGCGAGATTTCGGCCGATAAACGGGAAGATAACCGGAGAATGCGCGGTTAGGAGGGACATTCTCTCCCAGACGGTGCATACCTGCGGAATAGAGGCGGCAGCCGCTTTTTACAAGCCTGCCCGCGTCCTTGTATGATTCGGTCTAAACGGACACCGAGGAGGAATTTGTCATCATGGATCGGGGCGCTATAATCGGGATTGAACTTTTTGCCTTTCGTTCCAGACCTTCATTTAGCCGCCTGGCGCCTAGCCCGGGGCACGGGTACGTCGTGCTGAGGCTGTCTGCGCACGGTTATACGGGCTGCGGAGAATGCGCCGTTCCTTTGAACGGACAGGCGTTGGATCTGATTAAGTGGGGAAGCTTCCTGAAGGAACTCCGTCTCTCCACCCCGGAGGAAGCCTTCGCCCTGCTGATGACAGGAGAACGGGAATGGTCGCCCTGCCAGCGGCAGGCGCTTCAATCCGCCCTGTCCGGCTGGGTGCTGGCCCGGAGCGCGGATCTGCTGACGGCTGTAAGCGGCGGCTCCGTCCGGAGCGGGGCGTCCGGCTCCAAGGGCGATCGGGACCGCCCGGAGCTCTGCGCTCTTGCAGCGCTTATCGAAGAATCCGAATCCTATTATTCCATCCTCTGAACAAAGACAAGCTCCTCTCCCCGGCCAGAATCTGATTCTGCACGCGGGAGGGGAGCTTGCTTTCTTGCGGTGTGCGGCGGCCTGCTTCAGGCCGCGCTTGCTGCCGCGCATGATCCGGGTGGACGGATCAGCGCGTTACCGCCCGCAGGCGGTAGGTGCAGCTGGCGTAGTCGCCCCGCAGATCGGAGACAACCAGTCCGATCTGCATCAGCCGGTCGCCGCCGACAGCCGGGGATTCGCCGGTGGCGGTCGTCCCTTCGCGGCCAAGGGCTTCCCCGTCCGCCGCGCCGGCCTCAATCACGTAATCGCGATTCGGATCGAGACCGCGCAGGATGAGGCGCCGGATCGCCCCGTTCGGCTCGGCCAGGACGCGGAAGTAAGCGACGAAGGCTTCGCTCTTGTCGGCGCTGACGAACATCCAGGCGGTGTCGCCCCGGCCCTCAAACGGACTCTGAAGCCGATACATATCGCCCTGCTGCACGAGCGAGCGAATCTCTTTGTACTGGGCGATCTGCTTGGCGGCAAGCCGCTTCTCCACCTCTGTGAAGCGGGTGAGATCCAGCTCATAGCCGAAATTGCCGCTCATGGCGACGTCGCCGCGAATGGCCAGCGAGGTGAGCCGGTCCACCTGGTGGTTCGGCACCGCCGAGACATGCGCGCCCATGCTGCTGGCCGGATAGACGATGCTGGTGCCGTACTGGATGGCCAGCCGCTCGACGGCGTCGGTGTCGTCGCTGGTCCAGGTCTGCGGCATGTAATAGAGCATGCCGGGATCGAAGCGTCCGCCTCCGCCCGAGCAGCTCTCGAACAGAATATCCGGGAAGCGGGCCGTCAGGCGCTCCAGCAGATCGTACAGGCCGAGCATGTAGCGGTGGGCCGTCTCCTTTTGGCGCTCGGGAGCCGCCGCCGCAGAAGCAATTTCGGTCATATTGCGGTTCATGTCCCATTTGACGTACTGAATCGGCGCACTGCCGAAGACGGCGCTCAGCGTCTCGTAGAGGTAATCGCACACCTCGGGACGCGACAGATCCAGAATAAGCTGCTGGCGGCCTTCCGTCCGCCGACGTCCGGCCGCATGCAGACACCAGTCGGGGTGCTTGCGGTACAGCTCGCTGTCGGGAGAAATCATCTCCGGCTCGACCCACAGCCCGAACTTCAGTCCCTGCTTCCCGACCCGGGCCGCAAGGTCGGCCAAGCCGCCCGGCAGCTTGCGGCTGTCTTCGAACCAATCGCCGAGCGAGCTGTTGTCGCTGTCGCGCTTGCCGAACCAGCCGTCGTCCAGCACGAACAATTCGATGCCGAGCGGACCGGCCTCCCGCGCAATGGCTTCGATCTTGTCGGCATCGAAGTCGAAATACGTCGCTTCCCAGTTGTTGACCAGAATCGGCCGTTCCTTGTCCCGGTAGACGCCCCGGCACAGCCGGGTCCGGTACAGGCGGTGATAGGTGCGGGACATGCCGCCCAGGCCTTCGCCGGAATAGACCAGCACCGCCTCAGGCGTCTGGAAGGACTCGCCCGGCTCCAGCAGCCAGGAGAAGTCGAACGGGTTGATTCCCAAGGTAACTCGGGTCTGTCCGAACTGCTCGACCTCGGCTTGGGCGGCAAAGCTGCCGCTGTAGACTAGGCTGAAGCCGTAAGCGGCGCCGCGGTCCTCGTCGGTACCAGGACGAAGGAGGGCGAGGAACGGGTTGAACTGATGGCTGCTGGAGCCGCGGCGGCTCTCCAGGCGCATGGCGCCCGGCGCCAGCGGGCGGCGCTGGACATGGCGTTCCCGCGCCCAGGCCCCCGACAAATACAGCGCCTCGTACTGCGAATCCGCGAGATCGACGGATACGCTGGCGGCCTCCTCGATCCGCAGCGGCTCCTTCCCGGCATGCTCAAAACGCACGGACCGGGTGATGGCGGAATGATCCGCGAACACGGTGTAGAGAAGCGCTGCCTTCAAGCCGGAATATTCGTCGGCGAGAAGCAGCTCCAGCGTCAGAGCTTCTTCGTCCGTCTCCGCGTATACCGCAGGAAGGCCGGTCAGCGCCGGCTTGCCCGGAAGGATGCGGTAGCCGGCATAGCGGAGCTCCGTGATCCGGGAGCCGTCGGCCAGCTGAACCTGGTAAGCCGGCTGGCGGAAGTCGCTCGTGCCGTACTGCGGATATTCCTGGGGCAGCGCATCCAGCGACAGATGCGGGGCGGAGGGGTCGGGAGTCGGCGAGAACGAGGAGCGGGCGCGAAGCTCCAGCACATCCGCAAGTCCGGCATCGTGGCGCAGCAGGGGACCCCAATATAAGTGGGCCGGATAGCCCTCAATAATCCGAAGCAGATAGCTGGCGCCCCTGGATTGCAGATGGAACAGGCCACGCGCTTCGTCTACATGAATCTTCATCAATGCATACACTCCTCTTATGTGTAAAAATGAGGGAGCCGCCGTTATTTAGGCGGCCCCGAACTGCTGCGGACGATCAGCTTCGTTCCGACGATCGTATGGGCGGGCGCTTCGCGCCCTTCGAGCCGTTCGATCAGAAGCTGGGCGGCTGCCTTGCCCATCTGTTCGGGATAGGCTCGAATTGTGGTCAGAGGCGGCTGGACATAAGCCGCCAGGTCAATGTCGTCGAAGCCGACAACGGAGAGGTCGTCCGGCACGGAAATGTTCCGGTCATGCAGCGCCCGCAGGGCGCCGATGGCGAGCGGATCGCTGGCGGCGAAGCAGGCGGTCGGCCGGACCGGACCCTCCAGCAGGTCGGTCATCATCCGGTAGCCATCGGCGCTGCTCCAGCCGCCTGTACGCACGAGAGAGGGGTCGAAGAGACCCTTCTCACGGAGAATGCGTTCGAAGTGGAGACTCCGGCCTTCGCTGAAGCCTCCGCCTCCGATGAAGGCAATCCGCTCATGGCCGAGCTCCAGGAGATGATGCAGCGCCTGTTGGACGGCTTGGCGGAAGTGAAGGCGGACGGAATCGTATTCGGGCAGATCGTCATACCGGTCCACGAGAACGATGGTTCCGGGATCGGGATGAATGTCCAGAAGTTCCCGGAGTTCCATAGAACCGCCGACCACGATCCAGCCGTCACATTTACGGGCAGCCGCGGCAGGCTGGCGGCCGCGCAGCGTCTGGCCCAGGGTGAGCCCCAGTTCCTCGCATCGCAGCTCCACCCCCCGGCGGATGGAAGCGTAATAGGGATCGTCCCGCTCTTCTTCGAGCGAGCACCATAGCAGAAGGGAGACGGTCCTGCCGGCCCGTTCCGTATTCCGCTTCATCTGCTTGAGCCGCCCGGGCTTATAGCCGAGCCGCTCCGCTTCGGCAAAGATGCGGGCCCGGGTCTCCTCGCCCACAGCGAGCGACAGATCGCCGTTCAGCACGCGGGATACGGCAGCGGGCGATACGCCGGCCCCGCGGGCAATATCTTTGATGGTAGCCATTAAGAATCACGCCTTTAACAGAAGGATGGGTACAGGGGGCAGAAACGATCAAGCCAGATGATATTTAGTTAATACTTTTACTAAATCTTTATGCTCATCCTATCACTTCTTTAAAGAGCGTTCAAGGTTTTCCTGCCGAGCGGACATGACATAAGCCCGGGCCCTGATCGGAAGAGATCAGGGCCCGGGCTATGAGAACCGTATTCCGCTTCCGGATGGCGCTCCGGCTAAGGCAGAATCTTCTTATACTCATTCGGCGTTACGCCAACTACCCGTTTGAAGAGCTTGTTGAAGTATGCGGGGTCGGGATAGCCGACTTCCGCGCCGATGGAATGCACCTTCATATTCGGCTCCTGACGAAGCAGAAGCTTGGCTTTCTTGATGCGAATTTCGGTAATATACTCGGTCAGGGTAAGTCCGGTCTCCTGCTTGAACAGCTTGCTGAGGTAACTGGGAGTCAGGAACACCATTCCGGCCAGCGAATTCAGGTCCGCATGCTGGTTGTAGTTGGCGGCAATCCAGCGTTTCACATGCTCGACCGCTTTGCCGCCGAGCTCCTTGCGGACGCCGCGGATCTGGTCCAGCGCAGGGAGCAGGGAGCTGAGGAACAACTCCTCCATCTTGGCGAACGTCATACAGGAGAGGAGAGATTTCTCCAGCGTCTCCCGTTCTTCCCGCGACAACGGGAACAAATCCTGAAATTCCTTGGCCGCCTCTTCCTCGACATTGCGGCAGAAGCGGACAATTTCTTGCGGCTCGGCCCGGCGCAGCCGCAAGGCGGCAAATTGCTGCCTCAGCCATTCCGTAACCCGGTCGGTTGACAGAATTTGCAGACTCTCGCCAAGCTCCTTCCAATCGGCGGCGGTCGGCTCGGAGACGGACTCCGGCGTCGGCGCCAGATCTTCGCTGTAGGCGAAGAACAGGGAAGCGTCGCTGTATATGCCGGCATAGCAGGCCCGGCTGGCTTCGACATAGGCCGCTTTCAGTTCGCTGAGCTGGGAGCGGGAAGCGCTGGCTCCGACGTGGACCGGCGCTCCGCCGCCTGCGGAGAGCAGGGGCTTGAAGAACTGCCGGATGGCCTCGGGAGTGGGTTCTTCCGGGAAATAGCCGATCCACATCTGCAGCAGCGGCTGCAGCGTGAGGCAGTCTGTATCCAGGCCGTTGACCATCCGAAAGTGCTCGCTGCCTTCCAACATGGTCTCCGAGTTGCCAGCCCGATGAACGCAGACCGCATAGAAGGGCTGGGGGAGAGAGAGCATCGGCGCCGAAGAGTGGCTGGCCGATCCGGCGTGCAGATACGAATCCAGCAGCCGGAGCCGCAGACGGTTCTCCTGGTCGGCCCGTTCCCGGTTCTCGGTATCCAGGCGGTGGAGCAGTCCGAACAACTGCTCCTTGTCAATCGGCTTGAGCAGATAATCAACCGCAGAGTAACGGATGGCGTCCCGCGCATAACTGAACTCGGTGAAGCCGCTCATCAGAATGCAGCGGGTGTTCGGGTAATGCTCCTTGACCTTGCGAATCAGCTCCAAGCCGTCTACCTCGGGCATTCGGATATCGGTGATTACCAGGTCGATTCCGCCTCCGGACAGAAGCTCAAGCGCTTCCCGCCCGTTCTGACAGCTCCCGGCCACATGGAAGAATTCGCTCTGTTTGGAGATCATTCTGGACAAGCCCTCTCGAATCAGGACTTCATCGTCAACGATCAATATACTCAGCAACTGGGAAACCTCCTTAACTGGACTGTGAAGCGCTTATTCGGGTGCTAGGGTTCTTCTATCGAATCTTCTTGTTCAGCGTGTACCGGGAAGCGGAGGGTGACCGACGTTCCGAGGCCTTCCTCGCTTTCAACCTGAAGTCCGGCTTCCGGACCGTAGTGCATGCGGAGCCGCTCATTAACATTATGCAGCCCGATTCCGAAGCGGCTGGCTTCCTCCTCTCCGAAGTCGCCGATAACCCGGTTCAGACTGCTGTTCAGCGCTTCGAGCGTCGCTTGGTCCATGCCGACACCGTCGTCGCGTACCGTGAACAATACGAAGTGGCCGGAACGTTCGGCAGTTATGGCGATGGTGCCCAGCCCTGCCTTGCGCTCGAGCCCGTGGAAGACAGCGTTCTCGACTATGGGCTGAAAGACGAGTTTTAACACAGGCAGTTCCATCAGCGAATTCGGAACCTGAAGATCGAGCCGGAATTTATCCGGAAAACGGATTTGCAGCAGGTTAAAGTAATTGCGGACATGCTCCAGCTCCTGGCGCACCGTAACCGCCTTGTCGCTTCGGGTAATGCTGTACCGCATCTGAAGGCCCAGCATGTAGGTCAGCTTCGCGACCCGGGGATCGTCGTTGCTCTCGGCCAGCATGCGGATCGACTCCAGCGTATTGTAGATGAAATGAGGATTAATCTGGTTCTGCAACGCGCGCATGTCGGCTTTCTGCTTGCGTTTCTCAGTCTCGGTCACCTCTGACAGAAGAGCCTTGATACGAATAATCATCCGGTTGAAATGGCTTCCAAGCATCCCGATTTCATCGTTGTACTTGGGCTCGATCCAGACGTTAAGGTTGCCGTGCTGAACCTTCTTCATCAGCCGGACCATAGATTTGAGCGGCTTGGTCAGAGCATGGGAGAAGAGAGTGGCGACAATCAGAGCGAACAGGAGAATACCCAGAGTCAGCAGGAGCTGCCGGTCCCGCGTATCCTTGATGCCCGACAGAATCGCCGTCAGCGGAATGTCGACAGAGGTCACCCAGCCGGTCTGCGGCGAGACGTGATAGGCAAGAAGATAGCGCTTGCCATTCTCTTCATACTGGAAGCTGCCGCTGTCTCCTTCGCGACGGGTACGCATCAGATTCAAATGCTTGTTGGGATCGGAGCTTCCGGCCGAGTAGACGATGCGGCCCTGGTCGTCGGTAATCATGGAGGTGCCCCGGGTTACCGAATTGACCGGATCGAGAATATCCCGCAGCATGCCGACATCAATGTCAAATATAACGATTCCGATATCGTTCAGTCTGCTGGTTGATTTGATGGTTCGCATGATGCTGAAGACTTCTTTGCTCTGTCCGACATTGACAGACACAGAATGCCTGCCCTCCAATACCGGAGCGGTTCCGGCATGGGAGAGCAGGCTGCGCCAGCGTCCGAGCTGATCCGAAGTAGAGACCACGTTGAGTCCGACCATTTTGTCGTAGAAGACATTGCCGAATTTATCGACCAGGTAGACAGCGGTAATCTCCTTCTTGGTATGGCTGAGATATCCCAGAAACATGCTCATGCTGACACTCTTGTCCCAGTCCGTAACCGGCTGCTCCAGGTAATACTGAACGTCCGCGTTATAGAGCGGCAGCAGAGTGGAGCGCTTCACATCGGCGATATAGCGGTCAACCGTATCTGCTGCGTTGACGGTCATCAACTCGGCATTATTGGTGGCGCTGCGCAAATCCGAGTTGTAAGTGGACTGCGCCGAAAGAAAGCTGACTACGGAGATGGGCAGGGACAGCAGGAACACGAATATAAGAATCAACTTCTTCTCCATGGAGAGATCGGCGAGATACAGCCAACCTCTTCGGAAGAATTGGCCCGTGCGGGATATCATCAGAGTGTGGAGTCCTTTCTAGGCTTTACTTGACCGCGCCGCTTGCCACCCCTTCAAAGATGTAGCGCTGAAGGAACAGATACAGCACAATCGTCGGAAGCAGAATCAGCAGGATGGCGGCACAGATCAGATTCCAGTCGGCGGAATTGACGCCCTGGAAGCGCATAAGCACCGTGGTTACAACGCCGAGGCTCTGCTTCGGCATATACAGATACGGAATATACATATCGTTGTAAATGCTGATCGTCTTCAGGATGATGAGCGTAGCTGTTGCCGGCGTCAGCAGCGGGAAGATGACGGAACGATAAATTTTGAACAGCGAAGCGCCTTCGACCATCGCGGCTTCATCCAGGTCGTACGGAATATTGCGGATGAACTGCAGGTAGAGAATAATCTGGATAACGTCGGCTCCGATATACAGAACAATAGGGGCGCCAATGGTGTTATACAGGCCAAGACTCTTGATAATGCCGAAGGTGGCCACCTGCGTGGTGATGCTCGGAATAACGGTTGCCATCAAGTATGCGCCGAACACAAAAGGTTTCAATTTGAAATCGAAACGTCCCAGAACATATGCTACCATCGTACCCAACAAGATGTTCAAGGTCAATGAGACGACAATAATCAGAAGGACGTTTCCGAAGCCGCTGACCAAATCTCCGCGTTCAAAGACGATGCGGAAGTTGTCGAAGTTGAAGAAATTTTTCGGCAGGGCCATCGAGTTGCTCGTATTGAATTCATCGGTTGATTTGAACGCATTGATGATAACAATATACGGCGGGAAGAGAACGACGAACACGCCGATCAGCAGAGTCAAATATTTAAACAGCGATACAGGTTGAAGCAGCGTTTTTTTCATATCAGTTCTTGCCTCCTCTGCCGAGCACGAGTTGCTGAAGTCCCACGACCACAATGACAAAGAGCAGGAGAATAATGCTCATCGCCGATGCAAGGCCGTAATTGTTGTAGGCAAAGGCGGTATCAATAACCCGCATGACGTACGTCTGGCTCGCGCCGGCCGGTCCGCCTTTGGTGAGAACGAACGGAAGGTCGAATACTTCCAGCGCGCCGGTAACTGTCAGGAACAGATTCAGCCCGATAACCGGCTTCATGTTCGGCAGCGTAATCCGCCACAGCGTCTGGGCCGAGTTCGCGCCGTCGATCTTCGCGGCTTCGTAGATATCGCTCGGAATGGCCTGCAGGGAAGCGATGTAGATAACCATGTTGTAGCCCATGAAGCGCCAGAGTCCGGTGGAAGCCAGCGAGTAGTTAACAAGGCCTTCCTTGCCCAGCCAGCTGACATCGCTGTGGATGCCGAGACTGTGCAGCAGCAGGTTCAGCGAACCGTTGGTAGTATCGAAGACAAAACCGAACATAAAGGCAACGGCAACGCCGTTCATAATATAAGGCAGGAACAGCAGGATGCGGAAGAAATAGCGTCCTTTCAGCTTGCTGTTCAGCACAACTGCGAAATAGATCGCAACAATATTCTGTACAAGGCCCATTACAAAATAGGCAAAGTTATGTTCAAAGACTTTAAAAATATCGGAATTGGAGAATACCTCGCGGTAATTGTCCAGTCCGACCCATGGCTTCTCGGGGCTGTAGCCGTCCCAATTCGTGAAGCTGTAATAAATGAGCTTGATAGCCGGGTAGTACGTAAAGGTGGCCAGCAGGGCCAGCGGAATCAGGAGAAAAGCGACGATAATGATGATCTTCTGTTTCTTGTAATTCAGCGTTCCGAACACTCCATCGACCTTCTTTCTGTATGGGGGGAGATGTGGGCGACGGCAAAATGGATTACCCGCACCTGCGTATAATCCATTTTGCGCCGCTACATTGTCTGACAGTATGGTTTCAGTTGCTCAGCTGCTCCTGAAGGTTGGAATTATTGGCCGAGAACTTCTTTTCTGGCCTTGGCCCAAGCCTTGTTCCACTTGTCGAACACGCTTTCCGGGTTCTTGGCGAGCACGAATTCCTGAGCGATGGCCGGCAGGTCGATCTGAGCCTTGTTCTGAATGTCGATAACCTGTGCGTTGTCCGGAGTTCCTTCCTGAAGCACAACGCCGGTAGACTGGAATTCCTTCAGCTGCGGCAGAGCCGATTCCTTGCCCTTGATCGGGGAAATGAAACCTGCGAAATCTTCATAACCGGATTCGGTCAGCATCCATTTCAGGAATGCCTTGGTTGCGTCCATGTTCTTGCTGTCCTTGTTGACGGCATAGAAGAAGTCAGGGCTCAGAGCAGCGCGGAGCTCGCCCGAGTTATCGGTCGGCAGCGGGTAGAAGCCGATATCTTCGGCTGCGGCGCCGGCGCCGATAACCTGGTTGATAACCCAGTTGCCGAGGAAGTAGGCGGCGAACTTGCCGCTCGCTACGTCTTTCTTGGACTGCTCCCAGTTCGTGGAGTTGATGTCCTTCTCCAGGTAGCCCTTCTCGTTCAGTTCACGCAGCAGGCTGAAGGATTTGCCGTAGCCGTTGTCCATCGTGAACGGCGTATCGGTGTTCAGCTTGTCGTTCGGGAAATCAGCCTTGTTCTCGATAATGCGAGGCGCGTCGTAGACCCAGTTGTTGATTGGCCATTTGTCCTTGAAGTTGGAAGCCAGCGGAATGATGCCTTTGGCTTTCAGCTTCTCGCAGGCAGCCAGGAACTCGTCCCAAGTCTTCGGAAGCTCGGTAATGCCGGCTGCGGCATAAGCTTTCTTGTTGTACACGATGCCGGATGTGGAGTTGCCGGAAGTGATGCCGTACAGCTTGCCTTCATAAGACTTGAAGTCCTTGAATGTAATCTGGTCGTTCAGGCCGAGATCGTCCAGCGGAGCGAAGTATTTCGGCAGATCGGAGTTCGGAATCGTCGGGATGAACATCAGGTCAGGCAGCTCGCCGCTGGCCATTCTGACTTTCATCTGCTGGTTGTAGTCGGTCTGGGAAGCTTCAAATTCAATTTTGATGTTCGGGTACTTCTCATTGAAGCGTTTCACATACTCGTCGTATTCCTTGCCGATCATGTCGGTGCGGTTGGTGAGGAAGGTCACCTTGCCGCTAATGTTGGTGTCTTCTCCGGCAGGTGCAGCGGAAGTTCCTGCTGCGGCGCTCGCAGCAGGAGCGGCCGAAGCCGGCTTGCTGCTGGAAGCGGCATTATTATTATTGTTGTTGTTTCCTCCGCAGCCTGCCAGCGCAGTGGACAAACCCATAAGAATAACGGAACCTAACAAAACTGATTTCTTTTTCAATTCTTTCGCCCCTTTTCAAGTGGTTGTTAGCGTTTACATTGAAATTATATAACTCGTAAGCGCTTTTTTAAATGGATTGTATTATTTTTTATTGTCTTCGTTTGTCTTTTTTGCGATGATACTCCTATGAACTTGATAACAGGAATATAACAAAAAGCTACGAATGACAACAGAGTACAATGAAATCCATTAGACCCGGTGCTATTTTGGTTAAGTGGCTTCGGCCAAAAAACAGCACATCCATGGAGGATACCAACATGAGCCAGATTAGGCAAGTTCCGCTGAACCAGTGGCGGATGAAACAGGCGGACGAAGACGAATGGATGGCGGCTAAGGTTCCGGGCTGCGTGCATACCGATCTGCTGCGAAACGGCAAAATTCCCGACCCTTTCAGAGGAACGAATGAACAGGATCTGCAATGGATTGAACAGAAGAATTGGGAGTACGTCTCCGAATTCGAATTGCCCGATGGCGCCGCCGGCTGCGATTGGGCCGAACTGGTCTTCAAGGGTCTCGATACGTATGCGGAATGCTGGTTGAACGGGATTTCCCTTCTTCAGGCGGACAATATGTTCCGCGAATGGACGGTCGATGTCCGTGATGCGCTGCAGACCGGCACGAATACGCTTCGGGTACTGTTCCGCTCGCCGGTCGGGATGGACCTTCCGAAGCTGCGCGGGCTGGGCTATCCTCTGCCGGCTACCAATGACCAGAGCGAGCTCGGCGGCCTTGGAGAAGACCGCATCAGTATTTTTGCCCGAAAAGCTCCATATCATTATGGATGGGATTGGGGTCCCCGATTCGTAACGGCCGGAATCTGGCGGGAAGCTTATCTCAATCTTGGAAACGGCGTGGAAATAAACGACATATATATGAAGCAAAAATCGGTTACGGCCGAACGCGCAGACTTGACGGCCGTTGTGGAGCTGCGTTCCGCTGCCGGCCGCGCCGGAACTCTTCGCGTGGCGGCAGACGGTGTTGTCCGGGAACAGCGGGTCCGGCTTGAGCCGGGTCATCAGACGCTTAAGCTGGACATCGAGCTGCCCAAGCCCCGTCTCTGGTGGTCCCGCGGATTAGGGGAGCCTGCGATGACGGATTTTGCAATCGCTTTTGTGGGCGACGACGGAACGGAAGCAACCGCGCAGGCGCGGACGGGCCTGCGCGAAATCCGGATGATCCGGGAACCGGATGAGCAGGGTGCTTCCTTCTATTTCATGCTGAACGGCGTTCCGGTCTTCGCCAAGGGAGCGAACCATATCCCCAATGACAGCTTCCCGTCGGAAGTAACGGAGGAGCGTTACCGGTACGAAATCGCTTCGGCCGCCTACTCCGGCATGAATATGATCCGGGTATGGGGCGGCGGGTATTATGAAGACGATGCTTTCTACCGGCTGTGCGACGAATATGGACTCCTGGTATGGCAGGACTTCATGTTCGCATGCAGCATGTATCCGGGCAATCCCGAATTTCTGGAGAGCGTGCGTCAGGAAGCGGTATACAATATTAAAAGACTCCGCAACCATCCCTGCCTCGCCCTCTGGTGCGGCAATAACGAGATCGACTCCGCCTGGGCGCATTACGGCGAGGATATGGGCTGGGGCTGGAAGAAGGACTACAACCAGGAGCAGCGGGAAGAGATCTGGGCGGCTTATGAAGCGATCTTCCACATGATCCTGCCCCAGACTTTGAAGGCGCTTCACCAGGATGTCGCCTACTGGCCTTCTTCCCCGCTGCGCGGGCTGACCGGCGACGACCGCCAGCATGCCATTGCTATCGCATCCGAAGGAGACGTTCATTATTGGGGCGTCTGGCATGCGGACGAGCCGTTCGAGAATTACAATGTCAAAGTGGGGCGGTTCATGAGCGAGTACGGCTTCCAGTCATTCCCTGAAATTGATACCGTGCTGCGCTACGCGGAGGAAGAGGATCTGGAGCTGGAGTCTCCGGTTATGACGGCCCACCAGAAGAACGGCACCGGCAATATCAAAATCAAATCCTATATGGAACGCTATTTGCCCGAACCGAAGGATTTCAGGGGATTCCTCTACTTGAGCCAGGTTCTTCAGGCCGAGGGCATCCGGGTTGCCATCGAGAGCCATCGCCGCCATAAGCCTTACTGCATGGGCACCCTGTACTGGCAGCTGAACGACTGCTGGCCTGTAGCCTCCTGGGCGGGAATCGATTATTACGGCCGCTGGAAAGCGCTGCAGTACGCCGTGCGCCGCAGTTTCCGGGAGATTATTCTGTCTGTGGTGGAGCAGGAGACCGGAGCCCTGGACGTGTACGCCGTATCCGACCGCCGCACTCCGGTGGAAGGAGAGCTGCGGATTGCGCTGCATGATGCCCGCGGCGGCTTGCTGCAGGAGCGGACCCTGCCGGCAGCGTTGGATGCGGATGTGTCGGCATTGCTGTGCAGTCTGCCGGCGGGCAAATGGCAGGCCGGACGGAAGAGAGAGGATATTATCGTCCACCTCTCGCTGAGCGAAGGCGAAGAACTGCTGGATGAGAAGATCTTCTTCGGAGCCTCGGCCCGGGATCAGCGGGACGAGCGTCCCAAGATCGAAGTGAAAGAGACGCTTACCCCGGACGGAGCCGTCTACACGGTCTCGACCAATCTTCCGGCCCGCAGCGTCCGGCTGACCAGCAGCAGCGAAGGGTTCTTCACGGACAACTTCTTTGACCTGCTGCCGGGAGAGCCCCGAACCGTCGGATTCCTGCGCCGCTGCGGATTGGAGGAGAGCGAGGCGTTGGCTCCGGCCCGCGCAGCGGACGTTGCGGCTCATTCCATGGCGGATTTTATCGCGGAAGCGGTCCGCTAGATCTCTGTCATCGGCCTTGCTCTTAATTCTCAATTTAAAGGGGAGTACCAACAATGAGTATTTATGTGCGTGAACAGGAAGGACTGTTCCACCTGCAATCGGAAGGCATGAGTTATATTCTGCAAATCCGGGACGGCCTGCCTGTCCATCTGTACTGGGGCGGCAGATTGGAAGAGCGGGAATCGCTGGACGGCCTGTCCGTCAAAACGCCGGAAGGCGCCGGACTTGACCGGCTTCCGCAGGAATATCCGCAGTATGGAAGCGGCGATTTCCGCATTCCGGCTTATCAGGCCGAGCTGACAGACGGCACGCGGGTAACCGAGCTGCGCTACCAGGGCTATCGCATCCTGCGCGGCAAGCCGGCGCTCGCGGGGCTGCCCGCGGTGTACACAGAGCGCGAAGAAGAGGCCGATACGCTGGAGCTGGATCTGGCGGATGCCTACTGCGGCCTCCGGGTAACGCTGGTCTATACAGTCTTTGCCGACCGGAACGCGGTGGTTCGTTCGGCGCGCCTCAAGAACGAAGGCGGCGCGGACCTTCGCCTTCTGCGGGCGCTCAGCGCCAGCATTGATTTTGCCGACGGAGACGATCTGGAGATGATCTATCTGTCCGGCTCCTGGTCGAGAGAAGCGGTTATCAACCGGCGGCCGCTCCGTCAAGGGGGCACGCGAATTGACAGCAAACGGGGCGTCAGCAGCCATCAGCTCAACCCGTTCGCCGCTCTGGTGCGGGAAGGGGCGACGGAATCGGCGGGCGACGTCTACGGCTTCAGCCTCGTGTACAGCGGCGGCTTCGAAGCAGAGGCGGAACGGGATGCGTTCGGTTCCGTGCGGATGGCGATCGGGCTGAACTCGTTCGACTTCTCCTGGCTGCTGAAGACCGGGGAAGAGTTCCAGACGCCGGAGGCCGTAATGGTCTACTCCGGGGAAGGACTGGGCGGCATGTCGCGCATCTATCACCGGCTTTACCGGACACGTCTGTGCCGCGGCGAATACCGGGACAAGGAACGTCCGATTCTGGTCAACAACTGGGAAGCGACTTACTTCAACTTCGACGCCGATAAGCTGGTGTCAATCGCCGAAGAGGGCTCGAAGCTCGGAATCGAGCTGTTCGTGCTGGATGACGGGTGGTTCGGCAAGCGGGATTCCGACAATTCGTCGCTGGGCGACTGGTTCGAAGACCGGCGGAAGCTGCCGAACGGTCTGGCCGATGTGGCGGAGCGCGTGAACGCGCTCGGACTGAAGTTCGGTCTCTGGTTCGAGCCGGAAATGATTTCGCCGGACAGCGAGCTGTACCGCAAGCACCCGGACTGGTGCCTGCATGTTCCGGGACGGCGCCGGAGCGAGGCACGCTGGCAGCTTGTACTCGATTATACCCGCAAGGAAGTGCGGGACTATATCTATGACTCGATGGCAGCGATCTTCAATAACGTGCCGATTGCGTATGTCAAATGGGATATGAACCGCAATTTGACCGAGATCGGGTCGGCTGAGCTTCCGGCGGAACGCCAGGGCGAGACAGCGCACCGCTATGTACTGGGTCTGTATGAGCTTCTGGAACGGATTACGGCGGACTTCCCGCAGATTCTGTTCGAGAGCTGCTCGAGCGGCGGGGCCCGCTTCGACCCGGGTATGCTGTACTACATGCCCCAGACCTGGACCAGCGATGACACCGACGGCGTCGAGCGGCTCAAGATCCAGTACGGCACCAGCCTGGTCTACCCGGTCAGCTCCATCGGCGCGCATGTCTCGGCTGTGCCGAATCACCAGGTGGGGCGGATCACGCCGCTTGATTTCCGGGGCGATGTGGCGATGTCCGGCAACTTCGGCTACGAGCTGGATCTGACCCAGTTCACCGACGAAGAGAAGGAAGTCGTCAAGCGCCAGGTTGAAGCCTACAAGGAAGTCCGCAGCCTTGTGCAGCAGGGCGACCTGTACCGGCTGAAGAGCCCGTTCGAGGGCAATGAGACGGCCTGGATGTTCGTCACGCCGGACAAGCGCGAAGCGCTGGTCTATCATTTCCGCGTCATGGCCGTGCCGCATCCGCCGCTCAGCAGCCTGAAGCTGCAGGGGCTGGACCCGTCGCTGGAATACCGGGTGACCCCGGGCCGCAGCGGAGAGAGCGCCCTTCACGGCGGCGACCGGCTGATGCGCGTCGGTCTGGGCCTGTCCTACCCGCAATACGACTACCAGAGCGGCTGGTTCAAGCTGACCGCCGAGTAATACGGCTTCGGGGAAGCCGGAGGGCATCCGCCGGCTGTGCCGGTTGTTCGCCCCCGCTTGCCGCCAAGATGAATGGCCGGCGGGCGCTGTCCGGACTTCGGGTACAGCGATCCGCTCCGGGCCAGAACAGAAACGGCTTCCGCCTTCAATAGAGGGACGGTGTGCCGTTTCTTGTTCATTCGGAACGTTGCGGGAACGATAATCACAGATGGAGGAGTTAGATATGCTGACTGTTATGAACCTCGAAGGAGAATGGAAGCTGCAGCTGGATGCGGAGAAACAGGGGCTCATCCTCCCGTATACCGACTCCATGAACCTGCCTGGAACCACGTCCCATGCCCGCAAAGGACCGCGCAGCGAAGCGCGGCGGATCGACTCTCTGACCGATCCGTACCTGTTCGAAGGCTGGGCCTGGTTCTCCCGGGAGATCGACATTCCGGAAGAACTGTCCGGCATGACCAGCTTCCTCTTCCTGGAGCGGACGCGGATGACAACCGTCTGGCTGGACGAAGAGGAAGTGGGCAGCCGGGACAGTCTGAATGCTCCGCACCTGTATGATCTGACGGGCCGTCTGGAGGCCGGACGGCACAGGCTGACCATACGGGTGGCGAATACGGATTATCCTACCCGGGGCGGACATTTGACCTCGCCCGACACCCAGACGAACTGGAACGGAATTACGGGACGGATCGAGCTGCAATTCTGCGGGACTTCCTACTTAAGCCACGTCCGGCTGGACCCCGATGTTCCGGGACGGTCTGTCCGGATTACGGCGAAGCTTCGCGGTTCTTCGAGCGCCACGCTTACCGTATCGGCTTCGGGCGCCGGCGAAGATTCGGCGCGCCGCGTTCCGGCGCAGAACTACGCCGCGGAGCCGGGCAAGGTCTCGGTTGTCTATGAGCTGGGGGCCGACGCCCTGCTGTGGAGCGATAGCGAGCCCGGTCTGTATAATCTGACGCTGACGCTCACGGATGCGGAAGGCAAAGTCGCGGACCGGCATGAGCTTCTGCTGGGCCTTCGGGAATTCAAGGCAGAAGGCGATAAATTCACGATCAACGGAGAGAAGACCTTCCTGCGCGGCAAGCATGACGGCCTGATCTTCCCGCTGACGGGCTATGCGCCGACCGATGTGGAGGAATGGGTGCGCATTCTCCGAATCGCCAAATCTTACGGAATCAATCACTACCGCTTTCACACCTGCTGTCCGCCGGAGGCGGCGTTCACAGCCGCAGACAGGCTCGGCATCTACATGCAGCCGGAGCTGCCTTTCTGGGGGACAGTCACGGAGGAAGGCGAGGAGAATCATAACCAGACGGAACAGGATTATCTCATCCGCGAGGGCTATGCCATTCTGGAAGCGTTCGGGAATCATCCGTCCTTCGTCATGATGTCGCTCGGCAACGAGCTGTGGGGAAGCCGTCCGCGGATTGATGCCATTCTGGAAGCGTATCAGGCATTCGACGACCGACATCTCTACACCCAGGGGTCCAACAATCACCAGTGGGTGCCCGAAGTGCTGGAGCACGATGACTTCTTCTCCGGGGTGAGGTTCACCCGGGACCGCTTGATCCGGGGCTCCTACGCGATGTGCGATGCCCCTCTCGGGCATGTCCAGACCGATGTGCCGGGAACGATGAAGGATTACGACGATGCGATTGTGCCGCCGGACTTCCGGAGGGAACAGGAACAGGGCAACGGAGAGGATGGACAGATGGCCGGGACCGGAACCGTTCAGATTCAATACGGGACGGAAGCCCGGACGGTTCGGACAGGCGAAGTCTCCGGGGAATGGATTCCGCGCGTTCCGGTGGTCTCGCATGAAATCGGACAGTATGCGACGTATCCGGACTTCGCAGAGATCGGGAAATATACCGGCGTATTGAAGGCGGAGAATTTCAAAATCTTCCGTGAACGGCTGGAGAACCGGGGGCTCGGCCATCTGGCCGAAGCCTACTCGGCAAGCTCGGGGCAGCTTGCAGCCGCCTGCTACAAGGAAGAGCTGGAAGCGGCCTTCCGCTCCCGGCGTCTGGCCGGATTTCAGCTTCTGGACCTTCAGGACTTCAGCGGGCAAGGAACGGCACTGGTCGGCGTACTTGACGCTTTTATGGAATCCAAGGGAATGGTAACGCCGGAAGAATGGCGGAGCTTCTGCGGAGAAGCGGTTCTCCTGGCCCGGTTCCCGGTCTATAACTGGACTGCGGGCGAGAATTTTCGTGCCCATGTGGAGCTGTGCGATTACCGGAGCCGCAGCCGGCGGGATACAGTTGTCCGGCTGGAATGGGAGCTGACTGCGGGCGGAGACAAGCTCGCCGAAGGGACCGCCGAAGCCGCCGCAACCGGAAATTACACGGATCTCTGCGATCTCGAGTTCCCGCTCCCCGGGGTGAAGGCGATGACCCGTGCGGCATTGTCGCTGCGTATTCCGGAGACGGACATTGCCAAAACCTATGATCTCTGGATCTACCCGGAGCAGGAGAGGGGCGTGCTGGACAGCCTAATCTGGTTCCGGGAGCTGTCGAACGCGGCGCTGGCACTGCTGGAACAGGGGGAGAGCGTGCTTCTGCTGCCGAGTCCGGGGGAGCTGGAGAACGCCGTACAAGGAATGTACAGCACGGATTTCTGGTGCTATCCGATGTTCCGCTCAATCTCCGAGAGCATGGGCAAGCCGGAGCCCGTCGGAACCCTGGGTCTGCTCATCGAGAACAGGCATCCCGTCTTCCGCGATTTCCCGACAGAGGCGTATTCCACCTATCCCTTGTGGACGGTTGTCGAGAATTCCGCCTCCCTGATTCTCGACGAGTTGGAGACCGAATGGAATCCGATTGTCCGGACCATCGACAATTTTGAGCGCAACCATCATCTGGGGCTGCTGCTGGAATGCCGGGTAGGCGAGGGGCGCCTGCTGATCTGCCCGTTGAACCCGGAGAAGGCGGAGGAATCGCCGGAGGGCAGACAGTTCCTCGCAAGCCTTGCGCGGTATGTGCAATCGGAGGCGTTCCGGCCGACTGTCCGCATGGACGCAGAGGCGCTGCGGCGGCTGATTCGCTGAGTCCGGTGGGCAAGACGATCTGGAAGTCTTGTCTGATTTTGTGATACCACAACATAACAGAGTTATAGAATAGAACAAATGCCTCCATTTCATGATGGGCCAGAGCTTGGTAGAATGCCAATTAAACCGCTTACATAACAGAGCGGGGCTTCGCACCGTTCATCTCGTAAGTCATCACTAAATGGGAGGGTATTATGAACAATCTAAGAAAGGCTGTAGCTGCTTCGCTTACGGCGCTCATGCTGACTACGGCGTCGGCGCCCGCTTTCGCTCTGCAGGCAACTGGCGGCAACAGCAGCCAGGCATCGGCCCGCGCCGCTGTGGCGGCTTCGGATCTGACCGGCCATTGGGCCGCGTCCAGCATCGCCAAATGGAAAGACCGCGGAGTGATCGGCGGCTATGAGGACGGCTCCTTCAAGCCGGACCGCAGCATTACGCGTGCGGAATTTGTCTCCGTCCTGAACAAACTGTTCGGGTACAGCGCTGCGGGCAGCGGCAATTTCTCCGATGTGCCCGCCGGAGTATGGTATGAGAAAGAACTGGCCGCCGCCAAGGCAGCCGGTTATTACGAGGGCTTCCCGGGCAATCAGGCGAAGCCGGCAGAAGCGATCACCCGGCAGGATGCGGCGACGCTGTTGGCCCGCATCTTCGAAATGGAGAATCCGGCCGGCGCAGCTTCGGTATCCTATAAGGACGCTTCTCAGATCAGCGCCTATGCCCAGGCGGCGGTAGGTTCGCTCAAGAACGTTACCACCGGATATGAAGACGGCACGTTCCGGCCGCTCGGCAAGATCACGCGCGCAGAGACGCTGGCGCTGCTCGACCGCCTGGCCGGAAGCTACTATGCCAAGAGCGGCGAATATTCGGACGGGACGCTGGCCGGCAATGCCGTTGTCTCGAAGCCGGATGTAACGCTCAAGAATATGACGATTAACGGCAATCTGTATCTCGCTGCCGGAATCGGCGACGGCAATACCAAGCTGGAAGGCGTTACGGTCAAAGGGACTGTCTTCGTGTCAGGCGGCGGCGAGCACACCGTTACGCTCGACCATTCGACGCTGAACAAGGTTCAGGTAGACCGCAAGGAAGGAAGCGTACGCGTTCTGGCGACCGGCTCCACGCGGATCGAGACGCTGACGGCGGACAGCGCCTCCAAGCTGGAGCTTGAAGCCGGCGCCTCCATCGGCAGCGTTGTATTGAACCAACCGGTTGCCGTCACGCTGGCAGCCGGAGCGAAGATCACGACCCTTACGGTAGCAGCAGCAGCCGGCCAATCGGTCATTTCCGGCAGCGGCGACATCGGCAGCCTGGTCGTACAGGCCGCTTCGGTAACGGTCAACGGCAAGACGGTGAGCACGGGGACCGCAGCGGTAACCGGCGGACAAGCGGCATCGCCTTCTCCATCGGCCTCGCCTGCACCGACGGTCGCTCCGTCTGCGGGCGGATCGGGATCGACGCCGACTCCGGGCGCAAGCGTTACGGTCGATCTGGCCGACAAGGAGGCTACGTCGCAGACGCGCTCCCTGTTCGCTTATCTTCAGGATATCCGGGGCAAACATATTCTGTTCGGACATCAGCACGCTACGGATGAAGCGCTGTCCAAGCCTGTGAACGGCATGACCTCGGATACGTATGCGGCCGTTGGCGATAATCCCGCCTTGTTCGGCTGGGACACGCTCAGCCTGGAGGGCTTCGAGAAGCCGGGCTCCCGCGAATATACGCCGCAGCAGAACCGCGACAATCTGATTCAATCCATGAAGGCGGCTTATGCCTCCGGCGGCGTGCTGACGCTCAGCTCCCACATGCCGAACTTCGTGACCGGCGGCGATTTCTATGATACTAACGGCAATGTCGTGAGCCATATTCTGCCGGGCGGCGACAAGCATGACCAATACAATGCCTTCCTGGATCAGATTGCCGATTTTGCCAACCATCTGAAGGATGACAGCGGCAACGCCATTCCGGTCATCTTCCGTCCGTTCCATGAGCAGAACGGCAACTGGTTCTGGTGGGGAGCGGCATTCACGACCAAGGAGCAGTACAAGGAAATCTACCGCTACACCGTTGAGTATCTGCGCGACACGAAGGGCGTTCACAACTTCCTGTACGCCTTCTCGCCGGGCAGCCCGTTCAACGGACTGGACGAGACATTCCTGAAGACGTATCCGGGCGACGACTATGTCGATATTCTCGGATTTGACAGCTACTACAACGGCTCCAGCGCCGGATGGTACGATTCCATCGTGGATGACGCCAAGCTGATCTCCAAGATTGCGGACAGCAAGGGCAAGGTGGCGGCTTTCACCGAGTTCGGTTATTCGGGTATGAAGCGCACGGGCAATGCGGACAAGGAATTCTACACCACGCTGATCGAGAAGCTGCAGGCGGATCCGGACGCCAAGCGGATGGCATTCATGCTGACCTGGGCCAATTTCGGATACAATTCGATTTATGTGCCTTACCGTGATTCGGCCCTGTATCCGGGCGAAAATCAGGAACTGCTTCCGGACTTTACAGCTTTCTATAAGGATGATTATACGTACTTCACACGGGATTTGAGCGGCGTCTACCAGCGGCAAGTGACTACTGAGGAAGAGCAGCCGTTCATGCACATCGCTTCGCCGATCGACCGTCAGACCATTGAGTCGCCAACCACGGTAATTCGTGCCCGGGTGCTGAACGAGCAGCCGACGAAGGTTGTCTTCCTGTTGAAAGGCTCCGAGACGGAGCATCCGATGACATTGGATGCGCAAGGCTTCTACTCGGCTTCTTGGCAGCCGGGAGCGGAGCTGAACGGAAGCGAAACCGACCTGACTGTGAAGGCCTACGCGGCGGACGGCAGCGTCCAGAGCCAGACGATCAAGCTCTACTTCGGCATTCCGGAAATTACGATGAAGACGTATACATTCGATACGGATATCAGCGGTGTCAAGAGCGATGGCACCTGGCAGGGTTCCGGGCCGATGAGCGCCGAATTCGAGCATGCTACCGTGAACCAGGACGGTAAGCTTGGAATCAACGTCACGAGCCTAGTCTATACCGAGAATAACGATGATACCTGGCAGGAGATCAAGATCGGCCTGACGGATCTGGAGAGCGTTCCGCTGAACAAGGTGGGCCGCGTCAGCTTTGAGGCTCTCATCCCGCTTGCAGCGGGCCATAAGGACCCGGAAGCCAGCATCCGCGCAATCGCGGTTCTGCCACCAAGCGACAATAAATTCTATTCGGCAGACCAGCCGAAGCTGAAAGATCTGCCGAAGGTTACCGTCGGATCCGATACTTATGCGCTCTACCAGGCATCGGTTGACTTGAACGATCTGGATCTGAGCAAGTCGGCGACGGGCCTCATGGTCGCGCTGGTCGGCAGCGGTCTCGATTATACCGGTCCGCTCTATGTGGACAATCTGAAGCTGTCAAATGTGTATGCGAAGACGAGCGGAGATCCTGCGCGCGTAGATGATTTTGAAGGCTATAAGAACAGCAATGATCTCCTTCAATCCGCATACAGCGCCAAAGGAGACACCAACAGCATTACTCTGGATTCCAGCCACAAGATTGAAGGCAGCAACGGGCTGAAGCTGGGTTACACACTGGCAGGCGAAGGCTATACCGGCATTGTCAAGAGCTTGGGTTCGGTGGACTGGTCCTCTACGGGACGCCTGAAGCTCTGGCTGACCCCGGACGGCAGCGGCAACAAGCTGGTCGTGCAGGTCAAAGCGAACGGAGCCACCTTTGAAGCCTATCCGTCGCTTCAGGGTACGACGCCGGGCTGGGTAGAAATTCCGTTCAAGGATTTTGTGACTGCCTCCTGGGATACCGGCAATGCCGGCAAGAAGCTGGATACGATCAACGCGAAGAAGGTTTCGGAGTTCGCTATCTATGTCAACGCTCCGGCCGGAAGCTCCTACAGCAAGACCAATCCGTTCAAGAGCACGCTGTATATAGACGATATTCGGGTCGTTGCCGGTGAGGCCGGCGATATTCCGGTCGGCGTCGTACAGGACGGCATGGCGCCGGGCACGCTGTTCGATTTCGAGAAGGATGCCGGAAGCTGGAAGGTTGGTGAGAACCATCTTCAAGCCAAGGCGCCTGCTGTAACGGGCGATGTCTCCAGCGGCGGAAGTAAGGCTCTGGCCGTTGAATTCACACCCGCTGCCGCCAGCGATAAGAGTTATTTCCTCGCCGGCAGCGAGGTGAAGATGAACTGGAACGGTTCCAAGACGCTGACCGCCAAGGTCAAGCTCTCTTCCGGAACCGCCAAGGCGAGTCTTTATATCAAAACCGGCAACTGGGTTTATACAGCCGGAGACGCGGCAACGGTTGACGCGAACGGCTTTGCGACGCTGACTCTCAATCTGCCGGGCGTGTCCAATCTGGATACGGTTCTGGAGCTTGGGGTCAAGGTTGAAACAACCGCCGCCGGCGAATCTGCCATCCTCTATCTGGACGATGTAACCCTCTCCAGATAACAGAGAACGGGGCAGCGTTTAAGGGCCCTAGAATAAGCGGACACATCAAGGGAACTCCCGCACAGGCGGGAGTTCCCTTTTTGGTGAATGGAGCTGGGTAACGGAGCTGAAGGCGAGCCGAACGAGCCGTATAAGAAAATCATGTATATTTTCCTCTTCCTAGGTCAATCTAGGGGCAGACTCGATCGGATGGGGGACAGCTATGGGACAGTCAGAACGAAGACATATCGCCGGATTGGTCATTTTGGTAGGATTGGTGGGACTTCTCGCGGTCCGTCTGGCCTGGGTGCAGTTCGTCCTGTCCCGTCAAGTTGTGCCGGGGGGACGCTATACACTGGCCAAGACCGCCAAGGTCCAGAGCGAGCGGGAGGTCGTGCTGGACAGCGGCCGGGGGCGGCTTCTGGACCGCAGCGGACGACCGCTGGCCGGAAAGACGATCTGGACGGCGGTCTTCTTCCCGGAGAGCGGGGCAGCGGCCGGCGGACCGCAGGGGCCGGATCGGGCGGCAGCGGACCGGAAGGAGGCGCTGAAGCGGCTCGCTCCGCTGCTCGGTACGACGCCGGCAGAGCTGGAGAAGCGGCTTGCGGAAGAAGAGCGGCCCTATGTCTGGCGAGAGAAGGGCGGCCGGCAGCCTCTGGCGCTGAGCCCGGAACAGGCGTCTGCCGTCCGGCAGACCGGCTTCGACGGCCTTGCCGTGCTGCCGTGGACCCGACGATACGGCGGCGAGCCCGTCGGCCGCCAGTGGCAAGGCTACCTATCAGAAGCGCCCCGCACAGACGGGAGGGGTGCGGACGGAGGACTGCGTGTTCCGCTGAACGGAAGCGCCGGACTGGAGAGGACGCTGGAGCCGCTGCTTCGGGGCGTCGGACACACGGAGGTCTATGCCCGGGTCGATGCGGAGGGGAAGCGGATTCCCGGGACCGGTCTGACGGTTCGGACGCCGGCCAACCCTTATTATCCGCTCTCCTTGTATACAACCATTGACCTTGAGTTGCAGGAAGAAGTAGAGCGGCTGGCCCGGCAGGCCGGCGTCCGGGAGGGCGCGGTTGTGGTGCTGGATGCTGCCACGGGCGATATCGCGGCGATGGCGTCGCTGCCCCTGTACAACCCGAACGAGGTCTCCCCTGAAGGCGGGGAGTGGAACAACCGGGCGCTGCAGGCGGCGGTTCCCGGCTCGATCTTCAAGATCGTCACCGCCGCTGCGGCGCTGGAAGCCGGGCTGGCTTCGCCCGGCGAAGTCTTCTCCTGCGCCCCCGGGCAGGAGAAGTACGGCCTGAAGTGCCCGCCCTCGGCCGGGCACGGCGCGTCCATGACGCTGGAGCAGGGCTTTGCCCGCTCCTGCAACCTGGTGTTCGCCGAGCTGGCGGACCGGCTCGGCGGGGAGCGCCTGGAGGCCGCCGCGCTGACGCTCGGCCTCGGGCGGGACATCGGCTGGCGCGAGCCGCATGCGCTCGGCCTGCCGGAGCTGCGGCCGCTCGGCGGCGAGCAGGCCGGCCGCATCTTCGCCGCCGGCTCCCGGCGGGACGCCGCCGCCTGCGCGCAGACGGCGATCGGGCAGCGCGACGCCGCCGTTACGCCGCTTCAGGCGGCGAATCTCGTCGTGACGCTGCTGCACGGCGGCGAAGTGACCGCGCCGCGCATCCTGCGGCGCGCCGTATTCGCCAGCGGCCAGACACTGGCCGAGCTGCCCCGCCACGGCGCCCCTTCTCCGGCGGGGCGCATCTCCCCGCGCACCGCTTCGCAGGTGCTGCGGATGATGCGGGCCGTCGTCACCGAAGGAACAGGCCGGTCGCTTCGCGGCGCGGCATGGCCGCTTGCCGGCAAGTCCGGCACCGCCCAGACGACGGTGAAGGGCGCGCCCCGCAACAATCAGTGGTTCGTCGGCTACGGCCCCGCCGACCGGCCGAAGTACGCCGCTGCGGTGCTGGTCCAGAACGTCGCGCCGGACAGTCCGCCGGCTGCGGCTCCGCTGTTCGGCCGGATCATGGACTTCCTGGCCGAACGGGAGAAGACAGCGGCTACGGCCGAAGTCTAGCCAAGGGCCCGCCGGTTCTTCCGCGAACCGGAGCATAACCGAGGCGCATTCCAACTCTCGTATCCCTGATGGAACAGACAAAGGCCCGATGCGCAGCCGGGGAAAATTCATTCCCCGGAAGCTGCGCATCGGGCCTTTCCGGTCAAGCGGAAGCGGAGCGGATATAGCGCTCGCCGGAACAGGAACCGGCCGCCGTGCTGTTACTCCGGACGGTCCGGCGTGCCGTCGGATACGGCCGGCTTCTCGGCCCTGCGCAGCCAGGCCAGCTTGTCGTCCGGTTCGGCAGGCTCGGGCGGCGGCGTATACGCGAACGGCGAGACCAGGAATTCTTCCTGGGGCAGCGAAATCCAGCGCTGCAGATAACCCTGCTGAAGCAGCTCCTTGAGCAGAATCAGCAGAATCGGCGACAGAATCAGACCGGCCACCCCGAAGGCGGAGGTTGAGATCAGCACGAAGCTCAGCATCAGAAAAGCCGAGGAGACGCCGATGGAATTGCCGGTGATTTTGGGCTCCAGCAGCTGTCTCACGACCAAGACGACCGCCAGCAGAATAATAAGGCCGATAGCGACGGAGGTATGTCCCACAATGAACAGATAGATGATCCAAGGGACGAGGATCGTCGTGACGCCGAGCAGCGGGAGCAAGTCGAATACGGCACAGATCAGGGCCATCGTCAGCTCGTTGCCCGTGCCGATTATGTATAGTCCGGCCAGCACCAGTACGAAAGTGATCGAGATCAGAATAAGCTGGGCCTTGAAATAGGAGCCGATGGCCCGGAAGACATTGCCTTGAAGAAACGCGTATGCCGTCTTGAGCGTTTTGGGCATTTTATCATGAGCGATTTGGCGCCAGTCCTTGATCTCCATGCTGAGGAAGAAGGCGAGAATGATCGCAACCCCGAAGTTGCCCATGAACGAGGAGAACGAGCCCAGCAGGTTGATCAGATAATTGAAGAAGACGACCAGCCAGTCGGACAGGACATCGGTGCCTTTGGTGAAGTATTCATTGAGTTTGACGGTAATATCGGGCGGAAGCGCATCGACCTTGTGCTGCAGGTAAATGGTCATCTCCCGGAAGTTCTCCTGGACAATGCGGGTGTAATACGGAAAATTCTCCTCCAGCCGCATCGCCTGGGTGGCAATCAGCAGTCCGGCGCCGAACAGGGCGCCCAGAAGGAGGGTCAGGAACAGCAGCACGGAGATTGCCGATGCGAACGGCTTGGCCATGCCCTTGCGGTTGAGGAACCGCGCCAGAGGCTCAATCAGCAGGAACACGAAGAACGAGAGAAAGACAGGAGCGGCCAGCTGATACAGCTTGCTGAAGACCAGCATGATCAAGTAGACGGTAAGAATCACCAGCCCGATGTCGAAGAAGGTGCGCCCGTACTTTTTGTAAAACGGCAGCATAAATCGTAACGACTCCTTTGCTTGAGAGCTTTATATTCCATTATTGTAACCGATTTGGAGCGGGGGCCGACGGTTTCTTTTCATAAAAAAAGTCTATTTGTCCGGCGGCTGTGTTAGAATAAGGGGTAAACGCCGTCCGGGCGTTTCTACTTTGACAAAGCGGGGAAATGCGAAATGGAGACTTTGCTGCTCTGGTTATTCTACATCACAACCTTTTATGCCTTCATACCCGGTCTTATCACCCGGATTTTTGGATATCGGGTCTTCCGCCGCGGCGTCGGCGTGAAGGATTACGCGCTGACCTTTGATGACGGGCCCGATCCGGAGTACACGCCAAGGCTGCTGGATCTGCTGAAAGAGCATGATGCCAAGGCTACCTTCTTCGTCGTCGGCGCCCATGCCGAACGCCATCCGGAGCTGATCCGCCGGATGCACGACGAGGGCCATCTGATCGGCATCCACAATTATGTGCATAAGAGCAACTGGATTATGCGGCCGGGAACGGTCCGCAAGCAGATTCAGCGTACCGACGATATTATCCATTCCATCACAGGCCAGCGCAGCATCTACTACCGGCCGCCGTGGGGGATTGTCAACCTGTTCGACTTCTCCAAGCGGCGCCAGGTCCGGATTATTCTGTGGTCGGCCATGTTCGGCGACTGGAAGGAGAAGCTCGGCGCGAAGAAGCTGACCGCCAAGCTGCTGTCCCGGCTGAACCCCGGAGAAGTCATGCTGCTACATGACTGCGGCCGGACGCTTGGAGCGGACCCGAAGGCTCCCGCCAATATGCTGACGGCTCTGAAGACCATGCTGGAGGAGGCCGACAAGCGCGGTCTGAAGAGCATCCGGGTCGACGAGATGATCCGCGCTTCCGAGAAAGCCCGAGAGGGTCGGCTCTCGTTCGGCAAAATGCTGCTCGTCTGGTGCTGGCTGATGTGGGAGAAGGCGTTCCAGTTCATGTTCCGCCTGAAGACCGTATCGCCCGAGAACCCGTTCTTTCATTACCGGCTGCGCTCTTATTCCGGTGATACGATCGAAATGGGCGAAGGTTCCGTCCTGAAGAAAGGCGACCGCATCGTGGAGCTGCATTTCGATAACCGCCGACTGTTCGAGCTGGGCGTAAGCTCCCGCTCCGAGGCCCAGCTCGCGATCCGGATGATCCGCTATACGCAGAAGGAATTGCCGGATCTGGCCGAGATTATCGCGTCAAGCGAGGAGCTGGCCTCCGCCAAGGCGCTCTACGGAGTCAGCATGATTAACCGGGGACCGGAGAAATTCGGCTTTCTCGTCACGGACCTGCCGGATGGCCTGTTCGCCAAGTCCACACGGGTGTACTTGCGGATTCTGCTCAGCGTAATTCACCCGAGCGGCGGGAACCGTCTGAAGCGGCGCGCCGATGCGCTGGTGCCCAAGACAATGCTGATGCCGATTACCGATCTGCTGCGGTCCTACGGCAAGCCGCATCCGGGTTCCCTGACGAAGTCCGTCAAGCACAGCGAGGAGGACGCCGAGCTGTCCGTTACTCTGTCCGACGCCGATCTGCCGGGGGTCCACGCCGTTCATTAGCCCCTAATAATGAAATGTCTACCGCTATTATTCCCTCAAGCTTCCTTGTCCGAAGAAATCCGCCTGATGCGGCATTTCAAGGCCAAGGGAGCTTTTTTGAACAGCGATAAAGCGAGCGGGAAAGGGTTTTCTTTTGGTTGCTTTTTTGGTATCATCGTTAGTTAGTAAGTGAAAATTTTCCTAACAATAATAACAATTCGGAGGTTCATCATATGGGGAGTGTGCAATATCCGGCTGATTTTGTATGGGGGGCGGCAACGGCCGCGTATCAGGTAGAAGGCGCTTATCAGGAAGGCGGAAGAGGGCTGTCGATCTGGGATACCTTCTCCCGGGAACCGGGCAAAGTCTGGAACGGCGACAACGGCGATGTCGCCTGCGATTCCTATCACCGCTTCCGCGAGGATATCGCGCTTATGAAAGAGCTGGGACTGAAGGCGTACCGCTTCTCGGTGGCCTGGCCCCGTATTTACCCGAACGGCCGCGGCGAGGTCAATGCCGAGGGCCTGGCCTTCTATGATGCCTTTATTGATGAGCTGGTTGCCGCCGGCATAGAACCGGTCTGCACGCTCTACCATTGGGATCTTCCGCAGGCGCTCCAGGATGAGGGCGGCTGGGAGAACCGCGATACCATTGCGGCGTTCGCCGACTATGCCGAGACGCTGTTCCGCCGCTACGGCGACCGGATTGCCAAATGGTTCACGATCAATGAGCCGTGGTGCGCCTCGTTCCTGTCCAACTATCACGGCGAGCATGCTCCCGGCAACCGGAATCTGCAGACCGCTGTCACGGTCAGCCATCATCTCATGCTGGCCCACGGCGCAGCCGTGCGCCGGTTCCGCGAGACCGGCATTCCCGGCGAGATCGGCTGCGCTCCGAATGTGACCTGGATGGAGCCGTACAGCACGCGGGAAGAGGACAAGGAAGCCTGCCGGCGGGAGAACGGCTGGTTCATTGAATGGTACTTCGATCCGATGTACAAAGGTGAATATCCGGAATTTCTGGTCGAGCGCTTCCGCGCCCACGGCGCCGAGGTTCCGATTCAGGAAGGCGACATGGAGCTGATCAGCGAGCCGGCGGATTTTGTCGGGATCAACTACTACAACGGCTCGGTAGCTCGGTATGAAGAAGGCGCCGGCATTATGGAATGCAGCCGGATAAACATGGGGTATGAGCATACGGATATCGGCTGGCCGATCTATCCGGAAGGCTTTCACAAGGTCCTCAGCTATCTCCATGAACGCTATGGAGACATTGCCATTTATATCACCGAGAACGGAGCCTGCTACAACGACGGGGTAGAAGAAGGAACCGTTGCGGACATGAAGCGGATTGACTATCTGCACAAGCATCTGCTGTCGCTGCACCGCTGCATCGCGTCCGGCATTTCGGTCAAGGGCTATTTCGCCTGGTCTCTCATGGATAACTTCGAGTGGGCCTATGGATACAGCATGCGGTTCGGGCTGATCCATGTCGATTACGAGACGCTGCGGCGCACGCCGAAGGACAGCTACTACTGGTACCAGGACGTCATCAAGCGGGGCGGCGTCGAACTGTAGAGCAGTGCTACAAGAGAGAGTAGACTTCTATTCAATAGGGCAGACAGGGTTGGCGCATTGCGCCAGCCCTTTTTACAGTTGTGAGTGGCAACCGCATGATAACGACTCAGGCTGATTGAAGAAATCTAGGAGGGTCGCGTCGCCATGGCCGCCGTCAGGGACGAAAAACCTGTTCAACGATTCCCCGGCCATCCCGGGCTTCAATCCGGGCATAGGCCCCGTTCACGAAGGTGAGCTGGGGCGGAACATGCCCGCAATCGGCATCGTAGACGACGGGAATTTGCAATTCCTCATGAAGATCCCGGTAGACGTCTTCAGCCGTGTAGCCCTCCACAGGCCGGTTCGCGGGACTTCTCCCGAACAATATCCCCGAACAATGGCGGAACCAGCCCGCAAGCTTCATCTGTACGAGCGAACGACGCAGGTCCGCTGTGGACAGCTCGCAGTTCTCCAGATACCAGAGAATCGGTTCGGCGCCAATCCGGTCCTGCTGGAAGCCGGCCACATCGCCGTAAGGAGTGCCTGCCAAATGCCGAATCACATCGATGCATCCGCCCAGCAGCCGGCCTTCCATGGCGACAGGGTTCCCGTGCACCGTCTTCCATTCGGTCTTCTCCGTCAGATGAAATACACACGGCGAGGGAGAGGCGTGATTCCACTCCTTCTGGTAGCGTTCCGACGAATGCTGGAGTACGGACTCCCCTTCCCGGGTGTGCAGGACGGAGAACCACCGATCGGTTACGGGGTCCGAATAGTTGCCCCGGAGATCAATCAGGTTGGTGCCGTGCGCGGTTGCGATTCCGGTCCGGAGGGTGAAGGCCAACAGAAGCAGGCTGATGTCGGAATAGCCGAGCATCCATTTACAGCCGAATCGGTTCCACTCGAGTTCTTCCAGAATTTCAATCAGCAGCTCTCCGCCCCAGGGCGGGATGACGGCTTCGATGGCGTCGTCTGTCATCATGGCATTCAGTTCAGCGGCCCGTACGCGCGCCGGAGCGGACTTCGCCTTATGCTGGGTCCACGGGGTCTCTCCGCAGACGACCTGGAAGCCGCGCTGTTCCATGCGCCGGATGGCCGAGTCCAGCAGGGGCCGCCACTCCTCCCCGGTCCCCGATGAGGGAGCGGTAACGCCGATCACGGCGCCTTCGTGCAGCAGAGGATATCGAATCATAATGGGTGCCTCCCGGTAGTGGATGTCATCCAGTGGATTTAAAAAAAGGCCCCGTGTCCGCTCATCAAGCGGGACGGGGCCGGGAATTAACGATTGGACAGCATCGGATTCCGCTTCCTAAATCTTCAGCACGCCGCCCTTGCTGGCGTTCGTGACAAGCTTCGAGTAGCGGGCCAGGTAGCCGGTCTTGACCTTCGGCTCGAATTCCTTCCACTCGGTGCTGCGGCGGTGGGCCAGCTCTTCTTCGTCGACGAGCAGTTCGATCTTGCGGTTGATGAGGTCGAGTTCAATCATATCGCCGTCGTGGACAAAAGCGATCGGTCCGCCCTCGGCGGCTTCCGGCGAAATATGCCCGATGCTGATGCCGCGGGAAGCGCCGGAGAAGCGGCCGTCCGTAATCAGGCCGACCTTGGCGCCAAGGCCCATGCCGACGATCTGGGAAGTCGGAGCGAGCATTTCCGGCATGCCGGGGCCGCCCTTCGGTCCTTCGTAGCGGATAACCACAACGTGGCCTTCCTTGACCTTGCCGTTCGCAATGCCTTCCAGCGCCTCTTCCTGGGAGTCGAAGCAGATGGCAGGACCCTTGTGGTAGCCGCCGACGGACGGATCTACGGCGCCGACCTTGATGATCGAGCCTTCCGGCGCAAGGTTGCCGTACAGCACGGCGAGGCCGCCGACTTCGGAGTAAGGATGATCCAGCGGATGAATGACGCCGGTATCCAGAATCTCATGGCCGCGCACGTTCTCGGCCAGCGTCTTGCCGGTTACGGTCATGCATTCGCCGAACAGAGTGCCTTCCTTCTTGAGCAGTTCGTTCAGCACGGCGCTGACGCCGCCGGCCCGGTCCACGTCTTCAATGAAGATGTCGGAAGCCGGAGCAAGCTTCGACAGGTAAGGGGTACGGTTGGCGACTTCGTTGATCCGTTCCAGCGGATAATCGATGCCGGCTTCCTGGGCCAAGGCGAGGGTATGCAGTACGGTATTGGTCGAGCCGCCCATCGCCATGTCGAGCGCGAAGGCGTTGTCGATGGATTCCCTGGTTACGATATCGCGCGGCTTCAGATCCAGCTTGATCAGCTCCATGAGCTGCTTCGCGGATTTGCGAACGAAGTCGCGGCGTTCCTCGGCGACGGCCAGAATCGTGCCGTTGCCCGGCAGCGCCAGACCGAGCGCTTCGGCCAGGCAGTTCATCGAATTGGCGGTGAACATGCCGGAACAGGAACCGCAGGTCGGACAGCCGTATTGTTCAAGCTCCAGCAACTCGGCGTCGTCGATCTTGCCGACCTGGTGGGCGCCGACGCCCTCGAAGACGGAGGTCAGGGAGAGCTTGCGGCCCTTGCTGTCCACGCCGGCCTTCATCGGGCCGCCGCTGACGAAGACGGTTGGAATGTTGACGCGCAGGGCGCCCATCATCATGCCGGGGGTAATTTTGTCGCAGTTCGGGATGCAGACCATGCCGTCGAACCAGTGGGCGTTGACGACCGTCTCCAGCGAGTCGGCAATGATCTCCCGGCTCGGCAGGGAATAGCGCATGCCGATATGGCCCATGGCGATCCCGTCGTCGACGCCGATGGTATTGAATTCAAAAGGCACGCCGCCCGCTTCGCGGATGGCTTCCTTGACGATTTTGCCGAATTCCTGCAGGTGGACATGCCCCGGAACAATATCGATATAAGAATTGCACACCGCGATAAACGGCTTGCCGAAATCCTCTTCCTTAACGCCGGCCGCCCGCAGAAGACTGCGGTGCGGAGCCCGGTCGAAGCCCTTGGTGATCATGTCGGAACGCTTTTTCGTGCCTGCCATTTGCTGGTTTCCCCCTTATGTGAAATCGGTGCCGGAACATCGGTTCCTTGTACCGCTTTAAAGCGCTGATAAGCCGCTTTTATATTATCTGACAGTCTACCACATCGGCCCCGTTTTTTCTACCGCAGGATGGAAGTTTGCAAGAAGCAAAAAATCCGCCCGGAGGCGGATTTCAAGAGAAGTGGAAGCCTAGCGGGAACGCGGACGTCCGGGCTGCGCCGACAGGCGGGGCAGCGGACCTTGCTTGGCTTCTGCGCTGGCGAGCCGCTGCCGGAGGTTCCACAGCCAGCCGACCTGGGGTTCGACGGCGACATGCAGGCAGGCGCGGACTTGCTTCTGCGCCAGGATTACGGCAAGAGACAGCGAAGCGGCCAGAACGGCGGCATAGCCGCCGGGACGGTCCAGATGCGCATAGATTCCGGAAACGACGGCGAAGCGGATGACGAGCCCGTGAAGAAGGAAGACGTAGAGGGTGCGGCGTCCCCAATCGGTCATGGCGCTTGCGGCGTAAGGAACCCAGCCGAGAAAGGCGGCAGCCGAGAGAACCTGCAAGCCGTACATGCCGAGACGATAGAGTCCGGCATACCCGTGCGCGGTCCCGAGTTCGCCGAAGGTCATGCTGCCGTACAGCCAGCCCGGAGAGGGCATCGGCAGCGCTCCCGCCATGAAGAGAACGAGCAGCGCCAGCGAGAGCAGCGCGGCGATCCGGCGGCGGCTGCCGCGCAAGAACCGGGCAACGGCGCTGAACGGGAGGTGATAGCCGGCGACAAAATAGGGAAGGTAGACGAAGGTGCGGCTGACGCTGAGCCAGACGCCGTCCAGCGGCAGGTAGCCGACGAGCACGCCGGCTGCGGCAGCGGCCGCAAGCTGCCAGAGCGGGTTCCAGCGGCGAACAGCAAGAAGCAGAAGGCGCCAGCAGGCGTGGCTGGCCAGGAACCAGAGCAGCAGATAGGGGGCGAAGAAGGAACGGTGGATATGGGCCACCTGGAAGAAGCAGGCGTCAAGGACCGAATAGAGGGACTGAAAGATTACATATTGAAGCCCGATCTGGGCGAGCACGCGCCGTCCGGCCTCACCGGTGAGGGACAGGCGGGCAAAATAGCCGGTAACCAGCACGAACAGAGGCATATGGAAGCTGAAGATCCAGGTGAACAGCCCGTGCATGGCCGAACTGGAGGTGATCAGCGGCTCGATAGCATTACCGGCGATTACGGTCACAATGAGCATGAACCGCAGATTCAGAAAGAATGTTTCGCCCCGCTCGTCAAGGCGTGTGCTGCTGGTCATGAGCCTGCCTCCCTGTCTTATTATTTTAATTTTAAAATAACGGATTCTCCTATTGGCAATTGTGAATTAAATCACACTTGCAAGCGCTGTCAGTTCCCAAAGTTATGGCGAACTGATGAAGGTTGTGCCCTCCGGAGCGTTCTACTATAATTTTGGTAAATGTACAGGCTGCTGCATGCAGGAGAAGAGGAGAAATGCGATGGCTGAATTGAGGATAAGAAACGGCAGCCCGGTTCCCTGCCGCGCCGTTCTGTTCGACAAGGACGGGACGCTTCTGGACATGCTGCGCATGTGGGGAGCCTGGGCGGAAGAGGTGCTGGACGGCCTTGAACACAGGCTGAATCATGAAGGGGTGGGCTGGATCGGTCTCCGGGACAGCGTGCTGGGAACGGTAAGGGGAGCGGAGGGCCGAATCGCCGCTTACGACCCGGCCGGTCCGCTGCCGATGGCGACGGAGGAGCAAGCCTACGGACTGCTTGCCTGGCAGCTATACGCGGCTGCGGGAATGCCTTGGAACGAGGCGCTTACGGAAGTGATGGCGATTTGCGGTAGGGCGTCAGAAGGCGTTCGCCGCCGCCGGCTGGCGTATCCGGTGCCGGGGCTGCTGCCCTTCCTGGAGAGCTGCCGGGCTGCTTCCATCCCGCTCGGCGTCGTAACTTCCGACGGATCGGCTGCAACCGCCGAGCATCTGGACTGGCTCGGCGTCGCCGACCGCTTCGCCGCCGTTGTAACCAGAGACCGGGCCCGCCTGGGCAAGCCCGATCCCGAGATGGCGCTTATGGCCCTCCGCGAGCTGGGCGTCTCTGCCGACGAGACCGTTCTGATCGGAGACAGCAACGCGGACATGCAGATGGGCCGGCGTGCGGGCCTGCGCTGCTGCATCGGACTTTCGCCTTCGGGCGAACGGGGACCGCTGCTGGATGCGGATGTGATCGTGAAGGATTATACCGAACTGGAAGTGCGGGGACAGGCCGACAAGGAGAGGGGACAGGCCGACAAGGAGAGGAGACAGACTACATGATGGATGCTGTGGATACGCTGGCGCAGTGGGTGAAGGAGAGCCGGCGGATTGTCTTTTTTGGAGGGGCAGGAACGTCGACGGAGAGCGGAATACCCGATTTCCGTTCGGCGGCCGGACTCTATGTCACCGAGCAGGACTCGCCCTATGCGCCGGAGCAGATTCTGAGCCGGTCATTCTTCATGGCCCGGCCCGAAGTTTTCTTTGATTTCTACCGGGGTAAAATGCTGCACCCCGAAGCCCGTCCGGGCAGCGCGCATCGGCTGCTCGCCCGGCTTGAGGCCGACGGCAAGCTGACGTCGGTCATTACCCAGAACATCGACGGGCTTCACCAGCTTGCCGGGAGCCGCCGGGTGCTGGAACTGCACGGTTCGGTGCACCGGAACCGCTGCATGAAGTGCGGCCGCTTCTTCACGCTGGAAGAAGTGCTTGCGGACACGTCTGCCGTGCCCCGCTGCCCGGACTGCGGCGGCATCGTCAAACCGGAGGTCGTGCTGTACGAGGAGCCGCTGGACAGGGGCGTGCTGGAAGCGGCAATATCCGATATCTCGGAGGCGGATCTGCTCCTGATTGGCGGGACCTCGCTGACCGTTCAGCCTGCGGCCGGGCTGGTGCGTTATTTTCAGGGACGGCATGTTGCCGTACTGAATATGGAAGCAACCGGATTTGATCCGAGAGCGGATCTGCTCATCCAGGAGAAGATCGGCAGTGTGATGGAAGCGCTGGAAGCGAGACTCTACCCGGCGGAATGAAGCCTGCGGAGCCCTATCTTCCCGCTGCGGAAGTTCGGTACTGGCTGGGCGACTCGCCGCAGAACCGCTTGAACTGGCGCGAGAAGTAGAGCGGGTCGTTGAGCCCGACGGAGGCAGCCACCTGCTCGATCGACAGCTCGGGACGCTCCCGGAGAAGCCGCCGGGATTTGTCGATCCGCAGCTTGAGCAGGTAGGTGACCGGAGAATAGCCGGTCTCGGCCTTGAAGATCCGGGACAGATGGGCTCTGCTGTAGCCCAGGCTGGCGCTCATCCCTTCGATGGAGACCGGATGGGCATACTGGGAGGACATATAATGAATCATTTGCATGACCGTCCGCTTCGCCTGGGAATCCGGTCCGGCGGGGCGCTCCTCGGGGACAAGCCGGGAAGCGGCCTCCCCGAGCGTCAGATACAGGCAGCCGAGCGCCGTCAGGACGCCGCTTTCGCGGCCTGAGCCGAAGGCTTCCATGATGCCGGCCAGCGCCCGGGGAATGATGCTGCTCTTCCCCGCGGAGACTACGGGATCAGCCGGAGTGAAGCCCGCGCCGGCGACCAGCCGGTCCGCTTCGGCGCCGGCGAAGGCCATCCACCGGTAGCGCCAGGGCGTCTCTTCGTCGGAGACGTAGCTGACGAGCCGGGCGGGATGGATCAGGAAGAGGTCGCCGGCGCCAAGCGAGTAGGTGCGGTGCTCCGTGCGGAAGATTCCCCTTCCGGATTCGATATAATGCAGCAGGTAATAATCGTAGATCTTGGGTCCGGCCTGATGCAGCGCCCGGGTCTGGCTGCGTCCGGCGAAGAGAACGCTGAGGGCATCCTTCTCGTTGTACAGCGGATTGGAGGCGACAGCGTAATCGGGTTCGGGCAGACTCATAAGCTCACCGTCCATTGTCACATTTGTCCATGAGTAACGCACATGATTGCATTATCGGCGCGCACCTGTTTTTATTATAATATAGCCATAAAGAAGCCGGAAGGGCGAGATTTCGCTTGAACGGCGAAAGGATGGCGCATCATTTATGAGCATATCGGATTTGCAGGAGAGCTTTATCCGCAAGCATGGGGACACCGGCGCGGAGACGCGTGTGTTCTACGCTCCGGGACGGGTTAATCTGATCGGAGAGCATCTCGATTACAACGGAGGCTACGTGCTTCCGGCCGCGCTGGAATTCGGCACAACGCTGCTGGCCCGTCCGCGGGAGGACGACCGGGTCCGGTTCGTCTCCACGCATTTTGAGTATGAAGCGGATATCCGCATTCCCGACATTGGTCTTGCGAAGACCGGCGAATGGGTGGATTACCCCGTCGGCGTACTGGTGGAGCTGGCCAAGACAGGAATCGCGCCGACCCGGGGCTACGACCTGCTCTTCCACGGGGATATTCCCAACGGAGCGGGCCTGTCCTCATCGGCCTCGATTGAGGTCGTGACCGCCTTCGCCTTCCTGACACTCGAGGGCGGAGACACCGATACCGTAGAAATTGCGCGGCTGTCCCAACGGGCGGAGAACGGCTATGTCGGCGTCAACTCCGGCATCATGGACCAGTTCGCGGTCGCGGTCGGACGCCGCAGCCATGCGATTCTGCTGATGTGCGACACGCTGGATTACGAGCTGGTGAAGTTTGAGGCCGGGAACTATAAGCTCATTATCGGCAACACCAACAAACGCCGCGGCCTGGTTGATTCCAAGTACAATGAACGCCGCTCCCAGTGCGATGAAGCGCTTGCCGCGCTGCGAACGAGGGTGTCGGAGCTGGCTTGTCTGGCCGGACTGACGCCTCAAGAACTGGAAGCGCACAAGGATGCGATCCGGGACGAGACAGTGCTGCGGCGGGCGCAGCACGTTGTAACCGAGAACCGGCGCGTGCTGGATTCGGTCGAGGCGCTGCGGCGCGGCGACCTCCGGACGTTCGGGGCGTTCATGAACGCCTCGCATGAATCGCTCCGCGATCTCTACGAAGTAAGCTGCCCGGAGCTGGACGTCATGGTGGAAGAGGCGCAGCGCATCCCCGGCACGCTCGGATCGCGCATGACCGGCGCCGGGTTCGGCGGCTGTACCGTCTCCCTGGTTCACGAAGATGAGGTGGAACGGTTCATTGCGGAGGTCGGAGCGGCCTATAAGGAACGCACCGGTCTTACCGGCGATTTCTACGTCTGCGGCATCGGCGACGGTGTTCGTGAGCAGAGCGCCGTCAAGCGGTAAATCAAGCGATCAGTCAAGCGATACGTAAGGAATGACCTGTTGGACCATAACGAGAGGAGTGGAGAGACAATGGCAATTCTTGTAACGGGCGGAGCGGGGTATATCGGCTCCCACACGGTAGCGGAGCTTTTGGATCGGGGAGAAGAGGTGGTTGTAATCGACAGTCTGCTGACCGGGCACCGGGAAGCGCTGTTGGGCGGCAAGCTGTACGAGGGAGACCTCCGGGACAAGGAGCTGCTGAAGAAGCTGTTCGCCGAGAATGAGATTGACGCCGTCATCCACTTTGCGGCCAGCTCCCTGGTCGGGGAGAGTATGAAAGACCCGGCGAAATATTACGACAACAATGTCTATGGAACGCTCTGTCTGCTGCAGGCGATGCAGGAGGCGGGCGTCGATAAAATCGTCTTCTCCTCCACCGCCGCCACCTATGGCGAGCCCGAGAAGGTGCCGATCGAGGAGAGCGACCGCACCGAGCCGGCCAACGTCTACGGCGAAACCAAGCTGACGATGGAACGGATGATGTCCTGGTTCGATAAAGTGCTCGGCATCCGTTATGTAGCGCTCCGCTACTTCAACGCGGCGGGCGCGCATGCCAGCGGCAAGATCGGCGAGGACCACCGTCCCGAGAGCCATCTGATTCCGCTCGTTCTGCAAGCGGCGCTGAAGCAGCGCGAACATATCGCCATCTTCGGCGAAGACTATCCGACAGAAGACGGAACCTGTATCCGCGACTATATCCATGTCAGCGATCTGGCCGACGCCCATGTGCGGGCGGTGAACTATCTGCGCAGCGGCAGCGGAAGCAATGTGTTCAACCTGGGCAACGGCCTCGGCTTCTCCGTGAAGCAGGTGATCGAGACGGCCAAGAAGGTGACCGGCCTCGACATCCCGGTAGCGGTCCAGGAACGCCGCGCCGGCGATCCGGCCGTGCTGGTCGCTTCCTCGGACAAAGCGCGCAGCGTGCTCGGCTGGAACCCTTCGCGGGCCGATCTGGAGGGCATCATCGCCAGCGCATGGAGCTGGCACTCCAGCCATCCGCAAGGCTACGGCGACAAGTAATCAGATCAGCTAAGGAGACGGACTATGAACAACGAGACCGAGCACCACGCACCCGCCGGCGGCGAACGGGCCCTGCTGGCGATCGAAGAGCTGCTGCTCTTCGCCGCCGCCAAACGCTTGATCGAGCCGGAGGACATCGACTACAGCCGCAATGTGCTGCTGGAGCAGTTCCGCTTCGATGAGCCGTACGCCGGACTGGCGCCGGAAGAGGCGGCTGACAGCCCGCAGTCCATGCTGGACGCCCTGATTGACTACGGCTATGAGATCGGGCTGATTCCGGAGAATACGGATACGTACCGGGATCTCTTGGACGCGAAGATTATGGGGCTGCTGCTGGCCCGTCCGTCCGAGATTATCGGCGAATTCGGGAAGCTGGCCGGGGAGCAGGGAATTTCGGCGGCGACCGACCGCTTTTACCGGCTCAATATCGACTCGAACTACATCCGCATGGACCGGATTTCGAAGAATCTGTACTGGCTGTACGGCTCGGCCTACGGGGATATCGAGATTACGATCAATCTCTCCAAGCCGGAGAAGAATCCGAAGGAGATCGCCATGGCGCGGCTGCTGCCGCCTCCGGTGTATCCGAAATGTCTGCTGTGCCGCGAGAACGTCGGCTATGCCGGGCGCCTCAACCACCCTGCGCGCCAGAATCTGCGGACCCTTCCGCTGAAGCTCGCCGGGGAGGACTGGTTCTTCCAGTATTCGCCTTACGTCTATTACAACGAACACTGTATCGTATTCCATCACGATCATGTGCCGATGAAGCTGACGAAGAAGACGCTGGAGCGGCTGCTGGATTTTGTCGGCCAGTTCCCGCACTACTTCCTCGGTTCCAATGCCGATCTGCCGATTGTCGGCGGTTCGATTCTGACGCACGATCATTTCCAGGGCGGACGCCATACCTTCCCGATTCAAAAAGCGGCCCGCGAGAGCAGCTTCGCGCATCCCGGGTATCCCGGAGTGACGATCAGCATCGTCAACTGGCCGATGTCGGTCCTGCGCCTGAGCGGCGCGGACAAGAAAGCGCTGCTGGAATGCGGCAGCGCCGTCTACGAAGCCTGGAAGAGCTACAGCGATCCGGCGGCGGAGATTCACGCCTTTACGGAGACGGATGGAGAGCGCCAGCCGCACAACACCGTTACACCGATCGTGCGCCGCAGCGAAGACGGCGGCTATGAGATGGATCTGGTGCTGCGCAACAACCGGACGAGCGAAGAGCATCCCGAAGGGATCTTTCATCCGCACCGGGAGATGCACCATATCAAGAAGGAGAACATCGGTCTGATTGAAGTAATGGGACTGGCGATTCTGCCGGGCCGCCTGAAGACCGAGCTCGATGAAATTGCCGGGGTCCTGAGCGGCGACAGCGGCCTGCTCGCGGCGATCCGCGGCGGCGGGCATCCGCTGGCCCAGCACGGGCCCTGGTTGGAGGAACTCGTCGCCCGCTTCGGCACGGAAATGCAGCGCGATGACGCGGTTCAGGCGATTCGGACCGAGGTCGGCGCCAAGTTCACGGCCATTCTCGAGCAGGCGGGCGTCTATAAGACGACGCCGGAGGGACGCAAGGCGTTCGCCCGGTTCGTCGAAGCCTTCGGGGCCTCTCGCATTTAAATCCGACATCCGGCTTGTCTCCAGAAGGAGAGAGCCGGATGTTCGTTTTTTATCCGTTACAGGGGTATAATGTTATATTGTACGCAACTATCTTGTGAACTGGAGGGTTAAAACGCATATGCGCAACTTTGAATTCTACAATCCCACCAAGCTGATCTTCGGCAAGGATACCCTGGAGGCCCTCAAGACCGAGGTGCCCAAGTACGGCAAGAAGGTGCTGCTCGTCTACGGGGGAGGCAGCATCAAGCGCAACGGCTTGTATGACCGCACCCTGTCGCTGCTCTCGGAGATCGGGGCTGAAGTATCCGAACTCGCCGGCGTCGAGCCGAACCCGCGGCTGTCCACGGTACACCGGGGCGTCGAGCTGTGCCGGGAGAAGGGAATCGAGCTGATTCTGGCCGTGGGGGGCGGAAGCGTTCTGGACTGTGCGAAGGCCGTTGCGGTCGGCGCGAAATACGAGGGAGACATTTGGGATTTCGTGGACCGCAAGGCGGCTCCCCAGGGCGCTCTGCCGCTCGGAACCGTGCTGACCATGGCGGCGACCGGCTCGGAAATGAACAACGGATCAGTGATTACCAACGAGAAGACGCAGGAGAAAATGGGCTGGGGCAGCGTGCACGCCTACCCGGCCTTCAGTATTCTGGACCCGGTGAACACCTATTCCGTTCCCCGCGACCAGACCATTTACGGCGTCGTCGATATGATGTCGCATGTGCTGGAGCACTACTTCCATCAGGATGCCAACACGCCGGTGCAGGACGGCTTCTGCGAAGCGCTGCTGCGCACGATGATGGAGGCCGGATCGAAGCTCGTGAATGATCTGGAGAACTACGAACTCCGCGAGACCATTCTCTACTGCGGCACGATGGCGCTGAACGGTATGGTCAGCATGGGCTTTGCCGGCGACTGGGCGACCCACAATATCGAGCATGCCGTATCGGCGGTCTACGATATTCCGCACGGCGGAGGGCTCGCCATTCTGTTCCCGAACTGGATGAAGCATAATCTGGATGTGAATCCGGCCCGATTCCGCCAGCTCGCGGTCAACGTCTTCGGCGTGGACGCAGCAGGCAAAACCGACCGCGAAGCCGGTCTGGAAGGCATCGAGGCGCTGAGCCGCTTCTGGACGTCCATCGGCGCACCGTCGCGGCTGGCCGATTATGACATCGACGACAGCCAGATCGGCGCAATGGCCGACAAGGCGGTCAAATTCGGCCCCTTCGGTAACTTCAGCAAGCTGCAGCGAGAGGATGTCATCGAGATTTACAAGATGTCGCTCTAAGAAATCAGGCCAAAAGCTGCGGAGGCAAGGCATCTCGCCACCGTCATTCTGCATTAGCCGTCCGGGCGCTTCCGGGCGGCTAATGGCGCTGTCCAGCTGAACTAAAAGCACCGGGACAGAAAATAAATTACGGATGCTTTCTGTAATAAGCAAATTGGTTGAAGCCGGAATACTGAACATTGAATCCTCTTGCGATTTTACCTTGATCTGATAAATCAATACCAAACGAAAAGTCTGCTGAGGGACCCAATCCTATTTGTGATGGGATCAGACGTTGGTGGTCCGAAGTGACAAGCAAAAATTCCTCTTGTGGCGTCGAAAAAACACCATTTTGCTTCAGGTCGCCGGGGAAAATAAATCGGCCTTCTTCCTGAAGGTTCAACGATGTATGAAAGCTGAAATAAATATCTCTCTCCCGGTAGACAACGTCACTAAGAAAAATTTCGGATTCCCCTACTTTAAAAACCTTGACGTTTAAACGTTTGGATTTTTTGGTAATCCACTCAGGCTTAATAGTAAAATGAATAGCTAAATTAGCTTCAACTTTATTTACAATATAATTTTTTTTTGTTACTATTTTTTGCAGTTTTTCTTCATCAGATTGTTGATTGGATCTCAACATAATAATTGAGACACCAACTATGAACAATATAACAATAAAAAAAGTTTTTAATTTCATGCCGTAATCCTTTCAAGTAAATTTAGCAAGGCTGTCCTACTATCAGGACAGCCCTTGTTTAAATTAAATTAGCACCTTTTTATATCAGTCGACTTGCCAAAGGGATCAGCTATCAATTTTTCTACAAAATCATTATATCATCCATTAATGGAAATCTATAGATAAAATTTGTTTTTATTCTTTTTTCTATAAAATTTTTCGGTAGATTACAGAATGTATAGTTTTCCGATAGAGTAAACCATGTTAAGACTCCATTCCAAATACTTTGGTTTCGACGTTGTCTATCCCTTTTGGTGCTCTTGCACTAAACTTGACCCCATTTATTGGGAGAATTTCTCTGGAAATCCGAAACCATCCGCAACGATTTACGTTAAATTAAGAGAGGCCGCATACATATGACAACGGAGGGAAAGCGCAATGCAAACGCTCTATATGGCCGCTCTGACGCTCGGGGTTCTGTTCGCTCTCGTCAGCCTGCTGGCGGGAGACATTATCGGAGATGTATTGCACAGCTCACTGGACTTTCTGTCGGTTGACTTCTTAAGTCCGGCCGTACTGGCGGGGGGCGTTACCGTGTTCGGCGGCGCCGGAATTCTCCTGGGCCGATACAGCGGGCTGGGCTCGGGAGCGGTGGGCGCCCTGTCGCTGCTTGCCGCTCTGGCGGTGGCCGCCGCCTTGTATCTCGGCGTGGTGAAGCCGATGGAGCGCAGCGAGGTATCATCGGGCTTCTCGATGACCGAGCTGCCGGGAAGGCTCGGCGAAATTACGGTGCCGGTCCCGGCAGGCGGCTTCGGCGAAGTCATGGTGAGATTCGGAGCGTCGAACAGCCTGCATACCGCGGCAAGCTTTGACGGTAAGCCGCTCCCGGCCGGGCTGCGCGTCGTAGTCGTGGAGGTCAGGGAAGGCGTGGCTTATGCGGCCGGACTGGATGAGGAAGAGCTGAAGAGAGGGGATTTGTGAACATGTCAGGAATACCGGATTACCTGTTGATTCCCGTGGTTGTGATCGCTGTGCTGCTGGTGCTGGCGCTCGCCTTCTGGGCGCGTTACCGGACGGTGGGACCGGATGAGGCGATGATCGTTACCGGGTCCTTCCTGGGCAGCAGCCATATTTCCGACGACGGATCGGGACGGAAGATCAAGATTGTCAGAGGCGGGGGCGCCTTCATTCTGCCTGTGTTCCAGAAGGCGGAGTTCATGTCGCTGCTGTCCCATAAGCTGGATGTGACTACGCCAGAGGTCTATACCGAGCAAGGCGTGCCCGTTATCGCAGACGGCGTGGCGATCATCAAGGTCGGAAGCGCCATCGAAGATGTCGCGACAGCCGCCGAGCAATTCATGGGCAAGCCGATCGAAGCGCTGAAATCGGAAGCGCAGGAAGTGCTGGAAGGCCATCTGCGCGCCATTCTCGGAACGATGACGGTCGAGGAAGTGTACCGGAACCGGGACCGGTTCGCCCAGGAGGTGCAGGGCGTGGCTGCCCGGGATTTGAAGAAGATGGGCCTGCAGATCGTGTCGTTCACGATCAAGGATGTGCGCGATAAGCACGGCTACCTGGAAGCCTTGGGCAAGCCGCGGATTGCGGCCGTCAAGCGCGACGCCGAGATCGCCGAAGCCGAAGCGATGCGGGACGCCCGGATTCAGAAAGCCAGCGCCGAGGAGCAGGGGCAGAAGGCGGAGCTGCTGCGGGACACGAATATCGCGGAAGCGTCCAAGGAGAATCAGCTGAAGGTAGCGGCGTTCAAGAAAGACCAGGATACCGCCAAGGCCGAAGCGGACCAGGCCTATCATATCCAGGAGGCCCGGGCGAAGCAGATCGTGGTCGAAGAGCAAATGAAGGTCGAGCTTGTCCGCAAGGAGCGGGAGATCGACCTGCAGGAGAAGGAGATCGCGGTCCGCGAGAAGCAGTACGACGCGGAAGTGAAGAAGAAAGCCGAAGCCGACCGTTACGCGGTGGAACAGGCGGCGGAAGCTGACCGCGTGAAGCGGATGCGCGAGGCGGATGCCGTGCAGTACAGCATCGAGACCCATGCCAAGGCAACGGCGGAGCAGAAGCGGCTCGAGGGCCAGGCCATCGCAGACGCGGAGCGGGCCAAGGGGACGGCGGAGGCGGAAGTCATCCGGCTGCGCGGTCTGGCGGAAGCCGAAGCGAAGGAGAAGCTGGCCGAGGCGTTCCAGAAGTTCGGCGAAGCGGCGGTGCTGGACATTATCGTCAAGATGCTGCCTGAACTGGCGGGCAAGATTGCCCAGCCGATTGCTTCCATCGACAAGCTGACGGTCGTTGACACCGGCAAGGGCGAGGGCGCGGCCCGGGTCAGCAACTATGTGACCGAGCTGATGGCGACCGCACCCGAAATGCTCAAGAGCGTGTCCGGCATCGACGCCCTGTCGCTGATCCAGGGCCTTACCGGCAAATCGGTGCCTTCGAAGGCGCCGGTCGCGGCTGCTGCGGCGCCGGTTGCGCCGGAAGGACTGCCGGGAAGCGCGAGGCAATAAGCGGAGCCGGCTTCATGAAGCGGCTGGACGACAGCCGCACGGGAAGGAGGACCGTCAGGGATTGGGGCCTGACGGTTTTTTTTGGGATCGGCAGAAAGTTCGAATGAGGCACATTCATATATTGGATGGCTCCAGGAGGCCGCCGGAGCTTCCCGTCATCTTGCGGGCGGTCGGCCGCCCCCGTATAATAGAGCGATATCGTTTTTTTTGATGAAAGGTAAAGAGGTGTAGATGTGAGCAGCCTAACCGTCGCGAAGGTGCTGAACAACAATGTCATCATCGCCGACCATCCGCAGTATGCCGAAGTCGTCGTCATCGGCAAGGGCATCGGCTTCAACCGCAAGAGCCGCGACAGAATTGACCTGTCCGCTGTGGAGAAGATGTTCATTCTGCGCAGCCAGGCCGAGCAGGAGCAGTACAAGCAGCTGATTCCCCAGGTTGACGAGAAGCTGATCGAAGTGATTCAGGAGATTGTCCTGCACATCATGAGGCAGACGGGAACAACGCTCAACGAGCATATTCATATTGCGCTTACGGATCATATCGCCTTCGCTATCCGCCGCATGGAGCAGCATATTATTCTGCACAATCCGTTTCTGTATGAGACCCGGGAGATCTATCCGAAGGAATATGCGCTGGCGGAATATGCCGTGGGACGGATCAACGAGACGATGAATGTCCAGCTTCCTGTCGATGAGATCGGGTTTGTGGCCCTGCATATTTACAGCGCAATCAGCAACCGGCATATCTCCGAGGTCAAGGAGCATTCCCAGTTAATCGGAGACTTGGTGGGGCTGGCGGAGAACGGACTGGAGTACCGGGTCCCCCGGGATTCCCTCGATTATTCACGGCTTGTCACCCATCTGCGGTTCGTGCTGGAGCGGCTGCGCCGTGGCGAGACGGTCCGCCAGACATCATCGCTGGACAATCTGATGAAGCGCGAATACCCTGAGATGTATATGCTGGCCTGGAAGCTGACGAAGGTGATGGAGAAACGTCTGAAGCTGCCCGTATATCCGGCGGAAGTGAGCTATCTGACCGTTCATCTCCAACGTCTGGCCCAGAAGAAAGCCGAGGAAGAGGAACCGCTCGCGGACCCGGAAGTTTAGGTATTGCCACCGGTTGCAAACGGTGTTATACTGGCAGCAAGTTGTGGCTAACTGAATATAACGTGTAACTGATTCGATCAGGCATGAGTGATTTACAGGTTTATGGTTGTCTTTTTCCCTCTTGGGGTAATCTAACTTTAGTGTTGGATAGACGACCATGCATCTGTGATTGCTTATGCCTTTTTTGCGCTGTGTTCTGTTAGCTATCCATTTCAAAAAGGAGTGAAACCTCTACATGTTCAAGAAACTGTTTGGCGTCTTGCAGCGTGTCGGCAAGGCGCTGATGCTGCCGGTAGCTATCCTTCCGGCGGCGGGGCTGCTGCTGGGGATCGGCAATATGCTGGTCAATCCCGACTTCCTGCAATACGTACCGGCTCTTGAGAATGATACGGTTCAAGCGATCGCGAACGTTCTCATGAACGCCGGCCAGATCGTATTCAGCAATCTGTCCCTCCTCTTCGCGGTCGGGGTCGCCATCGGCCTCGCCGGCGGCGAAGGTGTGGCCGGTCTTGCGGCCATTATCGGCTTCCTCGTCATGAACGTGACGATGGGCACAGTGCTGGGGATCAACAGCTACGTGCTGACCTGGGGCGACTTCTCGTACGCCAGCGTCCTCGGCATTCCTACGCTGCAGACCGGGGTATTCGGCGGTATTCTCGTCGGTATTCTGGCGTCTGCGATGTACAAGCGGTTCTTCAAAATCGAGCTGCCGTCGTATCTCGGCTTCTTCGCCGGCAAACGCTTCGTTCCGATTATGACCGCTGTAACCTCGCTGATCCTGGGCTTGATTCTCTGCCTGGTCTGGCCGCCGATCCAGCATGGACTGAATTATCTGTCCCAGAACATGATCGACACGAACAAGACGCTGGCCGCCTTCATCTTCGGCGTCATCGAACGTTCGCTCATTCCGTTCGGATTGCACCACATCTTCTACTCGCCGTTCTGGTATGAGTTCGGCAGTTATGTGAGCAAGTCGGGACAGCTGATCCGCGGCGACCAGAGTATCTTCATGGCACAGCTGCGCGACGGCGTGCCGTTCACTGCCGGTACGTTCACGACCGGTAAGTATCCGTTCATGATGTTCGGTCTGCCGGCAGCCGCCCTGGCCATTTACCATGAAGCGAAGCCGGAGAACCGCAAGGTAGTCGGCTCCCTGATGGTATCCGCTGCACTGACCTCGTTCCTGACGGGGATTACAGAGCCAATCGAATTCTCGTTCCTGTTCGTGGCTCCGCTGCTGTTCGCCGTTCACGCCGTATTTGCCGGTCTGAGCTTCATGACGATGCACATCTTGGATGTCAAAATCGGGATGACGTTCTCAGGCGGCTTCATCGACTATGTGCTGTTCGGTATTATTCCGAACCGTACGGACTGGTGGCTCGTCATTCCGGTCGGTCTCGTCTTCTCAGTGATTTACTACTTCGGCTTCCGCTTTGTTATCCGCAAGTTCAACCTTAAGACGCCGGGCCGTGAAGAGGAAAACGCCGATGAGGACAATGCCGGAGCGGACGCCGCTGCCGTATCGACGGCGGGCGACGATCTGCCGCGAAACATTCTGGCCGCCCTTGGCGGTTCGCCGAATATCGTCCATCTGGATGCCTGCATCACGCGTCTGCGGGTTGAGGTTAAGGATAAAGCCGGCGTCGACAAGAACCGGCTGAAGAAGCTCGGCGCTTCCGGCGTGCTGGAAGTGGGTAATAACGTACAGGCGATCTTCGGAACGCGTTCGGATACCATCAAATCGCAGATCCAGGATGTCATGGCCGGACGGACTCCTGCCGCCGCTCCTGTGGCTCCGGCTCCGGAAGCCGAGAAGCAGGCGGGCGAGGAAGGCCAGGCAATCGTTCCGGAAGATATCGTATCTCCGGTCAACGGCGAGCTGATGGATATTACGCTGGTTCCGGATGAAGTCTTCTCCCAGAAAATGACGGGCGACGGCTTCGCCTTCCTCTCAAGCGACGGCAAGATCGCATCGCCGGTCTACGGCAAGGTGTTCAATGTCTTCCCGAGCAAGCACGCGGTCGGAATCATGTCCGACGGAGGCAAGGAAGTTCTGGTGCACATCGGCGTCAATACCGTCAAGCTGAAAGGCCAGGGCTTCAACGTACTGGTGCAGGAAGGCGATCTGGTCGCAGCCGGCCAGCCGATTATGGAAGTTGATCTGGAATATGTCCGGGCCCATGCGCCTTCCGTCATTTCTCCGGTCATCTTCTCCAATCTGCCGGAAGGTTCGGCCGTTACGCTGAAGAAGCCGGGCGCTGTCCGCATCGGCGACCGGGATATTATCGAGATCCGTTAATTTCAAACTACAACAGAAAGCGAGTGGGATAACATGCAACAAACATTCCGTATTATCGACGAAGACGGCATTCATGCACGTCCGGCTACAGCGCTGGTGAACACTGCAACCAAGTTCAAGGGCACGGAAGCCTTTGCGGAAGCCAAAGGGAAGAAAGTCACGCTGAAATCTATTCTGGGCGTTCTGTCCCTGGGACTCGAAACCGGCGATACGCTGACCCTCATTACGGAAGGGGCAGAGGAAGCCGAAGCTCTGAACGCGCTGCGGGATGTGATGGTTAAAGAAGGGCTGGGGGAAGTAAATGAGTAAATTGACCGGAATCGCGGCTTCGGCCGGGATTGCGATCGCCCGGGCTTTCATTCTGGAACATCCCGATTACAGCATTGCCCGGAAGACGATTGCCGACCCGGAAGCTGAGGTTGCCAAGCTGGAAGCCGCCCTGGAGAAATCCCGGGCGGAGCTTCAGGCGATCAAGGAACGGACGCTGGCGGAGCTGGGGGAGAAGAAGGCGGAGATCTTTGAATCGCATTTGCTGATTCTTGACGATCCGGAGCTGATCAGCCCGGTAGCCGACAAGATCCGCGAAGAGTCCGTCAATGCGGATTATGCGCTCCAGGAGGTTGCCGGCCAGTTCGTTACGATGTTCGAGAATATGAAGAGCGCGTACCTGCAGGAACGCGCCTCCGATATGCGCGATGTGACCAAGCGCGTGCTGAATCATCTGCTCGGCATTACGTACATCAGCCCGGCCGAAATCAGCGAAGAGGTTATCGTCATTGCGGAAGACCTGACGCCTTCCGACACGGCCCAGCTCAACCGCAATTATGTCAAAGGCTTCACGACCAACATCGGAGGCCGGACTTCGCACTCCGCCATCATGGCCCGGTCGCTGGAAATTCCGGCAGTCGTGGGAACCAAGACAGTGCTGTCCGAAGTGAAGGCAGGCGATCTCGTCATCATCGACGGATTGAACGGCGATGTGCTGGTTAACCCGAGCGATGCGGAGATTGCCGAGTACACGGCGAAGCGCGAAGCTTACCAGCGGCAGATTGCCGAATGGCGCAAGCTGCGGGACGAGCCGACGGTATCGGCGGACGGCAAGCACGTGGAGCTGGCCGCGAATATCGGGACACCGAACGACGTTGCCGGCGTTATCGAGAACGGCGGCGAAGGCGTCGGCCTGTACCGGACCGAATTTCTCTATATGGGCCGCGATAAGCTGCCCTCCGAAGAGGTCCAGTACAATGCGTACCGGACGGTTCTGGAGAACATGAACGGCAAGCCGGTGGTCGTGCGCACGCTGGACATCGGGGGGGACAAGGAGCTTCCTTATCTCGATCTGCCGAAAGAGATGAACCCGTTCCTGGGCTTCCGCGCTATCCGGCTGTGCCTGGACCGCCAGGACATTTTCCGAACCCAGCTTCGGGCTCTGCTCCGGGCCAGCGTGCACGGCAATCTGCGGATCATGTTCCCGATGATTGCAACGCTGGCTGAATTCCGGGCCGCTCGCGATCTGCTGCTGGAGGAGAAGGCGAAGCTGAAGGCCGAAGGCCAGGAAGTCTCTGACCAGATTCAGCTTGGCATCATGGTCGAGATTCCTTCTACCGCCGTACTGGCGGACCAATTTGCGAAGGAAGTGGATTTCTTCAGCATCGGAACCAACGACTTGATCCAGTATACAATGGCCGCCGACCGGATGAACGAGCGGGTGTCTTATCTGTATCAGCCGTACAATCCGGCGATTCTCCGGCTTATCAAGAACGTCATCGACGCTGCCCATGCCGAAGGCAAGTGGACAGGAATGTGCGGGGAGATGGCCGGTGATTCGACGGCGATTCCGCTGCTGCTCGGTCTGGGCCTCGACGAATTCAGCATGAGCGCCACTTCGATTCTTCCGGCACGCAGCCAGATTTCCAAGCTGTCCGCTGCCGAGATGAAGGAACTTGCGGCCAAGGCGCTGCAGATGGGTACGGCCGAAGAAGTGGCCGCTCTGGTTCAGCGCACCGCGCAATAATTCACAACTTTATTTTGCTTGTCCAACCGCACTTGCCGGCCCCTTCGGGCCGGCTCTTTTTGTGCAGTCTCCCGTTCTTCAGAGCGGGCCGGATGTTACAAATTCAGCGAAACCGTCAGCGGGATAACCTGCGCTGCCGATATAAGAACTATAGAAGCGTTCTCCGGCATAGACCCGGTCTTGCTTGGGAGAAGGAACATATTCTATGAGGAAAGACTCGGCTGCCGAGTATGCCTGTCCGCCGAAGCGGACATATCTGGATGTAACGGGAAGGTGATGAACAAGATGATTAGCGCAGTGAATGCGGAGTGGGTCATAGAGGAGTACAGGGGCAAGGATTTGGGCTTGACGTATACGAAGGAGGAGAGTCTGTTCAAAGTATGGGCGCCTGCGGCTTCCGCGGTATCGCTCGTGCTGTATGAATCCGGCGGTGTGCCGGGCGAGAGTGCGGAAGAGACCGGCGATGCGAAGCTGACCTTGATGAGCCGCCAAGGATCAGGCCTGTGGGAAGTGCGGGTCGCCGGAGATTTGGCCGGTCTCTTCTATATGTTCCGGGCGGTCTATGAAGACGGTACTGTTAAAGAATGCCCGGATCCGTATGCCTTCGCTGTGTCGGCCAACGGTCTTCGGTCGGCGATTGTGGATCTGCGGGAGACGGATCCGGAGGGCTGGGAGACGGATGAATCGCCCCGACTTGCCCATCCGGTAGATGCCGTGCTGTATGAGCTGCATGTCCGGGACTTCTCCATTCATGAGAGTCTGGGGGCGGCGCATAGAGGCCAATACCTGGCATTCACCGAAGGAGAGCTTCGCGATGAAGCGGGGAACCGGCTGGGCGTCGATCATCTGGCCGAGCTCGGCATTACCCATGTGCATCTCATGCCGGTGTTCGATTATCAGACCGTCGATGAACTGGACCAAGGCGGACCTCGTTATAACTGGGGCTACGATCCCCAGCACTACAATGCGCCGGAAGGGTCATACAGCACAGACCCTGCTGATCCGAGGGCCCGCATCCGCGAGTTCAAGAAGATGGTCCAGGCCCTCCATGCCCGGGGAATCGGCGTCGTGATGGATGTGGTCTATAACCATACGTATGCTGTGGATACAGGGCCTTTTGAAGGATTGGCTCCGGGCTACTTCTACCGGCGGGACCCTGCCGGACGGCTGACCAACGGCTCGGGCGTGGGCAACGAACTGGCGACCGAGCGGCCGATGGTCCGCAAGTACATCAAGGATTCGCTGCGCTACTGGCTGACGGAGTATCACATCGACGGCTTCCGCTTCGACCTGATGGGCGTCATCGATACCGTAACGATGCGGGAGATTGCGGAGGAGCTGCGGATCGAATTCCGGCCGGACCTGCTGTTCTACGGCGAGCCGTGGACGGGCGGAGATTCGCCGCTGATGAACAAGACGCTCAAAGGAGCGCAGAAAGGCAAAGGATACGCGGTCTTCAACGATAATTACCGTTCGGCGATCAAGGGCGACAACGACGGATGGGGCAGAGGCTATGCCACAGGCGAATGGGGAAGGGAAGGCGCGGTGGCAGCCGGCATCAAGGGAGCGATCCATGACTTCGCCGATTCTCCCCGGGAGACGGTCAACTATGTATCGGCCCATGACAATCTGAACCTCTGGGACAAAATCCTGACCGTACAGGGCCTGCGCGGCCACTGCCGGTTCCCCGACTTAGCCGACGGCCGCCTTGTGGGCGGCGGCGATGCCGAAGAAGCGATAGCGAAGGCCGATCCCTACGCCGTCCTGGAGGAAGGCGAATTGCTTCAGGATGAGACGGTCCGAAGATCGCTGCTTGCGAGCGCTCTCGTGCTGACTTCGCAGGGCATCCCGTTCCTGCAGGCGGGCGACGAGCTGCTGCGCAGCAAATTCGGAGACCATAACAGCTACCGGAGCAGCGATTCCATCAATGCGATCCGCTGGGGGAACAAAGCGCGCTTCCGGCAGGTATTTGATTACTACCGCGGCTTGATTGCCCTTCGCAAGCAGCATCCGGCGTTCCGCCTGCGCGGACGGCAGGAGGTGGAGCGCGCGCTTCATTTCACACGGTGTGACGGAGGGGTGGTCTCCTACCTGCTGAAGGATCACGCGGGAGGCGACTCATGGCGCAATATCGCCGTTCTGTTCAATGCCAATCCGTGGCCGGTGACGGCCTGGTTGCCGCCGAGCGAAGAAGGATGGCAGGTGGTGGCCGATCATACCGGCGCCGGCACGGAGACTCTTCGCAAGGTGGAGGGCCCGGAGATCACGGTTGAAGGCTTGTCCCTGATGATTCTCTATGACCTCTGCGAAGAGCCCCGTCCCCGTTCCAGAACGATTGAGATTCATTACGAGCGGGAAGACGGCGATTACCGGGGCTGGAACTTGTGGGTATGGGGAACAGGCATCCAGGACGGGCAATGCGACTTCACCCGCCTCAAGGACGGGCGCGCGGTCGCACTGCTGGAGGTACAGCCGGAGACCGCTTCCGTCGGATATTTGTTGCGGCTCAATGACTGGGAAGCCAAGGACGGCAGCGCGGACTGCTATATCGACTGCTCGGGCGAAGAAGATTGGATTCGTGTTCGGATTCGCGGAGCAGGCGGAATGCAGCCAGATTCCTCTCTTGGACTGACAAGCTGAACCCGGAGTTTTCGGGATAATCGGCAGAGACCTAAAGAGTGCTCCTAACTGCGGTTCGCCGCCCGCTCCTCCCGTCCCGGATCACCATCCATGGCCGGCGTGTACAGGGTCGCCTCATTCCCGCCGTGGTCCTTGGAGCGGTACATGGCCAGATCGGCGGCACGGAGAAGTTCGTTAATGGTCTTGCCGTGCTTCGGATAGAGCGCTACGCCAATGCTCGCAGAAGTATGGAAGCTGGAGCCGTTGTTGATGGACCAGGTCTTGTTGAACAGTTTCAGCAGCCGGTCCAGAATCTCTTCCAGCATCTCCGGGGAGGAGAAACGGTGCAGCACAACGGCGAACTCGTCTCCGCCGATCCGGAAGGCTTGCCCCACGCCCTTGACGGTCTGCTGAAGCTGGCCTGAGAGCAGCTGCAGGAACTCGTCTCCGGCGAGATGTCCCAGCGTATCATTCAGCTGCTTGAATCGGTCGCAGTCCAGAAGCGCAAGCGCGATCAGGGTCTGATTGTCCTTCGGCTGGGAGAACAGGTTCTCCATGTACATTTTGAAATGCGCCCGGTTCGGAATGGAAGTCAGATGGTCATAGAATGCCAGCTTGTGCAGCCGTTCTTCATGCTGCTTGCGCTGGGTGATTTCCCGCGAGACCAGCATGAACCGGGCGGGATAGGACTCCGACCCCGTTATGGCGGATACTTTGGTCTCCATCCAGACCCAGTGGCCGTCTGCGCTTCGCATGCGCAGCTCCGAAGCTTTGGAAGCGGAAGACCCGGAAGCGGCGTTCTTCAGCTTGGCCCAGGCAATGTCCGGTTCCCGGATATATTGCGAGAGCGGAGCGCCGGTCTTCGGCGTGTAGCCGAGAACGGGCAGATGGGACGGCGAAGCATACAGAATAGAGCCGTTGGCATCGGTCAGCAGAATAAAATCGGTCATGGATTCTCCGATGAGCTGGTACATGCCGCTCTCTTCCTGCCGCTGCTTCTGAAGGAAGAGCATCCGGCGGCCCAGATAAAAGATAAATAAGAAGAGCACAATGAGCATGAGGGAATAGACAGCGAACAGGGAGCTCTTCCGCTCTTTGAATATGTCCATCACCTGATCGCCGTAGCGGGAGAGCAGGTCTTCCGAACGGTCGAGGTGCCCGCGGGCATTGTCCAGCAGCTTGTTCAGCGATGACGGAGGGGTAGCGGCGGGATCGCCGGAAGCCAGCATGTTCCGGCCTGCTGCCAGCCACTCGTCCCGGGCGGCGGCAAACCCGGCAAGCTCGGAGCGGATCTGCTCCAGCACATAGTCATTGGAACGCAGGCTCTCATACGGCTTGCCTCCCGACAACCGGCCGGCGGCGGCATTCACACGCCGGGAAGCTTCCTCTACATTGTTCTCGAATTGGCTTCCCGCTAGCAGGCGGTCGCGGCCGTCCGAGGTATAAAGCGTGTACAGGGCGAGCGAAGACTGGTACAGGTCGCGATCCGCATTCAGGATCAATTCATGGCTCTTGTCAACGTCTTGAAAGAGTACACCCGAAATCCGGTCGATGGAATAGTTGAGATAGATAAGGACGGCGACACTGGCGCCGACCAGCACAGCTGCAATTGCGGCAAGCATCAGAATGAGACGCTTGGTCGTTTGGGTCTCGGTCACGTGCATCTCCCCCTGAAAAACCTGATGGTAGCGGCTAAGCCGGTGAGTTCAATCTTGCTCCCGCAGCGGGCATGAACCAGCTCTCGGGCCGGATCGCGGCGGGCGGGGGCGAAGTACCCATGCGGCCGGGCAAGCGCATACAGCTGCATCGTGGATACGGAGCCAAGAGCTCCGAAGTGCAATTATGTATGTACAGATTGTACCAGAGCAGTAGGCTTGAGACTTATTACCCACTGCCGACACAAACGATTCAGACGGTTCGGGAATTTTTTTCAGCGCTTGTTCTGCGTCTGATTCCTCCGTTCATCCGGCCGGATGCGCTTCTGGCGGCTTGCCAAACGCCGGAGAAGCCCCTATAATTAAACGATGTATAATTGATGAATAACCAGCAAATGCAGCGATGGAGAAGAGTAAGCAGCCAAGGCCCACAGGGAGAAGCCGCCGATGGATTGAGAGCGCGCTTCGGGAACCGAATCTGCTGAAGTTCACTCCGGAGCAGTACCCTGAACAGCTGCGAGAAGCAGCCTTGCGTAGGGGTCAACCGGCCGCAGCCCGTTACCGCTGCACGGAGTGAGACAGAAGGCGCGGGCGCATGAAGCCGGCGCGGAGCAATTCTGTCTAACAAGGGTGGTACCACGGTCTTCTCGTCCCTTTTACAGGGAGGGAAGGCCTTTTTTGGTATTTTGGTATGGGTATGGCGAAGCAAAGTGAAGGAGGATGGCTCAAGCCATGAAAGAAAAACTGGAAGCATTGAGAATCGAAGCGCTGGCGAAGCTGGCGGAGGTGAACGATCCGGGAACGCTCAACGACCTTCGGGTTAAGTATCTCGGCAAAAAAGGCGAGCTTACCGAAGTGCTGCGGGGCATGGGCTCGCTCAGCGCGGAAGAACGGCCGGTTATCGGCCAAGTGGCCAACACGGTCCGGTCAGCCATCGAAGAAGTCATTGCAGCCAAGCAGGAAGAATTTCAGCAGCGGGAGACCCAATCCCGGCTTCAAGCCGAGACGGTGGACGTCACGCTGCCGGGACGGAAGCTTCCTCAGGGCGGGATGCATCCGCTGAGCCGGGTCATCGAGGAGATCGAGGATATCTTTATCGGAATGGGCTATGAAATTGCGGAAGGTCCCGAAGTGGAGACCGATTATTATAACTTTGAGGCGCTTAATCTGCCCAAAGACCATCCGGCCCGGGATATGCAGGATTCGTTCTACGTTACGGACGAGCTGCTGGTCCGCACCCAGACCTCTCCCGTCCAGATCCGGACGATGCAGGCGAAGAAGGGCGAAGCCCCGGTCAAGGTTATCTGTCCGGGCCGGGTGTACCGGCGCGATAATGACGCCACGCACTCCTTCCAGTTCCATCAGATCGAAGGCCTTGTCGTTGCGCCGAATGTGCGCATGTCCGATCTGAAGGGAACGCTGCACGAATTCGTCAAGAAGATGTTCGGTCCGACCACCAGCATCCGGTTGCGCCCGAGCTTCTTCCCGTTCACCGAGCCGAGCGCGGAGGTGGATGTAAGCTGCTTCAAATGCGGCGGAAGCGGCTGCCGGCTGTGCAAGGGTACGGGCTGGATCGAGGTGCTCGGCTCCGGCATGGTGCATCCGAAGGTGCTGCAAGAAGGCGGCTACGATCCCGAAGTATACAGCGGATTCGCTTTTGGCATGGGCGTCGAGCGGATTGCCATGCTGAAATACGGCGTGGACGACATCCGTTACTTTTTTGCCAACGACATGTCTTTCCTGAAGCAGTTCCGGGGAATCTGACGATAAATTACGGTTAAGGACGTGAGAGAAGGATGAAAGTATCAACCAGCTGGTTGAAGGATTATATTTCGCTTGAAGGCGTAACGGCCGCCGAACTGGCGGAGAAGATTACGGCTGCGGGCATTGAAATCGACGGCATCGAGAACCGCAATCAAGGGCTGTCGGGCATCGTGGTCGGCTTGGTGAAATCCAAGGAGAAGCACCCCGATGCGGATAAGCTGAATGTATGCGTGGTCGATGCCGGCCAGGGCGAAGATCTGCAGATTGTCTGCGGAGCGAAGAATGTCGCGGCCGGACAGAAGGTGCCGGTGGCGCTCGTAGGCGCGGCTCTGCCGGGTCTTACCATCAAGAAGGCGAAGCTGCGCGGCGTGCTCTCCCAGGGCATGATCTGCTCCGCCAAGGAGCTTGGCATGAACGACAAGCTGCTGCCGAAGGAACAGCAGGAAGGCATTCTGGTGCTGCCGGAGGAGACCGAGATCGGTCTGCCTGTCACCCGTGTGCTCGGCCTGGACGACGAGGTCTTGGAGTTCGACCTGACGCCGAACCGTTCCGACTGTCTCAGCATGATCGGCGCGGCCTATGAGGTCGGGGCGATTCTCGGCCAGGAGCCCCGGCTGCCCAAGCCGGAGGAAGAGCTGATTCAAGCCGGCGGGCCGGCTTCCGATGCCGTAACCGTATCGGTGGAAGACGAGTCGCTCTGCACGCACTATGCCGTCCGTTATATTTCGGGCGTTAAGCCCGGGCCGTCGCCGCAGTGGATGCAGAACCGGCTGATGGCGGCAGGCATCCGTCCGATCAGCAACATTGTGGATATTACAAACTATGTCATGCTGGAATACGGGCAGCCGCTGCATGCTTTTGACGCCGACAAACTGGCGGGAGGCCGACTTGCGGTGCGCTTGGCCCATGAAGGCGAGAAGCTGGTTACGCTGGATGGACAGGAGCGTACGCTCGGCGCGCATATGATCGTAATTGCCGATGCCGAGAAGCCGGTCGGCCTGGCCGGCGTCATGGGCGGCCTGGACTCGGAAGTCACCGATGCCACAGTGAACATTGCGCTGGAATCGGCCCGCTTCAACGGATCGCTTGTACGCAAAACCGCGCGCCAGCTCGGTCTTCGTTCCGAAGCCAGCCTGCGCTTTGAGAAGACGGTCGATCCGGGTTCGGTTCTCCCGGCTCTGGACCGCGCCGCTTCGCTGATCGCCCGCTACGCAGGCGGCGCGGTTCTCGAGGGGGTTGTCCAGGCGGGGAATGCAGCCGCCGAACCGATTGTTCTCACCCTCTCGCTGGATAAGGTCAACGCGCGGCTTGGAACCGTGCTCTCCCTGCTGGAGGTCAAAACGCTGCTGCTTCGCCTGGGACTCCCGTGCGGAGACGCCGCCCACGGCCTGCTGGAAGTGCGGGTGCCGACCCGACGCGGGGATATTACGCGCGATGTGGATCTGATTGAGGAAGTCGCCCGGCTGTACGGGTACGACAATATTCCGTCCACTCCGATTGAAGGACCGACGACGCCGGGCAGTCTGACGCGTCCGCAGGCGCTGCGCCGCGAGCTTCGCCACCTGCTGGCGCACGGCGGCTATCAGGAGACGATGGGCTATTCGTTCATCCAGCCGGACCGGACCGGTCTGTTCCCGGCCCTGCAAGGCGGTGCCTTCGCCGTCAAGCTGGCGATGCCGATGAGCGAGGACCGCAGCGTCCTCCGCACCAGCCTGCTGCCGGAGCTGCTCAGCATCGCCGAATACAATACGAACCGCCGGCAGAGCGATCTGGCGCTGTTCGAGATCGGCAATATCTTCCTGGCCGACGAAGAGCGCTTGACCCGGCAGCCCCGCGAGCTGCCGGTGCTGGGAATGCTGCTCAGCGGCAACCGGTCCTCCAAGCAGTGGAACCGTCCCGCCGAACCGGTCGATTTCTTCGACCTGAAGGGTGCGCTGGAGACAGTGTTCGACCAGTTCGGACTGTCGGACCGGATCGTCTATGAAGCCGACCGGCCGGAGGGCTTCCATCCCGGGCGTTCCGCTTCCGTCTATCTGCTGGATGGAGACGCCCGGAACCTGATCGGGACGCTGGGCCAGATTCATCCCGAGCTCGCCCGCAGGCACGACCTCACGGATACGTATGCGGCCGAGCTGCTGCTGGAGCCTATGTATGCAGCTGCCCGCACAGCCATTCAGTATACCGAACCGCCGCGGTTCCCGGGAATGGAGCGCGATATCGCGCTTGTCGTGGAGCGCAGCGTCCCTTCGGCGGACCTGCTGAAGACGATTCGCGAGCACGGCGGCAGCCTGTTGCAGACGGCGCAGGTCTTCGACGTCTATACAGGCGGCCGACTGGGCGAGAATCAGAAGAGCATCGCCGTATCGCTGCTCTACCGTCACCCGGAACACACGCTTACGGAAGAAGAAGTGACGGAAGTGCATGACCGTGTGCTGGCCGCCCTTCAGCAAAGTTTTGGCGCCGAACTTCGAAAATAGAAGGAAATGAACAAAGCCGCAGCGAATCCATTACTTAAGGGGATCGTCTGCGGCTTTTTCTCCATGAAGCGCCCGGATATCCCGTTCAATTTCGGTCCTTCGAACGAAGAATCAGGGGCCGAGAGCGCAACACTTGGTACGTTATCAGGTTATATTATATAGATTTCTTTATTCCACCCCTTACAGGATGCAGGCGTACTAACAGAAGGAGGGCACCACTGTGGCAATGGACCGGACACGCGTCGCCGTAGAAATCTACGGCACTTCCTATAAACTTGTCGGAAGCAGCACCGAATATATGAAGCAGGTCGCCCGCTATGTCGATGAGCACATGAAGGCGATCTCGAAATCCCATAACCGGCTGGATACGCCCCGCATCGCGGTGCTGGCCGCCGTTCATATGGCGGAACAGGCGATTCAGGCGCAGGATCTGCGCAACGAAGTCAATATGCTCACCGGCGAACGCAGCGAGCTGCGCGCTGAAGTCTCGCGCATGCTGGAGGTGCAGCGGGAACGCCAGGAGGAATGGGAGCGGACAAGCGCAGCCGCCGAAGCCGAGACGAAGCGGCTGATTGCGGAAGCCGAAGAGGCGCGGCGCTCCCACCTGGAACAGCTGGAACAGGAGCGCGCGGCGCAGGCCGAACGCGTTCGCGAAGCCGGTGAGAGCACAGCGGCGGTCCGCCGCGAACTGGAAGCGGAGCTTGCTCGCAGGGAAGACGAGATTGCCGAGCTTCGGACGGCCCGTGAACTGGAAGCAACCGAAGCGAGGGAGCAGCTTCGTTCAGAGCTTGCAAGAGCCGAAGCGCTGCGCCTGGAGCAGATCGAAGAGCTGAAGGCTGCGCATGCGAAGGAGCTGGAAGAGCTTCGGGCTGCACAGGCGGCCGAGCTCGAGGAGAACGTCTCCCGCTTGCGCCGGGAGCTGGATGAGACGAAGACGATGCATTCCGGCCAATTGGAAGAGACGCGGGCGGGATTGAATCTTCAGCTGGCAGAGAGCCGTGAAGCTTCGGCCCGGGAGCTGGAAGCGGTCAAGGCGGCGCTGACCAAGGAGCTGGAGGCCGGGAAGGAAGCGCTGGAACGCGAGCTGGCCCGCAATAAGGACATGCGGCAGAGCATCGGCAATCAGGAACAGCGGCATAGAGGGCAGCTTCAGGAACTGGAGAAGCAGCTCGCCGAGATGAAGGGGACGGTCAGACAGCTTCAATCCCGGCTGCGTGCCGAGGAAGCGGCCGTGCGAGGCGAACGCGAGGCGCGCAGCGAGCTGCAGACCCGGCATGAAGCGGCGCTTGCGCTGGAGTCCGGACTGCGCGAAGAACTGGAAGCCAAGACGGGGCAGGCGGCTCTGTTGGAAGCCGAGCTGGATGAGCTGCGGGGACTGGAGGCGGCGGCCCGCAGCGAGGCGGCTGCGGCGGAAGCCTCTCTGGCGGAATGGCAGCGACGGACGCAGAACCTGGAGTCGGAGCTGGCGGGTGCGCTGGCGGAGCGCGAGGACTGGAAGGAGCTGGCCGCGAAGCGGCAGAACGAACTCGGCGAGCTGGAACAGATGGTGCTGGAGAGCGGCGAAGCGCTGGAACGCGAGCATCGTTCCCGTACGGAGCTGGAATCCGCGCTCGAGACGCTGCGCGGCGAAGCTGCGGCTGCGGCGCAAGAGGCAGGCCGCAAGGAAGCGGAGCTGGCCGGTCTGCGTCAGGAGCTGGAGCAGACCGCCGGAGAACGCGAAGCGTTCCGATCGGAACTGGAGCGCCTGCGGCATGAGCGCGAGAAGCTCCGGGAGGAGATCGGACGGCGGGACGAAGAGCTGGCCGGTCTCGGGGAAGAGCGGACGCGCCTCGGCGAAGCGCTGGAGCGGGAAGCCCGGCGGCGCGAGACGGCGGAAGAGCGTCAGGCGGAGCTGCTGGAGCTCGGACGCCGGAAGGAAGAGGAGCTCGCGGCGCTGCAGAACCGCTATGAAGAGCTGATTATCCAGTATGACGATGTGCTGCAGAATGGCGACAGCCTGCAGGAGCGCTGCCGTCTGCTGGAAGAAGAGAAGGAAGAGCTGGCCTTCCGTCTGGACGAACTGTCGGAGGCGGCAAGAGAAGCCGCCGCAGCGGCAGCGATGCAGCAGGAAGGGCTGAACGACGCCCGCCGCGAGACCGAGGCGTGGAAATCGAAGTACGAGGAACTCAAGCGGGCCCAGGGCTCCTGGGCAGAAGCGGAGCGCAGTTTCCGCGAAGAGATCGAGCTCTGGCAGCAGGAAGTGGAAGAGAGCGAGAAGGTGCGCTCTTCGCTGAAGCTTGAGCAAAAGGAGCTTCGGAGCCAGCTGGATGACGTCGCCGGCCACTACGAACTGTCGCAGGGCCAGCTCCGGCTGCTTCAGGCCGAGTTCGGAATGCGGCAGGAAGAGCTGGAGCAGATGACGGATGCCTTCCAGAAGCTGCAGGCCGAATATGCCAAGCTGCAGACGGAATATAATGAATGGATTCAACTGATCGAGCAGGACAGCTAGAGCGGCCTAATGACGGATGAAGGAGCTTAAGGGGCGGAATTGCGGAGGACGGCGAGCAGCCGAGCCGCGGTTGCGCCTCTTTTGCCGTGAACACGGATCGTCCGGCTCCGCCGATTATCCGCGTGGAGACGGAACAGGCGGACATTCCAGAAAGGGGATGCAAACCCGGGGGTTATTGATTATAATAAAAAGCATTATATCCGGGGACAAAAGTAGGGGATCCGCATTCGAAGTAAGGCCGCTTCACTGGAAAAAGAATCCTGGCACCGCAGAGTGATGAAGGGGTATTGGGCGGTTATCCTCATCATGATCGTTATTCAGATTTCGTTCTTCTGGGCAGGGGTCAAGCCTGCCTGCGCTCTTGCCGACAGCCGGGATTGCGGAAGACTGTATCTGCTCAGCAATGGCGCCGTTGCGGCCGCCATCGGCTCGGCCGAGCTCTGGCTGCGTGTGCGCAGCCGCTACCACAAGCAGGTGGTAACGGGCTGCGGCTTTGTGCTGTCCTGCCTGCTCTATTTTATCGTCGAACCCTTCGCCGACGGAGCCCAAATGGCCTGGATTGTGCCTATCGTGGTTCCGCTGGTCTACTTTGACCGCAGGCTTCTGCTCATAACGGGCGGCATGACATCCGTGTCCTACGCCGGCGTCTATCTGCTGCTGGAGCGGCCGGTATTCGACAAGCCTCTGCTAGAATTTCTGCTTGTCGAGGCGATGATTGCGCTGTTCATCTTTATCGCGAACGGAGTCATCATCCGGGCTTATGAAGCCAGCATGGAGCTGGAGCAGCTGACCAAGTCGGAACAGAGCCTGCTCGTCGAACGCGCCATTTCGGACCGGCTGCTGAAGATCGACGCGCTAACCGAATTGTACAATCACAAGACATTTCACGAATATCTGGATTCCCTGCTGGAGCAATGCGAGAAGAACGGACTTAAGCTCCAGCTCGGCCTGCTGGATATCGACAACTTCAAGCAGATCAACGATACGTACGGTCATTGGATCGGCGACATCGTACTGAAAGAGGTAGCGGCCCGGCTCCGCGAGACAATTGGATTGAATGACTTTGCCGCCCGCTACGGGGGAGAAGAGTTCGCCGTTATCTTTACCGACAAGACGCTCGAAGAGTCCAGAGAGATGGTGGAGAAGCTGCGCGAAGCCGTGGAACGGATGGAGCATCCGTATGCCGGGGACAAGCCGATTACCGTCAGCATCGGACTCTGTGAGTATGAGCGGGGCGACGCGAAGGAGATGCTCTTCCGCAAGACGGACGACGCGCTCTATGAAGCCAAGCGGACCGGCAAGAACAAGGTCGTCCTCTGCACCGGCGCCTATGCCTCCCTATCCTCCAAATGATGAAGCGCAAAAGCCGTCGCCTTCCCGAACGGGAAGACGGCGGCTTTTGGCATTGAGCGGCGGTCCGATCCGGGTACCGGCCTTATTTGCCTGCGTCAAAAGGGGTAGGCACAGGCAGGAACAGGTCGATGATCCCGATCACCAGCGCAGCCAGAAGGGCGCCGATAATGGATACGTCAACGCCGCTGACGACGAATTGGGCGACCCAGATCACGAGGGCGCTCACCAGGAAGCCGACGATGCCGCGGCCGAAAGGCGTCGCTTTTTTGCCGAAGATGCCCTCCACAACCCAGCCCAGCAGGGCGATGACCAGTGCCAGCACCAGGGCGCTCCAGAACCCGCCCACCGTGAACTGGGGAACGATCCAGCCCACAATCAGCAGGACGATAGCCGACACGATAAAGCGGACTACATGACCGAGAAATTTCACGGTACAGCCTCCTTTACGCTTTGAAATTGCGGGATTTGTGCAAGGTATAGGATACCCGGCAGGCAGCGGGATTATGCGAGATCGGGAAAATTCATGCAGGGAGTATGCAAATGGCGCAGGTGAGGCTTATCCGGTATAATAAGAAAAGATGTGAAGGGAGTTGTGACTGGTCTTGGACGACAAAATTCTGCATACGCTGGAGTATCGCAAAATTCTAAATAAATTGGCAGCGTATACGCAAACGCCGATGGGTGCGGAGAAGGCGGAAGGCCTGAAACCGATCGGCGATCTGGAAGGCGTGAAGCTGCTTCAGCAGGCTACCGACGAGGCTTCGGACGTAGACCGGCTGAAAGGTATCCCGTCGCTCAGCGGCGTCACGGATATTCGCCCTGCGCTGAAACGGGCTTCCATCGGCGGAACGCTCGGTACGCATGAGCTGCTGGCCGTAGCCCGGACCATTCAGGGCGGACGGCGGGTCAAGCGCTTCCTGGCCGCGCTGCACGAAGAGAAGCCGGTGCCCATGCTCTATGAGCTGAGCGATCTGATCTCGGAGCAAAAGGACGTCGAGGATGCGATCTTGGCCTGCATCGACGAGAACGCCGACATTCTGGATACGGCGAGCCCGGAACTCGCCGCCATCCGCCGGGAACTGCGTTCCGGCGAGAGCCGGATCCGCGAGAAGCTGGATTCGATGATCCGCTCTTCTTCGGTGGCGAAGATGCTGCAGGACCAGCTGGTGACCATCCGCGGCGACCGGTTCGTCATTCCGGTCAAGGCCGAATACCGCTCGCATTTCGGCGGCATCGTCCACGACCAATCCGGTTCGGGAGCGACGCTGTTCATCGAGCCGGAAGCCATAGTTGCGATGAACAACAAGCTGCGGGAGACCCGGCTGCGCGAAGAACGGGAGATCGAGGTCATTCTGCAGAAGCTGACGGCCCGGGTGGGCGGGATTGCCGAAGAGACGGCCTATGACATTGATGTGCTGGGCCAGCTCGATTTCAACTTTGCGAAGGCCCGTCTTGCCCGTGAGATGAAGGCTTCCCAACCCCGGATGAACGACCGGGGCTATCTGAAGATCCGCAAGGGACGGCATCCGCTCATTCCGGCGGAATCGGTCGTGCCGCTCGATGTGGAGCTCGGCAATCAGTACAGCACCCTTCTTGTCACAGGCCCGAACACGGGAGGCAAGACGGTTACCCTTAAGACCATCGGCCTCCTGAGCCTTCTGGCCATGTCGGGGCTGTTCATTCCGGCGGAGGAAGGCAGCCAGATGTGCGTCTTTGACGCCATTTATGCCGATATCGGCGACGAGCAGAGCATCGAGCAGAGCCTCAGCACGTTCTCCAGCCACATGACGAACATCATTACGATTCTGCGGCGGATGACGCCCAAGAGTCTGATTCTGCTGGATGAAGTCGGTGCGGGCACAGACCCGGCGGAGGGATCGGCGCTGGCCATCGCGATTCTGGAGCATATTCACCGGGCGGGAACGCGGATGGTCGCCACCACGCACTACAGCGAGCTGAAGGCCTATGCCTATGAGCGCAAGGGCGTTATCAACGCCAGCATGGAATTCGATGTCCAGAGCCTGAGCCCGACTTACCGGCTGCTGGTCGGGGTTCCGGGCCGAAGCAATGCTTTTGCCATCGCGGAGCGTCTCGGCCTGCCGGGGCCGATTCTGGAGCATGCGCGCGGCGAGGTCAAGGAAGAGGACCTGCGCGTCGAGAACATGATCGCTTCGCTGGAGGAGAACCGGCTCGGCGCCGAGAGCGAGCGCGAGCGGGCCGAGCAGATTCGGGCCGAAGCCGAGGAACTGCGCGGACGCCAGAAGCGCGAGCTGGAGAAGCTGGAGGGACAGCGCGACAAGCTGATCGGCAGGGCGGAGACGGAGGCGGCTGCAATCGTCGAGAAGGCGCGCAAGGAAGCCGAGACGATCATCGCCGACCTGCGGCGTCTGGCCATGGAGGAAGGAGCTTCGGTCAAGGAGCACAAGCTGATCGAAGCCAGACGTCGGCTCGACGAGGCGCAGCCTGCGCCGCGGAAGAAAGAGCCGGCCCGCAAGGCGAAGGCGCCCCGGCAGATCGGGCCGGGCGACGAGGTTCAGGTATACAGCCTGAACCAGAAGGGGCATGTCGTGGAGCTGAGCGGTTCCAAGGAAGCGCTGGTGCAGCTCGGGATTTTGAAGATGAAGGTCGCTCTGAGCGATCTGGAGCTGCTCTCTCCGGCGAAGCCGCAGGCGCCTGCGCCGCTGCGGCAGGCCACGACGGTCAAGCGGACACGGGACGAGAACGTGCGCACCGAGCTCGATCTCCGGGGAGCGAATCTGGAGGAAGCCCTGATCGAGACAGACCGGTTCATCGACGAAGCCTTCCTGGGCAATCTGGGCCAGATCTACATTATTCACGGCAAAGGAACAGGCGTCCTGCGCACCGGGATTCAGGATTATCTGCGCAAGCACCGGCACGTGAAGAGCTACCGGCTCGGCAATTATAATGAAGGCGGCGCGGGCGTAACGGTGGCGGAGCTGGAGTAAGGCCCTTCGCGCGATACGCTTCGTCCAAAGGAGAACGATCGATGGAAAATGCGGTGGATTCTTTGCTGGAGCACCCGCTTGGGGCGATGCTCGGCAATTTTACGGTCGCCATTCTGGGCCTGGTTCTGTTCCTGGCCGTATTTGAAATGGTAACGAAGTACAACTGCTGGGACGAAATCCGCAAGGGCAATGTGGCCGTCGCCATGGCTACAGGCGGCAAAATCTTCGGCATCTGCAATGTGCTCCGCTTCAGCATCCAGGCCAAGGTCTCCATCTACGAGACGATGAAATGGTCGGTGGTCGGGTTCGTGCTGCTGCTGGCGGCGTATTTTATGTTCGAATTTCTGACCCCCGTGTTCTCCATCGACGATGAGATTGCGGCGGACAACCGGGCGGTCGGGCTGACAGCGATGCTGATTTCGGTGTCGCTGTCCTACGTGATCGGAGCATCTATTTTCTAAGTGAATGAAGGAGCGATTGGAATGGATACAACCATCTGTCCCTGGTGCCATACGGAGATTGTGTGGGATGAGGAATTGGGTCCCGAGGAGACCTGTCCGCACTGCGACAACGAGCTGAGCGGGTATCGGACGGTCAGCCTGAGCGCAGATGAACTGGGTGAGGAAGAAGACGATGATTTCGGAGAAGAAGAGGAGACCGAAGAAGACGATCTGTGGGGCGAGGAAGACCGCAGCAGCGTAGTTCCGGTGTTCAACGGACTCGACAAATACCGAGATGCCTACGATCTGGACCGGTATGACACGGCTCTGGCTTCCGTCCTGGACGGACAGGAAGAGGTGCCGGAATGCCCGCAGTGCCATGAATTAATGGTGCTCGCAGGCACGCGCACGGTGGAAGCAGAGCAGTTCCGCGGCATCCGCCCGGCAGGGCTCGGAACCGAGCTGCTGACAGCGCCGTTCGCAATGAACCTGCATGTCTGCCCGTCCTGCTTCCTGGTTCAGGAGAGCCTGACGGAAGAATTCCGGTCCCGGTGGATTCGGAACATCGGCGGCACCCGCAAGTAACTCGGCGCTAAATCGCGCTGCATTCGGAATTCAACCGGCATAGGAATCCCCCCGGACCGGGCATCTTAAGCGAGAGCCTGCGAATGGGGGGATTTGTGTGAACAAGGAGCCGCTGGGGAAGCAGGCCTGGCTGCTGCTGGCGGTCGACGGCCTCTTCGTGCTGTCGGGCGCGTTGTCGGGCACGTTCCTGAACATCTATCTGTGGAGAAGCCGGTCCGATTACGCGATGATCGGCTGGTTCACGGCCGCGCAGCAGGCGGCGCTCGGCATCAGCTTCTGGATCGGCGGAAGGTGGGTGAAGGGCCGCGGCAAAATGAACGCGCTGCGCGTCGGCATCGCGCTGTCGGGTCTGTTCTATCTCCTGGTGCTGCGGCTGGGGCCGCGGTCGGTGGATTACATCTGGCCGCTCGGCGCGCTGCTGGGCGCAGCGCTGGGCCTGTTCTGGCTCTCGTTCAACGTGGTGTATTTCGAGATCACCGGCCCCGGCAACCGGGATCGGTTCAACGGATGGACCGGACTGCTCGGTTCGCTGACCGGCATTGTCGGTCCCTGGACCTCGGGGGCGCTGATCAGCGCCATGAAGGGAGAACGGGGCTACCGGGTAGTGTTCCTGGCGTCTCTGTCGATCTATGGGGCTGCGGCGGTTCTCAGCTTAGCACTGCGGAGAAGGAAGACGGCCGGGAGCTACAGGTGGCTGGAGCCGGTCCGCCGTCTGCGTGTGAGCGGGCAGTGGCGGTGCATGGCGGGAGCTCTGTTCTTTCAGGGCCTTCGGGAAGGGGTCTTCTCGTTTCTGGTCGGGCTGCTGGTCTATCTGGCGACCCGGGAAGAGAACCGGCTGGGGCAGTTCACGCTGATGACCTCGGCGATCGCCCTGGTCAGCTACGGAGCGGCGGGCCGGTGGCTGACGCCCCGCCGCCGGCTGCCGGGAATGCTGGCGGGAGCCGTGCTGCTGACGGCGGTCACGCTTCCCCTGCTGGCCGGTACCCGGTACAGCACCCTGCTGCTGTTCGGAGCCGGCACCGCGCTGTTTCTGCCGCTCTACATGCTTCCGATGGTCTCTTCGAGCTTCGATCTGATGGGCGACTCGGAAGACAGCGTCGGCAAGCGGGTGGAACTGATTGTGCTGCGCGAGCTGAGCCTGATGGCGGGCAGGCTGACCGGAACGCTGCTCTTCGTCTCGCTGCTGCCGCTGGGACCCAAGCTAAGGCTGTTCACGCTGCTGCTGCTTGGCCTGGGGGCGGCCCCATTCGGCAGCTGGTTCTTGCTTCGCCGGAGCGCACCGGCGCTTTCGGCGGCCGGGAAGCCGAAGCCGCGGAGCCTTCGCGGATATCTGCGGAACGGGCGGGAGCGCTGAAGGCCATCCATTACGCCAGATTACAGCCGTCTATGCATACAGGGACGCCCCGACGGGGCGTCCCTGTGGCCGTTTATCCGGCTGAAGCCTGATGAAGGTCTTATCCTGCCGGAGCCGGCTTGGGCGACCGGGTCAGCGAGAACAGATCCAGCTCGGGCCGGGTCCGGCCGGCCACGGTATCGGTCACGAGCTCGGCTCCGATCATGCTGCATACCGTTCCGTTGCCCCCGTAGCCTTCAATAAAGTAGCAGTGCGGGTAGTCCGGATGAGGACCGATGAAGGGCAGACCGTCCCGGGAGAGGCCGAACACCGCTCCCCAGGCGAACTCCGCGCGCACTCCCTGAAGCTCGGGGAAATGCTCCGCCAGCTTCTCCAGCAGCTTGTCCCGGCGCGAGAGCGACCGGACCTCCCGTTCCTGCGGGTCAGTCAGCGGCTCATCCAGGCCGCCGGCAATGATCCGGCCCTCCGGCGTCGTCCGGAAATACAGATACGGCCGGGCCGTCTCCCAGATCAGGCAGCGCTCATGCCATTTCGGCAGAGACGGGACCGGCTCTGTTACAATGGCGTAGGAGTTGACCAGATCGGCGCCGCGGTCCCGCTTGATCTCCTGGGTCTCGTAGCCGGTTGTGAAGATAACCTGCCGCGCCGAGATGCTTCCGCGCTTCGTCCGGCAGACAACTCCTTCCGGCAGATAATCCAGATGCAGAGCTTGGGTGCCGCTGCAGATTCGCACTCCCGCCGAAGCGGCCCCGGCCAGAAGACCGTGCACGAACCGGTAAGGGTTCACCTCGGCGTCTCCGCGGGTATACAGCGCGGCCGAACGGGAGAAAGGGAAGCGGGCGGCAATGGTCTTCTCGTCCCAGAGCTCGCATTCAATTCCCACCGAGCGGAGAAGCTCGCCCTCTTCGCGGAGCAGATCCGCGTCCCGGGGCGTGCTTGCATAGTACAGGCTGCTGCGCGGAATGAATTGAGGATCGATCGCAAGCTCTCCGGCGGCCTGCCGCAGGTTCAGGAGAGCGTCTTTCGAGAGGCGGTAGAATTGTTCGCCTTTCTCCTTGCCGAAGGTGTGAATGAACGAGCCAAGCCGCTTGTCGCTGCTCGCTTGCAGCAGGCCGGTGTTGGCGTGCGTGCTTCCGGTGCCCACTGCCCTCTTGTCGATCAGGACGGTGTCCGCCCCAAGCTTCGACAACCGGTGGGCGCAGAGCGCTCCGGCCATGCCGCCGCCGATAATCAGCACGTCGCAGACGGCATCGTCTTCGAGGGGAGGATAAGACGGGGGATCAGACAGAGTGTGCTCCCAAAAGGTAGGTCCGGCGCTTAACTTCATCTTCAGTCCTCTCTTTCAATTATAGGCTGTTATGCAGTATCCTCCGATTGAAGTTCCCTCATTCATGGCGCTGCTCCGGGCACATAAACGCCGTAAACCTGCGGCATACTAGATTTGCCAGGCACTATTTCCAAGGAGGAATCCACCCAGACATGCAATCTACGCACATGCAACCGCTCAGCGCGAAGGAACTGGAGTATATCTCCGATTCCATCTCCAACGAAGATTTGCTTCTGAAGCAATATGCCGCCACTGCAGGCGTTACGCAGAACCCGACCGTCCGCCAGCTCTGCCAGCAGCATATCCAGAGCCACCATCACCATATGGGCATGCTGATTGATCTGCTTCAGCAGCATCAGCAATATGCCCCAACGCAGCCGCAAGCTTAGAAGAATGACTTCAACGAGGAGGGATTATCTAACATGAATGCATCGAACAACTCCGCTTTTATGCCCGACGAGGATCTGCTGACGACCGTTTTGTGCGACCTGAAGCGTACGGTCCGTGAATATACAACAGCGGCTACAGAGTCCAATTGCCCGTCCGTCCGCCGGGTATTCAACGACCTGACGATGGATACGCTTCGCCTTCAAGGGGAGCTGTATCAGCAGATGGGACAGCTTCATATGTATCAGACGCCGGGCAAGGCGCTGCGCCAGACCGTGGATCAGGCGATTCAGAGCGGGCAGCAGACCCAGCAGAAGTGCCAGCAGTTCGTCCAGCAGAAGCTGGGCGGCCAGAATTCGGCCCAAAGCCAGGGCTTTGATCCACAAGCTTCCATGCAGCAGCAGAACGGACAGAGTCCCTACTATATGTAAGCACCCTCTGCATGCAGGCATCCACCGGCCTATATGTAGATTACCCCTTGCGCTCCTCACATGAAGCAGCGGACGGGCATCCGAGGGTTAACAGGCGTTCTCCGCTCCGGCGGGGAACGCCTGTTTGACTAGCCGATTTTCCTGGAAGGACTTCATAATTCAAGGGGGGTAGAACTTTACTTTATGAATTGTAAGCGTATTCTTAAAAGTTATAATTTAACTATCACCAGGTGAGATAAGAAGACAAGAACCAGTTCGGCACGATAAAAGGGAGGGCATTGATTTATGAACAAGACAACAAAGCGCACGGCTACGACGGCATGGGCCGCCGTGTGTGCGCTGGCATTGGTTCTAAGCGGCTGCGGCGGCAACAACAACGGGAACAATGCAGCCAAAGAAAGCACCGCGCCTGCCGCTTCGGGAGCACCGGCCAGCCAGGCGGCGGCTGCGAAGGAAGAAGTGAAGCCGGTTACCCTGTCGGTCTTCATCGACAGCCCGTATCAGCAACCGACTTCGGATAACAAGATCTACAAGATGCTCAAAGAGAAGACCGGCGTCAGCCTGAACATGGAATTTCTGGTCGGCGACCTTCAGCAGAAGCTGGGCGTCATGATTGCCGGCGGCGATTATCCCGACCTCATGACAGGCAACGACAAGCTGATTGCAGCAGGCGCCTTCATCCCGCTTGAGGATCTGATCGAGAAATACGCTCCGAACCTGAAGGAACATTACGCTGCGGTCTGGAACCAAATGAAGGACCCGGCCACCGGACATATCTTCGTTCTTCCGAACTTCAACGTCTTCACGGGCAAATTCAATGAAACCGCATACGAAGGCCCGGGCTTCTACCTCCAGAAAGACGTTCTGAAGGAAATGGGCTATCCGACGCCCAAGACGCTGGATGAATACTTCGACATTATTGCGAAATATAAAGAAAAACATCCCGATATGATCGGATTTGAAACCCTCAATTTCGACTGGAGAACCTTCCCGCTCCAGAATCCGCCGGAGCATCTGGCCGGACATCCGAACGACGGCGGCGTAATCGTAGAGAACGGCAAAGCCCAGATTTTTGCAGACAAGGACATTGCGAAGAACTACTACAAGAAATTGAACGAGATCAATGCCCAGGGACTGATGGATCAGGAAGCGCTGGTTCAGAACTATGACCAATATCTCGCGAAAATCGCCAGCGGCAAGGTCATCGGCATGTTCGACCAGCACTGGAACTTCTCCGACGGCGAGAAATCGCTGATTTCGCAAGGCAAGACCGGCAGCACCTATGTCGGGTTCCCGCTGGTGTATGATGGCGCTACGGAGTACTATCGCGACCGCCCGTCCGTCAATATTAACCGCGGCTACGGCATTTCGGTGAAAGCCAAGGACCCGGAACGCATTATTAAATTCCTCGATTCCCTGATGACGGAAGAATGGCAGAAGACGCTGCAATGGGGGATTGAAGGCGAAGACTATATGGTCAAGGAAGACGGGTCTTTCTACCGGACCGCCGAACAGCGGGCCCATGCCGACGACAATACCTGGAAGCTGGCGAACAAGGCTGAAGCCTTCTTCTATAACATGCCGAAGATGCAGGGCACATACAGCGACGGCAATGCGACCGATCCCGGAACGCAGCCGCAGGAATTCTTCGACAGCCTGAAGCCGCAGGACCAGGAAATTCTGAAGGCCTACGGGCATAAGACCTGGGCTGAATTCTTCAAGGAACCGGGAGAGAATCCGGTCTACTATCCGGCATGGAGCATCGACCTGGTGGACGGATCGCCGGCCAAGCTGGCGAATACGAAGCTGAATGACCTTTCGGTCAAATATTTGCCGAAAGCCGTTATGGCCAAACCGGCCGATTTCGAGAAGGTCTGGCAGGAATATGTGAACAAGATCTCCAAGATCAACATCAAGGCCTATGAAGACCGCATCAACGAACAAATTCAGTGGCGCATTGATAACTGGTCCACCAAGTAATCCGGATACGGCGCGGGCGAAGAAGACCTTCTTCTTCGCCCGGTCTGCCCTTGAGTCAGATTTTGCATAGGAGGGAACAACTGTGGCCGAAACAACCGTATCGGAACCCGTTATGGAAACCATACCGACCAAAAAGATCAAGGTTCGCAAGAAACGCAAAGTGGACCCAGAGATCGGCGTCGCACTCAGCTGGAAAACCATTAAGAGCCAGAAACAGTTGATCTTCATGTCTGTCCCGCTCTTGATTTATCTGATCGTCTTCAACTATATCCCGATCTGGGGCTGGCTGATGGCCTTTCAGAATTACCGCCCGAATCTGTCGTTCTCCCAGCAGGACTGGGTCGGTCTGCAGCAGTTCAAATTTCTGTTCCAGGACGATACCTTCATGCTGGTGCTCCGCAACACACTGGCGATGAGCTTCATCAATCTGGTGCTGGGCTTCGCAACTGCAATTGTGCTGGCGCTGCTGCTGAACGAGATCAAAGTCCGTTTCTTCAAAAGCGCCGTGCAGACGATTTCATACCTTCCCCACTTTCTGTCCTGGATCATTGCCGCCGGAATCGTCTCCACCTCCTTGTCGGTTGACGACGGGATTGTGAACACCCTGCTGATGAAGCTGCACCTGATCCATTCGCCGATTATGTGGCTGAGCGAAGGCAAATACTTCTGGGGGATTGTAGGCGCGGCCAACGTCTGGAAAGAGGTCGGCTGGAATACGATCATCTATCTGGCCGCCATCACTTCGATTGACCCGTCGCTGTACGAAGCGGCGTCCATCGACGGCGCGCGGCGCTTCCAGAAGATGAGATATGTGACGCTTCCCGGGATCAAGGCGACGTTTATCATTCTGCTGATTATGAATGTGGGACATATTCTGGACGCCGGGTTTGAAATCCAGTACCTGCTCGGCAACGGGCTGATTGTAGACTGGTCGCAGACGATTGACATCTTCGTGCTGAAATACGGAATATCCATGGGCAACTACTCGCTGGCGACAGCCGCCGGCATCTTCAAGACGGTCGTCAGCGTGGCGCTGATTCTGATCGCCAATTCCATCGCGAAGCGCCTTGGCGAAGAGCGGCTCATCTAAGGGGGGAACGACTATGGAGCGCACCGAAATCCGAAGCAAACGGCTGGAGCCGGTTGTCTTTCACACCTTCAATACTGTGTTCATGCTTCTGCTGGTTGTCGTGACTCTCTATCCTTTCCTTCATACGCTGACCGTCTCGTTCAACGAAGGCAATGATACGCTTCGCGGCAACCTGTATCTCTGGCCCCGGGCATGGAGCTTGCAGAACTACAAGGCCGTCTTCATCTCCGGAACGATCTACCACGCGGCATTCATCTCTGTGGCCCGGACGCTGCTGTCCACGGTGCTCGGGGTGTTCCTGACCACGATGCTGGCCTATACACTGGCGCAGCCGCATTATATTTTCCGCAAAATTATCGGCCTGCTCTTTATCCTGACCATGTACTTCAATGCCGGACTGATTCCGAACTACTTCCTGATCAAGAGCCTTGGCCTTCTCGGAAGCTTCTGGGTCTACGTGCTGCCGACGCTGGTCAGCGCGTTCAACCTGATTGTCATCCGGACGTATATCCGGTCGCTGCCGGGCAGTCTGGTGGAATCGGCAAAGATCGACGGCGCCGGGGATTTCCGGATCTTCCTGCGGATCATTCTTCCGCTGTGTCTGCCCGTTCTGGCAACGATTGCGCTGTTCATCGCCGTCGGTTCCTGGAACGCCTGGTTCGATACGTTCCTGTATGCTTCGTCCGACATCAAGCTAAGCACGCTCCAGTATGAGATGATGAAGCTGCTGGGTTCGACGATGAATACGAATACCGATCCGGCTCTGCTGGCCGGGACGAAGATGAACCAGTCGCAGGCGATGGTTACGCCGGCTTCGATCCGTGCGGCCATCACAATTGTGACGGCGGTGCCCATCCTGTTCGTCTACCCTTTCCTGCAGCGGTACTTTGTGGTAGGTTTGAATCTGGGGAGTGTCAAAGAATAGCCGATTCCTATTCGGGAATAGACCGTTTCAGCCTGTGGCTGGGACGGTTTTCGCCTGTTTCGGAAGCAGCAGGGAGGCGATTGATATGATGCGGAAGGTGCTGTTCGCCGACGACGAGCCGATGATGCTGGAAGGGCTCCGGCTGATGATTGACTGGGAACGGTTCGGCTTTCAAATCTGCGGCGAGGCGCTGGACGGGGAAGATGCGCTTCTGCTCATGGAAGAGCGGAAGCCGGAGCTGGTCATCACCGATGTCCGCATGCCGGTTATCGACGGTCTGGAGCTGATCCGCGAGGCGTCGGAACGCCGTCTCGGGGCGGAATTCATCATCCTGAGCGGGTATGCCGACTTTCAGTATGCGCGCCAGGCCATGGAATATGGAATCTGCAATTATCTGACCAAGCCGCTGGATGAGGCCGAACTGGAGAATGCGGTGGCCGGCGTGGCGGCCAAGATCCGGCAGAGGGAAGAAGAACGGAACCGGCAGCTTCTTATGGAAGAAAGGGTCCGGAGCGAGGCGCTGGTGCGGCTGCTGCTCGGCGAAGGCAGCCCGGTCCCTGCAGCCGGAAGAGAGGAGTCCCTTGCCCTCTTGCCGGAACTGGGGCGGTTCCGCTGCGTGCTGGTGGATGGCGGCTCCGGGCCCGGAGGCGGTCCCCCGCTCCGCGACCGGCTTGCCGCTCTGGCCCAGGAGCATCCTTGGCCGGAGGCGGAGCTTATGCCGTTCGCTGTCGGGCCGGGGCGCTGTGGCTTCCTGCTGGTATCGGGGTCCCCCCGGCATCCGCTGCCTTCCGGACTGGTTGAAGCGGCGGCGGGGATGATCGCGGAACGCTTCCTGCCCGGAGCAAGGCTGTATGCGAGCCGGGAGCATGAAGGTCTTCCTTCCGCTGCGTTAGCCTATCAGGAAGCCGTAGCTGTCAGGAATCTCGATTCTGCAAGCGCTACCGAAACCGCTACCGAACCGGTTCTGTATTATGACAACCGCCTTCCGGCTGACGCGCCGCTGCCGGCGGAGGCGATGAACCGGCTGCAGCAGGCGGTTCTGGAGGGAGACCGGGAGGAGGTTATTCTCCAGAATCGCCGCCTCTTTCACTTGCTGCGGGCGAACGGAGTGTCGGCGGCCTGGACGGCGGCTTGTCTTGCTACCTTCAAGCTGAAGCTTCTGCGGGCGATCGAGCGGCAGACGGGGGACAGCTCGGAGTGGGAAGCCCGCTGGTTCCCGGCCGTCCCGCTGCCGACGGAGCAGGCGACGGCCGAGGAATTGCTGGAGACGGCAGACTGGTTCGCGAAGCGGGACGATAAGCGGGAGCATGCGCTGACCTTGGCGGTAGGGGACTATATCCGGGAGCATTACCGGGAGAAGCTGCAGCTCCGGCAGGTGGCGGAGCAGTTCCATATCAATCCGGCCTATCTGGGGCAGCGGTTCAAGAAGCGGTTCGGCTTGGCCTTCAATGAATATTTGCACAGCGTGCGGATTGAGGAGGCCAAGAAGCTGCTCAGACGCACCGATTACGCCGTATCCGATATAGCCGGACGCGTCGGCTACACGGTCACCGACCATTTTACCGAGAAATTCAAGGCCCTGAACGGCATGTCGCCATCGGCATACCGCAAAGGCGGAAGCGGAGGCCGGGAGGGCTGACATGAGGAGCAAATGGAATCTGTTCGGTCTCGTCAACGATATTCCCATCAAGCAGAAGTTCCTGTTCATTTATCTGCTCTGTGTGCTGGCGCCGATTCTGAGCATCAACACGCTGTTCTACCGGCAGATCGGCCATAATGCCCAGGTGCAGGAGCAGGAGAACCTGCAGATTTCAGTCGACCGGGCCAGCTATGATCTGCTGCAGATGGTCGACGAATGCGTGGCGATTGGCAATACGATTGCAGCGGACCGGACATTCAATGAACTGCTGGACCGGGATTATGCCGATTTCTCGGATTACTACGATACGTACAACGACATTCTGCGCGACAAGCTTCGCCAATATACGAATCTGCATTCCTACATTTCGTGGATCGGCGTGTATACATCGAACACGACGATCAGCAGCGGGGGAAGTTATTTTGCCATCAAGCCGGAGGACGCCGGGAGCGGATGGTACCGCAAAATCGCGGCCAGCCGGGACAAGGCCATCCTGGTCTCCTACCTGGATGCCAACCCGATGAATCCGCAGCAGCAAATGGTGTATGTCAGCATTATCCGCAAGCTGGACAATTATCCCGATCTGTTCAATCATACGCAATATCTGCGGATTGACCTTCGCCTGGACAACCTGATGGAGCTGTTCCGGAAGGAACGGAGCTACCTGAAGCTTCGGCTGGTGGACGACGATAACCGGGTGGTCCTGGAGTCCGGCCGTTCGTATTATGCGGTCAACGGCCTTCTGACTCCGCTCGAAGAAGGAACGGAGGAGTCGAGACACAACGGGAAGGAGTTCTCCGCGCCTCTTGGCTCGGCAAGCTATCTGCAGGGCTGGCGTCTGATCGGCGTGCCGGAGAGCGAACAGGCCGACCAGGCGCAGCGGTCGGCGTGGCGGCTGTTCATCCTGCTTGCGCTGGCGACCATTATTGTCCCGAGCGTGCTGATTACTATCATCTTCCGCTCATACAATACGCGGGTGAGCCGGCTCTACAAGCATATGAAGCTGGTCAAATACGAGCGCTTCGAGCCGATTGCGATGTATGAGGGCAAGGATGAGATCGGCGGACTGCTGCGCAGCTTCAATCTCATGACCGAGAAGATCAAGAATCTCATCAACGATGTCTACAAGCTGGAGATACAGAAGAAAGACCTGGAACTGGAGCAGGTCCGGGCAGAACTGAAGCTGCTGCAGAGCCAGGTGGACCCGCATTTTCTGTTCAATACTCTGAATGCGGTGCTCGTCGTCTGCAAGAAATACCAGTATGAGCAAGTCACCGATATTATCCGCAATCTGTCCCAGATTCTGCGCCGGCTGCTGAACTGGAAGGATGACATGGTTACCATCAGCGAGGAGATCGAGCTGATCGAGATGTACCTCCAGATCGAGAAATTCCGCTTCCAGGACCGGTTCAGCTATGAGCTGAATGTAGATCCCGGCGTGCTCAGCGGCCGGATTCCGAAGATGAGCATCCAATCGCTCGTCGAGAACTCCTGCAAGCATGGGCTGCAATCCGTCAAGGGGCTGCGGCGGATTGCCATCGGAGTCTACGCGCAAGGAGAAGAGCTGCGGATTGCGGTCCGGGACAACGGAATCGGACTGGACGCGGAGAAGCTGGAGGAGATTGAACGGCATCTGCGAAGCGACGAGAATTCGGGGCGGAATATCGGACTGCGCAACGTGTCCAAGCGACTGGACCTCTATTATCAGGGCCGGGCCGAGCTCCGCATCGAGAGCCGGATTCATGAAGGAACCACAATACGGATCCGGATTCCGCTGGAATTGGTCATAACGAAGGAAGAGGAGAATGGCGATGTATAAGGTCGTGCTGGCGGACGATGAACTTATGGCGCTGGAAGGACTCCGGCTTATGGCGGATTGGGAGGAAGAAGGCTTCGAAATCTGCGGAATGTGCGAGAACGGAGAGGAGGCTCTCTCCCGGATTCTCGACTGCCGTCCGGATCTCGTGATTACCGACATCCGGATGCCGGGAATGGACGGCCTAGAGCTGATCAGCCGGGTGCGGGAAGCCGGCGTCTGCGACCCGCTCTTCGTGATCTTAAGCGGGTACGGCGACTTCGACTATGCCCGGACGGCGCTGAGACACGGGGTGCGCTCCTATCTGCTCAAGCCGGTGATGGAGCCCGAATGGGAAGCAACGCTTGCGAAGGTTCAGCGGGAACTGAATGAACGCTCTCTGCGGAAGCAGCAGCAGAGCCGGATGAACGAGCTGCTGCTGTCCGCGGCGATTGCCGGTTCTCTCCGGGGGGAGAGCCTGGAGGCTGCGGACAAGGAGGCAGCGGCGCTGGACCGGATCGACGAGCAGACCCCCGGCTGGAGATACATCCATCTGGAGGGCGTCACGGAAGCGGATATGCAGTGGTGCCGCTCGCTTGAGCTTCCGGCAGGAACCTGGTTCATTGAACTGTATGCGAATCAGGCGGGCTTGGCGTCGGCCGACCCGGACCAGGCCGGACCGCTGGCCCGTCGGATTCACGCGGGCCTGCGCAGCCGGGGTTCCCGGCGTCCGGTAACCGTCGGACCGCAGGTACGCTCCTGGCGGGAGCTTGCCGCCTCCTACGCGGGAGCTGCGGATACGGCGCTCCGCTTCTTTTTTCATACCGATCTGGACGGTCCGGTCGATTACGCGCAGAGCATTCCGCCCTCCTTCAGCTACGACCTCGGATCCTTCGGCATTGCCGATGAGCTGATGGCCCACGTCGAATGTCTCCGGGAGGAGGAGGCCGGGGAGCGGATGAGACGGCTCTTCGACCGCTTCCGCGAGGAACGAACCGCCCCGGAGGTCGTCTATATGGTCGGCATTAATCTCGTGCTCCGCAGTCTGGAAGCGCTCCGGGAAATGGGCGACTCCTCCGATTTGGGAAGAGATTTCATTGCTCTGGTGCGGAGCGAGCCGAAGTCGCTGCACGCGCTGGAGGAGTCGCTTCATGCCTTTCTGCTTCAGGTAATGCGCCGCATCCGGGACCACCGGGAGCAGGACTCCCGGCATCCGCTGACGCAGATCGAGCGGTATTTGCAGCAGCATTTCCGGGAGCCGCTGACCGTCAAGGAGCTGGGGGAGCAGTTCTTTATTCATCCGGTCTATCTCGGCCAGGCGTTCATCAAGAAGAACGGAATCAGCCTGCTGGAATATGTGCATGATCTCCGGATCGAAGAGGCCAAGAAGCGTCTGGGGGAATCGGAGGAGACGATCCGGCTGATTGCGGAAGAAACGGGGTACCAGCATTATCACCATTTTCTGAAGGAATTCGAGAAGCGCACCGGCATGAAGCCGGCGGCTTACCGGCAGCTTCAACAATCTAAAGGATGAGGGGGAGATTGCTTTAATCTATGGATGGCGGCGGATTTGGAGAGCGCTATCATTAGAGTAGGCCCCGTGCGGGCCACAGCGATCTTTGAGGAGGAACAGACATGGAATTGGATATCCGACAAGCAATGCCGTCGCTGAAAGAGACGTTCCGGAAGCACTTTAAGGTCGGCGCGGCTGTAAGCACGCGCATTCTGGAGGCGCAGGGCGACTTCATAGCCGGGCACTTCAGCAGCGTCACCGCCGAGAATGAGATGAAGCCGGAAGAGATTCATCCGGAGGAAGAGCGGTATGATTTTGCGGCGGCGGACCGGATTATTGACTGGGCCGGGAAGAACGGGATTGCCGTCCGGGGACATACCCTGGTCTGGCACAATCAGGTGCCGGCCTGGATGTTCCTGGAGAAGGACGGGACGCCGGTTGCCCGGGAGCGGCTGCTGGAACGGATGCGGGAGCATATCCGGACGGTCGTGGGACGCTATAAGGGCCGGGCTTACGCCTGGGATGTCGTCAACGAAGCCGTCGACGACAAGACGGACCGGGCGCTTCGCCCGTCGCCGTGGCTGGATATCATCGGCCCGGACTTCATTCAGGCCGCCTTTGAAGCCGCCCATGAAGCCGACCCGGAGGCGCTGCTCTTCTATAATGACTATAACGAGACCGACCCGGTCAAGAGGGAGAAAATCTACGAGCTGCTGCGGTCCCTGCTGGAACAGGGCGCGCCGATCCACGGCGTCGGCCTTCAGGCGCACTGGAATATCTACGAACCGTCTCTTGCGGAGATCCGGGAGGCCATCGAGCGTTACGCCTCGCTGGGACTGCGGCTGCATATCACCGAGCTGGACCTGTCGATGTACCGGTTCGAGGACCGGCGCAATGACCTTGACTTCCCGTCCGTAGAGATGATGTCTCTCCAGCGGCAGCGGTACGAGGAAATCTTCGGGCTCTTCCGGGAATATGCCGATGTGATCGATTCCGTCACCTTCTGGGGAGTCGCCGACGATTATACCTGGCTGGATTATTTCCCGGTGCGGGGCCGCAAAAACTGGCCGTTCCTGTTCGACGAGAAGCTTCGGCCAAAAGCTTCGTTCTGGAGCGTAACCGACGCAGCCCGTACGGGTACAAAAGGAGAAGAAGACGAATGATTAAATTGCCTGCCAATCGAATGTTCAATGCCCATCATGCGCCGATCGGCGCATTCTCCAGCTTCACTCTCGGCTCTCCGGGCCGAAGCGGCGGTCTGGATCTGGAACTGGGGAGGCCGCCGCGCCAGAACCTGTTCATCGGGCTGGAACGGGCTGACCGGCCGGGTCTCTATGAGACGCTTCCGTTCTTCGAGAGCCAGGCCGACGAGAGCTCCCGCTACGACATCGAGAACCCGGACCCGAATCCGGTCAAGCCGAGGATTCTGCTTCCGGCGGACCCCGATGCCATCGAACGGGATTTCCGGCTTGGAAGCGATACCTGGACCTGCGGCGATCTGAGCCTGTCGCTCTATTCGCCGGTCCGCTCGGTTCCCGATCCGGACACCGCCGGCGATGATGAACTGAAGGAAGTGCTGGTGCCTGCGGTGCTGGCCGAGCTTGTCATCGACAATACCCGCGGCAAGTCGGTCCGCCGCGCCTTCTTCGGCTACCAAGGCAGCGATCCGTACACCGCCATGAGAAGACTGGACGATACGGATAAGCGGCTGACGGGGATCGCCCAGGGACGGATCACGGCCATTGCCGCCCGCCGGGGCAGCTGCCGGTCGGCCATGCACTTCAGCCTGGAGAATATCATCACGGCAGAGCTGGAGGAGAATTGGTCCTTCGGCCTGGGGCCGGTCGGGGCCCTGGTCATGGATGTGCCGCCGGGAGAATCGCAGACCTTCCGGTTCGCCGTCGCTTTTCACCGGTCGGGGCTGGTCACGGCGGGGCTGGACACCCGCTATTACTACAACCGCTACTTCGCCAGTCTGGAAGAGGTGGCCGCCTTCGCGCTTGACCGCTTCGATGCCATCAAGTCGGCGGCGCTGGCCTGCAACGCGATTATCGACGAAGCGCCGCTCTCGGACGACCAGAAATTCATGATGGCCCACGCCATCCGCAGCTATTACGGCTGCACTCAGCTGCTGGAGTCGGACGGGCGGCCCCTCTGGGTTGTCAATGAAGGCGAATACCGGATGATGAATACGTTCGACCTGACGGTGGACCAAATGTTCTTCGAGCTGAAAATGAACGCTTGGACTGTGCGCAATGAACTGGACCTGTTCCTGGAACGCTACAGCTACGAGGACCATGTCCGCTTCCCCGGCGACCCGGAGGTATATCCTGGCGGCCTGAGCTTTACCCACGATATGGGCGTTGCCAATGTATTCTCCCGGCCGGGCTATTCCGCCTATGAGCTCTATGGCCTGAACGACTGCTTCTCGCACATGACGCATGAGCAGCTCGTGAACTGGGTGCTGACTGCGGCGGCCTACATCGAGCAGACGGGAGACCGCGGCTGGGCCGCCCGCCGGCTGGACACCTTCGCCTCCTGTCTGGCCAGCATGCAGAACCGGGATCATCCCGATCCCGGGAAGAGAAGCGGCATCATGGGGCTGGACAGCACCCGCTGCATGGGCGGGGCGGAGATTACGACCTATGACAGTCTCGATGTCTCGCTGGGCCAGGCCCGGGGCAATATTTATCTGGCCGGCAAATGCTGGGCCGCCTATGTGGCGATGGAACGGCTGTTCCGCGAAGAGGGCCGCCCCGAGGAAGCGAAGGCGGCTGCGGAACAGGCCCGCCGATGCGCGGATACGCTCGTTGCCCATGCTACGGAGGAAGGCTACATCCCCGCCGTTCTCGGAGAAGGCAACGACTCCCGGATTATCCCGGCCATCGAAGGCCTCGTCTTCCCCAAGTACACCGGCTGCGCCGAAGCGCTGGAGGAAGAAGGCCTCTACGGCGCCTATATCCGCATGCTGAAGACGCATCTGACTACAGTGCTGAAGCCGGGGGTATGCCTGTTCCCGGACGGAGGCTGGAAGATCTCCTCGACGAGCAACAATTCCTGGCTGAGCAAAATCTACCTCTGCCAGTATATTGCCCGCGAGCTGCTGGGCCTGGCCTGGAATGAGCAGGGGAAGGCCGCAGACGCCGCCCATGCCGCCTGGCTGACGCATCCCGAGCTGTCGGTCTGGAGCTGGAGCGATCAGATCATCTCCGGGGAGATTTCGGGCAGCAAGTACTATCCGCGCGGCGTAACCAGCATTCTGTGGCTGGATGAACGGAGAGGACGCTGATGGAGACGGGAGACGCAGGAGAGAAGAGGACGGAATCCTTGCTGGTGGACCGGGTTCCGGTACGGAGGCTGGCGGTTGCCCTGACCTTCGACGACGGACCTGATCCGGCCTATACGCCGGAAATCGCGGACATTCTACGCCGGAACGGCGGACGGGCGACCTTCTTCGTGATCGGACAAGAGCTGGAGCGCAGCGCGGACATCGCCCGGATGCTTCATGAGGAAGGGCATGAGCTCGGCAACCACACGCAGACCCATGCCAGTCTGACCGCATTGACCGAAGCGGAGCGCCGGGCGGAGCTGGAATCCGCGGACCGGCTGCTGGAAGCCTTGACGGGAAGAAGACCCCGGCTGTTCCGTCCTCCGTATCTTGCCATCGACGCGGAGACGGCCCGGACGGGCGAGGCTATGGGCTACAGAGCCGTAGGCGCCGCCAATCTGAAGGCCGAAGACTGGAGAATGCCGGGAACGGCGCACATTCTGGAGCACACGCGCAGCGAGGTCCGGCCCGGCAGCATCCTGATCTTCCACGACGGCCTGGGGGACCGGTCCCAGACGGTCGAAGCGGTATCGGTGCTCGTTCCCGAGCTGCGAAAGCAGGGGTATGAACTGGTGACGGTAAGCCGCCTGCTGGAGATGGCCGAGCAGGGACTGTAAATACAGAGCTGGCCGAACACAAGAAAGAGCCTTCGCTGGAAGGCTCTTTTCTTATGCCGGTATGGAGGGACCGGGGAAAAGCAAAGGACGTCCCGGGGGACGTCCTCTTGCCAATCCTGGGGATGCCCTCCGCAATGCGGCGGGCAGCCGGGGCAGCAATCCGGCGGCCGTGCCGCGGCCGGGAGGCGGTTCGTCGCCCTTTTGGCCGCGGTCAGTGCCGTGTGCCGCCTAGGCCTAGGACTGCGGGAGCAGTCCGGCGACGAGCATGGCGGCCTCGGCGCGCGACGCGGCCGCTCCCGGCCGGAGCGTGCCGTCGGGGTAGCCGCTCAGCTTGCCGGAAGCAAGAAGCGCGGCCAGCGGGGCCTTCGCCCAGGCGGAGACTGCCTTGCCGTCGCGGAAGCTCAGCAGGTCCGGCCCGGAAGCGCCGGAGGAGAGCTTGGCGGCGCGGGCGGTCATGACCGCCATCTGTTCGCGGGTAAGCGGGGCGGCCGGACGGAAGGTTCCGTCTTCGTAACCCTCTGTAATGCCGAAGGCCGCCGCCGTTCCGATGGCCGCTTCAGCCCAGTGGCCGCGCGTATCCGTGAAGGCCGCTGACTGCGCAGCGGACAGCTTGAACGCCCGGACCAGCAGCGATGTGAATTCGGCGCGCGTGATAGCGGCATCCGGCCGGAAGGTGCGGTCGGGATAGCCATGCAGGGCGCCGCGCTCAACCAGCCGGGAGACGGCTTCGGCGGCCCAGTGGCCCTTCAGGTCCTTCAGTTCCGGCGCGGCGGGAACAACCGCAGCCGACGGGGACACCGCCAGCACGGCGTACTTGGAGAAGTGATAGACGGCAGCGGTCACGGTGGCGCGTTCCGAATTCACTACGGCTTTCTCCAGCGGACTCCAGGTCCGCGCCGTTTCGTCATAGGTGTACAGGCCGGCCTGCTCGCTCTTGCTCAGCCGGGAAGGGTCAAACGGAAGCGTAAGCGTTACCGGCTTGACGAAGTTCCCGGTCCGATCCTTGGACAGATCATAGACGTCGCCCGCCAGCTTCTGACCGGCGGCCAGAACAAGGTTACCGGTGTTGGTGACTTTCGAGACCGTCACCCGCAGGACGCCGTTGTCCATGGCTCCTGCCGGAAATACCAGGGTTGCGCCGTTAAGCGTCAAGGTCCCGCCGGAAGCCAGCTGAACTTCGCCGGTGTTGGCCGGCAGGGAAGCCGCCGGCGCCGAAGCGGAAGGGGCCGGGCTTGCTGTCTCGGAAGCGGAAGCCGGGGCCTTCAGCAGAAGGGTGCCCCACTTGGAGGTGTTCTGCCAGGACTGTCCCGACGGGTCGCTCCAGATCATGACATGATCGCGGACGCCATCCCCGTCTCCGTCATCGTTGACCTGAAGATCGAAGCCGATCAGCTGTCCCGCCGCAGCGGCCGAAGGAAGCTGAATGGCGGCTTCGACATCGTAACCGGTATCGGTCACCCGGGTCTTGGCCGTGAAGTTGGAAGCCGAAGCGGCTCCGCCATAGCTCTGTTCATTGTCGAAGTTCACCCGGTACTGGCCGTCCTCCGCGCCGTAATACGAAGTCTTGCCGTTGTCGGGATCGACAAAAATTTCGATCGAGTCCTGCTCATAGGCATTCGCGCTGGCCTTGCTGAGATGACGGTCCTGAACATGCGCGAAGACGTACAGCCGGTCGGCGTTCCAGAGAACCTTGAAGGAAGCGGCCGCGCCGTCTGTGCCTTGAACCGGTACAGCCGTGCGGTATTCCGGAGCGGCGGCCCAGGCGGCGTCTTCTGCGCCGTCTACTGCGGGCGCTGCCGGCGCAGCCTCGCCGAGCTTCAGGGCGTCGCCATAGACCAATGTCCCGAATTGGGACGGGTCCTGTTCCTGGCGGCCGGTAAAATCATTCCACGAAGCGGACGCGCCGGTGCCGGCATCCGTCATGCGCAGATCATAACCGATCTTCTTGCCGGCTGCGCCGGCCAGCGGAATCTTCGCCTCGACCGCGTAGCCTCCGGGACGCTCGTAGACGCGGTACACGATGCCGTCCGTTCCGCTGCCCGAACGGTTCAGCGTCAGACTGCGGTCATTGGCGTCATAGCTCTTGCTCTTGGCATTGTCGGCGTCAAGGAACAGTTCAATCCGGTCATTGGACTGGTAGGAGGCATCCTCCGCTTCTGCATAGACATACAGATTGCCCTCATCCCACATGGCCTTGAAGGCGCCTGCGGAGTTCCCGTCTTCCGTCTGGACGGATACAGGGCTTATTGCATCCCACAGCGTCTCCGTCCGTCCGTCGACGACCGGAGTTCCGCGGCTGATGGTGAGCGTGCGGTTCAGCACCGGGAGTTCGCCGGGGGCTGCTACCCCGTAATAGGCAGGCTTGGCCTGAAGCTGATGGTCGAACAGCAGCGGATAATCGGTCCGCTCCGGCTTCGACAGCCAGGAGTTGTCGTCCGCCATTCCCCAGAGCGTGACGCCGGTCAAATGGGCCGTAGTCTTCAGGGTTTTGAAGGTCCGGAACATATCGCGGTAATAGTAGGCTTGTCTGAGCGCAAGCTCTTGCGGGAGCGAACTGTAGCCGCTCGCGCTGTCGTTCGGATAGACACTGACATCGAGCTCCGTCACCTGGTTCTCGACCCCGAGGCCGGCGAACATTTCCATGGTCTGCCGGATTTCGGCAGGCGAAGGGCCTTCCACGGTGTTGTGCATCTGATGGCCGACCCCGTCCACCGGAATGCCGCGGGCTTTCATGTCTTTGACAAGGTTGTACAGGAACTGGCGCTTCTTCACGTTGGTGGTGCCGTAATCGTTGATAATAAGCGTAGCGCCGGGCTTGACATATTTCTTGGCATAGAGAAAAGCGTCGTCGATGTATTCCGGTCCAAGAATCTGATACCATTTGCTCCGGCGGAATCCGTCGGGCTGGGTCTCGTCGATGACTTCGTTGACGACGTCCCAGGTGTAGACGACGTCGTTGAAGTGCTGAACGACATGCTTGATATGGTTCTCCAGACGGCTCCGGAGCAGTGCCTTGTCTTCTTCGGAGCCGGTCAGATCCGTGCCGTCGGCATGCTTGAACAGCCAGTCCGGCACCTGCTGGTGCCACAGCAGCGTATGGCCGCGCATGCCGATGCCGTTCGCTCTGGCATAATCCGCCAGAACGTCGCCCCTGCCCTCGAACACGAACTGGTTCTCCTGCGGCTCGGTGGCATCCCACTTCATGGAGTTCCCGGCCACGATGCTGTTGAAATGCAGCGCCAGCAGCTTGCCGTGTTCCCCGGTAACTTCGCCGGGCTCTACTTCCACGCCCACCGGGAAATAACCGCTGTAGGCCTGATAGACGGAAGCCAGCGAAGTCTGGACGGGCAGCGTGGTGAGAGAGTCCAGCTCAAAATGATCCAGGTAGAAGGAGTCCGTGCCGCTGGCCGACTCTACATAGATTGACAGCGTATCGAACGCGGCGCTGATGACATAATCGCCGGTCAGATGAACCCACTGCGCGCCGGTTACGGTCGTATTGCCGACGGCGGTCAGGTAGGACGTCTGGCCGCCTTTGTCCGCCTGAAGGCTCAGACGAAGCTCGGCGGAAGCGGCGGGATCGGCCAGCTTGACCCAGGCGGAGATCCGGTACTTGGAGCCGGTATGAACCCGGCCGGTCAGATCCAGAGCCGGTCCGGCGTAGCTCTGGGGCCGTTCGGTAATCAGCAGGCTGCGGGAACCGGATTGAGCGTTGTCCGCAACGACCGCAACCTTCTCGGTTCCGGTGCGGCTGGCCCAACCTTGCAGAGTGCCGTCCTCATAATCCGTGTGGATCGCCACGGCCTCGCCTCCGCCATTGCCCGGATCTCCCCCGGGGGCAGGGGCCGCAGTCTCTTCGATCCGGACATCGTCGATCAAATAAGGCGCGGAGGCCTGATCGCTCTCGATGTACAGAAGCAGAGAGGAGGCGGCGGAATACGTATAGCTGCCTTCAAGCTTGACCCAGCCGCTCCCGGCGACGGGGGCCGCATCGGTAACCTGGTCATAATGATCGGAGCCGTCTGCGGTACGCTTGACGGTGATCTTAAGCTTGCCGGCGTCCGCAGGCAGCGCAGCCCGGACGTAGGCGGAGATGGAATAGACACCTCCGGCTTTCAGCAGGGGTGTGACATTCAGGCTCGGCGCATTCCAGGCGGCGGTGCGTCCGCTTGTGAGCAGACTGTAGCTCCCGCCGTGGGACGCATAGACATCCTGGCTCACTGCCGCGAGAGAGCCGCTGCCCATCTGGGACCAGCCCTGGGCAGTATTGTTCTCGAAGCCGTAATCCGCAATGACCGCGGAGGCGGCCGAAGCGGCCGGCGGCGCCATCAGGCCCGGCCAGCTGAGCAGCAGCAGGCAGGTCAGCGCCACATTCCAAAACTTCCTCATAAACATGCTTCCTCCTTGAACTTTATGGAATCGCTTACAATTTCGAAGCGTGTTTATCTTATCGCTTCCGGGAACCGGTTAGCGATAATGAAATTAAAGGAATACCCCCCTGAAATTATCCTTCTTGCTGCCGGTTCAGACCCGGATTTTGTTTGCAGAGATCCCCCTTTCATGTCATATTAGTAATAAACTCTAACCCGGAGGGAAGGCGTGGAAGCGATGGACGAACTGAAGAGGAAAGTGCTGGAGCTGCTCAAGGAGGATTCGAGACGGACCCCTGCGCTGCTGGCAACACTGCTCGGTGCGGAGGAAGAAGAAATCAAGGCGGCCATCGAACAGATGGAACAGGAGCATGTCATTGTGAAATACGCGACGGTCGTCAACTGGGACAAGGTGGACGACGAACGGGTAACCGCACTGATCGAGGTGCAAATTACGCCCGAGCGCGGCCGCGGGTTCGAGGGTATCGCCGAGCGTATTTATTTATATCCGCAGGTGAAATCGGTCTATCTGATGTCGGGCGCCTATGACCTGCTGGTCGAGGTGGAGGGCCGGAATCTGCGAGAGGTGGCGAATTTCGTCTCCGAGAAGCTGTCCCCGATCGACTCCGTTCTCTCGACCAAGACCAACTTTACCCTGAAGAAATACAAGCAGGACGGCATTATCTTTGAAGAGCACGAAGAAGATAACCGCCTGATGATCTCTCCGTAAAGGATGAACTGAAGCCATGATAACGAACCAGACCCCATCCGCCGGGGAACAGGGCGGCCGGTCGATGGGCTCGTACCTGTCGCCGCTTGTACAGCAGATCCAGCCGTCCGGAATCCGCAAATTCTTCGACCTGGCGGCTGGCAGCAAGGACATCATTTCGCTCGGCGTCGGCGAACCCGATTTCAAGACGCCATGGCATGTCCGGGAGGCCTGCGTCTATTCGCTGGAACGCGGGTTCACCGGCTACACCTCCAATGCAGGCATGCCGGAGCTGAGAGAAGCCATCGCAAGCTATCTGCACCGCCGCTTCTCCGTCGATTACAACCCGGCCAATGAAATTATCGCAACCGTCGGAGGCAGCGAAGCGATTGATCTGGCGCTTCGGGCCCTGATTGCTCCGGGAGACGAGATTCTCATTCCCGAGCCTTGCTATATTTCCTACTCTCCGATTACTTCGATCGGAGGAGGGGTTCCGGTCGGCATCGAGACCTTCGGCGCCGACGAATTCAAGCTGACGGCGGCTGCTCTGGAAGCAGCGGTTACGCCGCGGTCGAAGGTGCTGATTCTGTGCTATCCGAGCAATCCGACGGGCGCGATCATGACCCGGGAAGACTGGGAACCGATCGCGAAGGTGGTCGAGAAGCATGATCTGATCGTCATTTCCGACGAAATCTACGCAGAGCTGACCTACGGTTCGAATCATATCAGCTTCGCTTCGCTGTCGGGCATGCGGGACCGGACGATTCTCGTCAGCGGCTTCTCGAAGGCTTTCGCCATGACCGGCTGGCGGATGGGCTACGCCTGCGGGCATCCCGAGCTGATTGCCGCAATGCTGAAGATCCATCAATACACAGTGATGTGCGCGCCTTCCATGGGACAGGTTGCGGCGCTTGAAGCGCTGACGAACGGACTGGAAGAGAAGGACCGGATGGTGGATTCGTATAACCAGCGCCGCCGGCTGATCGTCAAAGGGCTGCGGGAAGCGGGTCTGGAATGCCATGAGCCGCAGGGAGCGTTCTATGCGTTCCCCAGCATAGCGGCCACTGGCCTCTCCTCCGACGAATTCGCCCGGCGGCTGTTGCTGGAATATCGCGTGGCGGCGGTCCCCGGTAATGTATTCGGTCTGGGCGGGGAAGGCTACCTCCGCTGTTCGTATGCCACTTCCGTGGCGCAGTTGAACGAAGCGCTGGAACGTATCGGCTCTCTTGTGGAACAGCTCCGCATAGAAGGCGCATAATCCGGCACGACACGGGTTTTGGTTTAAAACTTAAAATTTTAAATTTTCGCGAGAACAGGTAAAATTAGGTTAGAACTTTTAAAAATTGAATGTTATAATTTTACTTTGAAGTATCGTGAATTTTAAGGCTTTTGAACCGATAACTGGATAAGCTGGAGGGATCGAGATGCCGGATGCTTATGATTACAGCCGCATAAGCGGACCGTGGTACACGGCGGGGGACGGCTCCGCCGACTGCGGCAGGTCCGCTTTGCCGAATCTGTCTCTGGAAGATGAAATTCTGCTGCTGCGCAGCCGGATGGAACAGTTGTATATCCAAGAACAATCCCTGACCGCCGATAAGGTGGTTCGGGCCAGCGGCATGCTGGATCTGAAGATCAATGAATATATGAGGCTGCGCCGCAAGTAACGTCCTTGGCTGCGCCTCTCGCTTCTCCTTGAATCCCCGCTGGCGGCGGACCGGCCTTATAGCCGGTCTTACCCTGCCCTGCGGGGATGTTTTGCGCTAGAGGAGCCATCCGGAGAGAAGCGCTGGAAAGAAGACCCCGCCTTACAACCGGCGGCGGATATGATAAAGTAAGAGAAGTCTTAGGAAATGACGGGAGGAAGACGAAGATGGCCATTTATACACGTTCCGGCGACCGGGGCGAGACGTCCGTGATCGGCGGCCGCGTCTCCAAGGATGATGCCAGAGTGGAAGCGTACGGCACCATCGACGAACTGAACAGCCTGGTCGGTCAGGCGCACAGTCTGGCGGATTCCGAACACTTTGCCGATCTTCGGCAGCAACTGCTGGAGATCCAGCATGAGCTGTTCGACTGCGGGTCGGACCTGGCTTATGCGAAGCCGGAAGACAGCGGCATGACACCCAAAGTCACGTCCGCTCTGGTGGAACGGCTGGAGAAATGGATCGACGCGCTGCAGGCGGAGAATCCGCCGCTTGAGAAATTCATTCTGCCTGGAGGAACCCTGCTCTCCAGCACGATGCATGTCTGCCGGACGGTCTGCCGCCGGGCGGAGCGGCGCACGATTACGCTGGCCCGGGAGACGGCTGTCCCGCCGGAGTCGATTCGGTATCTCAACCGGCTGTCCGATTATTTCTTTGCCGCCGCCCGAACGGCGAATGTGCGGTCGGGAGTAGCCGATGTAGAATATGTAAGAGGAAGCCGGGTGTTCCGCAACTGACAATGGACAATTCCTACTATGACCCGATCGTCTATACGATCCCGGAAGCGGACGACGGGCTGACTCTGAAGACCGTTCTCCACAAGCGCATGAATATTTCGCGGAAGCTGCTGTCCCGGCTCAAGCTGACCGAGCGAGGGATTATGCTGAACGGCGAACGGGTCTACATCAGCGTCTCCGTCAAGACGGGAGATGTGGTGGAGCTGCGGATGGAGACGGAGACGTCGGACGACATCATGCCCCAGCCGATTCCGTTCGACATTCTGTACGAAGACGACCATCTGCTGGTGGTCAACAAGCCGGCGGGGCTGATCGTACATCCGACGCATGGACATTACACGGACACGCTGGCCAACGGCGTGGTCCATTACTGGGCCGAGCGGGGCCAGCGCTACCGCTTCCGGCCGGTTCACCGGCTGGACCAGGAGACGTCCGGCGTACTTGCCATCGCCAAGAATCCGTACAGTCACCAGCAGATTTCGGAGCAAATGCTGGCGGGAACCGTGGACAAGTCCTATCTGGCCTTCGTCCACGGCACGGCGCTGCCGGATGCGGGCGAGCTGGATGGCCCGATCGACCGGGACCCGCTGGAGCCGCACCGGCGGATCGTTACGCCGGACGGCTACCCTTCCCTGACCCGGTACGCAGTCCGGGAACGCTTCGCCGCCGGAGCGGCGGTGGAGCTGACGCTGCTCACGGGACGCACGCATCAGATCCGCGTCCATCTGAGCGCGGCGGGCGCGCCGCTGATCGGCGACCGGATGTACCGGCATCCGTGCTACGGACGGCCGGAACGGGCGGCGCTTCCGGCAGCGGGCGGGGCAGCCTCTGCGGCTGCGGCGGAAGCCGCGGCAGAGGGCGCCGCACCTGAGGCGCACGGCGGCGAAGCCGGAGACTGCGCCGCCGTGCGGGCGCTGGACGCGGCCATCGGCCGCCAGGCGCTGCATGCCGCCCGCCTGGCGCTGACGCATCCGGCGCTCGGCAGCCGGATGGTCTTCGAGGCGCCGCTGCCGCCGGATATGGCGGCGCTGGAAGCGCGCCTCTCGGGGAGAGAGAAGGACGCCGGAGACGACCGGCGGCCTTGATTTTTGGAAGGAAGAAAGATGAAGGAGAATCCGCATGGCACATCTGAAAGTGTATCATTATCCGCCCTGCAGCACCTGCCGCAAGGCAATCAAGTGGCTGAAGGCGCACGGGCATGAGCTGACGCTGGTGAACATCGCCGAGCGGCCGCCGGGCGTGGCGGAATTGAAGGAAATGACGTCGCTGAGCGGTCTTGCGCTCCGCAAGTGGTTCAATACGAGCGGCGAGGTCTATAAGCGGGAGAACCTCAAGGAGGTGCTGCCGAATCTCGGCGAGCCGGAGCAGCTGGAGCTGCTGGCGGGCAACGGCATGCTCATCAAGCGTCCGGTGGTCTGCAGCGGCGATGCGGTCACGGTAGGCTTCCGAGAAGAAGAATACGAGCAGATCTGGGGACAGGAGGGATAGCGAATGGGAACAAGCGCCGCGGCGGGAGGCCGCGTTCTGATTGTGGATGGAATGGCGCTGCTCTTCCGGGCGTATTATGCCACTGCCTACGGCGGATATATCCGCAGAACCAAGGCAGGACTGCCGACCAATGCGGTCTACGGGTTCCTGCAGTATTTTTTTGACGCGGTCAGCCAGTTCGAGCCGAGCCATGTCGTCTGCTGCTGGGATATGGGCAAGGGAACGTTCCGCACCGAGAAGTTCGACGGCTACAAGTCCAACCGCTCCGAGCCGCCGCTGGAGCTGATTCCGCAGTTCGATCTCGCGAAGGAGGTTGTGGCGGAGCTCGGCGTGCCCAATATCGGGCTGGCCGGCTATGAAGCCGACGATTGCATCGGGACGCTGGCGGGCTGCTTCGGCGGGGATGCCGACGTCTACATTCTGACCGGGGACCATGACATGCTCCAACTGGTGGACGAGCGGGTCCGGGTTATTATTATGAAGAAGGGCCGCGGCAATTATAAGGTCTACGACCGGGACGTTCTGCTTGAGGAAAAAGGGCTGACGCCCGCCCAGATCATTGATCTCAAGGGCTTCATGGGCGACGCCAGCGACAACTATCCCGGCGTTCGCGGGATCGGGGAGAAGACGGCGCTGAAGCTGCTGACCGAGTTCGGCAGCGTGGAAGGCGTTATCGAGAACCTGCCGCAGCTGCCCAGAGGGGTTCGCGCCAAGATCGAAGCCGACCTCGACATGCTCCATCTCTCGCGCGAGCTGGCGGAGATTCGCCGCGATGTCCCGGTCGTCTGCACACTGGCCGAGTGCCAGTGGGCCGTTCAGCGGGAGTCGGCGGCCCGCAAATTCCAGGAGCTGGAATTCGGCAGTCTGATGTACCTGATCGCAGCCGCCCGGGAGGAATCGGCCGACGAGGAAGGCATAGTGGAGATTCTGCTGCCGGACGATTCCGGATTCAATCCGTTCGCCTGAGCGGACCGCAGCACCCGGCCCAAAGCAGCCCTGGCCGGCCGGTTGTCCCTCCCGGGAAAGCGGTTTATAATGGAGCGGAAATCAATTGTCAGATGCCACTGGAATGCATCGGGGAGGAATTGCGCTTGAAGCTGCTGGGAGCGATTGAAGCCGGAGGCACCAAGTTTGTGTGCGGAATCGGTTATGAAGACGGAACGATACTGGAGAGAGCGAGCTTTCCGACAACGACGCCGGAAGAGACGATGGCTCTGGTGTTCGAATACTTCAGGGACAAAGCGGTTGAAGCGGTCGGCATCGGTTCGTTCGGGCCGATTGACCCGGTTCCGGGAAGCCCGACTTACGGGTATATTACGACGACCCCCAAACCGCATTGGGGCGGTTATAATCTGGTCGGGGCGGTGCGTGCGGAGCTGAATGTGCCGGTCGGCTTCGACACGGATGTGAACGGAGCCGCGCTCGGCGAATCGCTGTGGGGAGCGGCCCAGGGCCTGGAGAGCTGCCTCTACATTACGGTTGGAACTGGCATCGGTGCAGGAGCCGTGGTTCACGGCGAGCTGATTCACGGACTTTCGCACCCCGAGATGGGCCATATCTATGTGCGGCGTCATCCAGATGACCGCTACGAAGGATTCTGTCCGTACCACGGAGACTGCCTGGAGGGCGTAGCCGCCGGACCGGCCATCGGAGCGCGCTGGGGCAAGCCGGCTGCCGAGCTTGAGGCCGGGCACCCGGCCTGGGAGATGGAGGCCCATTACCTGGCCCATGCCCTGATGAATTATGTGCTGGTCCTGTCCCCGCAGCGCATCGTGATGGGCGGCGGGGTCATGAAGCAGAGCCATCTGTTCCCGCTGATCCGCACCCAATTGCAAGAGCTGCTCGCCGGTTATGTGCAGCACGCTTCGCTCAAGGACGGAATTGACCGCTACGTGGTTCCGCCCGGACTCGGAGACAATGCCGGTCTGGCCGGCGCGCTCGCGCTCGCCCGGATGGCCGCAGAAAAGAATTGACAGAACGCAATTATCTGGTATTGTAGGAAATAACAGTATAGGTGTTCGGCCATGAGGAAGCGCCTCTTTCACGTTCAACGTGGAGGAGGCGCTTTTGTGCTGTCTTGGCCCGGGAAGCCGTACTGACCGTCCCGTTGTAACGGAGAGGAGAAGATCGACGATGCAGATTGTATTTATGAACCGGCTGACCAAATGGATCGACGACACGGAGGAGGCTTCCGCCGTGCTGTGGATCGGCGAAGAGGAAGGCGTATGGCGTCTGGGCTGGCGTTCTTGCGACGCGGACGAGAAGGATGACGACCTTCTCTGGTATGAAGGCGGCTCCTGGAACGAGCTGCTGGGCGTCTACCGACAGGAGCTGGCAGCGAGAATGGGCGAGGGGTACCGTCCGATTATCGGCGGCGTCTTTCACGAGGAAGAGACCTTCGCGGCCCGAACCCGGGAGCAGCTGAAGCTTCAATATTACAGCGAGCAGTATGCCGATGAGAGGATCTATGAAGAACTCTGCGGCTGGCGCCGCCGCAGGTCGGGTGCGGAGCGCAAGGCTCCGTATCTGCTGGCCAGCAACCGGCTGTTGAAGCTGCTGAGCGCTTTTCTTCCCCGAACGCAGGAGGAGCTGCTGCAGATTCCCGGCGTCGGAGAAGCCAAGGCCGCCCAGTACGGCCCCGAGCTGCTGGCCATTACGGGTGCGGCGGAGCGGGAGCGCGGCTTTCCGCTGGACTGGGTAGCGGAGGAGGTGGCGGACGACGCTTTTGCCTGCTGGATGTACAAGCGGCGGGAAGAGAAGTACCGCAAGCAGCTGGAGCAGATGCGGCTCCGCCGGAGTCTGCTGCAGGGAATTGCCGACGGCAGCGGCATTGCCGCACTGGCCGCCGATTCCTCCTGCACCCGCCGCGAAGTTATCGAAGCGCTGGAGGAGCTGGAGCGGGAGGGCTATCTTATTGATCCCCTTCTGGACCGGGAACTGGAGCCGGTGCCGCAGGCGGAATGCGAAGCGGTGCTGGGAGCCTTCCGCGCCCTGGGCACCACTTTCCTGAAGCCGGTGCTTCATCAGGTATACGGACAGGGGTTCGCGCCTGAAGGCGGACTTGATCTCTACTATGAGCGTCTGCGCCTGCTGCGGATCATTGTCCGCCGTGAGCAGACGCCCGGAGCGGAGAGCTCCGGTGCCGCCTCGGGGATGTAGGAAGAGAGAACAGAGACCGGGCGCTGCGCCGCCGTTCTGAAATGCAAAGAGCCCCGTCCGCCTTCGGTCAAGCTCCATTGGAGGCGTTATCCGGTCAACTGTCCCGGCGAGTCATGCCGATATGGGCCAACCTTTGGCAGCATGTCTTGATAAGCGTGAGATGTGTACTGGATTTTATATGAAAGTATTACCAACGGGTTCTCCAGACAAAAAAGGCCGTAATCTCTGCAACTGTAGAAATTACGGTCTTTCCGTTGTCCTAATGTATTCTTGTACCGCCTACGCAGGCAAGTTCATCATTTTCAAAAAGTAAAACAGGGTATAATATTCCTAAAAATAGGAGGAAAAAGAATATGAAGATTTTAAAATGGTGTTTACTCTTACTACTCGCATTAACAATAATGGCTTTTTCAGGTTGTAGTAAAAAAACAGATATAAATCAAAAGGAAGTACTAAAATTACAAGGGAGTAGTGCCCATTGGAACGCTGAATATATGATCAAGGAATCCAATTCAGAATCAAAGTATCTCCTTCAATGTTATATAACTCCGTTGAATCAAGATGAGCAGATTTATAGCATATCCTATGACATTGAAAGCCCGGGTTCAGTATCTCAATTAAGTGGAACTTTATTCTCTAACAAAAACAGTTCAATCTTTCCTACTAATACCATTTCACCTTCCATTTCAACCGATTCACTACCACCAAAAGGTGAGGACATTGTTATAACAATTAAATGGAATGAACAAAATGAGGAGAAAATAAAGCTTAACCCATAAAATCTTCTTCACTCTGTAATATTGCCATACAAATACACCCCTTAGATTTCATCGGAATAACCAAGGGTTCTTCCAATGTCGATTCTAAGGGGTGCACTTCACCTTGCATGTCGGGGACTACAGCCATTCTTTCTTGCGGAAGACATACAGCATGGCGCAGCCCAGTGTAATCATGACGGCAATGACGCCGTAATACCCGTACCGGGAATGCGTCTCCGGGATGTTGTCGAAGTTCATGCCGTAGATTCCGGTAATTACAGTGAGCGGCATGAATATGGTGGTTATGGCGGTGAACACGCGCATGATTTCGTTCGCGCGGTTCGCGATACTGGACTGGTAGGCTTCTCGAAGGTTGCCCATCAGGTCGCGGTAGGTTTCGAACGTTTCATAGACCTTGACCGCATTCTCGTAAATGTCGCTGAAGTATTTCTGGAGCTGGTCGTCGATCAGGCGAAGGTCTTTCTTGTTCAGGGTATTGATAACTTCCTTCTGAGGTCCCAGCATCTTCTTCAGCCACAGAATTTCGCTTCGCAGACCGATAATTTCGCTTAAGTGGCTCTTCTTGGTGTGCATCAGAATGTCCTCTTCCAGCTTCTCGATGCGGGCTTCGATCCGGTCGCCGACGGCGAAATAGTTGTCGACGACCAGGTCGGTCAGCAGATAGAGGAAACGGTCGGGTTCGCTGACTTCCTGTTCCCAAAGAATAGGCTTCAGAATGCGCAGCTCGTTGATCTTCTGCTTCGTAACGGTAATGATATAATGCCGCCCGAGGAACATGTTAAGCGCCCGCAGGAAGATTTCTTCATCGTCGAACCGGATGCTGTTGACTACGATAAAATAATGGCTCTCGTAAATCTCGATCTTCGGCCGCTGCTCCTCGTCGCTGAGGCAGTCCTCCACGGCCAGATCATGCAAGTTGAATAAAGGTTGAAGCACGCCGAGATCCTCGACGTCGGCATCTATCCAGTAGAATCCCTCTGCCGGAGGGGTAAGGGTCATTTCCAGGTCGTCGACGGGCGTGAAGATTCCCGTGTTCACCAGCCGAATTTTCATCTGATTTCCTCCTTCTCGCCCCTAGTGTTCCCAGGGACCTGCTAATGAAAGCACAGAGAAAAAATCAGCAGCCGGCCATCTCCAACAGCCGGTAGGCTGGTCACTGAGACCGTACAAGGGCGCGAAGAAGAAACGCTCCCGCGGCCAGCAAGCTGATCGTAATCCTGTGCGGTTGTTGCTCCTGCTCGGCGCTGCTGCGCTTGCTCGGGTCGCCTTCCATTCTTCGTCTCACCTCTTCTTGGGTCTTCAGGTTCAAATACTTGTTTAGTATAACGCCCGCCCTGACGCCTTACAAGAATAAATGTTGTCAGTTTCAGGACTTTCAGGGGCCTGCAATCAGGGTATGGGCTTGACGAATCGAGGGTGCATGATTTAAAGTAATTTTTAAAGAATTTCAACTGAATATTGGCAAAATCTTATCAAGAGCAGGTGGAGGGACTGGCCCGATGAAACCCGGCAACCGGCGCGAAGCGCACGGTGCTAATTCTTGCAGATACGCTGGAAGCGTAGTCTGGCAGATGAGAGAGCATCATATGGCTAATGGATATGACCTTTCTCGCGTGCGGGAAAGGTCTTTATTTTATACAGAAACAGAAGGAGAGAGGATAGCATCATGCCGATCAAAGTGCCCGACAGCTTGCCCGCGAAGGAAGTCCTGAGCGGAGAGAACATTTTTGTAATGGACGAGAGCCAGGCCTATCACCAGGATATCCGTCCTCTGCGGATTGCCATTCTGAATCTGATGCCTACCAAGGAGACCACGGAGACGCAGCTCCTGCGTCTGGTCGGCAACTCTCCGCTGCAGGTGGATGTAACGCTGCTGCACCCCCGCTCGCATACGTCGAAGAATACATCGGCCGAGCATCTCCGCAGCTTCTACAAAACCTTCGACGAGATCAGCGACCGCCGGCTGGATGGTCTGATTATTACCGGAGCGCCGGTGGAGCAGCTGGAATTCGAAGAAGTGAATTACTGGGAAGAGCTGACCGAGATTCTGGACTGGAGCAAGGCAAATGTCACGTCGACCATGCATATCTGTTGGGCCGCCCAGGCGGGATTGTACCATCATTTCGGGGTCCGCAAGGTGAGCCTTCCGGACAAATGCTTCGGCGTGTTCCCGCACCGCCCGGTCTCCGGCCATGTCAAGCTGCTGCGCGGCTTTGATGAACAGTTCTATGTGCCGCATTCCCGGCACACGGACGTCTCCCGGGAGGACATCGAGAAGACGCCGGAGCTTCGGATTCTGGCGGAATCCGAAGAAGCGGGCATTTACCTGGTCGCGACGGAGGACGGACGGCAGATCTTCGTAACCGGCCACTCCGAGTATGATCCGCTGTCGCTGAAGTGGGAGTACGACCGCGATGCGGCCAAGGGGCTGGACATTGCCCTGCCGAAGCATTATTACCCGAACGATGACCCGGCGCAGACGCCGCCCGCGGTATGGCGCGCCCACGCCAACCTGCTGTTCTCGAACTGGCTGAATTATTATGTCTATCAGGAGACGCCTTACGACATCGGTCCAATGATCTAAAAGACGGAGGGATAATAATGGAAGAAAAATTCAGAATCGAGAGCCGTCTGGCTCAAATCGGCTCCATGGAAGACCCGGCGACGGGCGCAGTGAACGCTCCGATCTATCATTCCACCGCCTACCGGCATCCGCGGCTCAGACAGAGCACCGGCTTTGATTATATCCGGACCAAGAATCCGACGCGTTCGGTTCTGGAGCGCTCGGCGGCGGAGCTGGAAGGGGCGGACGCCGCCTTTGCCTGCAGCTCCGGGATGGCTGCGCTGCAGACGATCTTTGCGCTCTTCAGCCAAGGCGATCATCTCATTGTATCGCTGGATCTCTACGGCGGTACATACCGGATGCTGGAGCGGATCATGAAGCGGTTCGGGGTAGCGGCTTCCTATGTGGACACGAACAACCCGGATGAGCTGGAAGCCGCGCGCCGGGAGAATACGAAGGCGGTCTTCATCGAGACGCCGACGAACCCGCTGATGATGATTACGGACATTGAGGCGGTCTGTACATGGGCCAAGCAGCACGGCCTGCTGACCATCGTGGACAATACGCTGATGACGCCGTTCTTCCAGCGCCCGATCGAACTCGGCGCGGATATTGTGACCCACAGCGCGACCAAGTATCTCGGCGGCCACAACGATGTGCTGGCCGGACTTATTTTGACGAAGGGGCAGGCGCTCTCGGAGGAGATGGCGGTGCTGCATAACTCCATCGGGGCGGTTCTCTCGCCGGCGGACAGCTACCAGCTGATGCGCGGTATGAAGACGCTGGCGCTGCGGATGGAACGCCATGAGTTCAACTCGCTGGCGATCGCCCGCTTCCTTCAGTCCCATGAAGCGATTGCCGAGGTGTTCCATCCCGGCCTGCCGGAGCATCCGGGCCACGAGATTCAGAAGCGCCAGGCGAGCGGCAACACCGGCATCTTCTCGTTCAAGGTGAAGGATGCCCGGTATGTAGAGCCGGTCCTGCGGCATATCCGGCTGATCGCTTTTGCCGAGAGTCTCGGGGGCGTCGAATCGCTGATGACTTATCCGGCTGTGCAGACCCATGCCGACATCCCGGCGGAGATTCGCGATGCGGTTGGCGTCGATGACCGGCTCCTGCGCTTCTCGGTCGGAATCGAGCATATCGACGATCTGATCGCCGACCTCTCACGTGCGCTGGATGCGGCCCGTGCGGAAGTGGAAGCGCAGGCGCCGACGCTTTAGCCCCTGTTCACCGAAAGCATAAGAGCCGGGGAACAGGAAGGACAACCCCGGACGGAATGAAGTGCACCCCTTAGAATAGACATTGGAAAAACCCCCTGGTT
>NZ_VYKK01000007.1 GCF_008710135.1 Paenibacillus spiritus | reverse complement strand
AACCAGGGGGTTTTTCCAATGTCTATTCTAAGGGGTGCACTTCATTTCGGCATGGTAGCTTTTTTCTTCCGCAGAAGCTGCACTTTCTCCCATAACTCGTTTGTGATTATTGCTGAATGATGTCCATCTACAAGGATTAGCTCAGAGGACTTACCCTTGCGCCGTCTCTCTGCCCAATTCTCATAGCGGTTGTAACGTATCCGAGAGGAACCTTTCCATTATGCTTGCCTGTTCTAGCGCGTTGCTTATGCCCCATCTTCACATTGTCAACGATAGTATTCCGCTCAAGTTCTCCTACCGCACCCATCATCTGCAGGGCAAACTTCCCCATAGATGTGGTTGTATCAAAATCCTCGGAGAATGACCGGAAGGCAACGTTGTTTTTTTGAAGCAGTTCAACGATATGAAGAAGATCAATGTTCTTCCTTGCCATCCGGTTGAATTTCCAAACTAACACCAGGTCAAACTTATTTTCTTGAGCATCCCGAAGAAGTTGCTGCAACTCGTAGCGGCCTTCAATACTCTTCCCGCTGACGCCACGGTCTACGTATTCACCGACAATTACTCTGCTGTAGAGTTCACAATATTTCCGCAGGGTGTCAAGCTGGGCGTCGATGGAGTAACCGTACTCCGCCTGTTCCTCTGTGCTGACGCGAGCGTAGATGGCGACTCTTACTGTTTCATTCATGAACTCTCATTCCCCTTTACTGGAATCGGCGGAATCTGTAGGTTCAGCAGGGCCGATGTTCCTTGGATAGTCGCCTTTGTGATGTCCTGATTATGTGGGACGATAATCTTGTTGATAAGGCTTCGATAAAGCTTTTTTTGTTGCTCAGGGACAGCGCTTCGCAGTAGTGGACGAAAGTTGTCTAGCGCCTGCCGAACGCTCGCCTCAAGAATGGAGCGATCGGGTTGTTCAGCTACAGCCCTTTCTAGTTCTTGTCGTTCTTCCTCAAGAATGGTTAACTCGGAGCGAATCTCGCCAAGCCTTTTTCTGAGTTCCGGGGCATCAATGTGCCCATCTTCGAATAGTTCGTAGCAGCGTAGGCTGCGATTCTTTAAGGAGGACGTTTGTTTGTCGATTTGTACTATACGTTGTCGGATAGGTTGCAGCTTCTTGTCTCGTCTGCGATTGATCTCGGCAATCAACCGCTCGGTAATGTTAGGATGAGTTATGAAATGCCGGAGCTGGGACTCTACCCAGACTTCAGCTTCGTTTGCCGGGATATGGTTAGGTAAGCAGACCGCACTCCCTCCGGAGTTGTAGCGGCAGCAAATATAGTAGAAGCTCTTGGAATGTATACCGTTCTTTCGTCTTCGATTTACATGACATGGGATCATGCTGCTTCCGCAGGTTGGACATTTGAGTAGTCCAGCAAGTGGGAAGGGACGGACAATTTGCTTGGCTGATGGAGTGGCTTGTCCAGCAAGCCTTTGCTGCACCTGCTCCCAAAGCTCTGTTGAGACAATTGGCCCGTGTTCTCCATCCACGATTTTTCTGCTATTGTTTTCGTCCGTGTAGGTGATCTTGCCGATATAGTTAACATTAGTCAAAATGCCTCTTACCGAGATGCTATAGAATGCCTTGCCTCGTTTGGTTTTGTAGTCTGCATTGTTCAGTCGGTTGGCAATGGCTTTCAGGCCGAGACCATTGGCATACATTTCGAAGATGGAGAAGACCTGCTTTGCTTCCTCGGGTACGATCTCCACATAGGAAAGGTGAGGGTTACCGAAATGGGTTACCCAGCGGTATCCGAGAACCTGATTTCCGCTGTTCCACCTACCAAGCCTACTACGCCGCTGCATGCTGTGACGTACATTCTGTGCAATCTGCCGTCTTTCGTGTTCGGCAACTGCTCCGGACATCTGGAGAGCGAACTTGCCCATCGGCGTGTCTGTCTGGAGATCCTCAGTAAGACTGCGTAGGGCGACTCCATGCCTCTCCAGTAACTCGAAGATATGCAGGAGGTCCGCAAGCTTGCGTGACAACCGATTCAACCGCAGGCACACGACTTGCTGGAAGCGTCCACTACGGGCGTCTTCCAGAAGTTCGCATAGCGCCGGTCGGCCTTCAATGGACTTGCCCGAGCGGCCAGCGTCGATATATACCTTGTGGACACCGATCTGAGCGTTACGACAGTGATCCAGAAGGGCTAACCGCTGGACATCCAGGCTAAAGCCTTCGACCTGTTCTTCTGTCGAAACACGAATGTAGAGGGCAGCTAGTTGCTGTTCGTGATTCATATAGTTGCCCTTACGCTACGATTCGGGCTTCAATGCCCAAATTTTCAAAGAATCTTAGCCAGAAGGCTGCACGCTGCTGCCGTTCCTTTTCGTCGTCAAGGTATCGGCAGATCATATCGGCAAGGATGTCGATGAATAAGTCTTGCTCGTTTGGTGTTAGAACTGTATGCATCAGAGATTCAACTCCCGTTCTATGGATGTCCCCGTTCTTTCAGGCTGATGAAGTTTCCTTCGCCTAGCACGATGTGGTCGAGAAGATCAATACCCATAAGTGAGCCCGTATCCCGGATACGTTCCGTAAGTTCCACATCTTCGGGGCTAGGAGTCGGGTCACCGCTCGGATGGTTATGACATCCGATGATGGAAGCTGCATTTGCTAGAATGGCGAGTTTGAAGGTCTCCCTTGGGTGTACCAGAGAAGCATTCAGTGTTCCGCTGGAGACTTCATGCAAGGCGGTCGGCTGGTTCTTCGTGTCCAGCGTCATAATGCAGAAGACTTCCCTGTCGCAATTCCCTATAAACTGATGAAAGAGATTGGCGGCATCTTTGGGCGTGGTGATCTTTCGCTGAGGATATAGAAGCGATGTGCGCTCTCTCACCATGCGAAGGCTGACAACCTGAATTCGTTTGGCTGGACGGCTGGCTTTGGTCATCTCACATCACTCTCCTGTCCACATTGCTCGCGTAAATAGGTTTCAAGCTCTGAATTCTGCACTTCCTTTGGTGACAGCACAATCGTGAAGCATTCGTTATCGTGCATGAGTAGTAACCGGTAGCATTGGGAAAGGTCGGTTTTACATATAATCTGAATCAAAGTGGGTCGCCTCCAAATGGATAGTAGTGCCCCTGTTACTCCAGGGGTACAAGGTAATAATATCCATTTATAATTGCGTTTGATTCATACTTGCAGTTTGTCTATATAGCCACTTTACTGACAAGACCTCGTGAACAACATTTTTAGCCCAGAACCCACAGCATCAGCTTCTTTGCCCCTGTCGGTGGGATCGCGCCCCGGACACTGAGCACAGGAAATCCTTACGACGCATCGGATTTGGCTCTGTGCCCCCTTGCCCCCGAAATCGGGGGGAGGGAGAGCATTTATTTTGTCAGGTGGGGGGATTTTTTCTTCTCTTTCTTTTTTTATATGGAGGCAAAGGGGGCATCACTCCCAAAATCCTTTGTCCAGCATAGGTCTCTCCTGCCCCCATCCCGGAGTATTCAAGGGGGCAATGCCCCAGCAAGAGGGGCAGTTGTCAAAGATCCAATTCTTTGAGATCGTCGCTGCTGAGGGAAACAGGCTTCCTTTTCATCCGCTGTGGCATCGTTTCCTTGGCCTCATCATGCAATGCCTGACGTTTCAGCCAGAGTAGTCGTTGACGTTGTTTGTGCACTGTTTTTTTCACAAGTCTATGGCAGCGTTGCTTCCCTTTCTCTGAGTAGGTCTCCGTATACAACAGACCTTCGGCTGCAAGTTCTTTCCATAGCGTCGTAGAGGAGATCGGGAAATGCTCTCCTTGTTTGGACAAGAAATGATTCACCGTGTTGTAGAGCAGATCGGGCAGAAAATAGTAGTAGGTGTCGTCATGCCAACCTACATGGATGCCATTTCTTGGTGCTAAGTTTAGCTCATTAGTTGCTTGTAGTTTGTCGCAGTAGACACTATGGTTGGCAAGCAACTGAGAAACGATCGTCATAAACCTAGTAGTTGCTTTGACCTCGTTTACCTTCTCCCCTTGCTCATTAGCCGCACTTAGGAACAGTTCCCAAGCTTGCTCAAGAAGCTGTCTTTTCTTTGAAGCCTCAATTGCGCCTACGCTTTCGGCATATTCTAACCCGAAATGGAGGCCGATATGGAGCAGCCCAGAAGCCTCAACCAGTCTGCCATGAACCCCCTGATTAGACGCACTATTTCGTTTTTGGACAAACATATCTTTCAAGTTGTGGTCGCGTGGGGAGTTCATCATTTTCTCCAGCCACATGATATAACCAGCCATCGCTTCACTTAGTTTTTCGGATTTTTGCTGTGCCCTTGTCAATCGCTTGAGATTGACATCATCTGGTCCGAGCTCAGCGGGGAAGAGGCGGGCAACGCTAGAGGCACCACCTAACATGTCTTCTGCGGTGATGATCGCCATGCCTCGGGGCGGGTAATCAGGTCTAAGGCTGGTGTCCTGCTTCATCCTTCCTCGTCCGACTCGGTCACCGTACCCTCTTAGAACTTGCTGTGCGAGCTGTTCCATCTTCTTGCCCTCCTGTGGAGAACTGGTCGGGTGATAGTCATCTATGAGCAAAAGCGAGTCCTTTGTATCAAATCCGCGCTTTTCCACTGAGTTCGCAGTATCCTTGAAGCTGGCAGTCGGATGCTCCAGCAAATTTCCGAAATGGCAGAGGAAGAGCTTCGCGATTGAGGTCTTCCTTGATCCAGTGTAGCCATGAAGCCAGACGAGAAACTTCGGTTCCAGATTCACTTGCCGCAGAATCTCGCAAAGTGGGGTCAGGAATATTAGACTCCACAGTACAAGCGTCACGCTACGCGGCGCTATGTCCAGAAGCTTGATGCTGGCAATCATAGCCTGCTGGGGATTAAATGGAGTTTCGGGAAGCAAATAGTTTGTCAACCTTGGTTCCAGCTCTACCTCTATGCCTGAGTGCCCGATTGCCCCTCCGGCGTGGAGATACTTCCATTTTGAGTCGATCTTGATCCAACCTAAGTGTGCAAATACCTGCTTGTTCTCAGCTCTCGGCGCTGTAGACTGGATAGCGTGACGTACACTATCCCGGATGTTATTACCAGGCAGAATGTTCGGTTCTGGACCCCACATGGACAACCATTTCATGTTTTCAAATTCACTGGCGGGAATTCGGACGGGAGACAGTTTCTTCCCGGAGGAGATAATGACCCCATCGATTTCGTACATGGTGGTACGCTCGGCTCCATCGTCTCTCATGACACTCTTTGCGATTCGTGCAACGAAATTTGCTAACGGTTTAAAGTCTACCGAACCGTCCCCGTTTACACGAACCGCACAGAGATTGTCGTTATTCAGAGCATACTTATTATCAATTAAATTAGCGTAATTGGCGGATGACGTTGGCTCTTCTGCCACGGTTATAGCCCTAACGGAAAGAAGCGTCACAGGAGTATTGGAGGGTGTCTTTGTTCGCTGGTTCTTTCTTACTGAGCCCTGACAAGAGGCAATTTGCTCAGCATTACAACCGAGAGTCACACAGCGAGTAGGTCCATAATTGGTAACCTCCCTCTCTTTATCCATATCCTGAATACGAATTTCACTGCGGTTATCGTGTTTCTCGCTCAGCTCTGAGAAGGCTAGAGCCGCACTTGGATACCCTGCCTTGACGAGCATGGAGGTGATCATGTGCCAGCGCTCCTCATGGCATCCGCCACAGGCTTGCTCGTCAACGGCTTGCTGGACCTGGTGGCATTTTTCAGCCAGCTTCTGCAAGTCTGGGTCGGGCAAGGTGGTGAACGATGCCGAACTATGTGGTCTGTTGCCTCTTCTGAGCCTCACTGTTTTCCTCCCGGCTGGTCCTATGTTCGCATTTTGTGTTTTATGGAAACTGCTACTGGTAATGTGTGTTCGCATCGTAGTGAGCACTTCTTCGGGAAGAGCTGCCAGCGGCACATCTCCAGGACCTTTTCCTGGCATCCAGCGATATTGCCCGCCGTTTCCGTGCAGGGAAGGTGGAAGGACAGTCATTTGACCGTCAGCAAGAAGGGCCAGTTCTTGGTGTTCACCACTTGGAAGGGCATCAGTGAGTTTCCGAATCCGCTGGTCCTTGGGCACGCTGAACAGAAATCGCATACCGTCTCCGGGAGTAGAAAACTGCCATGTTTCAGGAATGTTACCATCAAAAAGCTCTTCCATTCTTACTTTTCCGTATTCGCCGTCGACATCGAATCCGACGATACCGACCTCTCCACCCAGTGTCATCCCGAGGTTGCGGTTCGGGTGTCGTCCGAACCATTTCTGCAAGATAGTCAGATCGTCCGATGCCTTTTCGCGCCAATTTCCAATGGTGGGCGCTTTTCCAGGACGCATGCAAGTTGCGGCATGCTGCTTGGAAACATGCTGATGATCGGGAGGGCAAACAGGAAGGTATTTCGGTCCCACTTTGGCTGAGGCCATAGCTTCCGCCGCTTCTCCCGGTGTCATTGTGTTCAAGGCATTTGCTGTCAGTAGATTAGGTTCCGTACTTCTTATCATTTATTTTCAACTCCGTATCGTTGTGTTGAATTTCAATTTCCCCGTAGTTTTTACTGAGACGTGAAGGAATGGAACTGCCCGATTGGAGAATCGGGCAGCTCTACCCAATCAAGCCTATCCTTGCGTAGTTAGATCGACAAAGGCGACGGTATCGTCCTCCCGGTTAATATACTGCACCGTTCGAAATGACAAGGATGTTGTGTTGTAAAAATCCAAATTGAAAATTTCCGTGACCTCCTGCACCAGTTCGGCCGCGTAGATGACGTACCTGTTCGCAGATGTTCTCAACTGAAAGGTATTGTCACCGCTAAAGAGAGCCTCAGTAATGACTAGCCCAGAGTCATTGAGGAATATCTCAACTTCCGATGGGGAGCCAATTGTCTCAACGATTTCCGGGGCTAGCACGATCCGCTTTCCATTCTTCTTGGTGTTTACAATGGTCAGCATGCTAGGCTCGGTTGATCTGTAGCTGCCTTGTTTGCTGCGGACAGGACGAAGGCTGCTGAAGTCGAAGTCAAGGGTGGATTCAGTTTGCACCTTTGATGAAGCCTTTGAGTGGTTGGGGGCCTTCTTTTTGGTTCGTTTTTTTGAAGATTTTTGACTAGTAGACATTGGCATTGCACTCCTTTTCGTTATGGGTTTTGAGGTCATGGCGCGAAAAAGAGACAAAAAAAGAGCGCCAGCAAAAAGACCCCTGCCTTGCAGGTCTTTTCACTGGCGCTCATCATATTAAGATTCGCTTTTACGTGGCGTTTCGATCCTAGAGATAGTTTTCTCATCATCAGATCCTTCATTGCCTCGGCCAAGTATTGAATTGTATTAGCATGGTATCAGGAAACCCCCACATCTGTCAACAAGAATCTTGGGAAATCAAGAATACGCGAACTTGGTAGAGTAGTCATACTGAAAATACCTTTGGCACAGGAATTCATCACTCAGACACCTTCACGAATTTATTACCTTCATATCTAAAAGCTTCGTAAAGGCCTTGAGAACCATAAGGAACCTGTAGCATATTTCCTTCCAGTGCAAAATATGTTTGTCCATTGAGCGCAAGTTGCTGAGTAAGTGGATTGCCCTGTTCTGGATCAGCTGCATCGTCGAAAGAGAAGACCCATAAGCTACTGTCTGTTTGAAGATCCCCGGCTGCAAGTAGTAATTCGTTTGTACCATCACCGTCAAAATCGTAGACTCCGGCTTGCAGGCGATAGCCGGACTGCAGGTCACCGTAATTATCAAAGGCGCTGCTATCCTCATAATCGCCGGGGTCCAGTGACCAAGCCCGTCCTGAAGAAGGGAACACAACAAGCGATTTTACGCCATTCGGATACTCTTCTCCAAGCAGAAGTTCTGCTTCTACCGATCCAAAATGTAGCGGAATTGCAACTTCTGATGCCCCTGGAAGCCATTCTGCCTTCACTAGCGAGGTACCATTGCCGGAGCGAAGGATAGCCTCTAGTTCTGGGGTGTCTCCCTCAAGGGGTTCATCTAAGTCAGTGACGTATTCCTCATCGTTCAGTGTCTCGTCCTGCGGGGGGGCTGTAGGTTCAATATCCGAGGCTGGCACTGAAGGTGGTGTTGCCTCAGCTAAAACTCCTGTATCCGCTTCTCTTGAGACATGACCATACTGGTCCTTTAGGTCCTGCAAGGCTTCCTTCGTGTACCACTCATACTTATTGATAACAGCATCAGGCTGAGCGCAGGCCATTGAAACGATCTTTACACCGTCTTCCTTGACATTGTCTACATAGAAAGTGAAAAAGAGGGGCGTGCTCGGGTCATTGAGAAAATAGATACCATTAGCTACGCGGTCCGGCTTAATGGAGACGGTTATTACCTCGAGCTCCTTATTGTAGTCGAAGGTAAGGTCGTCCATTTCATAACCTTGCAAGTAGTTGATTATTGGACGAAACTCCTCCATTAGATTCTCTTCGACCTCTGAGTATACCGTATATGAGGAGTTAAAGTTGTAAGGATCAAGATAACTTGGGGAGAGTTGCTTGGTCAGCCCAGCTTGTTCAGCATATGTCCACAGCTTGCCGGAATCGGATACTTGGTCAGATAGGCTCTCATCGTACTGGGTATTGTGAGTCATGATAGCCTGGAAAAACTCCTGAACGACCTTGATCTGCTTGTCTTGGCTAGGCGGCTTATTTGTGCAGGAGACCAACAGAAGGGTTGCCGTCAAAAGCAGCAGCCCCAGCGAGTAAAATTTGAGTATTGGAATTCGAAATGTTGTAAATTGTTTGCTTGTCAATGCGATCTGCTCCTTGAGCTAATATTGTGAAATTGGATCAGTAATATGGAAGTAGGAAGTAGAGTGAGTTTCATACTCGCCCCTTAATTTTCTTCCAATTCCAGCCCTAGGAAGTTCAGGCCGAAAGTATTAGCCTTGTCTGGGGGCAATACCCTAAGCTGATAGTTGAACTCCATCTCAAGCGGTGTAAGCTGCCCACTCAAGAAATTCAGTTCCAGCGCAGCCAGACTTAGGTATCCAGCGGCTTGGATTTCGGAAACCTCTTTGCTATCCAATTCCTCATCAGCGGAGATTCTATCCAGAATCTCTTGTGCCACGGGTTTCTTCATTAGGGACTTGGCTTTGCTCCACTTCATCAGCTCTCCTACGCCCATACCCTTCGTCTTGCTTAGGGAACTCGCGTTGTTGAAAGCACGTTCGGCAACCTTTGGACTGGTCTTCTTGATCTGGATAGCTGTCTGCACTGCGAGGTGATCTCCATGGTACCGTTCCATACCCAGCTCTTTGCAGGTGACGAGGACGTATCCAATGATCTCGTGAGCGTAGAGGGGATCGTCGGTCAAAGGGGCTTCCTGTATGACTTCTATACGTGACATGTTATTGCATCCTCTCATGTAAGATTGTCGATTAGCGTTCTATAAGTGTTCTACCAGCACTAATCGTTCAGTAATTCCATTATACGAACTTATAAGTTATATTTACAGCATTTTCTTGTAGTTTGTTATCCTGTCGGAGGCAGGCTCTAATCCTTACGCTTGAGAGTAGAGGTGGTAGGGGATGGCGGATTTTTTGACGCTGGTAGGAGCTAGAATAAAGCAACTCAGAATACAAAAGGGTCTGTCGCAAGCAAAGCTTGCTGAAATGGCTGACCTTCAAGATACGTATATCGGTGGGGTGGAACGGGGAAAGCGGAATATCTCCCTTAACTCGTTGGAAAGGATTATGTCAGCCCTGGAGGCCGACCCGGCGGAGGCTCTAAAGTTCGGCCGATTGGAAGTGCTGGAGGAGGAAAAGGACAAGCAAAACGTTCTGGATATCCATATTTCCTTGCTACGTGAACGTAGCCTGGCAGAGGTGAAACTGGTCCAGCGCATGGCCAAGGATATGTTCGATACGCTGGATCAGGAGAAAATCGAGAGATAATTAGGGGGTGAGCGATTAGCGTAGGCTAGTTTGCTTGCCTTTTTACGTTTCGTCATGTGTATGGCTTTTGAAATAGATTTGTTTGAGGCGACATTTCATGAGTTTTCGATCTGCCTGAGCAAAGAGCCTATGAGCTTCGAAGAGAACGGATCGGGCTGATTTGTAATCCAGGGTACGTTCGCTTTCAACATGACGGATAATTGCCGTAAGCAAATACTGGGTGGCTTCTACTTTTTGAAGCAGGTCATCCTCCTGCTCGGTAAGGCGTGCCATCTCCTGTCGAGGTTTCTTTTTCATTTGCGTTTACTCCCATGCTTTTTGATAATGACCATATTATTTTAGACCCTGTATCGTCCATATCGCCCTTGTCGACTATGACGGAATTGAGGAAACTTTGTGAGGTTTAGGTACTGATATATTTGGGGTTGATACTGATCTTGGCATGTCCGTGCTTGCGATAGAAGCGCATGTCACGTGTAGAATTGTTGGCCTGCTCAGTGAATGCTTTTGAGAGAGCTTCATCCTCAAATACAAAGAAATCCCGCTCCTTCTGTCCTCCAAACAAGGCGATCATGGCGTAATGATAGCTACCCGGATTGCAAATGCCCCCGCTACCGAGAGGGAGAAGCTCGACAACTCCTTCAACAGTCAGAACGGATGCCTTATCGGGATTGTGATCCAAGGCGAGCAAGAGACAGGCGAAGAGAATATCGGCGTTGGCGCGTCCGAGTATTTTGTCAGGAAGGAAATGCTCACTGTTCAGATCGTCCCAGTCCAAGTAGGAAACGATTGGTTCAACGCTGGGACCAAACTTTTCAGAGAGCTTGGCCAGTGCCTCCCGGTTCCCGTATGTCATGAGGAACCGGTCGAGCCTGAGAGTTGCCCGCTCGCCGTGCTGTAACTGCATCTTGGGCAGGAGGCTACGGAAAAACTCGGTGTAAAGCGACAAAGCGACGAGATTGTAAGCAGATGCCTCAGGTTGTACCTCGTACCCAACCTCGGCAAGCAGATCACGCATAGCAGTTAGCCGCTGAGTATCCGCCAGTTCCAGATCGGGGGGATGGAGAAGATGCAGGAGAAAGGCTGCTGCGTCAAAACCGAAAGTAGTATCTCCGAGCTTGTCCATCCAGAACGAAAGAATTGCCGCTTGGTCAGTCAGTTTTTGTTCTATGAACTCCGGCCATGCCTTAATGGCGGAAATGGCGATTTTCTTCTGTGGAAAAGGCGCGTTACTGCGCTGCCAAAAGCCACATCGCCAGTTCAAGGCAGAACGGATCATGTCCGGGCGGACATGTTGAGGCTCAGCAAACTGCTTCCGCCATTCCTTAAGCGGTTCGGAAGGGTATTTGGCGTAAGGGAAGCGGGACATATGCACATCATAGCGCTGGGTGATGAGGCCATAGAGCGCTTTTTTCTTGCTTTCACTGAGGGAAAGATTCACTGGATAGGACTCCTATTCATTTAGTATTCGGAAATGGCGAAAATGGCGGTGTTTTGGGGAGCTAGAAGAGACCTTCGAAATCTTCAGGAGAGAGTTCGATCGTATCAGAAGATGGAGGAGTGGCTGGCGTTACTGTGAGATCGGAGAGCGGCTCGTCTTGATCGTGGCAATTGAGGAGAGTGCGTTGTGCTGAAGTGAGGAAAGGATCTTTCAGACGTATATAGAAGGGCTTGGCCAACTCGAATACCCAGCGATAGGCATCAGGAACATTGCCACCTTGAAAATCCGGCGAGTCTCCGAAAGAGTCTTCTTCATACATGAGTTCTGCTTTGTCTGTTGCCTCATTGACCCGAAATAGAAAGGTGTTCCCATCTACATATTCGCTGGTTCCTGTGTCAGGGTCTGTGGTACGTAGAACGGTGCGGACAATATGAGTAGGCTGATTACTTAAGGTAAAGGGATCACTATCAAATGTGAATGGTCGGGCGTATTCGGGGAAAAGATCGGAGGGGGTACTTTCGGTGATTGAAAGTGTTGACGCAAGAGAAACCCAGACGTTGCTTCCGGTTTGGCTTTCAGCACTGAGGTCATTTCGTTCAAACAAATTCCTGAGCTTGTCTGCTATGAGCTCGTCTGCCCACCAACCTATTCCAGCTTCTTGCCGTAGCCACCTTTCGATTACGTCATCGTGCCAACTGGCTAGCGTGAAGAAGGTCATGAGGTAGTCGTCCGTGTACATGACCACAATCTTGTACAATGTGATGCCATTTAGATCAATGGCTTCTACATATTCTGGCCTGCTACCAATGAGTCCAGCATCCTCCGGGTTTAGTCCGACAATGCTCAGATCGTATAGATTGTCGCCTGGCTCCAGGATAACAATGTAGCCGTGCTTTTGAAGGGTGAAGACGGTGTCTTCTGTGTCGCCGTGCATTTCCCTCAGCTGGTCGAAATAGCGTTCGATGTGAGATAGAAGTGGTGGGATAAGGCTTGAGGAATGTAGAGAGGTGAGGTCTTGCTGGGTTTGGATAATGCGCATATATGAGCCTCCATAATAGAATAGGCAGCCTAATGAGGCAGCCTTCATTTTAATAATATATAACTATAATTTTTATAAAAACATTTTTAAAATGAAGAATAAATATGTAAAAATATGATAAGACATGTTTAACTGTTGTTAATGTATTAGCCCCTGTATGCTGTATAAGTGTTAATATAAAGAAGAATGAATAATAGAGAATTCCCGATTTTATGTAGAAAAAAAAACCATTTAACTGATACAATATACTATATTCAGTACTAATACATAAGTAGGCATACCAGATTAGCTCGACTGGGATATATTTCATTACAACTGAAGGGGCGTATAATATGGAAGTAATAACTTTTTTCAATAATAAGGGTGGAGTCGGAAAAACTACTCTTGCAGTTAATGTTGCATCATTTATTGCCACTCAGTATGAGAAGAAAAATAGAATTTTATTTTTAGATGCGGATCCACAGGCTAACTCAACTCAAATGATGATTCCTGATGAAATATGGGAAGATTTTTATGGATTCGATGCAAAGCGACCAACTATAATGAATTATTTAACCTCTATAGAAGAGGGAAACTCGGATGTTGTGTATGTCGATGTTCCATTTAAAAAAACTGAGAACCGATTTGCTGTAGATTTGATTCCAGGACATCCTAGTTTAGCGATTATTGAGGACATTCTAAGTGATGGTTGGAATAAGTGTATTTCTGGAGATTTAGGCGGGTTTAGAAAAACAAATTGGCTAAGTTTACTAAAGGAATATTTTAAAGATTCCTATGACTACCTCTTTATTGATGTTGGGCCATCTTTAGGTGCCTTAAATAGAAGTATTTTAGTTAATACAGATTATATTATTACCCCTATGGGATCAGATATTTTCAGCCTTATTGGAATTTCAAATATGTCGACGTGGGTAAGAAACTGGATGAATTCTTATAGAACAGCCGTTGGATTGTTACATGACAAACATAATCCTGTATCAATTATGAAATATCCACTTAACTTGAATATAGAGAATGCGTCAAGACTAGTCGGATTTTCTATACAACAATATGTAACAAAAACATTTGCTGAAGGTGGAAGACGACCAATTGCCTCATATGATAAAATCATTAAAAACGTTCCCGAGGCTATAGAAACCCACTTACAGGTTTTAATTAAGAATGGATTAACGATAGATGACCTAAATCTAGGAGATATTCCGTATTTATATAGCTTAGTACCTTTAGCTCAAACTAGCAAAGCTCCAATGTACGATCTTACTCGTGCTGATGGTGTGGTTGGTGGACAATCAAGTTCAGTAAAAAAGTATAAAGAAATGCTAAAAGTCGTATGTAATAAAATTAGAGATAACTTAGGAGATTCGGATGCAAATTAATTGGCCAAGCCATCTAATAGAAGAGATTGCATATCGTCGCTGTGTTATTTTTGTAGGCGCTGGCATTTCCGCTACTGCTCAGAATGAAGAAGGAGTTTCTCCAAAAAAATGGGGGGAGTTCATTAGAGATGCTATTAGTCTAATTAATAGACCCTCACAAGAGAAATTGGATTTCATTAGTAAAATGTTGGATCAGCAAAATTATTTGTTGGCTCTACAGGCAATAGCCGATTCTTGTGACCCAGGTGCTTATGCAGCGTATCTAAGAGAAGTTTACAGCAGACCTCGGTATAGAGCATCTAAAACGCATCAATTAATAAAAGATATTGATTCCAAAATAGTTATAACAACTAACTTTGATAGAATATATGAAAATTTGTGTAGTGATTATGTATTTGCAAACTATTTCGAAATTTCGAAAATAATTACAAATATGCGATCAACCGAAAATCTTATTATAAAAGCCCATGGGACAATTGATGATGTTGATAATCTTGTTTTTACTCAAAAGCAATATTATAATGCTAAGCTAAAGCATCCAGTTTTCTATAATATTCTCAGTGCGTTGTTCTTAACAAACACGGTAGTTTTTTTAGGGTACAGCTTAAATGATCCTGATATTAATTTAATCCTAGAGTTAGCTGCAAATGCAAGATCGCTTAGTAGCCCGCATTATGTAGTAGTAAAGGATGGATTGGAGGAAGAAATTAAGCAACACTGGAGAGATTGCTATAATATCTATCCCTTAGAATATGGACCTGACTATACAGATCTAGAATCTAATATTGAGGAACTAAGGGACAGAGTATTAGACTTTAGAGCACTGAAGAGGATTCCATAATAAATTTCAAAAAACGACTAAGGATGTGAGTCCCTAGTCGTTTTGCATATAAATTTTAATGTACCCACAAGATCAAGAGTTAATTGTGTAATTTGATGGGTTGAGAATCTAATTTTTTAAGGTTTCTGGAAGCCATTTCCCATTCTTAATTCGAATTTTCCGGACTTCTTCTGTAAAAAGTGTATTTTTATTCTTTTGGATGTCACGAATAACTTTTTCATGAAATTCAATATCCCTAAAACGATCCCGGATAGTGTTAACTGGTCCAATCTCGCTTCCGATCCATTTGCGCTTAAGAATTTCACTAACAATAAAGGTGGTTCCACTCCCCCCAAACGGATCAAATATGGTGTCACCTTCATTTGAAGCAAGCGATATTACTCTCTCCAATAATTTTAGGGGTAACTCATTGCTTGTGCGAGTTTTATATTTGCTGTGTCTTACCGGAGATAGATCATACCAAATATCACTCAGATTGATACCGAGTGGATTTAGCTTGTCTTTATACCCTCCGTAGTCCCGGATGTCTCCTCCACAATGCCTACATATTTCGAGTGGAAGTCGTTCCCCGTTAAAGGTATTTGGTTTATCGCCCTTTGTATAATAAAGTAATGCATAGTGAGCAGGATAAAGACGGTTTTGTATAGGTAGCCTATATTTTATGTCTGCAGCTATCCAATGTTTAAATGTAAGGTGTTTGTTGAGAGTTTCAGCTATGTGTGTTCCCCAGGTTGGTGAAATCCAGATGAACAATGATCCGCCCTCTTTCAGCAAATCAATGCAACCGAGCACCCATCTTTCAGTCCATTCTAAATACTCTCTTTTGGAGAGTTTATCATTTATACCCGACTCATATTCCTTATTAAGGTTAAAGGGGGGATCTGCAAAAACTAAGTCTACAGATTCATGGGGAAGTGATTCAATTAGTGCCATACAATCATTCTGGAAGAGTTGCCCGAACTGAGTCTTAAAAACAGGTTGAATAGAGTCGGTACTTCTAGCTGTTTTATTTTCTTCGACTAATTTAAGAATCTCAGATATTTGAGATGAGTGCAAAGATAAAAGGTTTCTAAGATCACTATTCATATGCCCTAGTTTGAGTTGTAATTCTATTTCACTAAGACCAGTTATAGCCAATATTTTTTCTAGATCGCCCCTGTGAGGATAGATCATTTCTTCAGCATAATATTTAAGTTTGTTCAGTTTAATACCAGAATTTTTTGAGAATGCTTTTAATTCTGTGTCTGACGTAATGCTTAAAGCTTTATAAAAATAGTTGTTTATCATTAATAGGCCCTCCGTAGTAGTATTGTAACAATTTTTGTTGGACAAGTCATTGCTATGGATGCAGTAATACAACGTTTGGAATAGTTTTCAAGCTTTATATCTAGAATTTTACATATTAGGTTCAAACTAAGAAAGAGTACCCAACTGGGTACCCTAAGTTTCGCTTTATAAATGATACGGTGAACCGTATCATAAGTAGGGTGAAAATAATCAGAAGGTAGGAATATTTTCCCTTATACCTTCCCTAAGACCTAATTGATTGATTATACTAAATAAAGGTAACTGAAAAGCGGCCAAAGGGAGGGTTTATTAAATATGGAGCTACAAGAAGAAGTTAAAAAATTATATGAACTGTATGGGTTTTTACTTTTCGAAGAAAGACCAGATCTGCTTGTTTTTATTTATGATCAGGGATATTTCAAAAACGCAGAGGTAATAAAATTTTCAGATATTAAAGTAGACGATGAACTACTGGAAAGCTTGAAGGTATTAGAGTACACACCTCAAGTGACACTGTTTCCAGGAATTGAAAAATTAAATCAAAAATTATTTAAGGGATTTTTTAAAGTTGATAGTTATAAATCTAAAGTGAAAAAAGGGTATCAGAGCTTTAAGGAAAACCAAACTAAGATATTGGGATTTGACTATGAGTACATTAAAGGATCCTATTACGAAGATATAGAATTAAAGTATGATAATCTTATTAAGAGTATGATCGAGAAGTTAGACGAAGAGGGGCCTCAGCTTATTGTATTAGAAGCAGCAGCAGGATATGGAAAAACGTGTACTGTGTATGAGCTCAATAATGAAATAGCACTCAATACAGGTGATTATTGTATACCTCTTATGACCGAACTTTCAAGAAATAGAAAAGCGAAAATATTTAGATATGTTTTGTTGGATGAAATAGATAAGAATTTTCCAGGGTTAAATTCGGAGTTGGTCGAAAAGGAAATATTTAGTGGGAGAATTCCTGTCATAGTAGATGGTTTCGATGAATTATTGATTCGTAGTCATGCTAATAAAGATAGTAGTGATACAGTAAGCGAATTTGATGATATTGAATCAATGTTGAGAACAATTGGTGAAATGTTGAAAGGTAATGCAAAAATAATACTTACATCTAGAAAAACAGCATTATTATCAGGAGATAAATTTCACAGTTGGCTTAATAATGGAGAAAATTTTTTCGGAGTTACAAGGATAACATTAAATGAACCCTCAACACGAGATTGGATTGGACTAGAAAAAACATCAATTATTAATGGCCACGGAACATCCGTAGGAATGTTATTGAATCCTGTAATTTTGGCATATATAAAGAACATCACAGTTGATGATCTGCATAACAAGAACATAGAAAAGCTCATTGATGATTATTTTATTACTCTTCTGACTAGAGAACAGACACGCCAAAACATAAGGCTTAGTGTTAATGAACAAATAAACATATTTGAAAGTCTTGCTTACCAAATGTCTATTAACGGAATTACTTCTGACAGTAGAGATAACATTAAATCTATGATTTATGAAGATAACTGGGAGATGATTGAAGAGTCTCTTGAAAATTATTATGGCTCTGATAAACCGGATTCCGAGAGTATAGCAAATACTTTAGCAGGTCATGTGCTTTTAGATAGAAACGGTTCTTCAGATGAAGTTGGTTTTATTAACGAATTTATATTCGGAATACTTCTTGGCAATGTGGTTTGTAAACAACCGACGATGGAATATTTAGATATGAAATTTATTGATCTTGCTTGTACCTCGTTTGAAATAAGAGATGAGATAAGTAAGAATCGGTTATATGAGAAAGTTAGAGAGATATCTGATGCTCTTATGGATATGGAGAAGTTAGAAGTAGACATTAAATTGAAGAACAGCCTTACTAATAGATACAAATCACTGTCAGTTGAGAATAGAATGTTTAATAATTTTTCATTTAATGAAACACTTGAATCAAGTGTCTTTTACTCATGTGTTTTTACAAATATGATTTTTAATAAATCTATATTTTATCAAACTACATTTATAGATTGTAAGTTTTTCAGTTGTTCTTTTAATTGTGACACTGGGAATAACCAGCTAATACATTTTATCAATTGTAGTAGTGATAATGAAGAGTATATGCTGATAGAGGATAGCCCTGATACTAAATCAAATGGTATTACTGAAGACGATATAATAGAAAAATATGAGAGAATTGTCATCGAACAGTTTTGGCCACCAGGAAAAAAAGCAGCACAGTTGAAAAGAGCATATAGGACACTATTCTATGGGGTAGAACATATTGATCACGTATATGTTGAAATGGCAATTGAAAGATTAAAGAAAAGAGGGATTCTTAAGGCCGCTTCATCTACATTGTATATTCTTGAAGTTAGCAAAATGGGTGAAATTCAGGAGATTAAGAATGGAAAAGGTGTGTGGGAATTTAATGGATAGAGAAGACATCATTGTGCCGGAGGTATTGTTGAAACCTATCGAAAAAAAAATAATTAGAGAACTAGATAAAATCGGATTATTTTATAGGATTTTTTCTAGAGTAAAAACCAACGACTCAATAGAAAAGAAGTTTAGTTTTAAGGACTATAGTGATAATAAAAAAATGCAGGACATTATAGGGGTAAGAATAGTGTTGTATTTTAATGATGATATTGAAATATGCGGAAAACTAATTTCTAGAATATATGAAAAATTGGGAGAATCGATAGACAAACCAGACTCCTCTACATTTAAACCGACAAGGACAAATATTATTTATAGGTTGGATGATGTAACTACTCGTGAAATACTGCCAGCTATACATGGAAAGTTTATCGATAACACCTTTGAGTTACAATTAAGAACAGTATTCTCTGAAGGATGGCATGAGGTTGAACATGATTTGAGATATAAATGTGAAGAAGAATGGAGAGCCTACGACGAACACTCTAGAACACTAAACGGCTTAGTAGCGACTCTAGAAACCTGCGACTGGTCAATAATGACGCTATTTTCTGACTTATCATACCGAAACTATAGAGATTCGAATATTATTCCCATGATGCGAAATAAATTTAGGTTGAGATTTGAAAACACACCATTAAATGCAGATATTGAGACTATTTTGCTAAAAGATAATAAAAAATTATTGAAAAATTTATTTCGTATCGATAGAAATGAATTATTAGAAAAGCTCTCAGAGATAAAGATACCGATACCCTTGAATTTTAATAATATTTTATATGTTTGTAATTACTATTATTTGAGTTCCGGGGAACTCCAGTCAATCACACCAACAAGTATTACTCGTATATTACAAAAATAAGAGGATTTATGGAATTAATAGGAATATGTAAATTTTGAGTTTCTAGGCAGAGAATCTCAAAGCCAGAAAAGAATGGAACCCTAGACTATTGGGTATGGATCAGTACTCCGAATCCTGTGAACCCTGCGTATTTCGCAATCGAATTCGCGACCATCAGATTGAGTTTGACATTATTGATAAGAAATATACATTTAATACAGATACTTGGTCGTAATAAGAGGAGCTACGTTGTACTGCTACGTGGATTAAGTTTACATATTTCAGGAATAAAAGATTTAATTCCTGATAGATTGGACGAAGCGATAGGTCCGAGGGATAGCTGGTGCTAGAGAATAGGAGTACTGTGAGCACTTGATAAACTACCATGCGAAGATGAAAATGCTATATATTGTTTCAAAGCAAGCATAAGAAACCACATGGTGAGCCTCCAATAACATCAGAGGTTTCTAGTTAACTATTTTTGATGGCAAAGAAATAAAACATAGTTACAATTGCTGAGTACACTTAGGTGGCACCTTAAATGTTTTGGGAGGGAACGCTGAAATGATTTACGCGGGACTGAAGAAATTGAACAAGAAAGGTTTGATCGAGTCCGAAGTAGCAGGCGAGAAGTCAGGCAAGGGACCTATGCCAATCCGATATGTCGTAACGGAAGTCGGCAGGACAACCCTGAGGAATGAAATCATCGTCTGCCTATCATCTTCGCGAGAGCGTGATAAACGATTCGATCTCGGTCTTGCCGCATTATCCTTTATCGATAAAAATGAAGCAGTTGAAGCTATGCGGAAGCGGCTGGATTTTCTTGGGGAGGCTTCGGAAAATATAAGGCAGAAGTATGAATCGCAAGGGGACATTCGATTGCCGCTGCATGTAAGGATGCTTTTCCTCCATCCAATGAGTCTTATCGAGAGTGAACAAGTATTCGTTTCGAACCTAATCAATGAATTGTTGGAGGAGATGAAAGATCATGCCTACTATCATTGAAGGGTTCCGCCCTTTTCAAGGGGAGCACTGCGAGACGACAACAATGGGCAATTTACTTCACTTTGCGGGAGTTCAACTATCGGAGCCAATGTTATTCGGTCTGGGCCAAGGGTTGGGATTCATTTATTGGGATTCCAAGGGGATGGACTTCCCTTTTATTGGAGGAAGGGTGAAGCCGGATGAATTAACGGACTGCCTAGCATCCCGACTCAACTTATCCATCAAGGCGCAAGAAACCTCGTCTGTTGAAAAAGCGTGGCAGAACGTACGAAGGTTCCTCGAAAGCGGAATTCCGGTAGGGCTTAAGCTAGACTCCTACTATTTGGATTATTTCACGAACAAAGTGCACTTTGCCGCCCATTATGCGGTCATATATGGCATGGATGACGAATACGCCTACATGGCGGATACTAGACAACAGGGAGGACTTGTGAAGACGAGTTTGGCCCATTTGGCTATGGCCAGAAACGCAAAGGGGCCCATGAGCTCCAGGAATCGTTCCTTTACAATCGATCCGATTGGCACCCTTCCGCCGCTTATCCCGGCTATCCGATCATCCTTAACCAAGAATGCACAGGACTATTTGAATCCGCCTATTCGCAATATGGGGAATAAAGGCATTGTGAAAATGAGCCGTGAAATCCTGAAGTGGCCTTCTCGCAGCAACAATTTTGAGCATGATTTATGCTTAACTGCATTGTTAATGGAAAGAGCGGGAACCGGCGGCGCTCTGTTTCGAAATTTATATCGAGATTTTCTAAAAGAATGTGTGGATCTGTTGGGAGACCCACAAGTAGAACAGGCATACTTGGCGTTTACAGATATCGCTCCAATGTGGGTTACCGTATCTTCTTTGATCGACCTGGCAGGAAGGACGGGAGACCATCAGGAGTTAACCCGGATTTCCAAGCTTTTACTCGAGATTGCCGATAAAGAACGTATAGCGATGGAGTATTTGGTACATCTGCGTAATGACCCTCTGGCCACAAGTTCATAGGATGGAGACTGCCGCGAACATGGTGGCTGCTCCAAGTGAAGGAATCCGTAAGGGAGCCGTCCCAGTCATCGACTTAGGGACGGCTCCCTTTGCTAATCGCAATCTACCTTCTCCGGAAATTCAGGCGTGGAGCGGGTAACCCCCTTCGTCATCTTTAGATGACGCCCCTATGGCTTGTTGCGAAGTTTCGCGACTTCGGGTTCAATTTCGGATACAAGCTTTTCGAGTATTCGATTAAACTGTTGTTTTTCCTCTATGGTTAGAACATTTGAGAATGCAGGCTGAAAATCTCCGTTTTGATTTAATACCACTTTGCCGGCTTTAGTTAGCGTAATCATCATCACGCGTTGATCCTCTTCCGATTTATACCGCTCAATAAGCCCCTTTTTTTCCAGCTTTTTAATCATTTCAGAAGCAGATTGCGGGCGCATCTCTAATTGACTGACTAATTCTTTTTGAGAAAGATGTGGTGTTTGACGAAGAATGCCCAGTATTTTTCCTTGCCCTCGATTTTGGATCGTATACACGCTGCCTTTAATCATGCTTTCTTTTAAGAACATGGTGAGTAAATCATAATATTTCATAAAATTCGTAGTGATATCGATATTCAGCTGTTTTTCATCCATACCCATTTCCCCTTATGTGTTCTCCGTCCCCCTCTATTTTATCAGGTCACCGAAGTAATTCAAATTAGGGTGTTGACAATTTGATAAGGGTACCTTATTTTATTAGTAAGGTATCCTTATTAAATAGGCAAAGGAGAACACAGAATGACAGAGCTAGCCGTTTCCACTCAAGGGCTCGTTAAAGAATTTCCTAACAAGCGAGCAGTCGATGGTATTTCTTTGGATATTAAGAAAGGAGAGATCTTCGGTATTCTGGGTCCGAATGGTGCAGGAAAGACAACGTTCTTACGAATGCTTGCAACGATTACGAAAGTGTCAAAAGGCAGAGCCATGATTTTTGGCAAAGACGTCACCAAAGATGCTCGAAAGGTTCGAAGCTTGATTGGCTTGACCGGCCAATATGCAACCGTTGATGAGGAATTGACCGCGATGGAGAACTTGAAGCTCTTCGGGCAATTGAACGGTTTATCAGCGAGTCAATCCAAAGCGAGGGCGCTTGAACTTCTCAACCAGTTTTCCTTAACCGAGGCAAAGGATCGGCCGATTCGTGAATTTTCGGGCGGGATGCGTAGACGGCTGGATTTATCGGTGAGTCTAATCGTGAAGCCACCCCTCATTTTTCTGGATGAACCGACAACGGGCTTAGACCCACGCACACGAGGAGAGATGTGGGAGGTGATCCGCAACTTGGCAAGCGACGGGGCAACAATCTTGCTGACAACTCAGTATTTGGAGGAAGCGGATCAACTCGCAGATCGACTGGCGATCATTAATCATGGAAGAATCATTTCTCAGGGAACGCCGAATGAATTGAAGTCCTTGTTAAGCGACACCCAGTTCGAAATTACTCTGGAGCATAGGAGCGATGCCGAAAGGGCCAAAGGACTAATCAAGGCGAAAATCGCCCAGGAGGCTATGATTTCACCCGAAGGAACCAAGTTGACCGTTAAGCTGGCAGACACGAAAGTGATGACGGGATTACTCTTAGATCTAGCTCAGCAAGATATAGAAATCAAAGAGTTCTCGGTTAGAAAGCCGACGCTTGATGAGGTGTTTCTGGAACTGACTAAATAAGTAGGAGGGATAGACATGGAATCCATGATAAGTAAGCAAAACAACTTAAAGAGCGCTCTGTATGATATTGTTGTAATGGCAAAAAGAAACATTCTGAAAATCAAACATAATCCCGATAAATTGATCGATGTAACCGTCATCCCTATTTTCTTCATGATCGTCTTTTCTTATCTGTTCGGAGGTGCGATTGCTGGAGGTGTACAAGGATACTTGCCCATCATCGTGCCGGGAATTCTCATTCAAACCCTGGTCATGTCGTCAGCGGCAACGGGCACGCAATTGCGGGAAGACTTGGATACTGGCGTTTTTGATCGGTTTAAATCATTACCCATTGTCCGGATTGCTCCACTGGCTGGTTTAGTGGTATCGGATATTTTGCGGTATGCCGCGGCGGCTTTTTTCTCGATCGGTACGGGCTTCATTCTTGGGTGGCGTCCGGAAGCCGGGTGGGGGTGGTTGGTCGTCGCTTTGCTCTTGGCCATATTCGGCGCCTGCGCAATCAGTTGGGTGTTTGCCTTAATTGGTCTGCTGTCCAAGTCTGCATCAACGATCTCCAGTATTTCGACCATGGTCACCATGATGATGTCGTTTCTATCCAACGCCTTCGTGCCTATTGATACGTTGCCCCATTTTCTGCAGAGCGTAGCTGAACATAATCCGATTACTTATTTGGTCACGGCTTTCAAAGATTTAGCCAATCAGGGAGAGTTCACTTCAAGCGCATCCATGACCCTCTTTATCGGCATCCTCCTTGTTGTGATTGTCGCTCCGCTTACAGTTAAAATCTATAACAGAAAAATCTAGTTCCAGCAAAAGAGGACAGGGGCGACCGCTCTGTCCTTTCTTCATAGCCCGCCTCATATCCTCCATGCGCTGGGTCACAGCCTCATGCTGCTCCATCGGGATAAACTCAAGGATAGCGATTTATTAATTATGGGTCATAAGGAGTAAAAAATGACTGAATTACTAGCCCCGGCGGGAAATATGGAAGCCTTAAAAGCTGCAATTTCGAATGGTTGTGATGCCGTATACTTAGGGATGCAAAAATTTGGTGCACGTGCATACTCATCTAATTTTGATTGGGAATCGTTAAAAGAAGCTGTTGCGTATGCGCATCTGAGAAGCGTTAAAATCTATGTGGCAATGAATACCGTCGTTTTTGAGAACGAAGTTGAAGAGATGAAAGAGCAGATACGCGAATTGAATGAAATCGGCGTGGATGCCATTATCGTTCAGGATCTGGCCGCATTCGATTATATCGTTAAAAACTTTGTTGATATGGAAGCCCACTGTTCAACTCAAATGGGAATAGACGATGTAGACGGAACTTTATTATTTCAAGGGCTTGGTGCAAAAAGAGTGGTTCTGTCCCGTGAAGTTGAGATGCGAAAAGTAAAAGAGATCAAAAGAAGTGCTGAAATCCCTTTAGAAATTTTCGTTCACGGTGCGTTATGTGTATCTTATTCTGGAAACTGTCTCATGTCAGGATTAATCGGCTATCGATGCGCTAATCGCGGAAGATGCGTGGGTTCATGCCGTAAGGCGTACGAACTCATGGATAAGACAACCGATACCTCTCTAGGGGAAAGCTATATTCTATCTACGAAGGACTTGAACACCATCGATTATATCGAGGATTTGAAAGAAATCGATTCTTTAAAAATAGAAGGCCGAATGAAAGTGCCTACCTATGTTGCTAATGTGGTATCCAAATACCGCATGGCCTTAGATCATAAAATCACCGAAGAAGAGAAGGAGAATTTGAAAAAAACATTCAATCGAACCTTTACGAAAGGGTATTTATTTCGCGAAGATAAGAGAGAGATAACAAACACCGCAAGACCGAATAACTTTGGTTATGCAATTGGAACCATCAGCAAGGTGGTTAAAGACACGTATGAACTCACACTTACCCGTACTTTAAACCAAAACGATACCATCCGGATAAGTCACAACCGGGAGGATGTTAATTTAACTGTTGTAAAACTGTACGATAAAGACGGCGAATTGATCAACAAAGCAGATCATGTCTGCTATATCAAAGTGAAAGAAAAGCTGTCTGTGGGTGATCAAGTCTATAAAACAAAGGATTATTTCTATAACAAAGAATTGGAAGCATCGCTGGAAAAAGAATTTAAGCGGTTTAGCCTGGATATTAGCGTATATGCAAGTCCGGATTCCAAACTTCGCATCGATGCGGAGGGCTTGGGCCATCATTATTCATATGAAAGCGAGGAAATTCTAAGCGAAGCTATTAATAATCCCACAACCAAAGACCAGGTAATCAAACAATTTTCCAGATTAAATGATACGATATTCGAACTTAATCATGTGGATTTTGAGGAATGCAATGCATTTATTCCAGCGAAACTGTTAAATGCAGCAAGAAGAGTTATTGTCCTGGGCTTATATGACTTAAAGCTTAACAGCCAAAAGAAAAGAACCAAGACTCTGAAGCCAGACGAACAAATAAGCTTTGCCCCTGTAAAACCCTACCTTACAGCCTCGGTAACGACGAAGGAACAGTATGACGCTTGCGTGAGCGGTGGAATTAAGGAGATCTATTTTGATAACGTGGTTAGAAGAAATCAGAACCGGTATAAGGACAAAGTAGGGCAGCTGCTGATTGGCGGATACGGGGGAATTTATCACTATAAAGGAACAAATCCGTTCGTTACAGACTATTCTCTCAATGTTGTTAATGCGGCCACTTGCTATGAATTATATAAATTAGGTGCCAAACGAGTCACTTTATCTTATGAGTTGAATAAGAGCCAAATTGAAGATTTAATGAATGCCTACTATGAACAAAATGATGGCTTTCCTGCGCTGGAAATGATTGTGTATGGCAGGACTCCTCTGATGTTTACCAAGTACTGCCCGATGAAAAAAATGAATCAATGCAGCATTTGCAAAACGAGAAGCTATGAGTTAAAAAATGAGCATGGAACGTTCCCTATCCTTTCCCATGAGGATTGTACAGCGACTCTCCTTAATGGGAAGACGCTTAATCTATTAGATGAGCTGCACACCATCAAGGGAATTGAGGCATTCCGATTAAACTTCACCATTGAATCAAAAGAGCAGGTTATGAAAGTCATTCAGATGGCGTCAGGCAAATTAAACGGCTCGATGAATCATGCTGTCTTTGATCAGGAGACGGACACAAGAGGACATTTTAATAAAGAGATTGTGTAGATGAAAGTGGTTACACACAAGCCCCTTCGTTTATCTGCGGAAGGGGCTCCAGGATTTTTGAGGACTATCTCTGTAAAGAACGCTCTTGGGGAGTGCTGCTGCGGGCGAACAAGTACTCCGCCAGCAGAACGGCGTGCAATACAATTTCAACCAGCATCATACCGGCAAGGCCGTCGAGAATCGAATGCTGTTTGATGAACAGCGTAGACAGTATAATCATCCCGGACATCCCCCCGATTAGGAGCATGTTCCATCTGTTCCGGAAGCCGCTGCGGGCGGTCAGGCGGAACACCATGTAGCTGGAGAACACATGGATACTGGGGAAACAATTGAACGGCTGGTCCCGGTGGTACACAAAGCGCACGATCAGTGTAAAGACGTCATGCCCCACCAACTCGGGACGAGGCACCGTTGTTTGGACGACAGAGTAAATGCCGTAACAAATGCAGGCGCATACGGTATAAATCAACAAAGCACGGTAATACACACGCAAATCCTTCTTGAAGAAATAGTAAAGACATAGATAAATATAAAAGATCCAAACGGAATAAGGCAGTGCAAAATATTTGACGAAAGGGATGGCGTTATCCCATGAGGTCATCAGATGATAGACTTTGCCTCTCGGCTTGTTGACCCAGGCATACATCTTCCCGAGCACCGGGAAAATCAACATCAACAGCAGCGGTGTATATTTCCAGTTGCGCAGCGGCACTTCTCAACCTTCTTCCAATAAATGATAAATCCATCCCCCATTATAGTTGATTTAAGCGGGAATAAACATAATCATTTTGTCTCTGCCCGTCGGAGGGCTCAACGGTTGACAGATTTTCCCGTCTGTGATAATAATAAATAGCCGGCTAAGTATATATGGAGCGATTGGAGGCTTCCATGGGACATTTTGAAGAAGATATCGGATATGCACTAATTCATCTAGTTAAGAAACATCGTATTTTGGCGGAGGAGGCACTTAGCAGCATAGGTTTGCATATCGCCCAAGACCTGATCCTATTCCTTCTCCGAGAAGAAGACGGCTTGTCTCAGTCGCAGCTGGCCTCACGTCTGAAGCTCGAATTGCCCACCGTGACGAAATCGATTCAACGCATGGAACAGGGTGGCATTGTCGTTCGTTCTCGGGATGAGCAGGATTCCCGCATTTCACGCGTCTACTTGACGGAAGAGGGCCAAAAATTGTACGAACCGGCCAATAGGCAGTGGAACAGCCTAGAACAACGGATGCTTGCCGACTTCTCAATCGAGGAACGGGAAACCTTTCATCGTCTAATTCGCAAGGCTAGTAGCAATCTGGAGCAGGCTTCTGGAGCGAGGTCAGGCAAATTATAAAGAATGGAGCGAGGAAAATGAACAGATCGAAATGGACGATAGATTTGGCTCATAGCATGATTGAGTTCTCGGTTAGACATATGATGATTTCTAGAGTAAAGGGGCGCTTCGAGCGCTTCGAGGCAGATATTGAAGCTGATCCCGAGGATATGACGACAGCGGATATTAACGTGACGATCGACGCTGCAAGCTTCACGACCGACCATCCTAAGCGGGATGAGGACGTCAGGGGAGCGCTATTCCTTGCAACGGATCAATATCCGCTGATTCAGTTCGCAAGTACGGGAATCGTCCGAAGCAAACAGGGTGAATACATCCTGAATGGGGATCTTACGCTGCGAGGTATCACCCGGCAAGTCTCGCTTCAAGTAGAATATGGCGGCTTAGTCAAGGACCATCGGGGCTATGAACGTGCCGGCTTCGCAGCAGAGACGGTGATTAATCGCAAGGATTACGGGCTGACCTATAATATTGCACTCGAAGCTGGGGGCATCGTCGTCGGTGAAGAAGTCAAGATCAGCATTGCGCTTGAACTTATCAAGAAGGATTAATGCTGTCCGAGTAGGGCTGGAGTCATTCATCTGGGCTTCAGACCGATTTCTCGGATTTTGCAGGTGCAGTTGCAGCCGATCTCCGCGCTGTTGAGACATTAGGTGCAGCGCTGGAGGGCACCGGCAAGCCGTTCGTATTCACTTCAGGAACATTTCTACAAATCATTTGTACTCCCCACCAAACAGTGTTAATCTGAAAATCGGCAACCTTAAGCAGACAGACCGAACCCCCCACAATATCCGCCGTTACGGCGATTCAGAAAGGTACACCATGATTAAAGTAGACAACCTATCCTTCTCGTTTCCGCAAAAGGAACTTTACCAAAATATTTCCTTCACGCTCGAAGAGGGCCAACACTGCGCCTTTATCGGCACGAGCGGCAGCGGGAAAAGTACTCTGCTCGAGATGCTGATGGACCCGGAGAGACATTTGTTCGAGGGCAAGCTGGAGATCGACCCCGATTGCAGAATCGGGTACGTCAGTCAGTTCTCCCAGGTGGACAGAACGAAGGAAATGACCGTTTTTGAATATATCGGGGAAGACTTTATCAAGATTCAGGATGAACTCACCGCGATTTATGCGGAGATGGCAACCACGCCGGATATGGATGCGCTGATGGAGAAGTATCAATCGGCGTTGGACGCACTCGATGCGATAGGCGGGGATGATTTCGAGAGCACGATTCATAAGCAGCTGAATCTCGCCAATCTGATGAAGCTGAAAGACGCCCAAGTTTCTTCCTTGAGCGGCGGAGAATTCAAGCTGATTGAAGTGATGAAAGAGATGCTCGGCAGCCCCGACCTGATAATCATGGACGAACCGGACGTGTTTCTGGATTTTGACAATCTCAATGCGCTCAAGAAATTGATCAATTCCCATAAAGGCATGCTGCTGGTCGTGACGCACAACCGCTATCTGTTGAATCACTGCTTCAATAAAATCATCCACCTTGAAAACATGGAGATCCAGGAGTACGACGGGCGGTATATCGATTATAACTTCTCGCTGCTTCAGACCAAGATCGAGCTGCAAGAAATCGCAGTCGCCGAAGCCGAAGAAATTGAGCGATACGATCACATTATCGATAATCTTAGAGAGATCGCAACGAATGTTGCCGACGCGTCCAGAGGCCGTGCGTTGAAAGCCAGAGTAAAGTTCCAGGAAAGATTGGAAGCGCGCCGGATCAAAGCGCCGTTTGTGGAGATCAAGCAGCCGAATATTCGTTTTGAGCTGGATCATGAAGTAGAAGACGCTGCTATTGTAAAGGTTGCCGATTACAGCGCAGCCTTCGACGAGTTGCTTCTGCACAACGTTAATTTCGAGATTCAAGCTACAGATAAAGTCGCGATCATCGGCCCGAACGGCACCGGGAAAACGACTTTGCTCCGCGAAATCTTCAAAAACCACCATGACTCCATCGAAATCCGGGCAGATGTGAAAGTGGCCTATTTATCGCAGCTTCAGGACGAAACGCTGCAAGACTCGAACACAATCCTTGATGAATTCATCGACGCGGGGTTCAGCACGTATGACGAGATTAGAGCGCATCTTGTGAATTACGGCTTTGAAGGTGAAATCCTGGATCAGAAGATCCAATCTTTATCCGGTGGAGAAAAGAACATGCTTCAACTGGCTAAAGTCGCGGGTAAACAAGCCGACCTGCTGCTGCTGGACGAACCGACCAGCCATTTGGACCTCTATGCGCAGATTGCACTGGAGAAAGCTATCGAAGACTATAAAGGCGCGATTCTGATGATTTCGCACGATTTCTATTCCGTCGTAAACGGCATGGATTATGTGCTGATCATTGAGAACAAGACGATCCGGAAAATGAGTATGCGCAAATTCAGACAGATGATTTACGCCCGTCATTTTGATAAAGACTATTTGGAGAACGAACAAAAGAAAAAGGCCGTTGAATTGCAGATCGGATTAGCCCTGAACAATACGGATTTTGAAAAGGCAAAGGTCTTGGTCGACGAGCTGGAAGAGATCATTAAGCAGCTTTAGACAAGGAACCTCTCCGAAAAATCGGAGAGGTTCCTTGACGTCCGCTCCTATCCAATTGCAGCAACTTACTGCACAGACCTGCCCTGCGCTGCATTCAAGACGTTCTCCTAGGCTTCCCAGGCAGCTAGACGGTCAGCATAGAGACCGCGTACCATAGGCAGGACTTTGAGATGTTCAGACAGGCAAGTTGATAAGCGCCACCGAGATGACAGGTTATGATAAGAGCGGGAATAGTCTGTGGAGGAATGTGAAGCTTAAATATTGATCTCCACACACGACAATACGGTGCATGGGAAGTCGGGCGAGGGCTTGCGGACCCTGCTATTCTGGGAATGGAAAGGAGGTTATTTGAATGGATTGGCTGGCAAGATTAAACCAGGCAATGGCCTATATCGAAGACAATCTGGAAGAGGAGATTGACCTGAAGTTGGCTGCCAGACTGGCACATTGTTCGGAGTATCACTTCTCCAGAATGTTCTCGTTCCTCGCGGGCATCCCTTTGTCGGAATATATCCGCCGAAGACGCTTAACGCTGGCCGCATTTGAACTTCAGACAAGTCATTTGAGAGTGCTGGATGTGGCAGTGAAGTACGGCTACCACTCGGCAGATGCCTTTTCCAGAGCCTTTCAGAATCTGCACGGGATCTTGCCATCTTCGGTAAAGTCCCAGGTTGCATCGTTAAAGGCCTATCCGCGAATGACCTTCCAATTAACCATTCAGGGAGGAAGCGCCATGAATTACCGTATTGTCGAGAAAGAACCGTTTCGTATCGTAGGCACTATGAAGAGAGTTCCCATTCAATTCAACGGAGTTAATCCTGAAATTTCAGCCATGTGGAACCACCTAACCAAGGATGACATCGATCAGATCAAGAAACTTTCTAATATTGAACCGTTCGGGATTATTCAAGCATCAACGAACTTCTCCGAAGAGCGGATGGAGGAGAATGGGGAGCTGGATCATTATATTGGTGTAGCGACCACCTTGGAGGGTCCGGAGCAGCTGGCGAAATTAGAGGTTCCTTCAAGGACTTGGGCCGTTTTTGAGGCGACAGGTCCATTTCCGGACACCTTGCAGAACGTATGGGGGCGCATCTATTCGGAATGGTTCCCCTCTGCAAATTACGAACTGGCCGCGGGGCCGGAAATGCTCTGGAATGAAAGCAAAGACTTCTCATCCACGACCTTTAAAAGTGAGATCTGGATACCGGTTGCGAAGAAATAAAGGATGGATTACGGCCAGCCCGAGAGGGTTGGCCGTAATTTTTTCGCTACAGACAGCGCGATGGCAGTATCAGAGTAGGGCTGAGCGGCTGTAAGGAGCCAATGCGCAAAGGCGAACAGGGATTTAACGGGACTAAAGTAGTTATTTAACATAAATAAACTAAAAGTGGTATATTCACAGCGTTTTTCATGCTATTCTCTTTTTGCATTCAAACGTTTGCGCAAAAAAGAATAGAATGGGAGAGTGGAGAATGAAAGGTTATCGGGTGATTGTTACTTCTGCCTTATTTTTCGTTGTCATGCTCTGTGCAGGAAGTATCATGTATGCAGCGCCGGCCAGAACCGATCTGCAAGTGTTCAAGCAGCCTAGCGGGGAGACGTTCACAGCTAGGCTGCAGGGGGATGAGCGATTGAATTGGGCGGTTACGCCTGAGGATGAGATCATCGTTCGGGATAAGAAGGGATATTGGAATTATGCGGAGCTGGGTTCTACAACGCTGAAGCCGAGCGCGGCCAGAGTCCAGATTGACAGTAAGCCCAAAGCAGTTAAGCATAAGCGGGACATGGATAAATGGCTCGAGGAGAACGCAGCGGTACTGAACACTGCCGAGGAAGCCCTGCGGCTGAGTCCGCCTCAGGCAAGCGAAGGCGCACCCGCTCTCCGGGAAGGCACAGTTTCTTCGGAAGCGGCGGCGGCAGGCGGGCCCGGGCTGTTCTTCGGAATGGACGGCAATGCTACGACCGGTACACAGCCGATTCTTGTCCTGCTGGTTGAATTCAATGATATTGCTCTGAAATATTCCGATTCGCAGTGGAACCAGACGTTCTTCGGCACGGCCAATCGAAGCATCAAGGATTACTATCGCGAGGTGTCCCAAGGCCGCCTGAACTTCGTTCCGGCAACTGAGAATGCAGGGACGGCCAACGACGGAATCATTAAGGTGCATCTCAATCACGCCTACGCTTCGGGAGCCACGACGGTTGTCGAAGCGCTGAATGCGGCTAATCCGTACATCAATATGGCAAGCTACGATACCGACGGAGACGGCTATATTCAGAACGATGAACTTAAAGTCGTTACGATTCTCGCCGGATTCGAACAGTCTTACGGTTCGTCTGCGACTCAGTCGGTATGGGCGCATTTTACGAGCCTGGGGGATTCGGATGCTCCGGTTCTAGACGGCAAGAAGCTGTGCGTCGGTTCCATGGGCGCAGGATATACCCAGCAAGGTGAACGGCATGACGACCATCAGGCAACCATCGGGGTATTCTCCCACGAATTAGGCCATATGCTGGGTCTGCCGGATCTCTATGATACCGATGGCAGCTCAAGCGGCATCGGCAACAATAGCTTGATGTCTTACGGCAGCTGGGGGAGTCTGCCGGGCGAATATCTGGGAGCGACTCCGGTCCATATGGATGCTTGGTGCAAGCAGATGCTCGGATTCGCCGACGTGGTTACCGCACGGTCGGATACGAGCGTATCCTATACGCTGAATTCAACGGGAACAGGCGCCTATAATATCGTCAAGGTCCCGACCCTGGACCCCAACCAGTATTTCCTGCTGGAGAACCGAGAGTACGAGGGCTACGACCGCAGCTTGAATGTTCATGGCGGCGTTGCGATCTGGCATATCGATCAGAGCATGGGGGGCAACTACAACGACGCTCACCGTCTCGTCGATTTAGAGGAAGTAAGCGCGGACAATCCGTATTACTATGCGGGCAACGGGACGAGCTTCACTCCGCTTACGACTCCGAATAGCGACCGCTATTATAATGCGATGTTCAAGTATACGGGAATCAACGTGAACGTTCCGCAAGCCAGCTCCAGCAGTATGACGGTGAGCGTATATGGGGACTACACCGGTCCGTCTGCCATTACAGGACTATGGGCTCCTTATGTGGCGCGGAGCAGTGCCGGATTGAGTTGGGAACCGTCTTCTAGCGGGGATTCGGAGAGCTACTTCATCTACCAAGACGGCCTGCCGCTCGTGGAGATTACCGAAAGAACGTTTAAGACCTGGTTCTCCGATCCCAATGCCTCGTATACCTATAGGGTAAGGGCAGCCGATAAGGCAGGGAACTTGTCGGCTGACAGCAATGTCATCCGCGTCACCCCGGCCAGCACGGATAAAATTATCGTCTATTACCAAACGAATGCGAAGACGCCGTATCTTCACTATACGATCTCGCCGGCCGGCACGACGGAGATATGGAAGGACATTCTTCTGACACCGTCCGAGTTCCCCGGATACAGCAAGGGCGTGATCGATACGGGAACCGATCGCGTGAACGGAAAGGGCGCTTTTAACGACGGCAACGGCAAATGGGACAATAATTCGGGTCAAAATTATACGCTCTATTCCGGAGTGTCTACGATCAGCGCCGGACAAGTTGTCGAGAACTTCCCGGGACCGCTGCCGACCCCGGACATCGAAGCCCCGAGCGTGCCGGCGAACGTGGCGGCAGCGTCGGATTCAGCTTCTGCCGCGACGGTGACGTGGACTGCGTCCACGGATAACGTAGGGGTGACCGGATACGAGGTATACCGGGACGAGCTGAAGATTGGGACGACAGCCGGAACCAGCTATTCCGACTCCGGTCTGACGGCCGGCACCTCTTACAGCTATACCGTTAAGGCCTTCGACGCCGCTGGCAATGTCTCGGTTGCGAGCGCAGCGGCAATGGTGAAGACTGCCGAGGGCAACTCCGTTACGATCTACTACAAGAATGCTTCGTTCAGCACCTCGTACATGCATTACAAGCTGGATGGAACCACCGTGTGGACGACGCCGCCGGGTGTGAAGATGAGCGCCTCTGCCTATGCGGGTTATAGCGCCGTAACGGTTCCGCTGGGCAAGGCGGCCGGATTGACGGCGGCCTTTAATAATGGGGGCAGCACGTGGGATAACAATGGGACGGCCAACTATCACTTTGGCAGCGGAACGTGGAGTCTCGTGAACGGCAATCTATACGCGGGCGTTCCGGCAGCGGACAGTGTGACCTTCAAGGTGACTGTGCCGGCAACGACGCCGGGCAGCGGGCCGGTCTACCTCTCGGGTTCGTTCAATAACTGGAACACCGCCGACCCGGCTTACCAGCTGGCTAAGGGAAGCGACGGGACGTACAGCATTACGCTGAGTCTGCCGGCGGGTACGGCGGTAACGTACAAGTTCACGCGCGGAGCCTGGACCAGCGTGGAGACGGCGCCGGGCGGAGCCGATATCGCGAACCGCACTTTGACGCCGTCGGGCGGTCCGCAGACGGTGCAGCTTACGGTCGCGAAGTGGAAGGACTTATAAACGTACAGTAGGGACAAGAATGGCTATCCTTTGCGGATAGCCTTTTTATTTGCCCGTTACAGACCGCTCTCTTCAAGAATCTCTTGCGTTGTGCGAATCCGGCCTATCCTCGGGAAAATAACGTCCCGAACGTGCTCATGCTCGGCCTGGGTGAACCCGGTCATGGCATCTATCGCGAATATAAGATGATAGCCGTGCTGATATGCCTCTCTGGCCGTTGTATCCACACCGATGCCGGAGGCGATCCCGCATAGAACGAGAGTATCCAGGTTTCGGCGGCGCAGCTGCAGATCAAGGTCGGTTCCATGGAAAGCTCCCCATTGTTTCTTGGAGATGATGTGGTCGGTCTCGCTCACCTCGAGCTCGGGAACCCATTCGTCCCATCCCTCGATCAGGTTCAGTGCGGGCGGGGGAGTATCGAGCTTGGGAGCAGGCATATCTTTGAAGTCTTTACTGGAGACGTGTACAAGAGCCACGAAAGCCCCCTTGCTGCGAAATAGCTTCGCCAGTTTAGCGGAATGGGCAATGACCGTTTCGGCGGAATAAGGCGCGTACCGATTGCCAATCCATTTTTGCAGGTCAATGATGACCAGGGCCGTCTTGTTCCAATCGAATAAAGGTGCTTTTTCCTGATTCATAGCGTCTCTCCTCCTGTGATCATGAGCTTTGTTCAGTATATAATCGAGGAGATTGGATAACGAGAGAGGGAATGAACCTAGGAGTGTTACTCCCAGATGACGGAGAATGACAGGAAGGAGGGATCACATGCAGGAGGAACGTGAGAAGACCGGGGAACTGGCGGAATTTCTCCGTACCCGGCGGGCCCGTCTGTCCCCGGAGCAGGCAGGCCTGCCTTCCGGTGGAAGACGGCGGACCCCGGGGCTTCGCCGGGCAGAGGTGGCCATACTCGCCGGCATCAGTGTGGATTGGTACACCTGGCTCGAGCAAGGGAGAGACATCCAGGTATCCACCCAGGTGCTTGACAGCCTGTCCCGGGCGCTGCAATTAAGCGACATTGAGCGCAGACATCTCTTCTTGCTGGCTGCAGGCCACGTACCGCCGAATGCTCATGCCCCGCAGAATGAGGTAAGCCGGCTGATGCAGGATTTTGTGGACAGACAGAGAGAATGCCCGGCCTATGTCGTGAATTCAAGGTGGGATGTCGTCGCGTGGAACCGGGCTGCGGTTCTTGTCTTCGGAGATTATGAGGCCATGCCGGCAAGAGAGAGAAATTCGTTATGGCGTCTGTTCACTGCGGATTATGCAAGGCGGATGCTCGGTGACAGTTGGGAGACGAATGCCAGACATCGATTGGCCCAGTTCCGGGCGAATTATGCCCATGCCGTCGGGGACCCCGGGTGGGAGGAGCTTATTGAGGACCTGCACCAGAACAGCAAGGAGTTCCGGGAATGGTGGCCGCTGCATCAAGTGATAAATGTGCCGGAAGGTGAGAAGCTGCTGCATCATCCGATTGCCGGTTCCCTTCGGTTCGGGCATCTGTCCTTCCGGGCGACAGACGCCGTGGACCTCCAGGTTACCGTTAACCTTCCTTTGGATGGACCTACTGCGGATAAAATGAAGGGACTTCTCTCCGCGTTTACTGCCGGACCCACATAACCGGCCGCACCCCAAGCTTCGCATCGACTTTGCGGGAATAGACCTGATAATCGGAGGACACCATCCGCGTTTGATCGGTACTGCTGTAGTAAGGCGTGGAGAGCCAGTAATCGACGGGCAAGACGGAAGCGCTCTTCGACAGGCGGAACAGCCGCTCGGCATCGTCTACCGAAGGAAGCGTCAGATAGGCGGAATACCGATGCCGGAATGCCCGGCCGCTGTCCTGAGCGGCATATTTGATCGGCGAGAACCAGTAATGGGGCCGGTCTCCGGCATCCGCCTGCTGCCTGGTGGCCTCACTTGCAATCGCTTCATATTCGGAATGCCGGATACGGGCCCGTTCTTGTTGCGTGAACCAGATGTCCATCTTCGCGTTCAGACTGTCTTGTATGCCGGATTGCGTATAATCATTAGAAGTCGTCCCATATGCGCTGCGGAATAAAGCATCCTTGGCGATGACCTTGGTCCAGCCGTTCTTCTTCTCCAGCACGTACCATTGAATCGGATGTCCGTTCTGATGGCCCAAGGATAACGTCTCCGGCTTGCTTGAATAGAAGGAGATCGCAAGGAGGAGCGCCGCGGTGACGCCGCCGATCCATTTGAAGATGCGGTTCCCCAGATCCAGATTGTCCAGCAGCAGAACGATAATCAGAAGATCGAAGTGGACATTGAACAAGAACATATGCTTCTGCAGATCGGCGTTCCCGTTATTCAGAATGGGTACAAGAAATTGCCCCGCAGCGCCCCCGAGCAGCGCAAGCCGCAGCAGGATGCGGTAGGTCCCTGCTTTTGTCCTCAGCAGAGCACCCACGTTGATAACGGACAGCACCAGGATCAGACCGAAGAATACCGATGCACACCCGGAAAACTGCTTTCGGATGCTCTCCCAAACATTCATTCGATTATCAAAGATCAAATCCGCCTGTTGGGAAGGCAGATGGACATTGGCTAAATAGGTAGGGCGAAGCGGCAGAGCGGCCTCGGCGCTCATATCCAGCTTTTCAGCGAAGAAGGCCGGGTGCGCGAGGTAATATTTCATGATTCCCGTCTGGCTGATGCGGTCAAAAAACAACGTCTGAAAGTCGGTATCCTTCGCCTGACCGGAACTTAAGGATGCCCAGTTGTATGCGGTCATGGACTCGAAGCCGGCGAGTTCCCGGGGCAAGCCCAGTTCCCGGACGGCACTCCCGGGCGACGGGTTATCGTATAATACACCGTAGAACACCGATTGGAAGGTCGTACTGTTCTTCATCCAATCCGGGATGAGCCTTACATAGCCGTAAGAGGCGCCGAGCATCGCCGCGATCAGGGTGCAGAGAATAATCTTCTTCTTCCGTCCTTCCTTCCGGATGATAGCGTAGACAAGAGGGACGCACAGCAGCAGGGCGGAAGGGAAGTTGGCGGATTTGGACCCCGAGAACATCAGGAGGGACAGGATCAGGCCGCCATAGACCCAATAGGCCGTCTTGTTCTTCTCCAAGTACAGAAGCAGGACGAAGGAAAGAAGCAGAAAGATAAGCGTCGTCGGTTCTCCGTACAAGGAATTGAAATAGACCAAATAACCGCAGTCCAGGAAGATCAGCGCAAATACAGCCTTAACGGCCAGGTCGGCATAGGCGCGGGGTCTCCACTTTTCCTTCATGAACAAGAAGAAGGCCAGGGCGTAGATCCCAATATACTGGACCGTCTGAAAAACAAGATGGAACACATCCGGCGCCTGATGAAGAAGCCGTACGCCTAAGGCATTCAGGAATAACGCGATCTTCGTAAAGATGAACTGCGTGGAGTAATATTCGGCAGGGTTACCGGTAACCGGCAGGAAAATATGGATGAAATACTGCCATATACTGGCAGGACCCGCTATTTTAAATAGATAATCAGCACTCCAATACTTGATCCCGCTGCTGGAAGTCAGTCCAAAAGCTCTCATCGTCCGGTTAAAGTCGGAATTATCGGCAAGCCCCAGGGTGACCGGAACATAGATCAGTACCGAAATGAGAATGACCAAGGAAATATAAAGGACCAGGCTGCGTATTCGGATAGACTTAAGCAAAGAGACCGCTCCTTATATCCTTGAGATGGTTGTTCTTGAAACATTCTAACAAAGCGGTGACAGGGAAGCCATAGTACCCTTGTACGTCATTCGCAAGAAGTGGGGTATAATGATATCTTGTAAGGACTATCAAATACAGACAAAGGATGTATACGATCATGATCCAGATTACTATTCCTGAACCGAATGTCACTATTACGAAGAAAATCGATCCCCAGGAAAGCAATATTTACGGCTTCACCGAGTTTCACCTGATTACCCGAGAACTGGGCGGAATCTTCATGTTCTACAACGAGAACGACGAATTGCTGTTCGTCGGCAAAGCCAGAAAGCTAAGACCGAGAATCAAAAAGCATTTTGAGGATTCCGTTTCTCCGATCCGAATGCACAGAGACGAAGTCACCAAGATTGAAGTGTGCATCGTAGAAGATCCGGTCCATAGAGAAATCTATGAGACGTATCTCATTAACGAAGGCAAAGCGAAGTATAACGAAGACAAAGTGTTTTTCCGGCAGGCCTAAATGAAAGGTACTCGTTATCGTTACAGTGAAGCGCCAATCTGGCAAGCCCAGCGGGAGTATTATGAAGAAAAGGGGACAAAAGCCTGGAACAATGACCAGGTTCCCCAGTATATAACGAGTAATCCCATGATCGCTACGGCTTATGCCGAAATGATCTTCGGGTTCCTTCAAGACCGGGCGGCTGCGGGAGATCGCTCGGAGCCTGTGTATATCGTCGAGCTTGGAGCAGGCGCGGGACGGCTGGCGTTCCATGTGTTGATCGAGCTGACTCAGCTCATTGATTATGCCGGCATTTCCCTGCCTCCGTTCTGCTATATCATGACGGATCTGGCGATGAACAACGTTCAGGCGTGGAGAGAGCACCCGGCGCTTCAGCGGTTCATTGCCGAGGGCGTACTGGACTTCGCGCGATTTGATGCCGTGCAGGATTCCGTACTGCATCTAGTGGTATCCGGAATTACGATTGATGAGGGAAAGCTGCAGCAGCCGTTAATCGTGGTGGCGAACTACTTCTTCGACGGCATTCCGCAGGAACTGCTCTACATCGGCGATGGCAAAGTCTATGAAGCGGATGTATACGTGGAACAACCGGAATCGAAGGCTTCCCTGCAGCCCGCAGAATGGCTGAAGCAGATCAAGCTGCGTTATGAGCACCGGCGGGCAGCCGAGTACGAGCAGGAGACGTATCCTTACCGCGATGTGATTGCCCTCTATCAGGAGCAGCTGGAAGACTCCCATTTCCTGTTCCCTGCGGCCGGCATCGCTTGCCTGGAGCGGCTGAATCGGTTATCCCTATCGGGGTTTGTGTTGATCACCGCAGACAAAGGCGACCACTTGCTGGATAATTGGAAGTTCGCGGAACCGCCGGAGCTGGTTCTCCACGGAAGCTTCTCCTTAACGGCTAACTACCACGCGATTCAATATGTCTATGAACAAAAAGGGGCAATGGCGTTATTCCCTCCTCATCATTATAAAAATATCAATGTGGGCGCAATTCTCCACCTGAATCAACCGCTGGATTATCCCAATCTGCGGTTAGCTTACCGCCGCTGGATGGAGCGCTTTGGCCCGGATGACTTTTTTAATATGAAATGGTGGGTGGACCTCCATCTGGACAGCATGGGGATGCAGCAGATCCTGAGCTTTTGGCGTCTGGGCGGCTATGATGCGGAATTCTTCATTCAGAGTACAAAGCGCATTTCCGCCCTGCTTCCGGAGTCCAATGATGAAGAGAAGCAGGATCTGCTTCATGGCATTCAGCGGATGTGGTCGTCGTACTATATCATGGAGCAGCGGTATGATCTGGCGCTCGATGCCGGGCTGATCCTGTTCGAGATGGATAGGTATGAAGCCTCCAAATTCTATTTGGAGATTTCCGTAGAGGAACAGCAAGATGAGGTCGTCTCCACGGTATATTACTGCCTGGCCATCTGCTGCTTCGAGTTGGACTTCATCGAGGAGGGCAAGGGGTACTTGCAAAAGCTATTGGAGCTGGAGCCGGATAATGAAGAGGCTCTGGCGCTGTTGAACTGTTGATTATCGGGAAGGTTGAGAGAATCCGGCCGGAAAGGAAGCGGATAAGGTGAACAAAACCGAACGGATGCTGGCCATCGTCATCGAGCTTCAGCGCAAGGGCGTGCTGCGGGCCGAGGATTTGGCCGCCAAGTTCGAGACCAGTATCCGTACAATTTACCGGGACGTTCAGGCACTGAGCGAAGCCGGCGTTCCGGTGGCCGGTGCGCCGGGGGTGGGCTATTCCTTGATGGAGGGTTATTTTCTCCCTCCTGTCAGCTTCACGGCGGAAGAAGCGGTGGCGCTGCTCATCGGAGCGGACTTCGTCGAGATGAGGCTGGATGCGGAATACGGCGCGAAAGCCCGCGCCTCGCAGGAGAAGATCGAAGCGATTCTTCCGCAGAATGTACGTGAAGAGACCGCGCGGTTCCGGTCTTCGATCCGGCTGCTGAATGAACAAGGGTCGAAGATGCGAGGCCGGGAAAAAGAGACGTTCGAGCAGCTGCGGCATGCGATTTTGCAGAAACGCAAGGTTCGTTTCCGCTATTCCAAGAGTTTGCCGGATTCAGACGGAGATCGCCATAACGAGCGGACGGTCGATCCGTACGGGCTTGTTTTGTCCCAAGGCGTATGGATGCTCGTAGCGTTCTGCGGGCTGAGGCACGCCATCCGGCACTTTCGGCTGTCCCGCATGAACGAACTTGCTGTTCTGGAAGATTCCTTCCAGGTTTCTCCCGGCTTTCAATTCCGGAATCACCGGGCTGCCGATGACCGGAATGTGACCGTGCGCCTGTCGGTCGATCCCTCCATTGCGGACCGGATTCAGGAATCGGACAATTTCTATATGGAGTCGTTCGAGCCGGGGGAGGAGAGGGGACTGGCAACGTTCCGTGTCCGGCGGGTGGAAGACCTCCTTCAATGGACGCTTGGATGGGGAGCGGCGGTGCGTGTGCTGGAGCCGGAATCGCTGCGCGAAAGGGTGCGTGAAGAAATCCAAAACATGCTCGAACACTACTGACAGACAGCTGTCAGTGGCGTTCTTGTAAGCTGGGTTCAGTTGAAGGATAAAGGAGCTGGATTCGGCAATGGATACGAAGGAAACGCTGCGCCAATTCGAAGAGACGGTCCGCGGGTATATTCGCGATTTGGAGAGTTCAAGCCTGGAGCGGCTGCTCTGGAAGCCGTCGGAGGACGAGTGGTCGCTGGGTCAGATGTACATGCATTTAATCCGTTCCGCGCAGTTCATGCAGCTACGGAACGCCGCCCTGTGCCTGGAACCCGGCGAGAGCACGGAAGTGTCGCAGACGGGCAAGACGAAGGCGGGAGAGGAAGTGTTCAAGGCGGGGAGCTTCCCGCCGGACCGCGTCCATGTTCCCCCGTCTCCGCAGTATACGCCGCCGCAGCCGGAGAGCAAGGGGCAGCTTGCGGAGGGGCTGCGGGATACGCTGCGCCGAATGGAGGAGATCGAATCCAGGATCACGGCGGAGCTTGATTCGGGCAAGGAGGCGGCGCCCTATACGGTTCTCCATCCGCGATTCGGCGGCTTGAACGCGCTGGAATGGTTCAGGCTGACCGAGATGCATTATCGCCATCATTTGCTTCAGAAGGGACGTCTGGACGACGCCTGGAGAGAGGCGCACTGAACACTCGAATATAGCACTGCTATAATGGGCCGCCCCGGCAAGACGTCAGTGATCTCCTTCGGGAGAGCATCATGCCGGCCATTCTAAACGGCCAGCCGGACGATGAGTCCGTTTAGGAAAGAGGAAAGTCGAAGATCGCCCATCCAACCTGTTGTTCAGGGAGGAGGGCGGTCTTTTTAAATGCCGGCATCGCCGTGAATGCGCCGCTTGAGAGGGTTCCGCTCGATGAATTGCGCCGCCAGATCGAAGTCAGCGTGATCGGACAGGTCACTTCGCATAAGGATTGACTCGCCCGCTACTATGTGTTACTTTATAGCTGTACTAAGTATTACTTAGTACATGTCGTACACCATGCAAGGAGTGATTTTGCTGGAGAACCTGACGGAAATGCTAAAAGGCGTGCTTGAGGGCTGTGTTCTTGAAATGATAAACCGCGAGGAAACCTATGGCTACGAAATCACACGGCGGCTGAACGCCCTTGGTTTCACCGAAGTTGTGGACGGAACCGTATATACGATCCTGGTCCGGCTTGAGAGAAATCAGCTGGTGGAGATCACCAAGAAGCCCTCTGATATGGGACCGCCGCGAAAGTTCTTCGCGCTGAATGATGCCGGACGTGAGGAGTTGCGGAAATTCTGGGAAAGATGGGGGTTCCTATCCTCCAAAATGAGCGAGTTAAAGGAGGAGAAGCAATGAATATTTGGGAAAAAGTCACGGGAAGCGACATGGTCAAAGAAATGAAAGCTTTGGAATGGCGAGCCGCCAAGCTCCCGGCGGACTATCTGGCGGCATGGGAGGAGATTCAGGCCAATCTCTGGACGTACGCTGATTTCAGCGGCCGTAACCTTATGCCCATTCTTGACGGTGCGCTTGGCCTGCTTGAAGAAATGGCGATGGAAGGACAGACTGTGCAAGAGGCATTGGGCAACGATATCAGAGGCTTCTGTTCCGCACTGGCCGGCGATGAAGGGGCAAAGTCTTATCGGGACAAATGGCGTGAGCAGCTCAACCACAGGATTGCCAAAAAGCTAAATGGACAGGGGGCTAAAAAATGACCCTGCGGGATATCTTCGAAGGCAAAAAGAAATGGAGAGCGCATGTAGCGCGTGTTAAGGCGCTCCCCCGGGAATATCAGACGGTCTATGCAGAGATACAAAAGTATCTCTTCAAAGCAGGCCCTGCCGAGGTGACCGAGGGAAATGATTTGCTCGCAGGAATCCTTGATCTTTTTGAAGAAGGCGCGGGCATGGGCAAAGGCGTACTTGAAGTGACGGGCAGAGACGTAGCGGCTTTCTGCGACGATCTCATCAAGGAGAGCAGCCTCTAGCGGAGATTTAACTCAATTTGCCGCTTGAAGTTATCGCAGCGTCGTAAAGTCGTTTTCTCTTAGGTAAGATTCAGACCCTTGCCGTGCAAGTACTCGGTCATGTCGTCGAGCGGTATAGGTAACTTAAGCAGTTCGATGTGGCTTCGCGACCAGCAGGCGTTGCGATTATTCCCGCTGCGGTTTTGGTAATAGTGCCGCATGTCATCGTCGTACGCTTGGATGTGGGCCTGTAAATCCCTTTCAGACGGGTAGCAGTTCTCGAAGTAAACGGCTTCCAGCGGAAGACGGGGCTTAATCTCGGGCTGCTGATCCGGTACGCCGACAGCAACGCCGAAGAGCGGAACGACATAGTCCGGAAGAGACAGCATCCGGTCAAGCCACCGAATATCCTGGGTGACCGATCCCATAATGACGGCGCCAAGTCCGAGCGATTCTGCAGCCAAGACGGCATTTTGTGCCGCCAGCGCTGTGTCGGTAACTGCGATTGGATAGAGAGCGGAGCTCCCGAGCATGATCCGCATCTCCTGCTTCTCTTGCTCGTCTGCCATAAGAGTGAGCCGCTGAAGGTCTGCGCAGAAGATGAACAGGTGCCCGTTCTCCTCCATATACGGTGTCTTCGTAATTTCGCTAAGCTCGTGCTTTAAGGCAGGATCGGTAAGTCCAATGATGGAGTAGGCCTGCATGAATCTGGAGGAAGAGGCCATTTGGGCGGCCCGGACAATCGCTTCGATTTGCATCGTGGTCAGGGGGATATTCTTGAATTTACGGATCGAGCGATGGTTCATGATTGTTGCCAGAACTGCATTCGTCTCGGAAGCAGAAGATTGATTCACGGCGGTCACTCCCGTTTTTGTTTTTTTGTTTCCTGGAAACAATATAGCACCGGCGGACGGTACTGTCAATATTGTTTCTTAGAAACAATAATTACGCGCTGGGAAGGGATTTGTTATACTAAGGACAATCCTACGATTGAAAGGAAGAAGGAAGCATGAGCCAGCCTCATGATGAACGTTTGCTTCAAGAAGTGTTCGAAGCATTTGGGCAATTTGCGAAGAAAATCCACCAGGAAGACGATGAGGAAAAGGCTTGGCTGCTGGCGCAGGTTACCGATCCACAGGTGCATGCCCTATTGAGCGAGATGACTTTTATGATGGTTCATGTATTGGATGGGATCGGCAAGCTCGGCCGGGCGAACGGAAGTGCGCTGTCGAGCCGGTTCGAGATTCCGAAGGGGACCGTTTCTAAACTGACGAAGCGGCTTCAAGCGCTGGGTTTGATTAAGTTCGTGACCATTCCGGACAATAAGAAGGAACTATATTTTGAGCTGACCGCAAAGGGTGATCTCATCTACAAGCTGCACGAGCAGTTCGACGAACGCGTTCAGGCCGGCGCGGCTCGGCTGCTGGCGAAATACACAGAGGAACAGCTGATGTTCATCCGGGATTTTATGAACCATGTTACATCCCATTCTTTTCTCCAGCATGATAAGGAACCTGTGCAGCAGCCTGCGGCGTCCCCTATCCTGGAGGAACAGCCAAGAAACGATACGTAAAGACTTAATGATACGTCAAGACATAACACACAAGCAGGGCACCCGTTGAGGTGCCTTTTTGATTTTGCAGATGAATAATAACTTTTATTGATTTATAACAGAAATAAACTAATAATTTTTATAACAAGTCCAGAAAAATGGAATAAACTGAAGTTATTTGGAAGTAATCATGCAATAATTGGATAAAAAAAAGAAAATAAAGCCGAAATGATTGGAAATAACAAAATAAAGAAATTAGGAAGTTTGACAGAAAATTATGGAAACATATAACATTAAATTAAAATAATTGGGCGATCCAACAAGGGGGAGAAGCTTGAATTCTTCAAACCCTTTACATAGATACTCCAAGATACGGCCCAAAAGAGAAGATTGGATCAGGAGAAAATAGGATAGAGGAGGAATCCAACCATGTTTATGAAAAAGAGAATCGTAACGTTAGCTGCGGCCTTAACTGTTCTGGTATCCTGCACAATGTTCGGGCGGCCAGCGCTCGCTTCCGAAGAGCCGCATAGCGTTGCCGTCAACAAGCCGGCATTTGCAAGCTCTGCGGAAGAAGGCTTTACGGCGGCCAACGCGTTCGATAGCGATGCGGCCACCCGGTGGTCCTCTTCATACTCGGACCCGCAATGGATATTTATCGACCTCGTTGGAAACTATCTGGTGAGCGAGGTGAAGCTGAACTGGGAAGCGGCGTATGCGAAAGCCTATAAAATTCAAGTATCCCGCGATGCTGTCCATTGGACGGATGTCTATTCGACCGCAACAGGGGACGGCGGGATTGACGATATCACCTTCAGCCCTACAAATGCGCAGTTTGTAAGGGTTTATGGAATTCAAAGAGCAACGAGCTGGGGCTATTCGCTTTATAATGTAGATGTGATCGGAGCAGCTAACCCGTGATTGGCATGCCCTCTATGTATCCTTACGGATATATGGAGGGTATAATTTATGTTTCTTGATCATCGGCGAGAACTGCTGATACAATAGGCACAAGCGAAAACCAATAAATTACATATCAACGCGTTGAACGTAGAGGGCAGGGAATAAGGAATGAAGGACAGAAAGCAAATCCTGGCGGCAATGAGTGCGCTGATCCTTGTCACACTGACGGGCTGCCGGGACTCCGGTAAGAATGGTGACTTCTCCGTTATCAATAAGAGCCTTGCCCTTCATTCCAGCCAATTGAAAGAGGAGCAAGGCGTTACGCTGGTCGGTTATGCATCCGACCCAAGCCATCTTATCTTCCAGATTGGAATCGGCTATGACTCGAATTTAACCAAGGAAGAATTACACACGATCATCAATGATTATTTGTCCGATTCTGTCTCCACAAGGCAAGACAGCGACTGGCATCAGAGACTGAAGCCGTACCATCTGATTATTGAACGCATAGGTGAGAGCAGAACAGACTTTCCCGCTATTGCTTATAAAGAGGAGGGCGAGACCGAATTGACATGGACGGAAATGAAAGAGTCAAGCCGCTGAACTACAGCAATAAAGCCGTATACCCCTTATCAGCGGGGTTAGAGGCGGGAGGAAGCAGATCAAAGATGCTGTGCAATAAAGAGGGCGGCCCGGTCCAGCGCTTGATCGGCTTCATCCAGTATCCCCGTGAAGGCCTGGAACACATGCGGAACACCGGCGGTCACGTCAAGGATGACATCCACGCCCGCCGCTCGTGCCCGATCAGCCAACTGCGTAGAGTCATCCAGAAGCAGCTCGTTCGTGCCGACCTGAAGCAGGAGAGGCGGGAATCCGGCGAGATCGGCAAATCTGGCGGGGCTCGCCAGTTCGTGAGTCGGGTCCTGCCCGGCGAGATACAGCTGATCTGTCCAAGCAAAGCTCTCACGGGTAAAGAACGGGTCGAGCCCCACCTTGCTGTCGATGCTGTCCCCGGAATGTGTCCGGTCCAGACCTGGAGAGAACATCACCACCGCAGCCGGCAGCGGCAGCCCGGCAGCCCGTGCCATCAGGCAGGCTGAGACGGCAATCCCGCCGCCGGCTGAATCGCCGGCGAATACAATGGATGAGGCCTCCATCCCGTTGTGCAGAAGCTCGCGATAGGCTTCAAGAGCATCATCCAGAGCGGCAGGGAACGGATGCTCCGGAGCCAGGCGGTAATCGAGCGAGAGAGACGGTACTCTGGTTCTGCTGACCAGACTCGCGGTAAGGGACATGGCCGTATAGGGGGAACCCATAATATAAGAGCCGCCATGAAAATAAAGGATAAGACCGGGACGGGCTTCCTGTTCAGGCTCCACTCTTACAGCGGGACGCTTCCCAAGCGTTGTCGGGGCGGTCCGGACGTCCCCGGGTACGGACATGGCTGCCATCATTGCGGCGAAGTCCGCCCGCATTTCTTCAAGGCTCCGGGGCTTGGCGGGCCGGGGTTGCCGCAGGCTTTTATCGAGTGCTTGACGCTGTTCTCTGGACATCGGATGTTCTCCTCCTTAATCTTCCTGCCGGTTTATTTATAGTGTATCCCGTAATGGTGACAGAACCTGGCTTAATTATCAGACTGTAGAGAAAGAATGAGAAGGAACTTTGATGTACCCTGAATTATCCCGGATGCGTCTGGAGTCCGAACGGCTGATCATCCGCCCGTATACGGAGGAAGATCTCATGGAGTCCTTCGAGCTTATGCAGCATCCCGAATTGTTCACGTATCTGCACATGGACGTTCCATCGCTTGACGAATATAGAGGGTTGTTCCAATGGTTGATCGGCAGCTATGAGACTCCGTTTCATGAACCCTTCAAATATTCGTTCGCGGTGCGGAGCCGGGCGACAGGCGCTTTTATAGGCTGGTGCGGCGTACTGTTCCTCCCTCGATATCCTTCATCATGGCCGCTTTGTGCCCCAGCATTTCCTCCAGCGTTCGGTAGATTTGATCGAATTCCTCTCTTTTGCGCTCGATCTCCAACATTTTGTTGCGAAGGACCTCGATAGACTTGGCCAGGGTGAATTGATTCCCGGCCGTCTCCTGATTGATCTCTTTCAGTTCGTCAAGCGAGAAGCCCACGCTCTGGAACCTTTTTAACAAGTTCAGATGGCGGACGGCGTCATCGGAATAGTCGCGGTAATTGTTCTCCAACCGCTGAACATGGCGGTGGTCCAGCAAGCCTTCCTTTTCATAAAAACGTATGGTAGGGGGCGTTAAACCTGTCTTTTCGGAAAGTTCGTTAATTTTCATCCCCGTCTCTCCTTTCGCCTCTTTCCTTCAAGTTAACTTCATCGTTTATGATCGGGTAGTAGCACCCCAGTTAACTATACCAAAGGGAGGAAATGGAAGCATGGGAGATTTGAGGAACCTTGAAATGACCCGGTCGCTCCGCTTTAACCGTTACGGCGAACCGGCGGAGGTCTTGCATCTGGAACAGGCGGAGGTTCCGGATCCGGCACCGGGACGTATACGGGTCCGCGTGAAGGCTTGCGGGTTAAATCCGGCCGATTGGGCGCTGTGCCGAGGATTATTTGCCGGCGAGCTGCCCTGCGGAGTCGGTCTGGATGTGTCCGGAATTGTAGAAGCGGTGGGCGAGGGCATCACCGATGTTGCCGTAGGGGATGCCGTGCTGGGCAGTGCGGATTATGCCGGTGCCCCTATCGCGGGCGCATCGGACCGAGCGATTCTGGATCACTGGGCCCGCATCCCGGAAGGACTGGACTTCATTCAGGCGGCGGCGCTGCCTATGGTGGCCGAGACCGCTTTCCGCAGCCTGGAATACTTGGAGGTTAAGGAGGGCGATACTCTGCTCGTGCACGGAGCCGGCACCATGGTTGGGTTCGCCGCCGTCCAGATCGCCCTGCTTCGGGGCGTTCGGGTTATTGCCGCTGCCGGTGCAACCTACGGCGAACCATTAAGAAGGATGGGCGCCGCGGTAATCCCATACGGAGAAGGGATGGCCGAACGGGTGCGGGAAGAGACGCGAAAGCCCGTAGACAGGGTCCTCGACACAGCGCCGCCCAGCGGCTCGCTGCCGGATCTGATCCGGATCGCCGGCGGCGATCCGCTTCGGGTCAAAACCATCAGCGACTTCGCTGCCGCTGCGGAACTCGGAATCCGTACCTCGGCAGAGGACCGTTCGACGCACTATGAGGTCCTGGGAGAATTCGCTGGGTACGCCGCGGAGGGCAAATTCACTATACCGATTGCCCGGACGTTCCCGCTTGAAGAATGGCGGGAGGCGCTCGCCATCAGCGAGGGAGGGCAGGCCCGCGGCAAGCTGATTCTCCTGCCTTGACCGCCACGGGTAAGACCAGGCCGGAGGCTTGGCGCGGTCTAAACCGAGAAGATGCAGAGAAAGGGCGAACATGGTATCGTCGCCATCCAGTCTATGGAAGCCTCTGAGCTGAGCGATCAATTCGCGGAGCGAATCTCCCAGGGGGATTTGCAGGCGCAAGACCCGACGATTCGCTTCTTGTACAGACAAATGCTTTTCCGCAAAGAGAAACATTTCTTCTATTACTGCCGAGGGTAGCGGGTGGCGGAGTTGAAAGAAGGCTTCGCCCCTACTCTGCCCGTCTCTTCTTCCCAGATCCCAACGGTATCTCCCAACTGTCGTAGGTCCCGTTCATCCAAAACACGCAGACAGCATATCGCGGACCTTCGTAAAGTCTTCCTCCTGGTATTCGCGAAACGTGATGATCATATCTCTTCACCCTTTTTCCAGGGAATCTGTAATCCATTAATTTTATCAATATTGCATGTGGAAAAAAGTGTAAATGGTCACAGGGGCAATGCCTTAAGATGGGTTGTTCTTTCTTCACAATCCAGATCCTTCGTCCGATAACTAAGAGGTAATACATAATTTGTAAGGAGGAATTGGGTTGTACGAGGATATTCTGGACAGCATCCTGGATGCTCTTGATCTTTTGAGAACCAAGAAACGAATTTATATTTTCGGAACGAAACGAATTGGGAAGATGTCTCTGTCTGTACTGAAGCAGTTTCAGTGGGAGGGCGAGGTTTGTTTCGTCGATAACAACTCCTCGATGTGGGGAAAGAGGGTAGCAGAGCTTCTGGTGCTTGATCCTAAAGTTCTGAAGCAGACCGAGCCAACCGACTTTATCTTAGTGGCCAGTTCGCACTATCCCGCCATCTCGAACCAATTGGCGTCTTACGGCTTAAAGAAAGATATTCACTATATGGTCGTATTGTTGCCGAATCGAACGGCTGAACCGAGAACTACACAGGATCAGGTAATAACGGGAGTAAAGGTAGGCAAGTACTCTTACGGTTATCAGCATCTGATCGACGATAACGGTCTGTTGGCTGAAGTCGGCGCATTCTGTTCGATTAATCCCGGAGCCAAGATTGTCCCTAACCATCCTACGGAGTTTATTACCACCCATACTTTTCTTTATGTCAATAAAGATGTGTGTATCCCGCCCGAGAATGTTCCGGGAATCATGAATCCCGGAGAGACCCTCAAGCTGCATGAGATATCCAAGAACGGCAAGGTTCATATCGGCCATGACGTATGGATTGGTACGGATGTAGTGATTATGCCGGGCGTAACCATCGGCAACGGAGCCATTATTGGAGCTAATGCCGTTGTAACCAAGGATATCCCCGATTATGCCGTGGCCGTAGGTGTTCCCGCCAAGGTTCAACGCTACCGTTTCTCCGAGGAGCAGATTCGAATTCTGAATGAAGTTCAATGGTGGAATTGGCCCGACGAGCAGATTAAGGAGAACTTCAAGCTGTTCGGCGACAATGAAGCCTTTTTCGCCAAGTTCGCTCCGGTTAACGCTTAATTATCGTTTATGAAGACCAGGAAGACATGTGAGGTTACTGCATGTCTTTTTTGGTGTGCTCGGCTAGAATGGGGATGAGGGAAAATATGAATGACAGTAAAGGATGAATGATTATGAGAACAAGTCAATGGTACCTCGGTGCTTTGCTGTCTTCGTGTCTGCTGCTAAGCGCCTGTGAGGCGAGCTCATCGGGCGCGGCTAAGCCAAGTGCGGTTCCGGCAATGGTACCGACGGCGTCGGCTTCGGACTCGCTTGGGAACGGGGCTGTGAGCCGTTATCCGGCAACCGTGCAAGCTGCACGGGAGAAAGCCGACTTCCTGTCCAAAGGGCAGGGTACATACAGCGTGCAATACGCCCTTATCGACCATGGCCGCATTGCCGTATCCGGTGAAGCCGGGAAGAATGACGAGCAAGGGCAGAAGCCGCTCACCGGGGATACGCTGTACGGAATCGGTTCGGTCAGTAAAATGTTCACTGCGGTTGCGGTCATGCAGTTGGTTGAGCGGGGCACAGTCGACCTCGATACGCCGGTCGTCCGGTATATCCCCGACTTTACGATGAAAGACGAACGCTACCAGAAAATAACGCCGCGCATGCTGCTGAATCACTCTTCCGGCCTGAACGGTTCATCGTTTACCAACGCCTTTTTGTTGGGAGACAGCGATACCTATGCCCATGATACGCTGCTGAAGCAACTGGCCGGACAGACCTTGAAGGCGGACCCGGGCGCCTATTCGGTCTACTGCAATGACGGATTTACCCTGGCTGAAATACTGGTGGAGCGTGTCAGCGGTATGGATTTCACGGCGTACCTTCACCGGTACATGACGGAACCGCTCGATATGATGCATACAGGGACGCCGCTCGATTCGCTGGACGAGACGAAGATGGCGGGTCTTTACTATCCCGCTTATATCGGACAGCTTCCGAATGAGCGGGTCAATGTGATCGGGACGGGAGGCATTTATTCCACAGCGGAGGACTTGGCTCGGTTCAGCCAATTGTTCACGGGGAATGCCAATACGGGATTGTCCGCCGAGTCGGCAGCGGCGATGGCTGAGGAGGAATACAAGACGCCTTTATGGCCTGATGAGGCGGACAGCTCCATCGGATACGGCCTCGGCTGGGACAGTGTCGATCTGTATCCCTTTGGCGAATACGGAATAAAGGCGCTCACCAAGGGCGGGGACACCAACCTCTATCACGCCTCGCTCGTGGTGCTTCCCGAGCAGGAGATGGCGGCCGCTGTCATATCGGCTGGAGGAGTCAGCACGCATGATCAGCTTCTGGCTAATGAAATGCTGCTGCAAGCGCTGAAGGAGAAAGGAACGATTGCCGGGCGCAAGCCCGACAAGTCGTATGGCGTTTCGGTAAAGGCCGAAATGCCAACGTCCATGATGCAGTATGCAGGAGTCTATGGCGCATCAGGGGCGACGGCCAGCCTTGAAATTACAGCAGACGGCGTGATGACGGTCCACAGTGAACTGCCCGGAAGTATGGACCAACGCTACGAATATTCGGAGGACGGCACATTCCGGAGTACGGATGGAAATACGAAGATCCGCTTCGTAACAAAGGGGAACGGTCATACCTATGTATGGAATCGCCAATACACGCCGCTGTTGGGACTCGGGCAGACTGCGGTATCGGAATATAGCGGCGAGAAGCTCGAACCCCAGAAGCTCCCGGCAGCGACCGCGAAGGCATGGATGCAGCGGGATGGCAAGAAGTATTACCTGCTGACAGAGAAATACTCATCGCTCTATTATATGCTGATGCAGCCCGTTCAGCAGATGGATGTATCGAAGCCGTTGGCAGGTTATGTGCAGGATAAGCGAATAACCGGTCCGAATACGGCGGTCTCCGAACTGCAAATTCCGGGAACAGCCGGACGGGACCTCTCCGGGTATACGTTCGTCAAGCATAACGGCGTGGAATACCTGGAGACGAACGGCCGGGTTCTGGTGAGCCAGGATGCCGTGAAGCCGCTCGGCATGACGAAGCGCTCAAGCGTTATCATCCCGCCGAGCGGATATGCCCAGTGGTATACAATCAGCGAGGAGGATGCAGGCAAAAGCCTCAAGGTGGGCCAGTCTTCTGAAAATGCATCCTTTGCGGTCTATGATGTAAAGGGAACCTGCGTCTCCTTCAGTATGTTGGAGGAGCAGAATCAAGCGGCGCTGCCTTGGGGCGGATCCATTGTCTTTGCGGGCGATGCCGGTACGAAGTTTGAATTGACGATGCCGTAGCCGTCTGGAGGTTTACCGGCAGTTAGCAGTAAGCGGACAGCGCACAGCCAAAAAGAAGGAAAGGGGCCCACCGGGCCCTTTTTATACGCTATAATGAGGGAAATAAACGGCTAGGCATCAGGGGGAGGAAATGCAGTGCAGCTCATAGATCTTATCCACGGTTACCGGTCAACGGTCGATACGGAAATAGCCGGGAAGTGCTGGACGAGATTCTGGAGGCAGGCATTGGCGCCTCTTCAAGCGGCAATATGCAAGCCTATTCCATTGTAGTTGCGCTAGTCCCGGACAGGGGCTGGTCCATTACGAACAGTAGTCTAGTAGATCTAATACAAAATAAGTTAAAGTTAATGAAATGATAGAGAAGGCTTATGGAAAAAAGATAAATACACATAATTATAGAGGTGTAACAGATGATTATTTACAGCAGCAGCGCACTAGAGTTTAGGCAGAGAGTGGATAGTAATTTACTTACTATATCTATTGAGGAAGCTTTTTTCGAGAAAATGGGTATGCGTCCCAGCCGCGGGGAAATTAGGGCCTGGAATAATTCAATGCAATTTATGGAACGAGTTATACGAAATTCAGAAGTTTCTGATGATTGCGGAATAATGATTGAATATAATATTCCCACGACAAGCAAGCGGGTAGACTTCATTGTCACAGGGAGAGATGAATCTGGGAATAGCAACTTTGTTATTGTTGAATTAAAACAGTGGGATTCAGCTAAATCAACAAACCGAGATGATGTTGTTATTGCACAGGTTGGAGGCAGGGAACGAGAAGTAACACACCCGTCCTATCAAGCATGGTCATACAGGCAACACCTTGAGGATATGAACGAGGCAATCCAAAAGAATCATCTGCAGAGCTATTCTTGTGCATACTTGCATAATTATAGAACCCGACAACCAGATCCACTTCAACATCAGCAATATCAATCTGCGATAGCAAAGGCTCCTCTATTTTTATCAGAGGATAGAGTTAAGCTTCAGGAGTTCCTTTATAAACATATCGGTAAAGGAGATGGAATCAATCTTCTTTATTTAATCGAAAACGGAAAAATACGCCCTTCTAAGAAATTAATTGAACACGTAAATGGATTGTTTAAAGGAAACTCAGAATTTACTCTACTAGATGAACAGAAGGTTGCCTATGAATCGATTCTTAGCGAGGCAAAGGAACTAACAAATAAGAAAACAATAATCGTTAAGGGAGGACCGGGGACAGGAAAATCAGTTATCTCAATGAATGCCTTAGGCGATCTTTTGAAGAAGAAGCTTAATGTAAAATTTGTCGCTCCCAATGCATCATTCAGAACAGCTATGGTTGAAACATTAATTAAGCAGCAGGCAAAAGATAAAACAAGAGCGAGAGTTTTATTCTCTGGCTCGGGTCAATTTTATAATTCGCCTGCTAATTTCTTTGATGTACTTATAGTGGATGAAGCTCACCGTCTCAAGGGTAAAGGTGCTTATATGTATCAGGGTATAAATCAAGTCGAGGACATAATAAAAGCATCAAAAGTAAATGTTTTTTTCATTGACGATAATCAACGGATTAGGCCTGATGATATTGGCAGCGTTGAAGAAATAAAGCGAATTGCGACAATTAATCATTCTGAGATTCTGGAGTATACCTTATCTGCACAATTTAGATGTGCAGGAGCGGAAGGTTTTCTAAATTGGATAGATCACATTTTTCAAATCAGAGAAACGGCAAACTTTGATGGATGGGACCAAGATGTTTTTCGATTTAAACTAGTAGAAGATCCAAATGATGTATATAAACTAATAAAAGAAAAAGTAAATGAAGGATACAAGGCCCGGATGTTGGCTGGATATGCATGGAAATGGACCGATGCTAAAGAAGGTAATCCAAATGGAGAAGTTGGAGATGTAACTATACCAGAGTACAATTTCGAGATGCCTTGGAATGGGCGGGCGCTTTCTACGTGGGCTATTGATGAACGCGGAATTGAGCAGGTGGGATGCGTACATACTTCACAGGGATTAGAATTTGACTTTGTGGGTGTCATTATAGGAAACGACTTAAAGTATGACCCTCAGTCTAAGCATATTTATGCCGACTTTGACGAGTATAAGGATAAACAAGGAAAAAAAGGACTGAAAAATAATAATGAGCAGCTTACTAAATTAATTAAAAATATATACAAAATCTTAATGTCTAGAGGAATGAAGGGTTGTTTCGTATATTGCTGTAATCCAGAATTGCGGAACTACATTGTCGGACAGTTGGGGAGGCTTTCCTTGTTGGAAAACTGAATGTTTGGACAGGGCTTAAGCCCTGTCCTTTTCCTCTTTCGCCTGATTTATTCCCTCTTCTTCCCGACCGCACTCAAGAACAGCACGAATTCTTCCTCGCCGTCCAGCCCCAATACGTCGTCGATCAGGTTCTGGTCGTAGATCCCGATCGCGCAGGCTCCTGCGCCGATGGACTCGCTCGCGAGATAAAGGTTCTGGGAGACATGTCCGATGTCGATCAGGATTTTTTTGTGGGCGGAGATGTCATATTTCCATTCGGAACGGTAGGGCGTCGTGCTCCAGGCGAACAGGACAGCTGCCTTCTTGGCAAAGTTCGGAACAAAGGGCTGCTCCAGGGTGATGGCATCAATCTTCTGATCAATCTCATCCAGCTCGAACAGGAAGAGAAGCTTATGCTCCACCGGCAAATACCGGTAGACCCCCTGGGGAATACCCTCGACCCGCGTGATAAAAAGATAGGTCTCGAACGTGTGCGTAGCACCGCTGCACGGCACCGTCCGCAGCATAAGTCCGCCTTTGGTCGCTCCGGTAATTCCCTGCGAGGCCCAGAGCAGATAGGATAATTCCTCCAGACGCAGGCTCTCCTGCGCGTAGAAGCGGGTGCTTCTTCTGGATTTGATGCAGTCATAGACCGTGGCCTGCCCCGCAATGTCCCCGCTAAATTCCGGCAGATCGACGATAACGGATGAAGAAGAATACGGTTTGACGGCCGGGGGCTGCGGCAGACCCTTGATTTTGTCCGTCTTCACGTGCTTGAACTCCAGAAAGTTGGACTTCAGGAAATTTCGCTGCTGTTCATATCGTCCCATGCTGTAGAATTCCTCCCGTGCGTAATCGCTGTACCCGACCCAGTATACACCTCTCTGCCGCGTTGTTAGTGACCGGAGTCACTTGGCCGGGGCCTTGGATGCCGGGAATGAACGGGGCTGCGCGCCGGAACCAGCCCTTATGCCTTCGATCTCCCTGTACAGCGGCCCGAATTTCTTGCCGTTATTGAGCTCGTCGATGAGCCGGGTCAGCCCCTCGCTTCCGACCAAGGAGTACCAACGCGTCACTTCGTGGCATGCCAAGTTATAATGAAGGTAGGCTTCCGGGGTTCCATAATCGAAGTCCCGATAAGAATCCAGCGTGTCCATATTGAATGGTTGCCGGCCGTCGTTCGTCTGTTCTTTCCATACGGCTTCACTGTGGAGATATCTGCCGTCGATCATGGTGGCTAATCCTTCATCGAACCAGGCCGGGACCTTCTTCTTGTTGTGAAGCCGTTCCCTCAACTCGGCATGCGAGAATTCATGCGAAATGACATTCTCGTTGAGTCCCTCAGGACCGATGACAATGTAATTTCTCCAGGGGTAATAATAGGTTTGTCCGGTCGGGTTCTCCGCATATCGGTTCCATGTCTTGGGCGTTATGGCGAAGATTAAGTAGGGCGCAGAGACCCGACTGCCGAACACCTCCGCCACCTGATCCTCGGCCGCTTCGGCCTGGGTCAGCAGGTTGGAGGCCAGGGTATCCTCCATTTGGAGACCGGCTTCCAGATAGATACGGTTGCCGATTTCGTTCATGCTCGAATAATCTACCAATATAGCCCGTACCGGCTTGGCATAGACCATTAGCGAACCGGCGGCGGCGGAGCCGATCAGCAAAACGAGCACCAGCAGAATGACCTTTCTTCTTGGCCTTCTTGGACGCTTCAACGGATATTCCCCTCTCCAAGCTCCTTGTTCATAAAGATTAACCGTTCGATTTCCTCAAATCCGTTCGCTCTGTAAAAGTCCTCGGCGGCAATTCCCCTGTCGGTCAACAGGGTAATTCGGCTTACCGACTCGTCCTTCAGGGTGTTCTCCAGATGGCGCAGCATCTCCGTCCCGGTTCCGGTCCGTTGAAGACCGCTGTCCACGCACATTTCGTGGATGTAGAACTCGTCGCCGCTCCACCATCTCTTGCGGAATCCGAAGATCAGCCCGTGAACGCGGTCTCCCTCCTTCGCGACGATTCCCCGGAAGCCGGGGGTATGGATGTAATTGCTTAGATAACAGGCCGCGTCAGCTTCGTTCCAACGATCCTTCCAGGGCGGCTGACGGAACACCTGAATGAACAAGCGGACACAGGCCTGAAAATCCTCGGCGGAATAGGATTGGATAATCAATAGAATCCCTTCTTTCGGGTATGGGTTTATCCTTATCATATCACCTTTACCGGTCCTCTTGGCTGCGCTTGAATCAAGGCGTCCGGGCCTATCCGCAGAAGAATAAAAAAGCCGCCCCCCGGAAGAAGCGGAGACGAATCTCGCTTCTTCCGGGGGGCGGCTTCAGAGGCGGCCAGGCTTATTGAATTCCCTTCATATAGCCCTGAATCTTCGGCGACAGCGCAAAGAGCAGAATGCCGAGCACGATGGCCGCTCCGCCGATAACGCCGAAGTAGACCATTTCGGTAGCCGGCGAGTAGAACTTCACGATCTGCGCGTTGATAGCCTGAGCCGCCGCACTGGACAGGAACCACAGGCTCATCGTCTGGGCCGAGAAGGCGGAAGGCGCCAGTTTGGTTGTCGCCGACAGACCTACCGGAGACAGGCACAATTCTCCGAGGACGACGATGAAATAGCTGAGTACCAGCCACAGCGGGTTCACCAGAGAATCTTCGCCGCCGAAGTAAGCCGGCAGCAGAATGACCAGGAACGACAATCCGGCGAACAGCAGGCCCAAAGAGAACTTCTTCGGAATGGAAGGCTGCCGCTTGCCGAGCTTCACCCAGAACCAGGCGAAGACCGGGGCCAGGGTGATGATGAACAGCGGGTTCAGCGACTGGAACCAGGCGGGCTTGATATGAATGCCGGCGAAGTCCAGCTGCGTCCGCTTATCCGCGTAGTTCGCCAGGATGGTGGAGCCCTGCTCCTGGATCGCCCAGAACATAATGGCGGCGATGAACAGCGGAATATAGGCAATCAGTCTGGAGCGCTCCACACTGGTGGTGCGCGGACTGCGGTACATGACGATGAAGTACATCGTCGGAATCAGAATACCCAGAATGCCGACAATCACGATCAGCGAGTCGAAGGTCAGCAGGCCGAGCGGAATGGTGACGGCCAGCGCGACAGCCAGAAGGGCTGCGCCGATTCCGATATTGCGGAACACCTTCTTGCGTTCCGACGGGGACAGCGGACTGGCGACGTTCGTGCCCGCAAGTCCAAGATTGTTCTTCTTGGTATAAGCAAAGATAACCAGACCCAGCAGCATGCCGACGGCGGCAATGCCGAAGCCGAGATGGAAGTTGTAATCGCCCACGGTTCCCACCACGAGCGGGGCCAGGAACGCTCCCAGGTTAATGCCCATATAGAAAATACTGAATCCGGCATCGCGGCGGGAGTCCTGTTCGGTATAAAGCTCTCCGACAACGCTGGATACGTTCGGCTTCAGCAGGCCGGTACCGAGCACGATCAGCACCATGGAGATGAAGAACAGCGGAACGCTGCCCGGAATCGCCAGCGCGATGTGGCCCAGCATAATCAGGATACCGCCGTAGAAGACTGCCTTGGAGGCGCCGAAGATCCGGTCCGCCAGCCAGCCGCCGATAATTCCGGACATATAGACCAGAGAACCGTAGATGGACATAATAGCGAGAGCCGTGCTCTCCTCCATGCCAAGGCCGCCCCGGCTGACTTCGTAGTACATATAATAAACAAGGATAGCCTTCATTCCGTAGTAGGAGAAGCGCTCCCAAAATTCCGTGAAGAACAGAGTGAACAACCCTTTAGGATGTCCGAAAAATCCTTTCTGCGGCACACTCTCCGCAATTTTCTGCTTGTCTAAACCCGCCATGCTGTGTCCTCCCTTGATGGTAACCGATAGTCTGCTGCAAAAAGATCCCCTAGTAAGAATACCCATAAAGTACCCTTTATCAGTCATTTTTATCTTCCATTACCCGAACGGAAGATAAAGAGGGTTCAAAATAAATAGTATACATCATTGGACAGAGAATGGATATGACATAAATGGATCAAATTTGTGAAACCAAACGGCAGAAAGTGCAAGGAATTACAACGAAATTTTTATATTTAAAAGATAAGAGTTATCTCCGAAATTAACCCTGGGTGTCAGTGAAATTTACGGAGGTGTTGATAAATGGATCACAGGCGGCAAGAGACGTCTGCGCCGGGAGGGCGCAGTTCACGCCTAAAGGGAGTGATTGATCCCAGAAACAGCTTGGGGGCCAAGCTGTTTTTATTCTTTTTTACAACCGTTGTTGTCATGGTCAGCGTCGTAGGGATTCAATCCTACCGGATTGCCAAAGACTCGATTCTGGACGAGGTATCGCATTCCTCCGAGCAGACTCTGGTTCAGGCGCGCCAAAATTTGGACCTGGTCTTTGACAAGTACAGAGAGTATTCCCTGCAGTATATTTCCGATGTCGATTTCATGAAGCGGCTGACGGAGTACATGGGGATGCCGAGCAACTCGCTGAACTATATGAACAAGCAGAGTGATCTGGTGGGCTATATGAAGAAGACGATGTCTTCTGTAGACAACCTGAACGGAATTACGCTCTTTCATCCGGACGGCTCGGCAGCCGCCTCCACCTATTCCTTGAACCTGGCCTCTCTTGAGAAACCGGATTGGTTCGGCGCCGTGACTCGGACTCAAGGGGAAGAGGTATGGCTTCCGTCCAGAAAGGGCTTTGTGGGCGGGAAGAACAGTATCGGACTTGCGCGCGTTCTCCGCAACTATGACGGTCCGGTAGCCGTGATCCTGATTGAGATCAAGATCGAAGCGCTGTCTTCGCAGCTGGCCGGCATGACCTTAACGACTTCCAGTCAGGAGGGCAAAGGCGGCGTCTCCATGCTGGACCCGGCGACGCAGGCGATTGTGTATGACAAGGAAATGGGCCGCATTGGCGGGAAGTCGCCGTTCTTGCAATTGGATGGCGCAAAAGGGAAGCTTGAGGGCCAGGGGATATTCACCGCCACCCACTCAGACGGCACACGCTATCTGGAAATTTACGATCAATCGGCCGTTACGGGTTGGGTCCTGACAGGCGAAGTGCGGGTCAGTGACCTGCTCTCCAGCGCCGAGCGAATTCTGGCGTTCGTTGTCGTTATCTTGATAGTCTCTACCATTCTCTCCGTGGGACTGGGTTATGCAATGATTCGAATCTTTGCCAACCCGCTCATCCGGCTGAAGAGGCTGATGGCCGAGGGCGCCCGCGGCAATCTGGCCGTGCGTGCGCCGATTCGCACAAAGGACGAGATCGGCCAACTGGGCGAGGGGTTCAACGCGATGATGGAGAGCATGGCTGCGCTGGTCCGGCAGACGGATGAATCGGCGCACCAGGTATCGGCCACAGCCGAGCATTTAACGGATTCCTCCAAGCAATCTTCGGGAGCGGCTCTGGAAATTACGGCCGCCACGGAACAGATTGCTCAAGGAGCGGCTTCGCTTGCCATTGAGGCTGAGAAGAGTCATAGCTTGTCCGCTGCCATAAGCCTGCAAATGGAGAAGGTGGTTCTCTCCAACCGGGAGATGAACGATGCGGCCGGCGAGGTGAATGCGATCAGCGAGCAGGGAACCCGATATATGAGTGATCTTATAGAGAAGACCCGGTCCACCGAGAGGGTTACCCGGGAGATGATGGACAAGGTTGGGGCGCTGAAGGAAAGTACTTCTTCCATTGCCGGAATTCTGAATACGATGACCGCTATGACCCAGCAGACCAATATTCTCTCCTTGAACGCCACGATTGAGGCAGCGCGTGCCGGCGAAGCAGGCCGGGGATTTGCAGTGGTAGCCGGTGAAATTCGCAAATTGGCGGAGCAGTCCAAGCAGTCTATTGAAATTGTGGGAGGGATCACCCGGAGAGTGCAGGAGGAGATGCAGGATACGGTCAAAATCCTGACGGAAGCTTACCCGCTCTATCAAGCCCAGACGGCCACGGTTCAAGATACCAACCGCATTCTGGTTCGCGTCAAGGACCAGATGAATGAATTTATGGATAGATCCGCAGAGGTCACCCGCACGGTCGAAGAGCTGAGCCGGGCTCAGCAGGGATTGAACGAGTCAATCTCTAATGTCAGTGCAGTATCCGAGGAGACATCGGCTTCTTCCCAGCAAGTTGCCTCCATCAGCGCCGAACAGCTGGAGATGAGCAAGCGGCTGGTCGGTTTATCGGAAGAGATGGACAAGCTAGCGGAATCGTTGCAAAAGTCGTTGGCATTATTCAGGATGTAATCCCATACAGGAGGAATGGATATGGCAAGGAAACCTTATTCGTCATGGCTCGCGGCTATTCTGGCGCTCTCCCTGATTCTTGCGGGCTGTCAGCGCTCGGAGACAGGGAAAGAGGCGGCGCAGCGGGAGAAAGTTGCTTCTCCGTCGGCTGCCTCCTCCGGGATCGGAGGAGAGATTACGTTTATCTCCAATCGGCCGGACTTGGTCGAGAACGGATTTTATAATCGCTATGTTGATCAGTTCAAGAAGAAATATCCGGCGGTTACCGATGTTCACGTCACGTCGCTCAACGACTACGCCACAGACATACGGGTGAAGATTCTTAGCAATCATTACGGCGATGTTCTGATTCTGCCGCTGGACATGGACAAGAGCAACCTGGGGGACTATTTTGAACCGCTGGACGACTTGGGGCTGGGGGAGAATCTCTACTTCAACGATAACAATGCCTATGAGGGAAAAACCTATGGAATTACCATCGGCGTGTCCGCCGTGGGCATCATCTACAACAAAAAAGCATTTAAAACCGCCGGTATCACATCCGTTCCGACCAACCGGGAACAATTCTATGCTGCCTGCGAGAAGCTGAAGCAAGCCGGAATTACGCCGGTGCACTTAAGCTTCTCGTCAGGATGGACCTTAACGAACTGGGGCGGTTCCATGTCGCCCATCCTTACAGGAGATGAGTCCCGGCTCCAGTACATGACCGGAACCGATCGGCCGTTCCGCGAAGATGCGGAAATCGGCAAAGCCTATGGGGTGATCCGCACCATAGTGCAGAAAGGCTACGCGGAGAGCGATCTGTTCGGGGATACCTGGGAACAATCCAAATCCGAAATCGCCAAAGGAAACGAAGCCATGTATTACCTGGGCAACTGGGCCATTGCACAGGTTCTGGAGAAGACGGATACCGGGGTTAAGTCGGAAGATATCGGATTTATGCCGCTGCCGGTCTCGGAGACGGGAACGCCCAACGCCTATTTAAACCCCGACTACTCTCTTGGCGTCAACAAGAACAGCCCCAATAAGGCTGCCGCCAAGGCATGGATCAAATTTCTCATCGAGGAATCGGATATGGCGGATCAACTGGGATATATTCCGACGCTTAAGACAAGAGAGTCTTCTATTCCCCAGATCAAGGAGTTCTTATCCTATCATCCCAAGATGCTGAGTGCGGTCAAGACCGACGAGCTCTTCTCCCGGATCTCTTCGGCCGCCGAAATTCAACTGGACGACAGCAGCCTGATCCGGGAGATTGCGCTGTCCTCCGATATCGAGGCCGAATACGCCAAGCTGAACGACAAATGGCAGAAGGCAAGGCGGGAAGTGATCGGAAAGGACCGGTAGACGGCAAATTGGAAGACGGAATGCAGTACCGTGAGTTCATTTCTCGAGTCTGTCGGAAGGAGAGATGAAGTCAGATGAAACAATCGAGGGGGGATATTCCTTTCGATTGTTTCTTTTTTTGGAGAACCCCCGGCCGTATAATGAAAGCGGATTCCAAATCGAGACGAGGAGTTGTTGAAGCATGGATCAGCAGGCGGCGTACCGGGCGGCCCGTGAAATGCCGGAAGGAGCACAAATTCTGTATGCGGAGTTTGCGGAGAAGGGGAGTGACTACCCCTGTACCTACGAGCCCGATGTGGTCTATGCCGATTATGAAGGACTTAAGCGGAGCGTGCAGATTATCGCGCCTGTAAGAAACGGCTATACCTTCCCGCTGGTCGTCTTTGTGCAGGGATCAGCCTGGCGGCCGCAGAATGTGTACGCCGCATTGCCGAATCTCTCCCGGATTGCAGCCAAGGGGTACGTCATGGCGAGTGTAGAGATTCGCGATACGGATGTGGCCCGTTATCCGGCTGCGCTCGAGGATATAAAATGCGCCATCCGGTTCATGCGGAGCCATGCGGAGAAGTACGGGATTGATCCCCGGCGGGTGGCGGTATGGGGCGATTCGTCGGGAGGCCATCTGTCGCTCATGACCGCCTTTACGCCGGGCGAGCATGCCAACGGCCTGTATCCGGATCAATCCGATGACGTATGCGCCGTGGTGGATTACTACGGAGTAACCGACATCCTGACCTTGGGGCAGTACAACGATATTCTCGATCATAATGCCGCGGATGCTCCGGAAGGGCTGCTGCTTGGAGGTCCGGTACAGGAGCGGCAGGAACTGGCCCGGCAGGCCAGTCCGCTTCATCAGAACCTGGACCGGCCGCTTCCGCCCTGTCTTATTGTCCACGGCGACCGCGACTCTGTCGTCCACGTCAGCCAGAGTATCGAGTTGTACAAGGCGCTCAAGGAACACGGGCAGCAGGTATGGTTCTACAAGGTGGCGGGCGCCGAGCATGGTCCGGGAGTCTGGAGCCCGCAAGTGCTGGACGTCACCGAGAGGTTCCTGGCGGCGTTCCTGCATGCTCCGGTCATGGAGAGAACGCCCTTTCAGCATGAGCAGGAGTAAAGGGACGGACACGGAAGGAGGAACCCGAATGGAGTGGGAGGAAGTGTTCACCGTTCAGGTGAAGATCGGCCAGACGACGGAGCTGCACAGCCCCGACGGCAGCTCCGTCACGATGATAGCATTCAGCGGAAGCGCATCAGGGCCTTACTTCGAGGGTGTGATCCTCGACGGAGGAATCGACACCCAGATTATGGAGAAAGGAAGCGGCCGGCCCCGCTTGTCGGCCAGGTATATGCTCCGCGGAACCGATTATACGGGCCAGCCCTGCGAAATCTATGTCGAGAATAACGGGGAGTTCGGCGGCGGGGATTCCGGTGCCTTATTCCGAACCTGCCCCAAGATCATTACGAACAGCGCCGCGCTTGCCGGATTGAATGAAGATCTGCTGGCAGGGGAAGGCCGGGAGTCGGAACCCGGAGTTGAAATCCGGATTTACCGGGCGCTGCCTTCGTTCAAGCCGGCAGGGAACTCACCGGGCGCAAGCTGAATCATGCAGAGTAAATAAGCCCGAAGATCCGCGCGGCGGATGCTTCGGGCTTGTTAGGGTCAGAGGGCCGACTTCACCTTAACCAGCAGATTCAGGAATTCCTCGCGCTCTTCTCCCGTGAGGCCGCCGGTAATCTTGTGCTCGACATCCCGAAAGATGGCGTTGAATTCTTCGACGAGATCGCTGCCCTTGGGCAGCAGATAAATCCGTTTCTGCCGCTCGTTGTCTTCGGGAATAATCCGTTTGATGTAGCCTTTGCGCTCCAGTCCTTGAAGCATGCTGGTGATGCTTGCTCCCGTCCGGTTAAAGTGGTCGGCCAGGTCTTTCTGGATGACGCCGCGGTGCTGATGCTCGAATATGTAGCCCATCATTTGTCCCTGCTGGGAATTCAGCCCGAGCTCGGACAGACGCGTATTCGCGAGGCTTCGGATCTTCATGCCGATGTCGCGGATTAAGTCGGAGTAAGGGGTCGGCGAAGTGGATGCAGTCATGTCTTCTTCTCCTTTGCCAAAGGCATTGAATCTTATCATTAAATCTACGTGCAGGTGTTAGAAATGTCAAAGACCGATCCGAAAAGGGCCCGATTCCGATTGACTGTTAGAATTCTAACTGTTATAGTTCTAATATAATGACAAAGGAGGTAACTGGCGTATGGTTACAGCGATTATCAATGCCCGCCTGTTCGACGGCGAAGAGGTTCGGGAAGCGGGGGCCGTTCTAATCGAAGGAGACCGGATTGTGTCTGTGGGAGGAGAGGTTCCGGCAGAAGCGAAGATTGTGGATGCGGCCGGAGGCATGCTGCTCCCGGGTCTGATTGATGCCCACGTGCATACTTCTGTTGAAGGTCTGCGGGATGCGCTGAAGTTCGGCGTGACGACCGAGCTTGAGATGATGGGCGGCTTCACCGCAAGCGGACGCAAGGCCCAGCTGGAAGGAATCCTGGATATTGCCGACGTTCGGTCTGCGGGCATGGGCGTGACCCCGCCCGGCGGCCATCCCGATGAGCTGATGCCGGGGGACGGAGAGATTCCGGATTTTGTGCTGAAGGAACTGGAGAAGATGCCCGAGGAGGAACGGAATGCTCTGCTGGCTGCCCATGCGCATGACCATGAAGAAACGCCAGCGGTCTCTACACCGGAAGAAGCGGTGGAGTTTGTTGCCCGCCAGGTCGAAGACGGAGCCGACTATATCAAGATCATGATTGAAGAAGGCTCGGTGCTGGCTTCGCCCGGACTGCCGGTGCTGGGGAGGGATATTCTAAAGGCTGCCGTAGATGAAGCCCACCGGCATAGCAAAATGGCGATCGCCCACGTGCTCACGGCCGAATCTTCCCGTCAGGCCGTCGAGATTGGGATCGACGGTCTCGCCCATCTCTTCATCGACCGGCCGGAGGATACGCCGGAGCTGGTGAACCGGATTGCATCGGCGGGCGTGTTCGTCACGCCTTGTCTCGTCCTTAATGCTTCAATTATCGGGCATTCCGCCTCCGCGCTGGCGGACGATCCGCGTGTGAACGCCAAGCTCAGCCCCGAATGGCTCGGGACGCTGAAGTCCTGCTTCAACACCTACCCGCAGGGCAGCATGGCGGACAACTACCGCAATGTGATGGATCTTCACCGGGCAGGCGTCGATATTCTGGTGGGAACTGACGTCTCCGTGCCGGTTCCCACACTGGGCGGGCTGGCCCACGGCGTCAGTGTCCACCATGAAATGCAGCTGCTGGTCGAGGCCGGCTTCACGCCGGTCGAGGCGCTTCGCTCCGCCACCTCAAAGACCGCCCGGGTGTTCGGACTTCACGACCGCGGACGCATCGCCGAAGGAGCGCGGGCGGATCTGGTGCTGGTGGACGGGGACCCGTCGGTGAATATCGCCGATACGCTGTCGATCCGCCAGGTGTGGCGGCGGGGCGAAAGGACGGTGAGGGAATAATCGGTTTCGGAACGGTCTATAATGAGTGAGGCGGCTGGCAGCCTTTGCAAGTTGCAGACCGCGCAGAAGTCTGTTAATATTTAGATACAAAAATTTTAGATACCTAAATATTAATTAAGGAGCGACAAAACATGGGCAAATTAGACGGCAAGATCGCAATCATTACTGGAGGAGCTTCAGGCATCGGAGAACGAATGGTCGATCTGTTCAGCCGCGAGGGAGCCGTTGTCGTAGCCGCAGACATCAACGAAGCTGCGCTTGAGAAGGTCAGCCAGAAGCCAAATGTGCATGGAATGAAGCTCAATGTGACGTCCGACGACGACTGGGCGGCATTGGCTAAAGAAGTGAACGAGAAATTCGGGCAGATTGATATTCTGATCAACAATGCAGGCATCTCTTCGGAGAAGCCGTATTCCGATATTACGCTGGAAGATTGGCAGAAAATGCTCGCCATTAACGGCTTCGGGCCTTTTGCCGGCATCAAGCATGTGGCGCCTTATATGGCGGCCCGCAAGCAGGGCGCGATTGTTAACATTTCCTCTTACACCGCCCAGATCGGCCAGGGCTTCAATCACTACTCCGGCTCCAAGGGAGCGGTCCGGGCCATCTCGAAGGCGGCTGCTACCACCTTCGGCAACCAGGGGATTCGGGTCAACACGCTGTTCCCCGGAATTATCGAGACCCCGATGACCGAGGCGCTGAGCTCTTCCAAGGAACTGCTGACCCATCTCATCCAGGCGACGCCGCTGAAGCGTCTCGGCCAGCCGGAGGATGTAGCCCGGGCGGCTCTGTTCCTGGCGTCGGACGACGCCTCCTACATTACAGGCGCCGAGCTTGTAATCGACGGTGGATTCTCGGCCCAATAACAGGTATCATGACGGTTAAGCGAGTAACAGGCTCCTAATGCGCGCATTAGGAGCCTGTACAGTATATAGCATGCCGGGGGAGACCTATGGAAGAGCAGACCATATTTGAAATCATCCACAATATGGACAAGGTGACGAACCATCTGATTATTAAGTGGAACAAAATGTTCGATCAGGACCTCGGAATTTCGCATATTCTCGTCCTGGCCCATCTCAGGGACAGCGGCCGCAGCCGGCCGTCGGACATCGCCAAGGCGCTCGGTCTGACGCCGGCGACGCTGACGCATCTGTCCGGCAAGCTCAGCCGCAAGCGCCTAATCGTCCGGTCCGCGGATGAGGACGACCGGCGGATCGTCTATCTGGAGATCACGCCCGATGGACTGGAGATGCTCCGCCGGGCGGATCTGGAAGGCCGCCGTCTGCGCGGGAGGCTCTTCGAGAGGCTGAACGACGAGGAGAAGCGGCAGCTGCTGGCGATCTTTGCGAAGCTGAGCGCCGAATAGGCGGACGGCAGGCGCGCATTCGGACGGACTGGAGCTTCCTTGCCGGGAAATGGTATAATTCACGCATACTGAAGTGGCGGAGGCATGGGGATGAACGAGGAGCTGCGCGAACGTCTGGAGACGTATCACGAGGAAGATGATTACGAGAGCATTGTAGAAGCGGTGCTGGAGATCCCGGAGGAAGAGCGGGATTACGAGATGGTCAGCCATCTGGGACGGGCGCTGAACAATCTGGAACGGTATGAAGAAGCGCTGGAGCAGTTCCATGCCGTCCGGGAAGAGGGCAAGGACGACCCGCTGTGGCATTACCGCACGGGACTTGCGCTGTATTATCTGGGGCGCTACGACGAGGCCCAGCGGGAGTTCACCATTGCCGACTTCCTGGAACCGGGGGACGAAGATACCCTGGAGTTCCTGCAATGGATCCGGGAGAAGAAGGGGCCGGAACGCGCGCCGGAGCCGGTGCTAGCCTCTGACAGTGCAGCCAGGCTGGAGGAAGCCGTTGTCCCGGCAGAGCCAACCGCTTGGGGCGAGCCGGACGGTGGACCGAATGCCGCCGGCTTCTGGGATGATCTTCATCCCGATGCGGAGCGGTATGTCATGGAGCCGCCGTCCGACGAGCGGGTCGCGTCCGTGGAAGAGGCGCTCGTCTTCAAGCTGCCCGCCGCCTATGTATCGCTCATGAAGACGCACAACGGCGGCATTCCGAGAAACCGGCTGTTCGTGCCCGAGGGCGCGGAAGACCAGGCGGTGGTTATCTCGGCCATTCTGGGCATTGGCCGGGAGAAGGATCACTCCCTCTGCGGCTCGCTGGGCAGCCGGTTCCTGATGGAGCGGGAAGGCTACCCGGAGTTCGGCGTCATTATCGCCGAGTGTCCGGGAGACAGCGGGGTTGTGATGCTGGATTACCGGGAATCGGACAATGACGGCGAACCCGAAGTGGTGCACGTCGCCAAGGGTCGGCCGGGCAAGATTACCCGGCTGGCGCCCGATTTTGACAGCTTCATACAGGGACTTGTCCGTCAGCCGTGATAGAGCGGTGATCGGCACGGCGAGGGTACCGGGACAGCCGGCTTCCATAGGGAGCCGGCTGTTTTGACGTATCCGCATTTTGAAGGAGAACCCCTTGACTTATAAATTATTTTTTTGGTAAGTTAAACAGACCGGTTGGTCTGGGAGGAGGAGACGAATCATGGCCGCAGCTACAAGAGCGCTGATTATTGAAGTGTCCACCCGGCTTTTTCAACAGAAGGGGTATATTGGAGTTGGTCTGAACGAAATTCTGAAGGCGTGCCAAATCTCGAAGGGCTCGCTTTATCACCATTTTCCGGGGGGCAAAGAGGAACTGCTGATCGCCTGCCTTCAGACCTTGAACGATGCCATTACCCAGGATGCAGAAGCAATCTTCGCGAGAAATTCCGGGACGCTGGAGGCGTTGGAAGATATGATCGGGAAGCTGACGGCCGACTTCGAAGCGGGCGGGACCCTGATGGGCTACACGTTCAGCAGCATGGTCAGCGAAATGGCATCCTTGAGCGATCCGGTAAGGCACGCCTGCGGGCTGCTGTATGCCCGCTTGCAGGACGTTTACGCCCGCAAGCTGGAGGGCGACGGATATCGCGCGGAAGAAGCCGCTTCCCTGGCGCTGCTGATAAACGCAGCCATTGAGGGTGGAATGCTGCTCAGCCTGACGCAGCGGTCGGCAGAGCCGCTGAAGAGAGCGGCAGGCACGTTGTCGGCGCTGCTCTGGAGGGAACGGGGCAGCGGAAAGCCGCGAAGAAATCCCTAATGAACGCAATGAAGCAAAGGAGCATACCAAGAAATGAATCAACGGATCCAATCCGGTCCCGTTATGGCCGCGCTGCTGGTGGCGGGCTTTGTGGGACTGTTCAGTGAGACGGCCCTCAATATTGCGCTGGGGGACCTGGGCCATATCTTTGAGGTCAATGCTACGGTAATTCAGTGGCTGGCTACCGCCTATTTTCTGACGCTGGGTATTCTGGTGCCGGTAACCGGCATTCTGATGCAAAAGCTGACGACCCGGCAGATGTTCATCACCGCCGTCGTACTGATGCTGGGAGGCACGGTGCTGGCGGCGCTGGCGCCTGTCTTTCCGGTGCTGCTGGCAGGGCGGGTCATCCAGGCGGCGGGGCTTGCGATCAATCTGCCGCTGACGCAGAATGTCATTTTCACTATTTTCCCCCCGGCGAAACGAGGCGCGGCTATGGGAATTATGGGGCTTGTCATGCTGGCCGGTCCGGCACTGGGACCGACGATCGCCGGTCTGATCCTCGACACGCTGTCCTGGAACTGGATCTTCTGGGTCACCGTTCCGTTCCTGCTGTTCTCGCTGGTCTTCGGCCTGAAATATGTGCCGAATCTTCATGAAGTCCGAGAGGTCAGAGTGGACGCGTTGTCCATCGTGCTGTCCACCCTCGGCTTCGGCGGCCTCGTCTACGGCGTCAGCATCGCCGGAGAGAAGGGATGGGGCGGCGCCGGGGTTGTCCTTGCGCTAATTCTCGGCATCCTGGGTCTTCTGCTCTTCACGGTCCGCCAGTTGAAGATGAAGACCCCGATGCTGAACCTGAAGGCTTTTCAGTATCCGATGTTCGTAGTCGGGGTAGTGATGGGCTTCATTACCTTCTTCAACATGCTGTCCATGCTGGTGATCCTGCCGCTCTACATGCAGGGGACTCTGCTGGTCGCCGCGTTCACGACCGGCCTGGTGCTGCTGCCGGGAAGTCTGCTGAACTGCGTGCTGGCCCCTGTGATCGGCCGGCTCTTCGATAAATACGGACCGAAGGCCGTCGTAACGCCGGGTACGCTGTTCGTGGCCGCTGCCTATGCGATCTACGCGCAGTTCGGAGCGGATACAGCACTGTGGCTGATTGTAGCTGCCCATATTGTAATGATGATCGGCGTCGGCGCCGTGCTGGCCAACGTCCAGACGAACACACTGAATTCGCTGCCCCGAGCCTACTATCCTGACGGCATCGCGCTCACACAGACTGTCCAGCAGGTAGCCGGGGCGATCGGCATCGCCGTGATGGTATCGGTATTCTCCGCCCGAAGCGGCGAGTTGTCGGGCGCTCCCGGCGGCATTGCCGAGGCGACAGCGGCGGGGTCCTCCCGCGTGTTCCTGATTGGCCTCATTCTGGCCGCCGTCAACGTGGGATTATCGCTGCTGATGAAGAAGCCGGGCGAGGTCCGGGTCAAGGCCGGGAAGACGGAGAGCGCCGTCTGGAAGGAAGAAGAAGCGCTCTAGGGCGTATGAACGGCCCGGCTTCGGAACAACCTAGGGGGAACATTCCACCCCGGGGAGGTCTGAAGAATGGCAAGGCGAAGAAGAACATATGCCGTGTCCGGAGCGGAACAGGGCATGCAGGCATTCAAAGCCGAGACGATGAGACGGGAAGGCTATCCGGTCGATCCGGCCCGTCCGGACGAGGTCAAGTACGAAGTGGCCCGGGACCTCGGCGTTCCGCTGCAGCCCGGCGGCAACGGGGGCTTGACCACCGAATCGGCGGGCCGGGTCGGCGGCCGGATCGGCGGTTCCATGGTCCGCGAAATGATCCGGCTTGCCCGGGAGAGCCTGGCGGACCGGTCGCCGCAGTAAGGCCGGCGCTTCCGGCCCGGCGCTGGCCGATTGTCCGGGCCGCCAATGCTACCAAAAGTCCCTGCCGCGGTTGCGGCAGGGACTTTTGGCGCCGGGACAGAAACCGGATCAGAAGAGCAAGGGGCTGGAGAAGAGGAAGCAGATCACCCGTTAATCGCAGCAGGAGCCTCCGCCTGCCGTCAGCGCCGGTGCTCTTCCATCCAGGCGGCCGCCCAGTCCACGAAGGGACGCTGCTCGAAGAAGCGCACCTCTGCGCCTCCGATCCGGTGGATCGGGGTCCCCTGCTCCCGTTCGTACGCTTCGCCCAGCTCGGTGAAATCGCTGTCATTTACCTCCAGCGTCGGATAGGTGACCCAGCGCCGGACCCCGTTCTCCATTATGGCGCTGCTCTCCTCGACGAGGCGCTTGGAAGGGTACGCCGCCCGGGTCTCGGCCAGATGCAGCGACGTGTTCTTGTCATGGCCCACGCCAATCAGCAGCACATGCCCGCCGAGCTGATACAGCTTATCCAGCGGCGACCCGCTGCCGAAGATGTTGCGGAGATCATGCCCGCCGGTGAGATGCCGGGCTTTAGGGCCGACTGCGGCGAACGAGCGCGCCGGATGGTCCGAGCGGGCCGCTCCCGGCCAGGTGCGGAGCATTTCCGCCGCCTGCCCCATCCCGATGGCCGGCGTAAGGGCCGGGTCGTAGGCGGGCCAGTGTTCGCGGATAATCGGCCGCCACGCCGCGGGGAGATCTCCGTGGACGCCGGTGTCGGGGTCGAGGTTCTTCCAGGTCTGCGAAGGCATCATCAGCGTGCCTTCGGGACCGAGCACCGTCAGCAGAGCGCGGATCAGCGTCTCGGCGCCGCCGACTACGAAGCCGAGACGGCTCAGGGAAGCGTGGGCGATGACGGTCTGGCCTTCGGCCAGTCCGCAGGCCCGGAACTCCCGGATCAGGTCGGGGAGGGTCAGAATCGGCTGTCCGCTTGCATAATCGGTCATTCAACAATCATCCTTTCGCGGGGAGATGGCACGCGAAGCAACCCCGCAGCGAAGACTGCGGGGTTGCTTAGCTCGGAGGATTCCGGGAAGCATAGCCCTTCGGTTGGGATGTCCGGAACCCGCCGGACCTCTACTTCTGATTATAGCGCATAACGCCCGAAAGAATACCTTTTTGGACCCATATCCGGATATAATGGATTCAGATATGCAGTAAAGACAGGGGGAAGAAAGATTGTCGGGTCAAATTTCGCTGATTATTTCGATTGTGACGTTCTTCTTATCAATGGTGACGGTCGTGTTCACGTACCGGTTCAATCGGATTACCATCCGCAACTCGGCCAAGCAGGAGCATCAGAAGATGCTGCTGGAAGTCAATAAAATGATGATTGCCGATCCGTGGCTGTGGACAATCTACGACGATCACCCGCTGACGGCCAGCCGGCCCTCCAGCGAAGAGGACCAGGCGCGCAAAGAGTCGCTGATTTATTATTACCTGAATTACTTTGATGTCATTTATGAGTTCTACAACAAGCATATCATCATGAACCGGACAGATAAGGAGACCTGGCGGGCCTGGCGGGAGTATATGGAATCCTTTCTGCGCCGCTCTTCGCAGGCAAGGGACATTGTAGAGCGTTCCTATCCGCTGTACGAACGGGAGCTGTCCGGTTTCTACGCTTCGGTTCTTCGCAAGCTGGAAGAGGAGCGGGAGAAGGAGGTGCAGGAATGGAGCAGCCGGGCTGGCGCCTGAGAAAGCCGGAAGCCGGCGACATCGACGCGATGCTGGAGCTGAACTATGCCATTTATCCCGAGGAATGGCATGTGGACCGGAGCTATGTGGAGAAGGTGATGAGCCTTAATCCCGAGGTATACAATGTGCTGGAGACACCGGAAGGAATCCAGGGCATCTTCAGCCTGTTCCCGCTTCCGCAGCCGTCGTATGAGCGGATGCTGCAGGGAACGCTGGAGGAGGATGAGCTGACGGCCCATCTGCTGGATTACCGCAACCCCGGTCCGGTGTGGCTCTACCTGATTTCCCTAATCGTGGACATTCGTTCCCCGCAGCGGCGGGCCTATGCCCGAAGCCTTATCCGGGCCATCCCGGACGAGCTCCGGCGTCTGGGGGCCGCTGGCATCGACGTCCAGGAGATCGGGGCCATTGCGGTTACCGGCGACGGCGACCGAAGCCTTCAGCGGATTGGCTTCGCCGCCGCCGGCACCGTCCCGTTCTACGGCCGGGACTACCCGGTCTATCGGGCCCGGCCGGAGGATCTGTACCGGGCCATCGGCGGCCCGGAGTAGGGGCGCCGCGGAGGAAGACCGCTTCGGCGGGGCCGGAGAGGTCCCTTGCCAAGATAAAATGTAAGCGCTTAAATTTCTGTTGCCATCGGAAAGATATCCTGCTATAATTCGGGTTGAAAAGGTTACCAAAGCAGTTGCCAAAACACTAATCGCAGCCGGAAACACGACTTGCAGAAAGAAGAGCTTTAGCATGAAAGCAACCATTCGAGACGTGGCCCGACTGGCCGAAGTATCCATCAGCACTGTGTCGCGCGTCATGAACGCGCCGGAGACCGTCGTCGCCAGCAAGCGGGACCGGGTACTCGAGGCGATCCGGCAGCTTCAGTATCAACCGAACGCTTTTGCCCGGGGGCTAATCTATAAGAAGTCATTCACGCTGGGGCTGCTGATTCCCGACATCGAGAACCTGTATTACGCCGGCATTATCCGGGGCATGCAGGATGCCTGCAACAAGCTGGGGTACAGCCTGATGATCTCCAACACCGACCGGGACCAGGAACGGATGCTTGCCTATATCGACGCCTTTCACGAGAAGCAGGTGGACGGCATTGTGCTGGCAAGCGACAGGCTTTATCCCGAGTACCACGAGCGATTGACCCGTTGCCGCATCCCGTTCGTGCTGCTGTCTACCCACTCCGACGAGCACGAGGTGCCGAGCATTGAAGTGGACGACGAAGCGGCCGCCTACGACGCCGTGAAGTTCCTGATTGACCTCGGCCACCGGGAGATCGGCATGATCGGCTTCAGCCACCATGATTCCATCGCAGGCCCTCCGCGGTACGCCGGGTTCGTCCGGGCCCTTGCCGAAACGGGGCTGGAAGACAACGCCGGACGGGTGAAGAACGCGAATCACCGGTTCGAGGAGGCCTATCAGGCCGCGCATGAGCTGTTCACTGCCTATCCGTCTCTGACAGCGGTATTCTGCGTCGCCGACGAGTTCGCCATGGGCACGATCTCCTACCTCAAGGACCGGAACATTCTGGTGCCGGGTCAGGTATCGGTCATCGGCTTCGACAATCTGCGGATGGCGGGCATGTTCATCCCGAAGCTGACGACAATTGCCCAGCCGATCTACGAGCTCGGCTACCGGGCGGCGGAGAAGCTGCACGAGCTGCTGACGACGGGGAAGGTAGAAGTGCTGCGCGAGAAGATGCCGCACCGGCTGATTGTCCGGGAATCGTCCCGGGAGAGAGGTGCCCCTTGAACAAGGGCTTTTCTCCGGACTTTGTGAAAAGCTTTTCAATCCAACGGTTCGTCAATGGTTGACTTAGACTCTGACAAGGAGGTGATCCCGTCCATCGCACGGGTGTGCCCGGGCCATAAGGACCGGGCGGGAAGACCGGCGGCGCGCCGGCTTCCGGAGACGTTGGCAGGCCATTCTCACCAAACCACCAAAAGGGGATGTATGGGAAGATGACAAAAAAGACAGGACGCAGACTTTCGACACTGGCAGCGGTTGGCCTTTCCTTATCTATGCTGGCAGCTGGCTGCGGCAATAATAACAACAACGCTTCGCCGAGCACGGCTCCGGCCTCCGATGCGGGAACGCCTGCGGCCAGTGCGGCTCCGGCGGCCAGCGCGGCCGCTTCGGCCGACAGCCCGCTCCAGAAAGCGCTGAACGGCGAATATAAAGGCAAGAAAGTCACCATGTTCGGCCCGTTCGTGGATGCCGACCAGAAGAAATTCGAGAAGAGCATCGAGGACTTCGAGAAGAAGACGGGCATTGATATTCAGTACGAAGGCTCCAAGGAGTTCGAGGCCACGATCAACGTCCGCGTGGACGGAGGCAACGCGCCGGATATCGCCGACTTCCCGCAGCCGGGCCTGCTGGCCGCCATCGCCAAGACCGGCAAGGTGATCGACTTGAACCAGGTGCTGGACCCCGAGAAGCTGAAGACCAACTACAATAAGAGCTGGCTGGATATGGCGACGATGGACGGCAAGAGCGGCAAGATTATGGCCGGCATCTGGAACCGCAGCAACGTGAAGAGCCTGGTCTGGTACCCGAAGAAGCAGTTCGAGGAAGCGGGCTACACCGTACCGCAGACATGGGATGAATTGATGACGCTTACAGAGCAGATTGCCAAGGACGGCGACCCGGCCTGGGCGATCGGCATTGAGAGCGGCGCGGCTACCGGCTGGCCGGCAACGGACTGGATTGAGAACATTATGCTGCGTACTACGACGCCGGAGAATTACGACAAGTGGGTCAAAGGCGAACTGCCGTTCACTTCTCCCGAGGTGAAGAATGCGGCGGAGATCATGTCCAAGATCTGGATGAACCCCGACTATGTGTACGGCGGGACGAAGTCCATCGTCACGACGGCCTTTGGCGACGCGCCGAAGCCGATGTTCGAGAATCCTCCGAAAGCCTGGTTCAACCTGATGGGCAACTTCATTACGAGCTTCTTCCCCGAGACGGCCAAGGTCGATGAAGACTATGACTGGTTCTACCTGCCGCCGATCGACGAACAGTACGGCAAGCCGGTACTCGTAGCGGGCGACATCTATGCGATGTTCAGCGACCGTCCGGAGGTGCGGGCTGTCATGGAATTCTTCACAACGGGCGAGTCGATCAAGAGCTGGGTCGAGTCCGGCGGCGTCATTGCGCCGATGAATGACGCTTCGCTCGACTGGTACCAGTCGGAATCCGACCGCCGCATGGCCCAGCTGGTGCAGGATGCCACGACGCTGCGGTTCGACGGCTCCGACCTGATGCCGGGCAAGGTAGGCGCCGGCAGCTTCTGGAAGGGCATGACCGACTATGTCAGCGGCACGGCGACGCTGGACCAGGCGCTGCAGCAGGTCCAGAATGGCTGGGACAAATAGAACCGGCGCCTGCTAGGGCCGGAGCCAAGGGAATAACGAGGGGGGCGGAGGCGGGAAGGCCCCGCCCCTTTTGTATAGGGACCGTCATTCAAGCAACCGATAGGAGGAGCGCGTATGGAGACACAAGCCAAGCGGGGAGTCCGCCCGCGGGCCGTGCTGATATCCGTGGGCATACTGCTGGCCAACATTGCGGTCAACGGACTGATCTTCAAGTTTTTCCGGGACTCCACCCTGAACCCGATTGTAACGGCGCTGCTGGCTGTGCTGTGGGGCATTGTAGGCATCTACCTGATTTATTACACCCTGAACTATGCGGCCGAGCAATTCTCCGACGCGGTCCGCCGCCGCATCCTCCCGTTCATCTTCGTGGGACCCGCGGTGCTGCTGCTGGGCTGGCTGCTGGTGCTTCCGGCGCTGCGCACGCTGTACCTCAGCTTCTTCAATGCCTCGTCCGACAAGTTCGTCGGGCTCAGCAACTACGCCGCGATCTTCAGCGACCGGCTGCTCGGCACAGCCCTGCGCAACAACCTGCTCTGGGTGTTCGTCGGCACGCTGGCCTGCGTCGCCTTCGGCCTTCTGATTGCCATCCTGGCCGACCGGAGCAGCTATGAGCGGGTGGCCAAGTCGATCATCTTCATGCCGATGGCGATCTCTTTTGTGGCAGCGGGCGTCATCTGGAAATTCGTGTATTACTATCAGCCGGGCGACGAGCAGATCGGTCTGCTGAACGCTATCGTGACTTTCTTCGGCGGACAGCCGCAGGCCTGGACCAGCATGCTGCAGCCCTGGAACAATTTCTTCCTGATTCTGATTCTGATCTGGATGCAGACGGGATTTGCGATGGTCATCTTCTCCGCTGCGATCAAGGGAGTGCCGGACGACATTCTGGAAGCGGCGCGCGTGGACGGCTCCGGCGAAGTCCGGATTTTCTTCCGGATCATCATTCCGTTTATCTCCAGCACCATTCTGACGGTAACAACCACCATTATTGTCTTCACACTGAAAATTTTTGACGTCGTCATGGTCATGACGGGCGGTCAATACGATACAGAGGTCGTCGCGACCCAGTTCTACCGGCAGTTCTTCATGTACCGCAACTTCGGCTACGGCTCGACGCTTGCCATTGTGCTGCTGATTGCGGTCCTGCCCGTTATCCTTATCAATCTGCGCCAGTTCCGCAAGCAGGGGGGGTTCTGATATGGTCGGCACCAAGAAGAGAAAAGGCAGCAAGACGGTCGTCAATCTCGTGCTCGGCGTCATCTGCTTCATCTGGCTCATTCCGACGCTCGGCCTGCTGATCTCCTCGTTCCGTCCGGCGGCGGATATTCTGGAGACCGGATGGTGGAAGGTGTTCCCTCACCAGGAATACAAGGCGTCCGGAGATGTCATCAAGCTGTCCAAAGACGTGGATCTGCGGGGACCGATTGAAGTCAACGGCAAGACGTACACCGACGCCCAGCTCAAAGCGGGGGTGATGCAGGACGGCAAGCGGCTCATGTGGGAGAATCGCCGGGCCCGCACCGTCAGCGTGATGACCGAAGGCTGGGTGACGAAGCCGGAATTGACAACGGATAACTACAAAGCGGTGTTGTCCGGCAAGGAGTACAAGCTGAAGAACGCCGACGGCAGCGTGACGACGGAGAAAGGCACCGGCTTGTCCCAGGCGTTCTGGAATACGCTGACCATTGCGGTGCCGGCTACGATTATTCCGGTATTGATCGCTTCCTTCGCCGCGTATGCATTCGCCTGGCTGCGCTTCCCGGGCCGCCGGACGATGTTCGTCACGATTATCGCCATGCTTGTCATTCCGCTGCAGGTGGCGCTGATCCCGGTTCTGAAAGACTACACGGCGCTCGGCCTGAACGGCAGCTATCTCGGCATCTGGCTGGCCCATACGGCGTTCGGCCTGCCGCTGGTCACCTACTTTATGTACAACTTTATCAGCCAGCTGCCGAAGGACCTGTTCGAGTCGGCCTTCATTGACGGCGCCAGCCATTTCACCATCTTCAGCCGGCTGATTCTCCCGCTGTCGGTGCCGGCGCTGGCGTCGATCGGGATCTTCCAGTTCCTCTGGGTGTGGAATGACTATCTTGTCTCGCTGATCTTTATCGGCAACCAGCCGGATGTGCAGGTCATGTCGATGAAGATTGCCGACCTCGTCGGCTCCCGCGGCAACGACTGGCACCTTCTGACCTCTGCGGCCTTTATCTCGATGCTGATGCCGCTCGCCATCTTCTTCCTGCTGCAGAAATACTTTGTCAGAGGCCTCATGGGCGGATCGGTCAAAGGCTGACGAACGGAAAGGAGTCCGGACGATTATGAAAATGAAACCCTACATCCATCCCGAACCGCTGTATCCGTACCGGGACTGGACTCTCGAAGAAGAGAGATACGAGGACGAAGAGAATCAGCGCAGCGAGAGCCTGTTCGCCATCGGCAACGGCTATATCGGGATGCGCGGCAATCTGGAGGAGGGCTATCACGGGGAGCGGGGAACGTCGGTCAGCGGCAACTATCTGAACGGCTTCTACGATGCCGAGCCGATTGTCTATCCCGAGGGCGCCTACGGCTTCGCGGTGGTGAACCAGGCCATGCTGAACGTGGCGGACGCCAAAATCATCGGCCTCTCCGTCGAAGGCGAGACCTTTCATCTGAACACCGGAACCGTGCTCGCCTACAAGCGCACGCTCGATATGCGGCGGGGCATCCTCCGCCGGGAGGTGGACTGGGAGTCGCCGGAGGGCCGCCGGGTCCGATTGACCCTTACCCGGCTGGCCGCATTCGGCAACAAGCACCTGGCCGCCATCCGCTATGAGGCCAAGGCGCTTAATTTCGACGGCACGCTGACCTTCGCCTCTGCCGTCGACGGGACCATTGCCCGCCCGCTGAATACGGAGGGCGATCCCCGGCTCGGGGCCGGGGGCGGGCTGCCGAGCCTGCTGCCGGAAGGAATGGAGCACGGCGGCGCGTTCTCCTGGGTGCGCCAGCGCACCCGGCATACGCGGTTCGTGCTGCTGACGACGATGAGCCATGAGCTGTCCGCGCCGCCGGGCTTCGAGCGAAGCCGGACAGCGGCGGAACAGCGGCTGACCGAGGAATTCCGCGTCCCGCTCCGAAGCGGCGAGACGGCGGTGCTGACCAAGTACATTGCTTATCATACGTCGAGGGATTACCCGGAGGAAGAGCTGCTGCCAAGAGCGGAAGCGCTGCACCGGATGGCGGTCCGCGAGGGCTTCGAGCCGCTGCTTGCGGCGCAGAAGGCGTATCTGGACGACTTCTGGAAACGGGCGGATATCGAAATCGAGGGCGACCCGGCGCTTCAGCAGGGCATCCGGTTCAATGCTTTTCAACTGCTGCAATCCGTCGGCCGGGACGGCGTAACCAATATCGGAGCCAAGGGACTTACCGGCGAAGGGTACGAGGGCCATTACTTCTGGGACACCGAGATGTACATGATGCCGTTCTTCACCTTCACCATGCCGGAGATTGCCCGCAAGCTGCTGGAGTTCCGCTATCATACCCTGGACAAAGCGCGCGAACGCGCGGGCATTATGGCGCAGAAAGGGGCGCTCTATCCGTGGCGGACCATTGCCGGAGAGGAGAATTCCTCCTACTTCCCGGCCGGAACGGCGCAGGCCCATATCAACGCCGATATCGCTTATGCCATCCGCCAGTACGTGCTGGCGACGGGGGACACCGCGTTCCTCGTGAACCAGGGGGCGGAGATGCTGTTCGAGACGTCGCGGTTCTGGGCCGACCTCGGCCATTTCAACCCGGCGCGCGGCGGAGCCTTCTGCATTGATGCCGTTACCGGACCGGATGAATATACGGCGATCGTCAACAACAACGCCTATACGAACCTGATGGTCCGCAGCCAGCTGGAGTATGCGGCCGATACGGCCGATCTGCTGCGGGAGTCCTACCCGAAGGAGTATGAGCGGCTGGCCGAAGCCATCGGGCTCACGGAAGAGGAGCCCCGGCTCTGGCGGGAAGGCGCCGCGCGGATGTTCATCCCCCGGGAGGAGAAGCTCGGGATCATCGCCCAGGACGATACGTTCCTGACCAAGAAGCGCTGGGATTTCGAGAACACGCCGGCGGACAAGTACCCGCTGCTGCTGCACTATCATCCGCTGGTCATCTACCGTCATCAGGTATTGAAGCAGGCCGACGTTGTGCTGGCGCTGTTCCTTCTGGGCGAGCAGTTCACCCGGGAGGAGAAGGTGCGCAATTACGCCTATTATGAACCGCTGACGACGCATGACTCTTCCCTGTCGCCCTGCATTCACAGCATCGTAGCGGCCGAGGTCGGGGAGCTGGAGAGCGCGTACGGGTATTTCGACCGGACGGTGCGAATGGACCTCGACGACATTAACCGCAATGCCAAGGACGGTCTGCATACCGCAGCCATGGCCGGTTCCTGGATGTCCATCGTCCACGGCTTCGGCGGCCTGCGCCTGCCGGGCGGCCAGCTCTCTTTCCGGCCGCGTCTGCCTTCACAGTGGCAGAGCTGCCGGTTCCGCATCTCCTTCCGCGGTTGTCTGCTGGAGGTGCGCATCGGCCGGGAAGAGACGGACTACACGCTGCTGGAAGGCGAAGAGCTGGAGCTGCGGCATGGCGACCGGCCGGTCGTGCTGAAGGCTGCCGAGCGGCCGTCGATGGCTCTGCCCTCCATGGAACCTCCTGCTGAATGAATAACGGCGTCCGGCTCACCTGAGTGAATCAGGTGGGCGGGACGCCGTTGGCGCTTGAACGGGCCTATTCTTCGCTGTGCCGGGCCTCGTCCTTGACTTCCTCTCGGAAGCCTTCAATACTCTCGCGGCGGCGTTCGTTCTTGGCCTCGATCTGGCTCTTCTCCTCACCGCCGATTTCGGAGGCGAATTCGTTCAAGTATGATTCGGCTTCATGCAGATTCTGCTGCGTATTCTGGATATTCTTCTGCAGATGCGCCACATTGTCGGCGCGGTTGTCCGGCTTGGCCATGGGAGATCGCTCCTTGCACTCAAATTGCGCCCGGGATGGGCGCTAAAGGATAGCTTGATCCCAGGCGGAGCCTTTTATGCGAAAGATGCGGGAGACCCCGGGCAGTTCGCCGGGTTTTCCGGCTTTTTTGCCGGATTTAATAAGAATTTAAATCTAATTAATTTGTAGGGTTAATCCGATAAATTAATTTGGCGACAAGGCGGGAAAGGGCCTTCCTGTCCCGTAACTTTCAGCCGAAATCTATTACTCAACAAGGGAGAGGATAAGTCGAATGACCAGAACTTCAGGCTGGCTTGCCAAAAGTCAACACGCGGCGCTCTGCGTGCTGCTGCTTATATCCATCTGGGCGGGAGTCATTCCTGCGGAAAGGGCCAGCGCCGCTCCGGCGACGCTCGTGAATGTCGAATACAACCAGATGAATTTCGGCGTACCGACTTTGGTAAGCGGAACGGCCAATCAACAGAACGCCGTCTACCGGTACAGCAATGTGCTGACCAAAGACGGAGTGACCGTAGACGCGCTGCTCACCCTTACGGGCGTGACCAATACGATGACGGTCGGGGATGTCGATCAGACCGACGGCAACGCCAGCATCAACAAGCGTCTGAACCCGATGCTTACAACGACGGGCAGTACGGGATCGGTCGATTACAAAATCGACTTTGTGCTCGGCGGATCGTCGAATCCGGTATTCTTGTATAATTTCTATACAACGGTTATTGATATCGACGGAAGCAGCAGCACACGCAAGGAATTTGTTGAACTGGCCGGGTTCACCAAGTATACAAAAGACCGGTCCTGCGGACTGACCATCAGTACGGTAGGCAATAAAACCCGGTTCTTGGGGATCTCCTCCGGTCTGCCAGACCGGAGCTTTGATAACTCCGCATCAGCCATTGCGTCGTACACGGCGCCGGTCAGCACGGTATACGTGACGATGGGGAATGAAGGGGCGCTTAGCGACCGTTTGTTCTCGGTCAACTTTGGCGCTGCTGGCGGGGTGTTCAGCAACCCGCAGGAATACAACAACGCTTCTTCGCCTACCATTACCGCTTCAATCAGCGACGGCGCAGACGGCAAGCTGACCGCAGGCGACGAAGACTTGACCCAAGTCCGGGTCAGCGGCACTACAAGTGCGGAAGCGGGACAGACCGTCAATATTGTGGTGACGGACAGCGCGGGAACGACCCATGCCTACACCGCAACCGTTCAGTCCGGCGGCTATGCCGTGGATATGGATGTGTCCGCCTGGCCGGCAGGGAACATCAGCCTTTCGGCAAGTGTAGTGAACCAGGCGGGCAATCCATCGGTGCCTGCCACCGATTCGTCCGTTATCACGGCGAAGCTGCCTGCGCCGGTCCCGTCGGTCAGCGGCACGGTCGTAAGCTGGGCGGCTGTACCAAATGCGGTGAAGTATAAGGTGCAGATTTTTGATTCGAACAACCTTCAGATCGGCGGCGACATCGACAACGGCAGCTCCCTGTCAATTGAACTGGCCGACCGGGAATTGGCTACCGGCAACTACACGGTGAAGGTGCAGGCGGTCGGCAACGGAACCGGCTATCAGTCTTCGGACTGGTCCCAGGCTTCCCAAACGGTCACCTACACGTCTCTGAATGATCCGGCGACCGGACCGGTGAACAAGGCAGCCTTCCAGTATGAGCCGTTGGGCTTCTCGTCTGCCGATTTCAAAGCCGTCTTCACCAAATTGAGCGGCGCCTCCAACGGCCCTGCCCTGACCGGGATCCGGTTCGAGTCGCTGCCGGCGGTTTCGGCCGGCAAGCTGGTGCTGAACGGAACGGACGTTGCCGTCAACCAGGAAATTCCGGTTGCCGATATCGGCAATCTGCGCTTCGTTCCGACCGCCGCTGCCGGCGGATTCATGGGAACGGTCAGCTTCCAGTGGAACGGCAAGGACGCTTCACAGTATGCTGCGGCCGCCGCAGCGGTGACGCTGACGGCGAACACGGCTCCGGTGATCGGGCCGGTTACCAAAGATGGCGTCAAAGGCTCCAATTTGAGCTTTGCCTTGACGGATTTTACAACCGCCTCCTATTCGGATTCCAACAGCGAGCCGCTGTCGGCCATCAAGGCGGTAACGCTGCCGGACGCCGCCTTCGGAGCGCTTAAGCTGAACGGAACGCCGGTTACGGCCGGACAGATCATTCCCGCAGCGCAGGTGGGACAGCTTGTCTTTGTGCCGGCCCCGGATTTCACCGGAACAGCCGTCTGGCAATGGACTGCCTCGGACGGCAAGGAATACGCCGCTGCGCCGCAAAACGTGACGCTCTTCCTGAATTCGCCCCCGGTATCGGGAACAATTCAGAAGACGGGCCTCAGCGGGGACAGCGTCGCTTTCACCGCTGCTGATTTCACCATCGCCCCCGCCTACAGCGATGTCGAGGGCGATGCGCTGGATCATGTAACGATTGAGCTGCCTGCGGACTTTGCCGGCAGCGGCAAGCTGTGGTACACCAGTGTGTCGTCGGCTGTGTATTTGGCGCCGGGCGCCAATACGGTAGCGCTCTTCGATCTTGGCAGTCTGACGTTCACGCCGGATGCCGAGCTCCCAGCCGGTTCCGTTGTGACCTTCCCCTGGAAGGCACATGACGGCAGACAGGATGCTGCGGAAGCAGGTCAAGTCACGATCGCCTATAACGGCGTCCCGGTCGCTTCGCCGCAGCAGGTCGACCTCAACGAAGGTGCCGGCACAGCGGTGATTGAGCTTCAGGGCAGCGACCGCGAGACGGTCACCGGTCTGGTCTACCAGATTACGAGCCCGCCGACCCGTGGGGTGCTGACGCTCCAGAGCGGCAGCTCCTACCTGTATGCGCCGGACCCGGCATTCACCTCAGGCACCGACAGCTTCAGCTTCACGGTGACCGATGCGGACGGGCAGACCAGCGCGCCGATGCAGGTGACGATTCAGATGAATAAAGCCCTGAACGGGTGGACCGGCAACAAGCCGGAAGGCGACAGCACGCTTGCAGCAGCCGTTCCCGGCTATGGCCTGAAGCTCTCGGCCGTCAGTTCGCTGCAGGCCCAGACGGTGAAGGCACAGATTGAAGGCGGCACGGTCACTCTTGTGCTGGGCAATCCGTCCACTTATCTGCAAGACGGCTACAAGCAGTGGGAGAACACCAGCTATCTGCTGACAGCGCCGCTGGCGGCAGGCACCTATACGGCAACCTTCCAAGCCTACAAAGCGGACGGTACCCTGCTTCCGGCCGAGACAAATCTGGCCGACAACGGCTTCCGGGTATTGGCGTATTCACTCTCGCTCCAGGCGGCGCCGGACCGCATCGTCGGCGACGGGCGCTCGACGACCGAGCTGAGCGCTGTGCTGACCGACAGCAGCGGCATGCCGCTGCCGGACACGGAAGTGGTCTTCTCCGTGCCTTCGGGCCTCGGCACCTTTGTCGGCTCCGACCGTGTGCGGACCGACGCGCTGGGACGGGCGGCGACGACCTACCGGTCGGCGGACCTCTCTTCCAATCAGGAACAAAAGGTGCAGGTGGAAGCCGAAGCGCTCGATCTGACGAAGGGCCTCCATGCGAAGGACGAGATTCTGGTTACCTTCCAGCCGGCTGTCGTCAGCGGCTTCATTACCCGCGGCAACGCCAATGAGAAGGTCGCCGGCGCGACCGTCCGTGTGACGCTGGATCTGAACGGCGACAATGTCATTACGCCGGGCGTTGATTTTGACGAGACGGCGGTAACGGGCGCGGACGGTTCCTACTCGGTTGCGGTGCCCAAAGGCAGCGCGGTCTATACCGTGGAAGTAACCCAGAACGTTATGGTCGGCGGCGTTCCGACGCCGGTCACATACAAGCAGACAGCCGAAGTCGGCTCGGTGAGCGGCACCGGTCAGGAGAATTACGATTCCGCCAAGACCGCAACCGGCATCATTCTGATGAAAGAACCGGAAGGCGGAACACGCGCCGTATCCGAAGAATTGATCCGCAAAACGAAGGTTTATCTCAAGGATGCGGCAACCGGACAATATATCCTGGAGAACGGTTCCCCCAAAGCCTTCTCGACCGAGACAAGCGGCGTATTCAGCGCCGACGGTCTGGCTCTGGGAACCTATGTAATGGAGATTCGGTATGAAGTGGGGCCGGGTCAGGAAATTACGATTCAGAAGAGCGAAGTCAAGGTAACGGCGGACGGGGAAATGAACATTTCGGAAGAACTGGTTGACCCGTACGGCGCCATTACAGACCGCGTAACCGGCAAGCCGGTGGAAGGCGCAACCGTAACGCTCTATTATGCGCAGACGGCGCGCAACGGCAGCAAGGCCGGCTCGCCCGTAACGCTCCCGGCGATTCCGGGCTTTGCCCCGAATGACAATGCGAGCCCGGAACAGACCAGCAACGCGCAGGGGCTGTACGCCTATATGGTCTATCCGCATACCGACTACTATCTGGTCGTCAGCAAGCCGGGCTATGAGACGTATACCAGCCAGACCATTCCCGTGGAGACCGAACTGGTGCGCCACGACATTTCCCTGGCTCCGGTAACCGAACGGACGGCTCTCCCGGCTTCGGAGCCGGATGGCCCGATCCTGGCCCCGTCCGTGTCGGTCAGCCTTGACCGCAATCTGGTGGAAGAGGGCGGGACCTCCACCGTATCCGTCGATTACGCTCAGAACGGTATCGGTACGCTGGTCGGCGGAACGCTTGAAGTCTCGCTGCCGGAAGGCGTCGTCGTTGTCCGTGCGGACGGCGGCATTGTGGCCGGCAGCACGGTAACCTGGCCGGTGGACCGGCTGGCGCCGGGACAAACCGGCCACCGTGAACTGACTGTACAATGGCCGCAGCTCGGCGGGGCCGAGCAGGCTTACGAAGTCAAGGCGTCCCTGACGGGCGGCAGCCAGGCGCAGCCGGCAAAGGCGGCATCTTCGGCGAAGCTGAAGGTGTACTCCAACCGCTACGGCGAACTGAAGCACCAGCGCTACATTCTGGGCTACCCGGACGGACAGTTCAAGACGGCGAAGAGCCTGACGCGCGCGGAGCTCGCGGCAATTGTCGCCCGTCTGACCGAGAACGCGCAGCCGAGCGCAGCGCCGGTCTTCAAGGATGTGCCAAGCGGCCACTGGGCGGCGAACTACATCCGCATCGCGGCCGGGAACGCTTATTTCAGCGGCTATGCGGACGGAACCTTCCGGCCGGAGGAGCCGGTGACGCGCGGTGAAATCGCGGCGGTCATGGCGAAGTTCCTGAAGCTTGACGTGAAGCCTGCCGTCACGCCGCATTTTGCCGATCTAAGCGGCCATTGGGCGGCGAATGCAATCGAGAGTCTGTACGGCGGCAAGTTCGTGTCGGGCTATCCCGATGCCACATTCAAGCCGAATCTGAAGATCACGCGCGCTGAAGCCGTGACGATGATTAACCGGATGCTGTACCGCGGACCGCTGGCCGGTCTTGCCCCGCAGTTCCCGGATGTACCGGCGTCCTACTGGGCGTTCGGCGACATTCAGGAAGCGACGCAATCACATGAAGCCGACCGCAAGAGCGGCGGAGAGACTTGGGTCCGGACGCTGAAGGATGAGATGAAGTAAAAAAAGGACATCCCCGTTCCATCGTGGAACGGGGATGTTGTGCTATAGGCCAAGCGGCGGATCAGACCCGCCGCAGGGCGCCGCAGGGCGGAGAGCATCCCGCAGGCGGTAGAGCAGGGGCGCTCCCGGAGTTCCGAGCCGCGCTCCCCGCGTCCCGAGTCCGGCGTCCGGACCCGAACGCAGCGCCTGGCGGGCGTCCCGCTAACGCGGGTTCACCTTCACCTGAGCGCCTTTGCCGCTGGTCTGAATGCCGCTCTCGCGGACGCCGGCCTCCTTGAGGTCGGCCAGCAGCCGCTCCAGCACCGCCTTGGCCGCGGCGGCCTCCTTGGCGCCGGCAGCCCGGACGACGAGCTGCAATGGCGTTCCGCCGCGCAGCAGCTTGTCCGCCTGGCGGAGCTTCGTCCTGTAGTCATGCTCCTCGATGCCGGGCGTAAGGCGAAGCTCCTTCGCCTTGGCTGCCGCCGCGCCCGGCGCCGTAGGCTTGGGCGTCCGGGCTTTGCCGGTGCCCTTGGCGGCAAGACGGCAGGGCGGAGGACTGCTCAGGAGCGAGGTGCAGACGAGGTCGGCCTTGGCGGCTCTGGCGAGGGCCAGCGCTTCTTCCCGGGACACGACGCCGAGCGCCTCTCCGTCCAGGCCGGTGAGATCCACCTCGGCGGCCCGGATCTGTTCATTGATGAGTACAGCCACGTTCTGTAAGCCTCCCTGTATCCAGATGGATACCTCCATCATATACGAGGAACGGAGCGGTCTTCAATCGGAGGCCGGAACGACCACAGAGATCCGCCGCGGCAGAAGGCTGAGCGAGATCGGCAGCGGCGGGCCGTCCTCGCCGTCCACATTCGTCCGGACGGGGGCGGAGGAAGTGACCGAGACTTCCTTGGCGGTAAAATAGGTCACATCCGGGTGGTTCTTCAGGTTGCCGAACAGAAGCGACAGGCCTGCCGTCAGGGTGCGCAGCAGCGACAGGTCGCGCACCAGGAAGCAGTGCAGCAGACCGTCGTCGACTTCGGCATCGGGAGCCAGACGTTCAAAGCCTCCGACCGAATTGGTCAGGGCCGCAAGGAAGAGCGGCGAATCCGCCGTCCACTCCCTGCCTCCGGTCCGGATGATCAGCGGATGGCTGGTCGGGGAAGCCAGTTCCTTCACGCCTTCCTTGACATAGGCAAAAGCGCCCATCCGGGACTTGTCGCCGGGCGTAACGGCCGACAGCGATTCCGCGAGCGTGCCCGCCGCGACCACGTTGATGAAGAGCTGGCCGTTCATTACCCCGACATCCACCGGCCGGGTGTGCGGCGAGGCCAGCGTGCGGATCGCCTCGGACGGATCGAGCGGAAGATGAAGCGCCCGGGCAAAATCATTGACCGTTCCCAGCGGAACGATTCCCAGCCGGGGCAGCCGGCTCTGGCCCCGCAGGCCGTTGATCGTCTCATGCAGGGTCCCGTCGCCGCCGATCGACACGACGAGGTCGGCTCCGGCTTCACAGGCGGACAGGCAGAACCGGGTGGCATCGCCCACCCCGCCGGTCTGCTTGATTTCCGCCTCGTATCCGGCGTCCCGCAGCACCCGTTCCGCCTGATGCACATAGCCGAGCGCTTCTTCGCGCCCGGACGAAGGATTGATGATGAGTAGGGCTGATTTCATAAGGTATGGCCTCCTGACATGATGGGGTAGCCGTAATGCCGCATTGCTGCTATCTCCCATTACCCTCTAACGGAATCCTTTATGAGGAGTTCATAAAATTTTAATAGAGCCGTGTTAAGCTGAGACCAATCTTGGGAGACGGGGTGGATGGAAATGAGTTCAAGCCGAAGAATATGGATACCGGGGATGATCGCCGGATTGATTGCTGCCGTCCTGCTGATCGCCGGGGTTCTTCACCCAGGCGCCGGACCGGCCGGCGGCGTACGCTTGCCTCATCCGCATGGGGGAGAAGGAAGCGAAGAGTGGTTTAAAAGAATGGGAACGGCGGTCCCGTTCCTCGGCGCGGCCTCGTTCTCCTGGTTCTGGGTCAGACGCAAGCGGAAATCGCCTTCGGCTCCGGTGCGCCAAGGGGCCAGGCTTCTAAGCAAGCTCCATCCCTTCCTGGGCTGGGCCGCGCTGGCGCTGATTGCCGTTCACGGGACCTACTTTCTGCTGAATAAGCCGGGAGACAGCCACATCTATTCCGGTCTGGCCGCCTTGGTGCTGCTCGCGGCTCTGGCTGCCTACGGAGTGATAATCCGTAAGGTGCGCAATAAATGGACGCGCAGCGTGCACCGCTCGCTTGCGCTCCTCTGGGTTCCGGCGCTCCTGCTGCATGCCGGCGGATCGGCCGTGCTCGCGGTTGCCGTTACCCTTGCCGCGGGCGGTCTGGTCTGGCTGCTGGAGCGCGCTGCTGGGCCTGACGGCCGGACGTCCGGCCCGAAGAGCCGGTAAGATCCCGCAAGACCGGGTCAGCACGACGGGTCAGGCCCTCTTCCGCTGTTCGCCAAGCGGGGGATGCGGACAAAAAAAGAAAAGACACGAAGGAGCTATCCTTCGTGTCTTCGTCTTCTCCCGGCATGAAGAGGGCCGACGCTCTTGCTTGCGGCAGTGCGTTTGTTTACGGCAGCACGTTTGCTTACGGCAGCACATTGCCCGCGGCGCGGTAAATTTCGTACCATTCTTCGCGGGTGAGCATAATGTCCCCGGCGCGGCAGCAGTCGATCAGACGCTCCAGGTTCATCGTGCCGATGACCGGCTGCATCTTGGCCGGATGGCGCAGCAGCCAGGCGATGGCGATGGTCGTCGCGCTGACGTTATAACGGGCGGCAATCCGGTCGATGGCCGCGTTCAGTTCCGGGAACTTGTCGCTGCCGAGAAACACGCCCTCGAAGAAGCCGTACTGGAACGGCGACCACGGCTGGATGGTGATGTCGTGCAGACGGCAGTAGTCGAGAATGCTTCCGTCCCGGTCGACGGCGGCGTCATTCTCCATGTTGACGTTGATGCCGTTCGAGATCATGGTGGCGTTGGTGATGCTGAGCTGAAGCTGGTTGGCAACCAGCGGCTGCTTGACATGTTTCTTCAGCAGCTCGATCTGCATCGGCTTCTGGTTCGACACCCCGAAATGGCGCACTTTGCCGGACGACTCCAGCCGGTCGAACGCTTCGGCCACTTCCTCGGGCTCGACCAGCGCATCCGGCCGGTGCAGCAGCAGAATGTCCAGATAATCGGTGTGCAGACGCTGGAGAATGCCGTCCACCGAATTCAGAATATGCTCTTTGGAGAAATCGAACTGGCCTTGGCGAATGCCGCACTTGGATTGAAGAATCAGCTTCTCGCGGACCGCGTCCGTCATATGTACCGCTTCGGCGAAGATCGTCTCGCATTCACCGGCTCCGTAAATATCGGCATGGTCAAAAAAGTTCGCGCCCTCGTCGAGCGCGGTCTGTACGAACCGCTCGGCCTGCGTCTTGTCCAGCGAATGGATCCGCATGCAGCCGACCGCCACTACCGGCACCTCCAGGGTGCTTGTTCCCAGTTGAATCGTTCTCAAGAGATAATGCCTCCTCGCGCAAGGATAGCCGCCTGTAAGCGGCGTCATCTTCATTATGTCATATTCCCGGCTCAAATGAAAATGCTTGCAAAAAGCCCGGACGGCGGTCCAGCCGCTGTTCCCGGGCAGAGTCATGCCGGAGGCGAAGACTCCGGCCCTGAAGTGTCGGAGGCCGCAGACAGCCGGTTGCGGCCTTGTCTTTTGGACTCCAGCAGGAGCTGGTCGGCATAGACATACCCTCTCTCCATCATAACGCTGCGTCCCACCGTGAAGTAATACAGGCCGAAGGAGACCGTATAGTGGATTGTCGTGGTCTGGTCGCCGTACTCCGCTTCCACGGAGCTGCTGCCGATCTCCTCCAGCCGCCGCCGGGTCCATTCCCGGCATTCGTCGTAGCTGCGGCCGCGCAGAAAGATGGTGAATTCCTCCCCGCCGCTGCGGAACAGGTAATCGCCGGTGCGCAGGCGGGTCTGGAGCGATTCGGCTAGATGCCGGATCACCCGGTCGCCGACGGCGTGATTGTAGGTATCGTTGATCTTCTTGAATTTGTCGATATCGGTGACCAGAATGCCGATGCTCTCGCCGGAACGGTCGAGCTCCTTCATTCGCTGATCCATATAGGCTCGGTTGTGCACGCCGGTGAGAAAATCGCGGTACGCCATCTGCTCGAATTTGTCGCGCTCGAACTTGTTCTGGATGTTCTGCGACTTGGAATAGAACGACAGGCTGACAATATAGTTCAGGAGGAACAGGAGAATCATCATGTCCCAACGCTCCTCCCGCAGCAGAACGGCCAGCATCGCATTGGTGATGGAGACCTTGGCGAGATCGGCCCAGTTGGGACTCCGGATCAGATTGGCGGCCTTGTCCCGCAGATCCAGATCGCGGGACAGCGTGAACGTAATGAACAGGTTCACATGGGTGAACAAGGTGGACAGGGCGACGAGCAGAACCAGCAGGACCCAATCGCCGTAAGGCGCGTAATCGAACAGCGAATACAGGCCTGTGTACAGGTAGTAGCACAGCGAACCGATCACCGTGTAGGAGCCGATGTTGTAGAACATATCCAGGCCTTCATCGGGGTCGGCTTTGCCCCGAAGCTTCTTGTAGGCGTAGATGGAGAAGGCGTATAGAAATTCAAAAGCGAATGCTCCAACCGGTCCGGTATAGATGGCAAACGCCCAGGTATAGTTGATGCCGTAGTCGATGGCCGTCGTCCCGCTGGCCGTTGTGATCCGGAACCGGTAGTATATAATGGAGAACAACCAGAAGACCACAAGCGCCCGAAGCGAGACATCCACCGGCGCGACGAGCCGCCCGGGAACCAGCGCCAGAAGCAGGCCGGCGGCAAAAAGGGAAAAGTCAAACGTTCTAGCTTTCCATTTCACAGCTTTAGGTTCCTTTCGGGTGATATATCGCATCGTACTCCATCGGGTGCCGGTTCGCAACTATATTATAGCGGTATAAGGTTAAAGCGTTAGCGCAGAGGAAGAACAGCGAAGGAGGAGCATTTATGGAGATTGGCATCAGCACTTTTGTAGAGACAACGCCCGATCCGGCGACCGGCCGGACGATCAGCCACGCCGAGCGGCTGCGGGAGATTGTAGAGGAGATTGTCCGGGCCGACGAAGTCGGTCTGGACGTATACGGTGTCGGCGAGCATCACCGGGAGGACTATGCGGCGTCCTCGCCGGCCGTGGTGCTGGCGGCGGCCGCGGCCCAGACGAAGCGCATTCGCCTGACGAGCGCCGTGACGGTGCTCTCGTCGGACGACCCGGTGCGCGTGTTCCAGGATTTCGCGACGCTGGACGGGCTCTCCGGCGGCCGGGCGGAGATTATGGCCGGACGCGGCTCGTTCATTGAATCGTTCCCGCTGTTCGGCTACGACCTGGACGACTACGAAGAACTGTTCGAGGAGAAGCTGGAGCTGCTCTTGAAGCTGCGGGATTCGGAGCGGGTGAGCTGGGAGGGCAAGCATCGCCCCGCCATTCGCGATCTGGGCGTCTACCCGCGTCCTGTGCAGCAGCCGCTTCCCGTATGGATCGGCAGCGGCGGGAACCGCGAGTCGGTCATCCGTGCGGGTCTGCTCGGGCTTCCGCTCGTGCTGGCGATCATCGGCGGGCGGCCGCTGCAGTTCGCCCCGCTGGTGAAGCTGTACAAGCGGGCCGCCGCCCAGGCCGGGCACGACGTCTCGAAGCTGCCGGTTGCCTCGCATTCGCACGGGTTTGTCGGCGAATCGGCCGAGGCGGCGGCGGAACGCTTCTTCCCGTCCACGCAGGCCAGCATGAACGTCATCGGCCGGGAGCGCGGCTGGCCGCCGTACACCCGGGCCAGCTACGACGCCGCCCGCAGCCCCGAGGGCGCGCTCTATGTCGGCGACCCGAAGACGGTCGCCGACAAGATCATTCATCTGCGCAAGCAGGTCGGCATCACGCGCTTCTTCCTGCACATGCCGCTTGGCACCATGCCGCACGCGGACGTTATGCGGGGCATTGAGCTGCTCGGCACCGAAGTGGCGCCGCGCGTGCGGGAAGAGATCGCGCGCTGGGAAGCGGCCGGCGAGCCGGAGGAATAACCTCCGCTTCCCTCCTGCGGAAGGCGGCTGTGCATTTTCCCCTTGTCCCTGCCAGGCCATTAATGGTACTCTCTCAGGCGTAGTGCGTCTGTGCAAGACGTGAAGAAGTCAACCGTTCTGGGGGGAAGGGAATGAAACACGGCAAGCGTTGGGGAGTGGCCGTATGGGTATTGATCGCGGTGATTTGGGGAGGAATGGCGGCAGGGAGACCGGCTGAAGCCGCCGCAGGGCAGCAAGTAACGGTGCTGGTCAATGAACATCCGGTATCGCTGCCGGGCGACCCTATGGTGGTGAAGGGCGTTACGCTCGTGCCGTTCCGGGCCTTGTTCGAGGCGCTGGGCTTTAAGGTGGAGTACCGGCAGGAGGACTCTGCCATTCTGGGTTCTCGCGGCGATCTGAACTTGACGCTCCAGATCGGCAGCGGCACCGCGCTGATCAACGGCGAACAGAAGCCGCTGCTCGCGGCGCCGATTCTCAAGGACGGCAGTGCCTGGATTCCGCTTCGCTTCGTAGCGGAAGCAACCGGCAAGAGCGTGATGCGCGTGGGGAATGTGATCTATATCCGCAACCTCAGCTATATCCGCCCTTACTGGAACGAGGAGGGCAGTTCCTCTCCAAAAGCCTATACCGACGGAACCCATATTGCCGATTATATCGGGGAGGACGCCGCCGGCAATTTGTATGTGTACTACAAAGAGCGCAGCGGGCAAAAGGACCAGCTCTATGTGTCGGTTGCGCAAGGGAAGAACTGGACGGTCCGGGACCGGAAGGTGGCGCTCCTTCCTAAGGCAGAGGAGCTCAGCGTCCGGACGGAGTGGGTACAGGGCAACCGCTACCTGGTCCGGGATGCTGCCGGCCTGCGCTGCCTGGAGCTGCTGCCCGACGGCTCGGTCGGCCGCGACTACTATCTGGACAAGACGCCCGCAGGCAAGACGTCCGGCTCCGCGGAATCGGTGAGACCGCTGTACTGGGCGGACGGCGGCCGGGGCGTTATCTATCAGCAGGAGGCGCGGACGCTGCTGTACCGGTTCGACGATCCCGCGAAGCCGGTTGCGATCAACCGCCCGCTGACCGGCGGGGAATTATGGAGCTTCGATCCAGCAAGCGGATTCCTCCTTAAGGCGGCCCAGGACCGGATCGACGTCTATGACAGCGAGGGACGCCCTACCTACGGCCAGGACGGGAAGCCCAATACGCTGCGGATTCAGGTCGCCGAGAACGGGACTATCAAGCATATCCTGTATGACAACGGCACGCTCTATTACGCCGTTCAGGTCCGCACCTCGGCCAGCGACTATATCCGGATTGAGGCGGTCCGGTTGAAGCTGCAGAAGCAGACCACGTATGTTCAGGCCGAGATGAGCCAGGACTACAAGTACCGGATGTCATTCACCATCGCCAACAACTGGTCTTCCTTGGCGGACGTCATTGGCAAGCAGATTCATATTTACTGCAACACACTTTATGATGCCGAGAGCTTCCTGGAGATCGGGGTTATGGAGATGGACTAGCTTGTTTCGCGCCTGGGGCGCCGCAAGGAGAGGTGGGACCCGGAGGCTTTTGCTTTTCGGGTCTGTTCTTCGTTATGATGAAGATATTCCAATCTCAGCAGGGAGGCGTTACATATGAAAGCGCTTTTTATTGGAGGAACAGGCATTATCAGTACAGCGATTACGCGGCTGCTGGCCGGCAGCGAAGACTGGGAGCTGTATCTGCTCAACCGGGGTTCGCGGAACGAAGAACTGCCGGAGCGGGTGCAGACGATTCAGGCCGATATCAACGACGAAGAGACGGTCGCCCGGCTGCTTGCCGTGCACAGCTTCGATGTCGTAGCCGACTTTATCGCTTTCGAACCGGCGCAGCTGGAACGCGATTACCGGCTATTTAAAGGAAAGACGCGGCAGTTCATCTTCATCAGCTCGGCCTCGGCGTATCAGACGCCGCTGTCCGATTACCGGGTGAACGAGGGAACGCCGCTCAGCAATCCCTACTGGGAATACTCCCGCAACAAAATCGCCTGCGAAGACTACCTCATGCGTCTCTACCGCGAAGAAGGCTTCCCGGTTACCATTGTCCGGCCGAGCCACACCTACGATGAACGCTTCATTCCGATGGGCGTGCACGGCAACCGGGGGAGCTGGCAGGTCGCCAAGCGGATGCTGGAGCACAAGCCGGTGCTGATTCACGGCGACGGAACCTCGCTGTGGACGATGACGCACAGCCGCGATTTTGCCCAAGGCTTTGTCGGTCTGATGGGCAACCTGCACGCCATCGGGGAAGCGGTAGGCATTACCTCGGACGAGACGGTGACCTGGAATCAGATCTACGGCATCCTCGCCGATAGTCTGAATGTTCCGCTGAAGGCCGTGCATGTGTCCTCCGAATTTCTGGCGGACTGCTGGGACGGAGATCTGCGGGGCGGGCTGCTCGGCGACAAGGCGAATTCCGTCGTCTTCGACAACAGCAAGCTGAAGCGCCTCGTTCCGGGCTTCACGGCCGGCATTCGGCTCGATCAGGGAATGCGGGAGACGGTGAAGCATATTCTGGCGCATCCGGAGCTTCAGGAAGAAGACCCGGAATTCGACGCCTGGTGCGACCGGGTCATTGCCGCTCTCGGGAAGGCCAAGAAGGAGATTCTGGAGAACCGTGGATAAGCGATTGCAGCGGAAATGGAGGAGCGGATCGGAGTCATCCGGTCGGCTGACCGGCTGGAGGAACAAGGCGGCACCTCGGAGGTCACCCGCCTCGTAACCGGCCAGGGCGTCTACCTGCTCAAAAGCGTAACCGATCACCGCTACCGGGAGTGGCTGGCGGAAGAAGCGAAGGTGCTGAAGGCTTACGGCGGCCGCCCGGGAGTCCCGCTTCCCCGGTATGCCGGTTACTTCGAGAGCGCAGACGGGAGCCATCTGCTGATGACCTTCGAGCCGGGCATCACGGTCACCGCAGCGCTTCGGAACGCGGGAACGCCGGAGGAGAAGGAAGGGCTGATCCGCAGCTTCGGTCGGCTGCTTCAGAAGCTGCACGAACTGCCGTGGGAGGCTGTAGGACCGGACCATTCCGGACCGGAAGCCGATTCCGGAGACTGGCTGTCCGGCCGGCTGGAACGGGCGGGGGACTATGTCGGACAGGGCGTGACCGAGGGAAGCCCTGATCTGCTGGTCCGGCTGGAGAGGAACCGGCCCGTTTCCGTCCGTTCTGCGCTTATCCATGGCGATTGCACGACGGACAATGTGCTGGTCTCCGGCGGCGAAGCCTGCCTGTGGATCGACGCGGCCGGAATGGCAATCGGCGATCCCCGCTACGATGAGACACTCGCCATTCGCACATTCCGGGACCCGGCGTATTTGTCGGCCTTCTACGAGGGCTATACCCGTTACCGGGTGAGCGGGACGGAACGGGAGTATTTTGAGAACCTGTACGAATTCTTCTAGAACGCGGCAAAAAAACAACGGCTGAACGCTTCCGTCTTACGGAAGGTTCAGCCGTTGTCTGTATCCGGGTCTTACGTCCGGCTGCCGGGCATGGCCCGGCGGACGGAATTACTTCGCGAGCAGGCGGGCCAGAACGGCGGCCGCTTCGGCGCGGGTGGACTGCGCCTGCGGGTCAAGCCGCAGGGCGCTCTTGCCGCTCATCAGGCCGGAGGCGACCGCGGTGTTCATCGCATCAAGTGCCCAGCCGCTGATCGAGGCGGCATCGCTGTAGGCCGAGGCGGCACTGCCGCCGGCCGGAACGGAGATGCCCTTCAGCGCCAGCGCGCGGACGAGCATCGACGCCATTTCCTGGCGGGAGATGGCCTTGGACGGGCTGAAGTGCGCCGCATCCGTGCCTTGAATCAGCTTGGCGTCATAAGCGGCCAGCACGCTGGAGAGATACCAGCTGCCTGCCGGCACATCCCGGAACGGACTTGCGGTTCCGGTCTTGCCCTCAAGGCCGAGGCCGCGGACGAGCATGGCCGCGAATTCGGCGCGCGTCACCTGACCGGATGGGTCGAACTGTGCCGCGTTCTTGCCCTGCACGATGTGCTTGGCCGCCATCGTGCGGATGTTGCCGTATGCCCAGTGGGTCGGCTTGACGTCGGTGAACGTCTTGTCGTATTCCAGAGCGGCATAGGTGCTGAAGTGGTAGACATTGGCCGTTACCGTCGCAGCGGACGTCTGGCCGCCGGCATACTCGGGCTGTCCGCTGGCCGGAATGTAGTACACGCCTACGAGATCGGCGTTGGCACCGGCATTGACCGGCAGCGTCAGGGTAACCGGACGCGCGAAGCGCTCCAGCTTCTTGGCGGTTCCATCGGCCAGAACGGCTGCCAGCTCGAAGCTGTATATGCCGCCTGCCGCTCTCAGCGAAGCGCCTTCCGCTGCCGAAGCCTTCGCCAGCGCTCCATCCAGACTGCCGGCGGCCTGCTTGGTGACCGTCAGCGAGATCTGGGCGCCTGCAAGGCCGGACGCCGGAACGAGCGCCTGAAGGTCGCTCAGCACCTGGCCGGGAAGCGTCAGGGCCAGTTCAGCCGTCTTGAGCTCAACCGGTCTGCCGCCGGTCAGCGTGCCGGCATTCGCCGGAAGCGTAATCTGCTTCTTGACGCCGGCGGTCATGGCGCCGAGGTCCAGGCTTACTTTGTCGCCAGCCGCTTGCAGCTGAGCGGCGCTTACGGCTACCGCTGCGGCAGAGGCCGACGGGGCCGGAGTGGCCGCAGGAGCCGGGGTTGCCGAAGAATCGGCAGCTTCCTTGGTCAAGGCGATGACTGCGGTGCCGCCTTGTGTTCTGGCCGGCAGCTTGACGCTGATCTTGCGGTCCGGGCCAACGGTGTAATCGACGCCGTTATACTTGTCGGTCAGCACCGATCCCGCCGTATACGGAACAGCGAACGTTGCCGTTGCTTCCTTGTTGGTCGGATTGAGTCCGACATAGAGATTCGTCGTCGTGCCGCCCGAAGTATAGGCGCGGTTGTAGACGAGATAGCCGTCAGCGCTGCCGCCGGCTACCTTGGTGTGCGTCCCCTTCGCAAATACCTTCGAGTATTCGGCGCGCAGGTTCAGCAGCTTCTTGTAATGGTTCAGCAGATCCTTCTCGGTATCCACGCGGCTCCAGTCCATGTCATACCGGTTGAGGTTGTCTTTGGCTACGCCGGAGAGCCCCAGCTCTTCGCCGTAGTACACCACCGGCTGGCCTTTGACCGTCATCTGCATAGCCGCCGCCACTTTCAGCAGATCCTTGTCGCCGCCTGCACTGGTAGCGAGGAAGCCGTCTTCGTCGTGGCTGCTCAGGAAGTTGCCCATCGTAGCCGTGTTGTTCAGCAGCTCGTTGCGCTGCTCGAGATACGTTTCGGCCTGGTCAATCTTGCCTTTGATCAGGTTGTCGGCGTTGGCATTGAATTCAAAATCAAGCAGGGCGTCCATTTCGCCCGTCTTCAGCTTGCCCCCGTCGGCGTTGATGCTGGCGCCGAATTGTTCGCCAATCATTTTGAAATCCGGATCAATCGCGGTCAAGGCATTCTTGAAGGCCTTCCAGGTTGTATCGTCTACATGCTTCACAGTATCTACACGGAAGTAATCAATCGTGTCGCCCCGTTCCGTCTTGGCCCGCTGGAGCCACCCGGCCTGCCAGTCAATGAGCTTGGCGCGCACAGCGGGATCTTCCGTCTTGAAGTCCGGGAGACCGGACAGTTCGCCCTTGACCACATCCTGGTCGGAGCTGACTCCGTCCGTGCGCAGCATGCCCTTGAAGCGGTCCTTGTCTTCCTGGGTAACGTTCGGGTTGGTGCTGGTTTCCTTCAGATCATAGCCGGCATGGTTCAGGACAACGTCCACCATGATCTTGATGCCCTTGTCATGGGCGCTGTTAATCAGCGTCTTGAAATCGTCCATGTTGCCGAGATGCTCTTCAAGCGCTTCGAAATTCTTGGTCCAGTAGCCGTGATAGCCATAGGAAGTACCGCCGTCTCCGCTCACATTGAAATCAATGTTGTCGACAATCGGCGTAATCCAGATCGTGTTGATACCGAGGTCCTTGATGTAATCCAGCTTCCCGGTCAGACCTTTGAAATCCCCGCCGTGGTAGGCGTTGATCTTGGTCTTGTCCACATTGGCGTTGTTGCCCGCGTCGCCGTCCTGGAAGCGGTCGGTCAGCAGGAAGTAGATCCGGGCCTCGTCCCAGTCAAAATCCAGGCTGCCCGCATTCACCCGCGGCTTCACCGTCAGGCTCGCCTGCGTGGTGTGCTTGTTGCCGTATACGTCCACCGCTGTAACCAGCAGCGTTTTGTCTCCGGCGCCCGTGCTGTCCGTTACGGCGATTGTGCCTTGCAGCAGCTCGGGATCAATGGCGAACTTGGCAGGACCGCCGACCGGCGTCAGATCGACCGACAGGCTGCGGACAGCCGTGTTGTTCTCCAACTGGTAAGTCACCGTCAGCACCGTATTCTCGTTCGGGCTAATGGCGGCCGGGGCCAGCGAGGCGTTCACGGTACCCGAAGGCTTCCGGTAAGCAAAAGCGGATACTCCGCCAGCATTGTTCTTGGGATCGACAATCTCAGAGGTTCCTTTGTCCTTCTGGGTAACCAGGAAGGAATAGGTGTAATCCCCTTCTTGAAGATTCGGCAGGGTATAGGTGAAGTACTCGTTGGCGCTGTCATAGACCATCGGGTACTCTGCCGTCTGCCCGTTCAGCTTCACTCTTACCGAAGCGGCGGTCAGTTCATTCATCCGGCCCTGGTTATAGAGCTCGTTGTTCCGGTAATAGAACGTAATACCGCCGTCTTCCAGCACAGGACCGTTCACACTCGGAATTGTCCGAATGGCCCCGACGCCCTGCGTAATTTCCACTTTTGTAACCGTCAGGTCCAGCGGGGTGCTGATCTCGCGGTCATAGTCGATATCAATCTGTTCCCACTCTTTGCCGTGGTGGATCTTGAATCCGAACTTGTCTGTCCGGCTGCCTATTTCGACACGGGCTACAGCGTAGTCGCTGCCGGGAGTATATTCGAACGGAATATCGCCTCCGGCGGCTCCAGTACTCCACACATGCAGATTCCAGCCCTCATAATCTTTGGCAGGGCGTTTGTAGTGCACTTCGGCGTAGCGCGGCGCCGGGATGGCATCCTTGGCGGCCAGAGCAGCTTCGCGGTTAAAGTAGGCCTTGTTGTCGTTCTGGACCAGCCATACGTCCGCCGCGGTGGCTCCCGCCGGTATTTGGACATTGCCATGTTCGGCGTCCTTCTGGGTCCAGGCATCTCCGCCCAGACGCGGAAGGATACTGATTGTGTCAATCGGCAGGGTTACCGATACGGTAGCAAAACCGTCAGTATCCGTTCCGGTGAAGGCGTAAGCCTTTCCGTCAACGCCGGGTCCCCAGATCCAGTTATCCCAGCCGGAGTAATTTTGTTTATCCCGGTAATAATGCAGATTGAAGGTATACATTTTATCCAGAACCGTGATTGTCTGGCTGGCGGTATAGTCTCCGCTTGTGGCGGTAACCGTTACCTTATTGCCGCCGCTATAGTTGGCCGCCACGCTCAGGGTGCTGCCGCTCAGCGTCACGCCCTCCTTCGGCTCGGCCAGTTCCCATGTCGGCGTCAGGGCCGACGAACTGCCATCCGTGCCGCTGACAAGCAGCGCAGTCAGGTCAAGCGATTTGCCCTTCACGATGTTGGCATCGGAGGTAATCTTGATTCCCGGCACATAGACGACCGAGTTCCCGTTGGAAGACTTGCTGTTCAGCGGATCGGTGAACCAGTCCTGGGTCTTGTCCGCTTTTACCGTAACAAATTTGTACTCGTAAGTACCGGCGCTTAACGGAAGCGTGACCGTGTATACACCGTTCTTTTTAGTCATTTTGGCAGCGCTGCTGCTCCAGCCGTTCATCTGTCCGGCGAGGTAAACTTCGGGTCCGGGGCTGGAGATGTTGTTGAACGTTACGGTTCCGTCTTCCTTGTTAATGACGGGACTCTTCACCTCTCCGCTAAGTACGGTCAGGTTCTTGGTCAGCGTCAATCCCTCATAGGCAGCGCTGATCTTGACGACTGTCCCGGAAGCGGTTCCGGCCGGAATCGTGACGCGTCCCTTATCGACGGTTACGCTGCTTGTGTCGCTCGACCATACCGCGAGGTCCGTCAGATCCTTGGAGGTCCCGTCGGCCAGCTTGCGGGCCGCACTGATCTGAACCGTAGAGCCCGGTGCTGCGGTATCGGACGCGGCGCTCAGAGCCATAGCCGAAACGAGCGAGTTCCCGCCTGAAGTCTTGCTCGGGTTGAGCGGGTCCACCAGAGAGACGTCCCAGGATTGCTCGGGCATAAACTTATATTCCACACTGCAACCCTGTGCCTGTAACTGTGCAGTGGTAAATGTGTAGTAGAAGGTATTCTTGGATACGCCCTGATCGGAGACCTGATCCCCTTGCGTCATGGCAGTAAAACTCCATCCGCTAAAATTCCCGTTAATATACTGCTTCGTAACGTTGCTGTCCGTTACGCGGTACACGGTAGCGGTTACCGTTCCGGCTTCGTCCAGTCCGAAGACTGGGCTGGTTAAGGTTGCCGCGTCCGGGTGTGCAGAGTCGGCATGAACTGCCGGAGCTGCGGGGAAGAGGCCGAGGATCAGAGACAGAATCAGCGCACAGGACCAGAACCGGAGACCTCGGCGCTTATAGGCTTGCTTGACGTGCATGGATGACATAACCCCTCTCGAATGAATAATTAAGTAAGCGTTAACATAGGAGCGTTGCATCAGGTAAGGAATAGACGGGCAGTGCCAAACAACACCTCCATTTAGAAGTAGGGCGAACGTTTGCACACCAAGTTGCACAAGAGCAGCATGTCAGAAAGTGGGAGGAATAAGCTTAGAAAGGAAAAGTGACATGTTATAAGCAGGAAAGTGGTATTATTTTGCAAACGTTTGCATCATAAAGTTTAGAAAATTATAGCACCCCTTTGATAGAGATACAATTGCCGATTTAGGAGAATGGAGGAATTTTAAAAGGGATAGGCGTATACTCAGGAGATTAAGATGATAAAGGGGGATTCGCTTATGTTTCGCGGACGACTCCGGGGGACGGCCCTGTGGGGCGGGAGTTTGCTCCTGGCCGGTTGCATGCTGAATATCTTTCTCCAGGCCGCTTCTCTTGGAATGAAATTCGGGGCGGTGGCGGACTGGGTGGCCCGATATCCGGCTCTCTATCTCGCGGGAAGTCTGTTTCTCTTCTTTCTGCTGCTGCTGTTCGCGGCGCTTGTCCCAGGGGGCTACCCCGGCCCGCTGCTGGCCGTTGCTGTAGTGGTGCTGCTTGGAACCGCCGACAACCGCAAGCTTGCCACAACCGGCGAGCCGCTGTTCCCTTGGGACCTCATGCTTCTGAAGAATGCCGGCGAGATGCGCCATATCACCAGAGGGATGCTGTCCCCGTTATGGATCGCCATCGCTGCTGCCCTTATCGTTCTTCTCCTCTACGGGATGCGGAAGTTGCCGAAGGTGCGGATGCGGCTGACTTGGCGTCTGCTGCTTGGCGGCGTCTCGGCGGCCCTGGCCGGAGGCTTTCTGTTTGTAGTCGGCAGCGGCTCCAGCCTGGCTTCCTCGCTTCACTATGAGAATTTGTACTGGAACCAGAAGGTCAACTATACCCAGAACGGCTTTCTGTTCGCTTTTGCCGGCAATCTGCACCAGAACGTAATGGAGAAGCCGGACGGGTACAGCCGGGAGGCGATCCTGCGAATTGCCGCCAAGTATGGCGGGAACGGCTCCGAAGCGGCAAATCCGGCGCCAACCGGAGGGACCCAAGCCGAACAGGACGCGAAGATGCCCGATATTCTGTTCATGATGGACGAGGCTTTCTTTGATCCGACCCGGCTGCCCGGCTATTCCTTCAGCGCGGACCCGCTGGTCTTCATCCACGGAGCGGCGAAATCGTCGCCGTCCGGGTATCTGCTGTCCCCCGAGTTCGGGGGCAACACGGCCAATGTGGAATTCGAGGCCCTGACAGGGCTCTCGATGTATTTTTTGAATGACGGTTCGGTCCCGTTCCAACAGCGTCTGGTGAAAATGTCCTCGCTGCCCTCCATCGTCAGCATTCTGAAGCAGAGGGGCTACGCTGCGCTCGCGCTACATCCGTTCGACGATACGTTCTATAACCGCAACCGGGTCTACCCGATGCTCGGGTTCGACCGGTTCACCTCGGAGAAGGATCTGCCGAAGGCGGCGCGGATGACCCCTGGCGGGTACATCAGCGACTTAGCTGCCGTGCAGGAGGCGGTGCGCGAGCTGAGAGCGTCGAAAGGACCGGCGTTTCTGCACCTGGTGACGATGCAGAATCATTTTCCGTTCACGTCCGGGAAGAACGGACCCAACACGATTGCCGTTTCAGGCGGCAAGGAGGCGTACCGGAAGGAGCTGGAGACATATGCGCAGGATACGAAGCTGACGGACGAGGCGCTGGCCGAGCTGGCAAAAGAGCTCAAGGAGCTGCCCCGCCGGACCGTGGCCGTCTTCTGGGGCGACCACCTTCCGGCGCTCTCCGCCGGTATCTATGCCGAAGCCGGCTGGGACGCCAAGCCCCGGCTCAAGCATGAGACGAAGCTGATGCTTCTGGCCAACTTCGATATCGGGGCCGAAGGAACCGGGACGCTGAGTCCCGCCTTTCTCGGACCCGAAGTTTTTCGGCGGGCCGGCCTTGCCGAGCCGCCGTTCTATCAGCTGCTGGACCGGGTCAAGGCCGAGCTGCCGGGTCTTTCGGGAAGCGTCCGGATCGGCTCCGGCGGTAATGAGATTCGGAAGCTGACCCCGGAGCAGGAGGCGCTTCTAAGCGACTACCGGCTGGTCGAGTACGATCTGCTGGAAGGGAAGCAGTACAGCGCCAAGCTGATGTTCTAGCGCATCTGAAACCGGCGGCGTCCTCCGGGTATTCCGGGCGGACGCCGCCGGTTTCATTCAGGCGAGGGGGCCGTCTTCACTTCCGGCTTCTTCCCGGGTGCGGCGCTCCAGCGAATTGGCGTAGGCGGCGCGGCGGAAATTCAGGATGGGATCGTCCGACAGCGCGATGCCAGCGGGAACGGCGGTAGGGTCCATGACCAGTCCTTCGGGCTCGGGCACCGCTTCGGTCAAGGTCAGCGTACCTGCCGGGATGCGCGGACGGTCTTCCGGCCAGACCCGGGTCGGATCATCCGTCGGATCGCCTTCCTGGCCGAGGACCAGGCTCAGTTGGAAGTTCACCGGCCCGTTCTTCAAGCGCGCGGCGATCTCCTCCTCCAGATAGTCGGGGCTCTTCGCCGCCGCTTCTTCCGCATTCAGCGGGTGCTCGCCCGCCTCCGGCAGCCATTCGAACTTGACCGGCCGCCGATTGCCGCCGGCATCGACCAGGAAATAGGCATGAATCGCGAAGTACCGGCATGTCCCGTAGCTTGCAGGCGGCTTCAGACGGTGAATCGCCAGCGCGCTTTCTTTGGCTTCGGTGAAATGGACCGCCAATTCTTTCAGCAGCTCCAGCTTGCCGGTCAGCTTCTCCCGGGCGTGATGAGCCGCCTTGACGATCTCCACGAAGGATTCCGGCGTCCGGGCAAAAAAGACCGGAACCGTCGTCGCCACCAGATTGGCGACCTCCCCTTCCGGAAGCTCGAACCGGACCGCCAGCCCTTTGGCCGGCGACAGCAGGTCGGCTAACGCCGGATCGGTGGAGCTGCCCGAGAAGCGGGCCGTCACCGGATATTCGCCGGCCTGCAGATGGGCTGCCGTCGTCAGATGCCCCGCCTCGCCGCTCGCCTTGAAGACGCCGGCGCAGCAGATGCCCTTGGCATGGGCGCGGCGGAAGCCGGGGTGTCTGCCGGACAGCCCTTCGATGGCGTCTACGGCCTGTCCGGCAAGCGCAGTGTGCAGCGGTTCGCCGCTGCGGCTGCGCGGTACATAATCCGTCATTATAAGTTCCTCCTTAAGAACCTTTATTAATAGTTCATCTGTATACTACCCTTCGGCTACTGGAAGTAAGCATAATAGAAATCAAACGAAAAAGCCTCTATCCAGAAATTCAGGACAAAGGCCGATGCTTCCGATATTTTATTCGGGGAAGCCGTCAAACATATTGTTAGGATCAATGTGATTCCAAAACCAGTAATGGTCCCCTTGAGCAGCAATTAATCGGTCCAGCCAAAGCTCGAAGTTTAAAGACATAGGCTCGGGATCATCCCTTGCAGAGGTATAGGTGGATTGATCCAGCAGATAACTTTTAGCCCCCATTTTTACCCGGGTGTTATCGACACCTATTAATGTTTGATCATACTTTGCGATGATATACACATGAGCTGGAGTTGGATAGCGTTCTAGCGCATCCTCAATCTCATCAAGCCCAAAAATATGCCAATGGGGCGAATCAGAGCCTATATCTTGAAAAAGCTCCGCGCCATTATGCAGCGTCAAGAAGGCTTTGTAGTCCTCCGGCAAAACAAACCCATACGCTTCTTCAAACTGGTTGATTGCTTGTATGCTTGCAGGTTTAGACCATGTGAACGTACATTCCATACCGAACCCATAGCTTCTTTGTATGCTGTAAACTGGGTTTTTCTCAATCCTCTGTTTAAGTGCAGTAAGCGTCATGTTCAGCAGTTTGGGCATTACGGATTACGCTCCTTTCTTTTCTTTGAGTATCTGTCATACTCATATTAAATCATTGGGTGCAATTGACATGCATAACCGACAATAAAATTAGAATAATCATCGTTGCCTCCATATTGCAAAAGTTTAATTAGGATGAATTTTGATTGGGGACTGCCAGTTTACATAGCAGGATGAAATGTATTAAAAATGCTTCTTCCATACATCCTAAGCCTGTTCCGAAGACAGAAGAGAAAGGAAGTGCCGCATTCATGACCCGACATTATGAATCAAGCCAGCGCACCAACAGTACGGTCGATCAGGCGGAGGATTCGGTAACCCGGCTGCACAATGCCGTCACCCAAGCCATGAGCCACCCGACGGAAGCGATGCTCCGGCAGGCCGAGAACAGTCTCGAGCATGCCGAGGAAGCGGTCCGGCATGCGCCTGAAGGCTCCATTGGCGGACAGGGCGTCGATCTGGCCGAGGATATGCTCCAGGATGAGAAGGAGCGGCTCGCCCGGCTGCGGCAGATGCACGGAACGGACTGAGGAACGGACTTGGAACGGACTGGAATAGGGAGAGGCGGACCGGGGCCGACGGGGTAATAACGTTCTGAACGCATGGGCGTTTAGACTCGGCGGCAGAGCCGCCATGAGGGGCGATCCTTATAATGGCAATACAGGATTACCGGCTGGAGACGCGGGTAGAATTGATAGAGGCGCTTGGAGAGGTGCGCCGGTGGGAGAAGGAACAGAAGCGCGTGAAGCTTCGGGACCGGATCACCAGGCTTCCGTTCAAGCTGCTCGACAAAATTACGCCGGAAGTCATCCGCGACAAGACCGGCCGGGTGCTGGACGAGCTGGGCCGCTATATTCAGTACGGCGGCAATTATCTGGTGGCCGGACGCAAGGTCGGCGCACTGATGGAGAAGCTGTCCCGCGAGCGGGGCGGCAGCGGAACCGGCCCTTATCCGCTCCGCGTCATGGACGAGGCGGCGGAGCGGATCGGCCGCAGCGGAAGCAATACGGCGACGGTACAAGGAGCGACAACGGGCTTTGGCGGACTGTTCACCTTGGCGGCGGATATTCCGGCCGTGCTTGGACTGTCTCTGAAGGCGATCCAGGAGATCGGCCTTTGCTACGGCTACGATCCGACCGAGGAGGCGGAGCGGGTCTTTACCGTCCGGGTGCTGCAATTTGCGTTCGCCGATGTCGTCGGCAAGAAGGCGGTGCTGGACGTGCTGGCCCGGGAGACCGGGCCGGGCGGCGAGTGGCTCGGGGCAGCAAGCCGCAGCTCGGTCTCCGATATCCAGGGCTGGCGGGAAGTAATCGCCGCCTACCGGGACAGCTTCGCCACGAAGAAAGTGATGCAGGCCGTTCCGGTCGTCGGCGTCGTCCTAGGCGCCTACAACAACCGGGAGACGCTGAAGAGCGTCGGCGAAGCCGCCGCCGTCCTGTACCGCAAGCGCCGTATTCTGGCACGGCTGAAGGAGAACGGAGCGCCGCTGCAACTCGCCGGCGGAGGCAAATGAGCCGTTCAAGGCCCCGAATGGAGGAGGGAGCTTCCCGGAGAGGGAGAGGCTCCCTCTTTTTTTGGAGCCAAAAAACACGAATATGCGTCACTTCTTCTCGTATAAGATGCGAAAAGAAGCGGATTTCCGCAACATCTGCCGATTACGGACCGTTTCTGGCAGAAAGCCGCAAAACTTGGAATCCGTCGTTGCGATCGGGCAGGCCTTAACCTTCCGCGCCCAATCGGCAGATGGGAAGCGGCCCACCCGAGCCGCCAAGAACCGGTCGCACCGGTCTGGACGGATCGGCCTCAAGCCAAGAACCTGATACCGCCATTCTCTACAAGCTTCGTCATATATCGCCATTAATATTAGTTCTATACGGAACTACTATGTTGTCTCTGGTCGAAGTAGATCGTGACAAGTTGAAAAATAAAACGCCGGACCCCCGCCTTTCGGCAGGAATCCGGCGTTTCTCCCGGCAGCGTGACCTGTACCGGGCCTTCGGTCAGTCCCGGCCGCCATCCAGCAGGCCGTACTTGACCTTGAACCGGGTCAGTGTACGGACCCAGGGCCGTGCGAATAAGGCAAGCAGCACCGTATTGGCGGCTGCATGGGCAAGATCGAACGGAACGCTGGCGGAATACTTCAGCAAGACCGTCGCCCAGTTCAGCGCATCGGGAATCGTCAGCAAGGTCCAGATATTCATGATCCAGCCGAAGAGAAAGCCCCAGACAGCACCGAACAGGCAGAGCAGGATACGGCTGCGCAGCAGAAGCAACGGATGCCGCAGCCAGCCTGCGCTGGCGCCCATCAATCCCCAGGCGAACATCTGCCAGGGCGTCCAGGGCCCTTGGCCGAGAAAGAGATTCGAGACGAGCGCGGCGACCGCGCCGACGAGGAACCCGGACTCTCCGCCGAATACGAGCGCAGTGACGATGATGACAAAAGAGGTCGGCTGCACGCTCGGCAGCGGCGCGAACGCCACCCGGCCCATCGCGGCCATCGCGGCCAGAACGGCGAGCAGGACAATCTCCCGCGCTTCGACCCGGCGCAGCTCGAAGCGGGCGAAGAACGGGGCCATGGCGGCGGCCAGCAGCACAAGGCTGGCCGGGAGATAGTACATCTGCAGGACAAGCGAAGTCAGGGCCAGGCCGGCTCCGAACAGCAGGATTACGAGGAGGAAGGCGATTCGGGAACGGCCCATTCGCAGATCACATCCTCATCGGTCAGCGCCTCCGGCAGCCGGTCCCGCAGGAGCCGGTTCAGCGCAGTGGTGTAGAAGTAATTGCTGGCAAAGAAAGCGGCGGGCGCGTCCTCCGCCGCAATGGTCCCGTCGAACAGCAGCGCGCAGCGGCTGGCGTATTCGGCGGCGAACTCGACGTCATGGGTGACCATGATGAGGGTAAGGCCCCTGCTTCGGAGGTCCTGAAGCAGCAGTCCGACGCGCCGCTTCGCCTCGGGGTCCAGTCCCTTGGTCGGCTCGTCGATGCAGAGGAGATCCGGGCGCGCCATGAGGACAAGCCCGAGCGCCGCCTTCTGCCGTTCGCCGCCGCTGAGGTCATGGGGATGGCGGTCCAGCAGTTCTTCAAGCCCTAGCAGGGCAACCAGCTCGGACCGGGTCTCCCGGGCGTCCCCGGCCCCGCTGCGCCGGACGGCCTGCTCGAATTCTTCGCCGAGCGTGTCGTAACTGAAATAGAGCAGGGGATTCTGGGCCAGGTAGCCGATCCTGACGCCCCGGGCGGGGGAGACCTTGCCCCGCTTCGGGACAAGCAGGCCGGCGAGCACTTGAAGCAGAGTGGACTTGCCTGCGCCGTTGCCGCCGAGCACGGTCAGGAACTCCCGCTCCCGGATGTTCAGGGACAGCCGGTTCAGCACAGCGGGATCGTCCTTGCCGTACCGGAAGCTGATCTCCCGGCAGGACAGCAGCGGGTCGTCCTGGGACGGCGGCAGCTCCGGCCGGAGGCGGTCCGAGCGGCGGATTAGCAGCCGCTCGCCCGCCTGCTCCAGCCAGCGGCGGCCTTCGCGGACGGTCAGCGGCGGCAGGTCCGCCGCGGGGTCCGGCGCCTTCACCGGCTCCGCCGCCTCCTCTGCCCCCACCGGCTCCGTCGCTGCCTGCGCTGGGCCCCGGCCGGCAGCCGGGTCCGGCACCGCCGCCGGGCCCGTGCCGCGTCCCGGCTGTCCGGGCGCTCCGGCCGAGAGCGAGAGCCGGGCCGCGGCCGGCAGGTAGAGCGCACGGCCCGCCGCGGCTGCCTGCCGGGCAAAGGCGTGCGGCGCTCCGCCCGCCGCCAGACGTCCGCCGTCCAGCAGGAAGACGGCGTCGGCCAGCGGCAGCGCATCCTCGAGCCGATGCTCGCTCATGATAACCGTGAGGCCCAGCTCCCGGTTCAGCCGCTGGAGCATGAAGAGGAATTCGCGCGCCGAGACGGGGTCCAGCTGCGAGGTCGGCTCATCGAGCAGCAGCACCTTCGGCTGAAGCAGCAGCACCGAAGCGAGGTTCACGAGCTGAAGCTGGCCGCCGGACAGCTCATGGACCGAGCGGTGCAGCAGCGGCTCCAGGCCGAAGAAATGAGCGAGCTCGGCCAGGCGCTTGTGCATGACGGAGAGCGGAAGGCCCAGGTTCTCCATGGAGAAGGCCATTTCGTGCCAGACCGTATCCATGACGACCTGGCTCTCGGGGTGCTGGAAGACCAGCCCGAAGTCGGCCGCCGCCTCGGCGGGGGTTACTTCGTCCAGCGGCCGGCCCCGGTAGAGAATGCCGCCTTCGCGAAGGCCGACGGGCTGAAGCCCGCTTTTGAGATGATGAAGCAGCGTCGTCTTGCCGCCCCCCGAAGGACCGCAGAGCAGCGTGAACCCGCCTTCGGCGATGGTCAGCGAGACGCCGTCCAGAGCCTTCCGGTTGCAGCCGGCGTAACGGAAGGTTAAGTTCTTGATTTCGATGAAGTCCACGCCAATCGCTCCCGCAGTTCGTAGTAGACCGGAGCCAGCCAGAACAGGCTGAATCCGGCAAAAAGGGGCAGGTCCCCCAGGCGCCATACCTTCTCTGCCAGCACCGGGTAGAGCGGCAGTACGCCCAGTCCGGCGGCCCTTCCGCCGAGACAGAAGAGCAGCAGCAGCGACAAGACCGCCAGCGCGCGGCGGTCGCGCCCGTCCATCCGGTAGAGCACATAGGAGCTGCGCCGCCGCACCGTACCGTAGCCGCGCGCCTTCATGGAGTCGGCCGTTCCCATCGCCTCCTCCAGCGAGGCGTTCAGCAGCACCTGAAGCAGCGTCATTCCGTCGCGGGCGCGCTTCAGCCAGCTTCCCTGCGCCATATCGATGCCTTTCAGCCGCTGGACGCGGGTGATCTGCCGCAGCCGCCGGGTCAGCATCGGAACGAACCGGATGGTCATGAGGGCCAGCAGGGCGGTCCGGGGCAGCGCCGACCCGAAGAGATACATGAATTTGTCGGCGGTAATGACCGACTGGAACGTCAGAAAGGCCAGCAGCAGGCAGAGCAGCGACAGCATGGCCGTGACCCCGTAGAGAATCGCTTCCAGCGTAATGGGCTGGTCCCGAAAATAGAACAGAATGACGCGGCCCCTGTGCGAGAACAGCGGGTTGATGACAGCTACCGCGCCGGACATCAGAAGGTACCAGGGCAGCGCCCGGCGCAGCCGCGGACCGTCGCCGAGCAGCCCGGCGGCCAGCGCCGCAATCAGGGCCCCCGCCAGAAGAAAGACGGGGTGGAGCATAATCATGGCAAGTCCCGCGGCGCCCGCGTAATAAAGAAGGCAGACGGCCGGATGCAGCGAGCGGAACCCGCCGGCATGGCGGATTCCCTGTGCAGGCCGCCGGTCAAAGGCGGATAATCCCAAGAAGCTTCCCCTCGCTTTCTGTCGGAAATGAAATAGCGGCTTTCGCGGTTTCCGTCCGTATTCGACGGGGCCTATTATAGCATGCGGCCGCAAGGATGAACATTCGGGGCCGCTGCCGAACCGGGGCCGGGCACCGGTCCTGCGGAGGCAAAGCCCCCGCGCGTGTGATATGATGAAGGCAATGACTTGAGCCAAGAAGGAGAAGAACAACAATGCTGCCCATTGCAAGCTACAGTGTGGAAGAAATCCGCGATCCGTTCGGGATTATACCCGGCAAGCGCTACGAATTGATGGTGGAACTGGACATCCCGGAAGAGGACGAGCTGTATTCCGAGAGCGGCGTTACCGCCCGCGTGGTCATGAAGGAGCTGGACGGCGAGGTGTCGCTTGTGACCTATGATCTGATGGAGACCACCACGCAGACTCTGCTGGATTTCGAGCTGGAAGAGGAAGAAGAGGCGGAGCTTGCGGCTTTTTGCCGGGAGAAGATCGGAGAAGAGGCGTAATCCGTTAAGGCCGAGGGACCGGCGGGCCAGAGGGCCGGCGGACCAGCAGGCCAGGACCGTGTCGGAGAGAACGGCAGTCCGTTCCGGGGAGAGCCGGCTGCGGAGCAGGTTACAGAGGAGAGGGCCAGCCGGGCGGCTGGCCTTTTTTGCCGCGCCTTATGACGGGCGGGAATCCGGCGGAGCAGGGCAGCTGGCTCCATGTGCCCAATGTCTTAGTCGGACCGGCGTCCGCGGCGTATAGTCATACACTGGAGTCATACAGGTGGAGAGAAGCAAGCGAAGCGAGCATACGAAGGGAGCGTGCAGACATGCCCGCTATTCTGATTGTGGAAGACGATGTCAGCCTGAACCGGGGAATCGCCCTCAGTCTGGGCGGCGAAGGGCTGGAGATCCGGCAGGCGTATACCTTGGGCGAAGCGGAGAAGCTGTGGCGGGAGCAGGGAGCCGACCTCGTGCTGCTGGACATTCAATTGCCGGACGGCAGCGGACTGGAGTTCTGCCGGCAGCTTCGGGAGGGGTCCGGGGTGCCGGTGATTTTTCTGACGGCGAATGACTGGGAAGGCGATATTGTGGCCGGGCTGGAGCTGGGCGGGGACGATTATATCACCAAGCCCTTCAGCCTGATGGTGCTGCGCGCCCGGGTGCGCGCCGTTCTGCGCCGGACGGCAGTCCCGGAGGAACGGGCCCGGTTCGGCGATATGGTCTTCGATTTCGGACGGATGGAGATCGAGCGGGACGGCGGACGGATTCCGCTGAGCCGAACGGAACAGCGACTGCTGAAGACGCTGCTTCGCTCCAGAGGCCGGGTGCTGACGCGCGCGGCCCTGATGGAGAGCGTATGGAGCGGCGAGACGGAGTACGTGGACGAGAACGCGCTGAGTGTGACGGTCAAGCGGCTCAGGGCGAAGCTCGGGGATGACCCGGCTTCGCCCCGGTGGATTCGGACCGTCTACGGCGTCGGCTACGTCTGGACGGAGGAGGTGCGATGAGGACGGGAGCGGACCGCCGAAGCCCGGACCGGCCTCTTCCGGGACGCAGGCGGCCGAGCGCCCTGCTCTGTGGCGGCCTCTTCCTCCTGAGTCTGGCGGGCTACGCCGCCGGGATGACGGCGCTGGCCGATCCCGGGAGGAGCGCGATATCCCTGACGGCGGTCTTTGCGCTGGTTGTCCTGCTGCTCTTCGCCGGATGGGCCTGGGCCGAGCGGACCGCTTCGGCGGGAACGCTGGCGGAGGCCGGGGAGATGCTGGAGCGCGCGCTGCGCGGCGAGCCGCAGCCCGGCGACTGCGAGGAATCGCCCCTGTCGTCGCTGCGCGGCAAGCTGAGCCGCGTCGTGGAGATCGCGGCGGAGGGCGAGCGGCGGGCAACCGAGGAGCGCGCCCGGCTTCAGGCGCTGCTGTCCGACATTTCGCATCAGACCCGGACGCCGCTCGCGAATATTCTGCTCTACGGGGGCCTGCTTGCAGAGGCGTCCGGCCGGGAAGCGGAAGGCCGCGGGACCGGAAGCGAATCCAAAAGCGATGCCGAAGGCGAGGACGGAAGCGGCGATGAGATCCGCCGGCTTATCGCTGAGCTGATGAAGCAGGCGGAGAGGCTGGACTGGCTGATTACGTCGCTGACCCGGTTGTCCCGCCTGGAGACCGGCACGCTCCAGATGAAGCCGGAGATCCGTCCGCTGCTGGACGGGATCGCGGAAGCGGTATCCCAGGTATACCCCAAGGCCGAGCGCCGGAATACCCGGCTGACGGTCGAGGGGGCGGAAGGGCTGGAGGCGCTGTACGACCGCCGATGGACGGCGGAGGCGCTGTTCAATCTGCTCGACAATGCGGTCAAATACAGCCCGCGGGGAGGCGAGGTCCGGGTGCGGGCCGAGGCGTACGAGCTGTTCGTGCGCGTCGATGTCGCGGACAACGGACCCGGCATTGAAGAGAGCGAGCTTGCGCGCGTATTCGGGCGTTTTTACCGGGGGGCGGGATCGGAAGAGACGGAAGGCGTGGGACTCGGACTGTATGTGGCCCGCAGTATCGCCAATGCCCAGGGGGGCTATGTAAAAGCGTCTTCGGTTCCCGGAGAGGGAGCGGTATTCTCTCTCTTTCTTCCCCGGCCCGAGCCTCGTCCGCAAAAGTGACCATTCTGTAAGAACCCGGTCACGGCCCCGACAGATGCCTCCGGTACAATGGGAGACAGAGCGCGTCCGCGGCAGCGGCGCGGCAGAGAAGGGGGAAGCAGACGCGATGGCGATGGTGGTAACAGAGAGGCTGGCCAAGATCTACGGCCGGGGGGAGAACGCCGTGGAGGCGCTTCGGGGCGTTGATCTGACTGTAGAGGCCGGCGAATTCGTTGCAATTGTCGGAACGAGCGGGAGCGGCAAATCGACGCTGCTGCACATGCTGGGCGGCCTGGACCGGCCGACGGAGGGCAGAATTGTCGTGTCCGGGCAGGACCTGTCCGCTCTGACGGACGAGAAGCTGGCGATCTTCCGGCGGCGGTCGGTCGGATTCGTCTTTCAGAACTACAACCTGATTCCGATCCTGAACGTCCGCGAAAATATTACGCTGCCCGTCGAGCTCGACGGCTCCGCGCCCGATGAGCGGCATGTGGGCGAGCTGCTCCACGCGCTCGGACTGGAGAGCAAAGCCCACAGCCTGCCGGGACAGCTCTCCGGCGGCCAGCAGCAGCGGGTCGCCATTGCCCGGGCGCTGGCGGCGAAGCCGGCGATTGTGCTGGCCGACGAGCCGACGGGCAACCTCGACAGCCGGACGAGCCAGGAGGTGCTGATCCTGATGAAGCGGCTGGCGGAACGGTACCGCCAGACGACGATCATGATTACGCACAACGAGGAGATTGCCCAGACCGCCGACCGGATGATCCGGATCGAGGACGGGAGGATTGCCGTCCGGACGGCTGCGGGAGGACGGTGAGCGGGATGAAGAACGGACAGAGAAGAACGCTGTACCGGGTTGCCTTCCGCAGCCTGAAGACCGGGAGAATGCAGAGCGGATTCGTGGCAGCGGCGATTGCGCTGACGGCGCTGCTGCTGACCGCTGTGCTCACGCTTGCGATCAGCCTCAACAAGACGATGGAGCGGACAAGCATGATGACGGCGGGGAGCGATTTTCACGGGAGCTTCAAATACCTTACGCCGGACGAGGCGGACCGGCTGAGCCGCCATCCCTCCATCATCGAATTCAGCAAGGCTATTGCTGTCGGGTCGGCATCGAATCCGGCGCTTGGGACAAGCTCGCTGGAGGTGGATTGGGCCGACGGCAAAGCGCCGAAGCACAGCTTCGTCGATTTCCTGGAAGGCGGACTGCCGAAGGCGGAGGACGGCATCGCGATGCCGTCCTGGTCGCTCGACCTTCTGGGCGTGCCGCATCGGCTTGGCGCGGAGGTGAAGCTTTATATCGGCGTCGCGGACAGCCGGACGCTGACGCGCACCTTCCGGCTGAGCGGATATTTTGAAGGCAATCCCAATCTGGGCATGTCGGGCATCGCTTATGTGTCCAAGGCTTTTGTAGACCGCGAGTTAAAGGATTTCGATCCCGCCCGTACGCGGCTGAACGGCACCTACACGAACACGACCCGGCTCGATGTCATGTTCAACAATTCGCTGCGGATCGAGAGCAAGCTGAAGCGGGTGATGGCAGATACGGGGATCCAGGCTGAATACGGCGTCAACTGGGCGTACACGTCGGTCAGCCTCGGCGATAACCGGAATGATTGGCTGCCGTATGCCGTTCTGTTCCTGATTATTATGCTCAGCGGTTATTTGCTGATTGCCAATATCTTCTACATGACCGTGTCCCGGGACATCCGGTTCTACGGATTGCTTAAGACCATCGGGACGACGCCCCGCCAGCTTCGGCGGATCATCTCCGCCCAGGCGCATTTGCTGTTCGCCGCCGGGCTTCCGGCCGGCCTTGTCCTCGGCTACGGGGCCGGCGTGCTGCTGCTGCCGATGCTCGGCTCGTACACGGATATGCCGGGCGGGACGGTCCGCTCGGCCAGTCCGGCTATCTTTGCCGGCGCGGCGCTGTTCGCCTACGTGACGGTCCGGATCGCCGCCGGGCGTCCGGGACGGATTGCGGCGGCGATTGCTCCGGTGGAGGCGGTCAAATACGCCGGCGTCAGCGGCGGAGCCGGACAGGGCAAGCGCGGGAAGCCCGGACGGACCCGGGCCTCGCAGCGGGGGGGCCGGCTTCCGCAGATGGCGCTGCGCGGCCTGCTGCGCAGCCGCAGGCGGCTCGCCATGATGGCCGCGTCGCTGACGCTTGCGCTGATTCTCTTCGGCACGCTGGTCAGCGTCATCGGCTCGCTGGACGTTAATCAATATTTGAATGCTTTTATCACCGGCGACGCCCAGGTCAAGGAGCAGACGCTGGCCGGAGGGATGGCGGTGCAGGAGCGCTCCGGCACAATTACCGACGGGGTGGTCGCAGAGCTCGCAGCTGCTCCCGGCGTAGCGCGGGTGGACCGGGTGCTCTTCCGGGAGATGAATCTGAAGATCGGAGAGCGCGCGCGGCGCTTCCTGGAGCCGCTGGCCGCCGCCGAAGACCCGGCACGCCCTGCGCTGACTCAGACGTTGAAGCACGGCTTTCTCCCGCTGCAAATCTACGGACTCGACCCGGGCTGGTACGATGTGCTGCGCAGGAACGACATTGTGGAAGGCGCCTTTGACGCGAAGCGATTCGCGACCGGCCGGTATGCGCTCATTTCGCAGTCTCTGCTGGGTGATACGGAGGGAAGCTATCTTCATCCCGGCGATACGCTGAGCCTTGGGGATAAGCAGGGCAGCTACGAGGTGATGGCGGTGCTCAATACGGATGCGCTGTATGCGGCGGGCACCCGTTTCTTCACCTTAGCCGGGTTCAGCGTGTACCTGCCGGCGGAGACGATGGCAGCGCACTTTCCGGACCGCTCCATCCTGTCGGCGACGGTGCAGGCGAACCCCGGCGAGATCGCGGAGGCCGTCCGCTCCATGTCGGCCATCGCCGGCTCGCTGCCGGGCACCGAGTTCAAGACGCGGGCGGATTACCGGGCCGAAATGCAGGGGTACATCAACCTCTTACGCGTGCTCGGCTACAGTCTTGGCGGAGTCGTGGCGCTGGTCGGCCTCCTTAACTACATCACCACGGCGCTTGCCGGGATGCATTCCCGGCGGAAGGAATTCGCCGTACTGGAGAGCATCGGCATGACGAACGCCCAACTGCGCCGGCTGCTGATCTATGAGGGGTTGTTCACCACCCTACTGATCGCGCTGCTGGCCGGGCTGATCGGCGTGCCTGTAGTGATCCTGACCGCAAGCGGCATTGCCGGACAGATGGCCTTTATGTTCTACCGTCCGATTCTGTGGCCGCTGGCGGCCGGCGTTGCGCTGTTCGCACTGGTCAGTTGGGCGGTAACCTGGACCGGAACGCGCTCCCAGTCCCGGTCCTCCGCTGTGGAGCGGCTGCTGGAGGCGGAATGACCGGCAGCGCTCTGAAGCTGAAGCGGTTCATAGGCAAGGCAGACAGGCGATAGGAGAGGCGATAGGCGCTCCCTATCGCCTTTATTCATTGCAGGTCTTGGACCGGGAGGAGGAACCGGGTCTATCATTAAGGGACACTTTTGCAACCGAAACGGAGGTCCTGCCCGTTGTTCTCCTCTCTGCTGTCCACCATGCTGGGCGTCATGGTGCCGCTGGCGGTTCCGGTGACCGCCGGGGCGCTCCTCGGACGCTATCAGCGGCTCGATACGAAGCCGCTGCTGACGCTGTATCTGTATTTTCTCAGCCCGGCGATGCTGCTGGATACGCTGACCCGGGCCTCGATCAAGCCGGGAGATATTTATGTAACGGTTGCCTTTACGCTGCTCAACCTGGTGCTGATGCGCCTGCTTGCGCTGGGACTGTCGCGGGCGCTGCGGCTTGGACCCGCCGATACGGCCGGTCTGACCCTGATCTCGACGCTGACGAACAGTGTCAATTACGGCCTGCCCGTCGTGCTGCTGGCCTTCGGCCAGGCGGGAATGGATAAGGCTTCCGTCTATGTGGTCGGCCAGATGATTCTGGCGAACACCGTGGGCGTCTACTTCGCCGCGCGCTCAAATTTCTCGGCCCGGGGCGCGGTCCGCTCGGTCTTCTCCCTGCCGGCGATCTATGCCGCAGCGCTTGCGCTGCTGCTGCGCCTGACCGGCCTGCATCTGCCGGCCGATCTCGCCAAGGGCGTATCGCTGGCCGCCGGCGCCTACTCGCCGGTTGTGCTCTGCGTGCTGGGCGCGCAGATGATGAAGGTGGCCATGACGCCTCCGGTCCCGGCCGCCCGGCCGGCCTTCTATACGGGCATGGGCGTAAGAATGCTGGCGGCCCCGCTGCTGGCGGCGGGACTGCTGTTTCTGCTGCCGGCCGACCATCTGCTGCTGAAGGTGCTGTTCATCCTGGCTTCCATGCCGGTCGCCGTCAATGCGGTGGTGCTGGCAGAGCGGTTCGACGCCTCCCCGGCCTATGTATCGCGCTGCATTCTGTGGAGCACGCTCCTGTCGTTCCTGTGGCTGCCGCTGCTGATCGCCGCCTGCAGCAGCTGACGCCGGGGCGGAGCGTTCGCTGACGCCGGGGTCTGCTGGGGCGGAGCGTTCGCTAACGCCGGGGTCCGCTGGGGCGGAGCGTTCGCTGACGCCGGGGTCCGCTGGGCGGAGCGTTCGCTGAATCCGGCCTGCTCGCAACAGCCGGCCGGCTGCGGCTGGACGTTCCACTGTGCGCCGCCGTAGACATGACACCTTTGGGTTATATATAATGGGACACATAAATACAACCCCGGGGTGTCAAAGTATAGCAGACTTCCTTGGTCCGGGCAGGCGATGTGCCGGCAGCCGGACAGGAGCAGTCTCACACCCGTGAAGGAGCGACAGCAGACATGGATCAGACAGAACGGAACAAGCTGGAAGATGTGAAGCAGACGGTAGTAGTCGAAGCACCGATAGAGAAGGTATGGGCCAAAGTCGCTACGGCGGAGGGCATCGCCGAATGGTTTATGCCCAACGATTTTGTCCCGGAAGAAGGGCATGAGTTTCATCTGCGCTCGCCGTTCGGCCCGTCGCCCTGCAAGGTGCTGGCCGTCGAGCCTCCGACCCGGCTCAAGTTCTCCTGGGATACGGACGGCTGGATTATCACCTTCGAGCTGTCCGATCTCGGCGAAGGCCGGACGGAATTTACGCTGACCCACGGCGGGTGGGGATACCCGGACGATGTGCTGCCGAAGGCGAACGAGCAGGCTTCCGTTGTCCGCGAACGGATGGGCCAGGGCTGGGTCGCCATCGTAGGCGAACGGTTCAAGAAGGCTGCGGAGGCCTAAAATGGATGGCCGCGCGGCCAAGGCCGACGTCTTCCAGGCCATCGCCGATCCGACGCGCCGGGAGATGCTGCGGCTGCTTGCCGCCCGGGAGCTGCGAATCGCGGACCTCGCTTCCCGGTTCCCGGTAAGCCGTACCGCGATCGTCAAGCATCTCGCCGTGCTGGAGGAGGCGGAGCTGGTCAGCGGCCGCCGGGCCGGCCGCGAGAAGCTGTACCGGCTCCAGCCGGAGCCGTTGGCCGAGCTGAAGGATTGGCTCGCCTACTACGAAGTATTCTGGACCAACAAGCTGTCGATGCTCAAAGCGCTGGTTGAATCGGAGGACCTCAAGAACCCCCAATAACCGTCAGTCCCTTCAAGCCGGCATGGGCCTCTCCCGCCGGTTTTTGGCGCAGTCCGGCCTTGCTGCTCAGGTGCTTCTGCCGCCCGCATTCCCCGCCGGACAGCGGCCGGGCGGCTATTTACCCGGCCGGTCTTGTGCCTGCTGTCCGCAGGCGGTCCTTGGCGCAGAGGCAGCACCGCCTGCAAGTGCGGGGCACGTCCGGACCGGACAGCCCTTATTCCGGTCCATATCCCCCAATCGTCCGGGTTATCGGACCGGAGCGCCCTTATTTTGGCATATCCAGCTCATGTATGCGCTTCCACCATTAAATAAGGTCGCTGGTGTCCGCTACTGGCACCGCAGAGGCATTAATCGCCGAAATAGCGGCTCTGGAGTCCGCTTGGCGACACGGTGCCGTAGTTGGTGCCGCTACCCGGTGCCGCCGCCGCAGTCGCAGCCGCTACCGTAGCCGCAGTCGGTGCCGTAGCCGCAGTCGCTGCCATCTGCCATTGCCGCTCCGCCGCCGTAGCCGCAGTCGCAGCCGTAGCCGCAGTCGCAGCCGCCGCCGTAGCCGCAGTCGTTGCCGTAGCCGCAGTCGCAGCCGCCGCCGCCGCCGTAGCCGCAGCCGCTACCGTAGCCGCAGTCGGTGCCGTAGCCGCAGTCGCAGCCGCCGCCGTAGCCGCTACCGGTGCCGTAGCCGCAGTCGCTGCCGGAGCCGCCGGAGCCGGAGCCGCCGCCGTAGCCGCAGTCGCAGCCGCAGTCGTAGCCGCAGTCGTAGCCGCAGCCGCAGTCGCAGCCGCTATCGGTGCCGGTGCCGCCGCCGTTGCCGCAGTCGCAGCCGTAGCCGCCGCCGCGACTGTCCCGTTCTCCCGCGCCTGCGGCTTGAGATCCCTGGCAGGCGCCGGACGAACGGCGGGCAGACGTCCCAGCCGCCTACAACTTGCCGCAGTTGTTGGCCCATAAGCCCGCAGCTTTTTCCATTGCTTGGCATCCCCAAAAAACTCCTTGTCAACTCCGACACAAGGCGTGTAATATAAACACCATATTTGTTCGGGGAGAACCCGGACTGCCTACCAAAGACTCATATAATAATGGGAATATGGCCCATAAGTTTCTACCGGATGACCACTGCAATCGTCCGACTATGAGTGAAGCGAGCGTCCCGCGCGGGCCGCTGTATTCCGTATCCGTTCCGGCGGGTCTCGGAGAACGGCGGCCTTCCCGGGGCGTGTACACAGAGATGTGTATCCGCGCGGGATGCCCCGCGTCCGGACAGGTTCACTTGAGAGAAACGCTCAGGTGAACCTGTCCTTTTTTTGGTTGGATCAGATAAGAAAGGGCGGCAGGAACATGCAAGAGTTGAAGGAACGGATCAGACGGGAGGGCCAGATTCTGTCGGAGACGGTGCTGAAGGTGGATTCCTTTCTGAATCATCAGGTGGATACAGAGCTGGCGCTGCGGATCGGCAGGGAATTCGGACAGCGGTTCGGCGGCCGCGGCGTGACCAAGGTGCTGACGGTGGAGGCAAGCGGAATCCAGTTCGCCATGGCGGCGGGCATCGCGCTCCGCGTCCCGTTCGTGTACGCGAAGAAGAAGAAGGCGATCACGCAGGGCGAGGCGGTATACGCAGCGCCGGTCTACTCCTTCACACGCCGGGAAGCCTACCAGATCAGCATCGCTGAAAAATACCTCGGACCCAGCGACCGGGTCCTGATCGTGGATGATTTTCTGGCGACGGGCGCTGCGCTGGTCGGCCTGGCCGACATCGTGGAACGGTCGGGCGCCGTTCTGGTCGGCGTCGGCTGCGTGATCGAGAAGAGCTTCCAGGAAGGTCGCTTCTTGCTGGAAGAGCGGGGCATCGAGGTCTGCTCGCTGGCGCGGATTGTCTCGATGAAGCCGGGAGAAGTGCAGTTTGCAGGCGAGGAATGCAATCAGAAGGAGCGGATAACATGTTAAGCAGACGCAAAGTATTTACCCTTGGCCTCCAGCATGTGCTGGCCATGTACGCAGGCGCCATCGCGGTTCCGATCATTGTCGGCGGGGCGCTGCATCTTACCGGAGAGCAGATGGCCTATCTCATCGCGGCTGATATGTTCACCTGCGGACTCGCCACTCTGCTGCAATGTCTCGGCTCCCGCTTCTTCGGCAGCGGCCTGCCTGTCGTGCTCGGCTGCACTTTTACGGCCGTCAGCCCGATCATTGCCATCGCCTCGTCTTCAGGCCTCGGAACCGCCTACGGCGCCATCATTCTGTCCGGCCTCTTCGTCGTTCTTGCCGCCCCTCTATACGGGAAGCTGCTGCGCTTCTTCCCGACTGTCGTCACCGGATCGGTCGTGACGATCATCGGCCTGTCGCTGATTCCGGTCGCGATGAACAACGCCGCGGGCGGGCAGGGCAGCGCCGACTTCGGCCAGCCCCGCAATCTGCTGCTGGCGCTTATCACCCTGGCGGTCATTCTGCTGGTGAACCGCCTGACCACCGGGTTCCTGCGCTCCGTCTCCGTTCTGGTCGGCCTGGCCGCCGGCACGTTCGCTGCCTATCTGATGGGCGTGGTCAGCTTCGCGCCGGTCGGCGGCGCTTCCTGGGTGAGCATGGCCCAGCCGTTCTACTTCGGCCGACCGGAATTCAGCCTGACGGCCGTTGTAACGATGATTATCGTTAACCTCGTCAGCATGGTAGAATCGACCGGCGTGTACTTCGCAGTCGGCAAAGCAACCGATCAAGACGTTCCTCCCAAGCGGATCGTGAACGGCCTGCGTTCCGAAGGTCTGGCCATCATGCTCGGCGGAGTATTCAACGCCTTCCCGTACACGGCCTTCTCGCAGAATGTCGGCCTGATCGCGCTGACCCGCGTCAAGACGCGGAACGTCATCTTTGCCGCAGGCGGCATTATGGTCGTGCTCGGCATGCTGCCGAAGCTGGCGGCGCTGACCACCGTCATTCCGAACGCCGTGCTGGGCGGAGCGATGATTGTCATGTTCGGCTCCGTGGCCGCGTCCGGCATCTCGATTCTGTCCGCCGTCGATCTGCGGAAAGAGCGCAATCTGCTGATTGCCGCCTGCAGCATTGCGGTGGGGCTGGGCTCGGCGACGCTGCCGTCCATGTTCGACCAGCTGCCGGAGTTCGCCCGGATGCTGCTGCAGAGCGGCATCGTCTCCGGCTCGCTGACGGCCATCGTGCTGAATCTGCTGTTCTCGCGCAGCGAAGCTCCGGCCGCGTCGGAGCTGCCTGCTTCCGCCCCGGATCTGCAAGCCCGCGGCGCTTAGAGCGGTCCGCATTCGCAGCAAATCATCCAAGGCCGCGCTTCCTTCTAGGGAGGCGCGGCCTTTGCGTTCTTCCGGCCGCCGCAGCTCCGCCCATCGCAACTCCATCCATATTATGGAGTACACATAGATATATAGTGAAGCGAACTCCAAAATTCGGATACAGGAAACGGAGGCAAAATAAATGAAGAAATCCATCGCAGTTCTCCTCTGCGCAGCGCTCGCAGGAGCGGGTACCGCAGCGGCAAGCCCGGAGAATGGCCATGCAGTTACTCGGCCGAACGCCTCGGCCTTCACACGGGCGGCAGTATCGCCTGCCGGAGAGAAGGGGACTGCCGCCGTCCGGGTGCTTGCGGCCCCTTCCGTCTCGGGCGTGCTCCTGAATGACAAGCACATCGAGACCGGCCGGCTCCGCAGCCTGGGCGGCACGGCCTTCGTTCCGCTCAAGCCGCTTGCGGCGGCGATGGGCTATACGCTCGCGTGGGACGCCGGCAAGCGGCAGGCAACGCTGCTCCGGCCGTCGCGGCGGGTGCTCGTCGCCGCAGGATCTTCGTCGGCGGCGGTGAACGGCACGGCCGTGAAGCTGGCGCTGCCGGCCCGAACCATCGGCGGTACGCTGTATGTGCCGCTTGCTTCGGCCGCGCGGGCGCTTGGCGGAACGGTCCGCGTCTACGGCGGCGAACTGTATATTGCCGATAAGGAGAGACTGGTGTCCGCGTCCATCGACGGCGGGACGTACTGGGTCTCGCAGGCCGACGGCACGCTGTACGCGCGGCTGGCCGGTCAGGCCGAGCCCGGGCGGATCGGCCGTCTTCCGCTGAAGGATTCCCCTTACAACCACGGCCTGACGCTGACCAGCGCCGGAAGCGGCGCGGTCCTGCTGGAGCTGGCAGACCGGCATTACGCCATGTTCAATGAATTTGAGAACGTCTATCAGGTGCTGCTGCGCGGCAATGCGGTCGTCGCCCAGGCCGACTATCATTTGGGGATGCCGGCCTATAACCGTCCGGCTGTCCCGGCGAGCACCCGGCAGTATTTATTCGATGGAACCCGGGTCCGCTATATTCTCTCCGGCGGCAGTCTGGGGCCCGAGCTTGATCTGAAGGCGATCACGCAGGACGAGGGGAAGTTGCGGGTCGAGTATGCCGCTTCCGATGTGCTGCTGGTCCGGGCGCTGCCGTCGGCGCAGCTGTATGCGGTTCACCCCGATACCGGAGCGGTTATAAATCTGGGCGAACGGCTCATAGACAGCCCGGACCGGGCCGACTGGAAGCAGGCCGACGGCAATGATCCCTATGTGCTGGAGCGGATGCTTACGCTTACGAAGCGCGAAGGCAGCAAGCTGACGTTTGTCTATTCGCCGCTTGGCGGCGGGAAGCCGAAGACCCGAACCTACACGCTGACCGCGGGGAAGGAGTAATTGGTCTACGGGACGATCAAGTCCCGGAGAGCGGCGTCGTCCCAGGCATCGCCCTGCACCCGCCAGTCCCCCTCGGCCGAGGTCAGGGTAAGCCTGCCTTCCACCGGAACCCGTCGTGTCTCCTGCCCGCTGCCGTCCAGAAGAACCAGATCGGCGGAATAATCCAGCAGGACGGCGTTCTCGGTCTGATCGCACACCTGAAACCGGAGGTTCTCCGGGCGGAGGGAAACCTTCTGCCGGACCGAAATTTCAAGCGGCAGCAGCGTATAACGCCGATTGACCGCCCGGGTCCAGAAGTCGCTCGTCAGATGCGCCCTCATCTCGTCGTTACGCTGCCGGATGGAGGCTTCGGACAGCAAATTATCGGAATGCCGAATGGTATATTCGGCTTGTTTGTAGCTTTCGGCCGCCTTGGCGGCTGCCCGGGTCTCCGGATTCCATTTCTCTTCGGCAAGAGAGGAAGGCAGTGCAGCCTCCGTCCAGGCGAGGGTAGGCCTTCCAGAAGGGGAAGCGGTGGCGGCCGAATCGGCTTCGGAAGAAGACCGGCAGCCCGCGGCCAGAAGAAGGACCAGCCCCAAAGTCCAGGTTCCGATGAACCGGATTGGCGTATTCATGCAGATTCCTCCTATTTTATGGAATAAAAATACATGAGACCCAAGCTTATCATACCCATAGGGCCATTGCCAGAAGACTTCGGTGTAAATCATTGCCTTCATCCCGCTTAACCCGTATTCTGGTAAAAGATACGTTTACGATGAAGGCCGAGGCCTGCGGAATTGAAACATTCATTCTCCTGCCTCGTATCAGAGACATAACAAACGCTTTCAGAAGAAAGGATGAAGAGCAGTTGGACAGTGGAATGAATGTGGTATTGTACGAGAAACGGTCGGACGGCGAGCTTCGGGTAATTGAAGAGCGCGTCTGGAACGCGAATATGATCGCCGCGCTGGAGCATGTCAATTATTTGGTCGTACAGGGCCAGGAATATGAGACGGTAGAGGGCCGGCTTAATCTGGACGACAGCAAGCTGGAGCTTCTGCTCGTTCCGCTGCGGAACGATTGAGCAAGAAGGCTTCGAAGAAGAAGGAGGGTAACTGGCTTGGACAGAGAGCAAGAGAAGCGGGATAGACAGAGTATCAAGGAGACACACAGCAGAAGCAATGAAGCGTCCGGGAGCATGCAGCCGCCCGGGGAAGCGGCCGGAGCGGACGGGCGTGCCGCCGGCCGGGGAGCTTCGGCTGCCGCAGACAAGCTGCCGGAGCAAGCCGCTCCCGCCGACCGGTGGATGACTCCGGGCGGGCCGCCGGCGCGCGTTCTCACGACTTCGCTCGGAATCGCACTGCTGGCCAACGCGCTGATGGCGGCCGGCGCACCGGAAGCGGGCGCTTCTTCCGCCGCCGGGGAGCCGAAGCTGGTCTCTTATTCAACGGACGAAGTCAAGCAGTACTATGACCCGAACGCCGACTGGGCGATTCCGTATCCGGAAGATCGCGCATCCGAGACGGCGGAGCCGACCGCTTCGCCGGGGGTAACATCTTCGGGCGGAACGACGGTCATCAACAATTACGGCGGCTATAATTCCGGCTTCGGCTGGGACGATCTGCTGCTCTATCATTTCTTGTTCAACAGCGGCGGCGGCTACTCCCCGGCCCGCTATTACGGTGACCGCCCGACGTATTACGGAGGCACACGAACGGCCTATAAACCGAAGTCGTACGACAGCACCAAATTTCAGAACAAGCCGGTTGCCGGTTCGGTGGTGAAGCCCAAGACCTCGACCTCGACGACCGGTTCCATCACCAGACGGGGCACCTCGGCGGGCAAAGGCTCGGTTGGAGGCACTTCAAGCGGACTGGGCTCCAGCAAATCCGGTTCGAAATCGAGCTCCGGCTCCAGATCCTCGGTCAGCTCCGGCTCGAAGAGCGGCGGCGGACTGTTCGGCGGATGAGCGGATCCGTGTTTGAACTGCGCGAGTTTCCCCGGGAGCAGCGCGCGGACCGGGTTCGGCAGCTGGCGGAACTTGGCTTCCCTTGGGCGGATCTGGAGGACGAGGAATACTGGCTGGACGGTGTCGTAGTGATGGACGGAGCGGTCTACCGCGAGCTGGAGGCCGCCGCCGGCAAGCTCTGGGCCGTTCTGGACAAGACGGCCCGTTATATTCACCGGCGGCGCGATCTGTATGAGCTGACCGGCATTCCCGAGGTGCTGTGGGATATGCTGGATCAGGTGCCGATCCCGGAGGGGCCGATCAGCCGCTACGCCCGGTTTGATTTTGCGGTGGACGGCTCGGGCCGCATCAAGCTGCTGGAGCTGAATGCGGATACGCCGACCGGCTATGTGGAGGCTTCCGTTGCGACGCCCTGGATTTGCCGGGAGGCGGGGGTCGACACCGTCAACGGGCGGATGCCGGAACTGCTGGCCGCTGCCTGGGGAGAAGAACGTCCGGATACGGTTGCCTGCGTCGCCTATGGCACCCACCAGGAAGATTCGGGTACCATCGAGACGCTTGCCCGGCACAGCGGCCTGGACGTCCGCTGCGTCGACTGCCTCGATCTTAGCATCGACGACGGCGTCGTGATGGACGGGGAAGGACGGGTCATCCGGCGGATGTTCGCCCTCTACCCGAAGGAATGGATGGCCGTCGACGAAGGCGGCGACGCGCTGGCTTACGCGGTGGAGACCGGCAATCTGGCGCTCTTTAACCCGCCGCACAGCATTTTGCTGCAATCCAAGGGTCTGCTGGCCGCCGTGTGGGGCCTGTATGAACTGGGCATTCTTTTCAGCGAAGAGGAGCGGGAAGCCATCGCTGCTTACATGCTGCCGACCTACAACAAGCCGGTCTTCTCCGGCAGCTTTGTCTCCAAGTCGATGTTCGGGCGGGAGGGCGGCTCGGTGCGGCTCTACGATGCCGCAGGAGGACTGGAGACGGCCGATGAGGACGGCTACGACAGCAGCGAACTGTTCCCGGTCGTCTATCAGAAGCGGACCGAGCTGGCCGAGCTTCAGACGAGCTACGGCGAGCTGCGCCTTCTTACCGGGCTGTTCATGCTGAACGGCGAGCCGTGCGGGCTGTTGGGACGCGCTGGCGGATTGATTACGGGCAACACGAGTCATTTTATAGCGTTGGGAGTGAACTGATTTGCGGAAATCAAGCTTATACGGAGGCCGTTCGGCCCGTCGCCGTCTGCGTCTGGGGCTGCTGGCCCTGGCGCTTGCGAATGCGCTGGCGCTTGCCGCCTGCGGCAACCCGGACAGCGTGCTGTCCACCGACCAAGGAACGGATACGTCTTCCGCTGTGGCAACGGTGCCGTGGGATTACAAAGTAGTGGAAGGCACCGTGGGCGATCTGGTCGGAAGCGACATGACGGTTCTGCCGGACAACACGCTGCTGCCCAATGACAACAACTATGCGACCGGCGACCCGGTCTGGACGCTCCAGTACATGGACGCCGAACTGACGACCGACGCTGACAACCGCAATACGGTCAAGCTGTCGGCCTGGACGCCGATCAAGTCCTATGGCGATCTGAAGTCGGCGACCGAGGACATGCAGAATCTGAAGCTGTCCGTCACCACCGAAGTCGATCTGGTGGGCGTCTATAAGACGGAATACCAAGGGAAGACCCGCAATTTTGCCGTGCTGGAGCTGCCTTCGGGCAACCGGATCAAGCAGCCGATTGACGATGAGCGGTACAAGGCGATGGAGAAGAAGAAGCGGATCTCGGTCGTGCTGGAGGAAGTCCATGATTTTGCCGATTACGATACGGCGTATGCTAAATTCAGGGGGTGGGCGGATTGATTACGGTAGCGAACATTGTCATCAGCATCTTCGCCATGATTGTGCTGCAGCTTGTCGGCATGCTGGTCTTCAGCTGGATGACGCCGTTCAAGGATATGGAAGAACTCAAGCGAGGGAATCTCGCCGTCGGTCTGGCGATGGGGGGCAAGTTCCTGGCGACGGCTATTGTGCTGGGCATTGCCGCTTATACGAACAGCACGATCTGGCATATGGCGCTCTGGTTCGCCGTCGGTTATGTGTGTCTCGTGCTGGCGTACTGGATCTTTGAGCTGGTGACCGTCGGGTTCAAGGTCTCCGACCATCTCAAGCAGGGCAACGTAGCCGTTGGCGCCATGCTGTGTCTGGTCTATATCGGAACCGCGTTTGCCATCAGCAGTCTGATTATTTAATCCCTTACTCTACTCTTACAACTGGGCGGTGGACGTCATTCATTTTCTGCTCCGGCTGTCAACGCTTATGGTCCGCATCCGCAAAAGAACGGTTGCGCTGATAACCCTGATCTTCGTCGGAGCCAGCGCCACCGTCGCTTTTCTGCTTGAACCCGGCACGTTCGGGAATTGGTTCAATTCGTTCTACTGGGTGCTGACAACGATGGCCACGGTTGGCTACGGCGATTTCTTCGCCAAGACGGTGCTCGGCAAAATATTCACCATATTTCTGTACATATTCGGCATCGGGCTGCTCAGTCTGGTCATCGGCAAGGTGATCGACACGATCGCTGAAATCGGCAGACAGAGGAGGGCGGGCAAGTTGTCGTTCGTCGGAAAGGGCCATGTTATTCTGATTAACTGGAACAAAAAGGCGGAGGCCGCCGTCGAGGAAATTCTGAGCTACGCTCCGGACGGTCACATTGTCATCATTGATGAATCCGAGCGCCATCCGATGGAGGCGCTGCGCCAGGTCCACTTTGTAAGCGGCGATCCGTCTTCCGACGAGGTGCTGACGAAGGCCGGAATCTCCGGTGCGCGGGCGGCGATCATCTTCGGAGATGCGCGCATTGACGAGACGCCGCTTGTGGACGGCAAGTCCCTGCTCATTGCCTCAAGCATTGAGCGGGTCGCTCCGCACGTGCATACCACAGTTGAGGTTATGCAGGAGAAGAACGTGAAGAATTTCCGGCATGTTCAGGTCAACGAATTCGTCCTGTCGCATGACGCCATCTCCCGGCTGGCCGTTCGGGCAGCGCTTCAGGAAGGCAACTCCGAAGTCATCGCGCAGCTGATCAGCCGTTCGCACGGCGACGACATTTATGAGGTGCCGGTGGACCGCTCCTGGGCGACCTACGGCGACGCTTTCCAGGCCTTGCTGCGCCAGGGAGCGACGCTGCTGTCGGACCGCGGCGATCTTGGCATCAACCGGCGTCTGGACGAGCCGATTCCGAAGGAAGCCCGGCTCTACGCAGTGTCGGACAAGGAGACCTACTGCCGGATTTCCGGCCGCAGGCTCTGACCGGAGAACCGGATAGAAGGAGGCCGCCCCGGGAAGGAGAGCAGGTAGAAGGAGCCGGCAATCGGGTAATAATAGGGAAGAAGACGCGAAGCGCGTCTTCGGAAGGAGGATTATCCGATGAAGGAAGGCATTCACCCCAACTATCGTCCGGTGATATTCCTGGATGCCAGCGTCGACTACAAATTCCTGAGCGCTTCCACGCGCAGCTCGAATGAGACCATGGAATGGGAAGACGGCAATACGTACCCGGTCATCCGGGTCGATTCCAGTTCGGCCTCGCATCCGTTCTATACGGGACGGCAGAAGAATACGGAAGCCGGCGGCCGGGTGGACCGGTTTAATCAGCGGCTTAACCGGAAGCAGCAGTAGTCTCCGCGTCATATCGCCGAAAGACCCCTCACTTGGACAAGGGCGGCAGCAGCCGGTCTTGCCGGGAAGGGGTCTTTGGCTTTCCCGGCAGCCTGGTTTGACGAACCGGACCCGGACCCGGTATATTCAGTAGCATACGTCCTTGCAGGCAGGGACAGAACGAGCTGCGCGGAAGGAAGAGACACGAGTGAACGAACGAATGAACGACCGAATCAACGAAGCCGAGCTGATCCGCTATATCGCCGGCAAGACCAAGGCCGACCCGAAGCAGATTGCCTTGGTGCTGAAGCATGAACAGCGCTTTCTGGAGGAGGCCAAGCCCGGCCGGAAGGGCGAAGTGGACATTGATCTGGACGACTTGGTCGATTATGTGCTGAGCCGCCGGGATGTGACCCTGACCGAACCGGCAGTCGAGGATATTCTGGAGCGGGAAATGGATTACTTGATGGACAAGGGCCTCGCCGGCTATCTGGATTAGCCGGCCGCCTTCGTCTGCCGCCGCTGGCGGCAGCGCCCGGGAACGCACACAGGCCCCATCCTCTCTCGCCGCCCGGCGAGAGAGGATGGGGCCTGTTGACCGTCTTGGGCTCCTGCCGGGGCCGGGCGGCGTGCGCCTTAAGGGCGGCAGCTGTCACGCAAGGCCGGCAGGGCAGCGGTCAGCCGCCGCTTGCGGCTGCGGCGGGAGCGGCCTCGTCGCCCGGGCCGATCAAGGCGTGCCGCTCCCAGGCCCGGCTGCGCCAGCGGAAGTACATAATGACCGCCCGCGTCCACTCGTCGGCCGCGGTGGCGAGCCAGATGCCCGCCAGTCCCAGGCCGAGCTTGAACGCCAGCAGGTAGCCGAGCGGAAGGCTCATGCCGACCATCGACAGAAGGCCCATATACACCGGGAAACGGGCGTCGCCTGAGGCCCGGAGCGAATTGATAATGACCAGGTTCGTGGTCCGGCCGGTCTCCAGGAAGATGCTGAGCAGCAGGACTTGAGCACCGAGGGCGATGATCTCCGAATTGTCCGTGAAGAGCCCCAGCAGCGGAATGCGAAAGACGATGACAATGGCGTCGATGACCACCGTAACCAGCAGCGCCCATTTGACGCTCTGGAAGACCCGCCGGTAAGCTTCCTCCGGCCGCCGGGCTCCGACGAGGCGGCCGACGATAATGGAGGTTCCCATGGCGACCGCCATGCTGAACAGGTAGATGTAATTGGAGATATTCAGAGCATACTGACGGGTGGCCATCGCTTCGGCGCCCAAGTAGGTGATATACAGCGTGAAGGTCAGCTGACACGCCTGGTAGATGATCGACTCAAAGGCCGACGGAATGCCGATCCGGAGAATCTGCTTCACGTAATTCCAGCTCAGCTTCAGGTAATAAGAGAGCTTGACCCGGACTTCCGTCACCCGGTACAGCAGCAGGAAGAACAGGAACAGGCAGATCAGCCGGCTGAGGACGGTCGAAATGGCGGCGCCGCGGACGCCGAGCGCAGGCATTCCGAAGTGGCCGTAGATCAGGGTATAGTTGCCTGCAACATGCAGCAGATTCATCAGCAGGGAAACCAGCATGGTCTGCTTCGTGAAGCCGTGTGTGCGGATGGAGGCGGCCAGAGCGTTGATCAGCGCCTGCAGAAAAATAAAGCTGCCGACGATCTGCAAATAGGTCGCGCCGTATTCCCGGATCTGCCCGGTGACATGCAGGGCGGCGAGCAGGGATTCGCCCAGGAACAGCAGCATCACGCTGAGCGCCAGGCCGACCATCAGATTCAGGGACACGGCGGTTCCCGTGACCTGGGCGGCTTCCCGGAGTCTGCGGGAGCCGATATATTGGGAGACGACAATGGCAGCGCCGTTGCCGATGACGCTCAGGACGAGAATAGCGATGCCGACAATCTGGTTCGCCGCCCCGACGCCGGATACGGCATTGTCGGAGACGGAGCTGATCATGAACGTGTCGACACTGCCCATGAGCATGAAGAGAAACAATTCAAGGAAGATCGGCCAGGTCAGGCGGACCAGGCTGAGCGGCTGGGCGGGGTTGGTCAACGGAATTCCTTCTTTCTTGGAACGGGTCTAAGGCAAAGATGCAGACGCTAACCTTTGTATAGTACAATAAAAAAGAGCAGACGAAAACAGAAAATAGGAGGGAACCAAATTAATGTCTAAAGCTGAGTTTGACGCATTGCTGTCACCCTGCATGCTGGCGGGCGGGATCGTCCTGAACAACCGGGTGGTCATGGCGCCGATGACGCATTCTTCCTCGAATCCGGACGGTACGGTCTCGGAGCAAGAGCTGGCTTATTATGCCCGGCGGTCCATGGGCGTAGGCGCCGTGATTACGGCGTGCGCGTATGTCAATAAGGGAGGCAAAGGCTTCTACGACGAGTTCGGCGCAGACCGCGACGATCTCGTGCCGGGACTGCGGAAGCTGGCGGAGACTATTCAGGCCGCCGGAGCCAAGGCTATTCTGCAGATCTTCCACGGCGGACGGGAGTGCCCGCCGGAGCTGCTGCCTGACGGCCAGCCGGTCAGCGCAAGCGATGTCGCGCCGGTACGTCCGGGCGGACAGACAGGCCCCGCGCCGCGTCCGCTGACGGAAGAGGAAATTACCGGCATCATTGCCGACTTCGGCGAAGCGACGCGCCGGGCGATTGAGGCCGGGTTCAACGGCGTGGAGATCCACGGTGCGAACGGCTACCTGATCCAGCAGTTCTTCTCCCCGCATTCCAACCTCCGCGAAGACCGCTGGGGCGGCAGCCTGGAGAACCGGCTGGCCTTCCCGCTGGCCGTTCTCCGCGAAGTGAAGGCCGTGGTGGCGAAGCATGCGGCCATGCCGTTCATCGTCGGCTACCGGTTCTCTCCGGAAGAAGCGGAGACGCCCGGCCTTACGATGAGCGATACGTTCGCGCTGCTGGATGCGCTGGCGGAGGAAGGCGTGGACTACCTGCACGTGTCTCTGCGGAAGTTCGACTCCCTGCCGCACCGCGGAACGGAAGACTCGCGTCCGGCGCTCCGCCAGATCGTCGACCGCGTGGCCGGACGCGCGCCGGTGATCGGCGTCGGGTCCCTCTATACGGCCGAAGCGGCGCTTCAGGCGCTGGAAGAGACGGGAGCCGATCTGGTCGCTCTGGGCCGTCCGCTGCTGATCGACCCCGACTGGGTGCAGAAGGTCGAAGAAGGCCGCGCCGCCGATATCGAGACCGAGCTTGATCCGGATGGCCAGCAGCGGCTGGTTATTCCCCAGCCCCTCTGGAATATGCTGGTGAATACGCCGGGCTGGCTGCCGATGCGGGGCCGGGCCTAAGAGGTAGGCGGAACGTACCGCGGAGTGTACAAGGCCGGTTGAACAGAAGAAGCAGGTCCCTCTGGGGGCCTGCTTCTTTATTGTGCGAAGAACTTGAAGGGGCCATGAAGCCCGCTTTGCTTGATCAGGCTTTGGCCTCGAACAGCCGCGCAATCTCCACAATGACGCGGGCTGCCGCTTCCATCACATTGACGGAGGCGTACTCGAACTTCCCGTGGAAGTTCTCCCCGCCCGTGAAGAGATTTGGCGTCGGCAGCCCCATGTAAGACAGCTGGGAGCCGTCGGTGCCGCCCCGGATCGGCTTGATGACCGGGACGATGCCAAGTCCCCGCATAGCTTCCTCGGCCGTATCCACGATGAAGCGGACAGGCTCGATTTTCTCGCGCATGTTGTAATACTGATCCCTCATCTCCAGCTCGATACGCTCCGCTCCGTAAGTGGACCGGAATTCATCGGCAAGCTCGGCAAGAAACGCCTTGCGCTCCTCGAAGCGCTGCCGATCGAAGTCGCGAATGTAATATTTCAGCGTGCACACATCAGCCCCGCCCTCCATGGAGTTCAGGTGGTAAAAGCCCTCATAGCCCTCGGTGAACTCGGGCGCTTCCCCCGCCGGTATCCGCTGGTGGAACGCCATCGCAATCTTGGCGGCATGGATCATCTTGCCCTTGGCCGTTCCGGGATGAACAATCACGCCGCGCACCGTAATCCTGGCGACGGCAGCGTTGAAGCTCTCGTACTCCAGCTCGCCGAGCGGTCCCCCGTCCACCGTATAGGCGTAGGCCGCGCCGAAGGCAGGAACGTTGAACCGGTGCGGTCCCCGGCCGATCTCCTCGTCCGGCGTGAAGGCGACGCGGATCGTGCCGTGCGGAATTTCGGGATGCGCCTTCAAATGGTGCATAGCCGTCATAATCTCGGCGATTCCGGCCTTGTTGTCGGCTCCAAGCAGCGTGGTGCCGTCTGTCGTGATGAGGGTATGCCCCTTATACCCCGCAAGCTCCGGGAAGCTGTCCGTGGTCATGACGATGCCGGAATTGCCGAGGGGCAGATCGCCTCCGTCGTAGTTCTCGACCACCTGCGGAGAGACATTCCGTCCGCTGAAATCGGGCGAGGTATCCAGGTGCGCCAGGAACCCGATAACAGGCACCTCCTTGTCCGTGTTGGCCGGCAGCGTAGCCATGACATAGCCGCCTTCATCAATGGCGATGTCCTCGAGTCCGATTTCCTGCAGCTCCCCCGCCAGCAATCTTCCCAGCTCCAGTTGTCCCGGTGTGGTCGGGCAGGAGGAACTGTCCTCGCTGGATTGGGTATCGACTTGGGCATATCTGACCAGACGTTCGATAAGCTCCTGTTTCAATACGGTCATCTCCTTTTCAGTACCGATTGTAGCACGAACCACAGGCCGATGTCCCGGCGCAAGGTCCCATTCTTTGGGCAGAACCGGGCCGGGAAGAAGGGGATGCTCATTTTTTGTCGAAGAAAACGTTACTAAAAGATAAGCATTTGCCGACATAAAAAAGAAGGAGCGAAAACAGGAGGATTGATCGGTTTTGAAAGTCACCCGGTTCGCCAAGTCAGGGATATGCCTTTTCCTCCTGCTAATAGTACTGGGAGCGGGAATTGTACCCGCCGTCGGCGCTGAAGCACCCGCACCCTCCAGGGAGCGGAACGTACTGATTCTCCATTCCTACCACAAAGGTTTTGAATGGACCGACGAGCAGTCGCAGGGGATTGAAGAGCGGTTGAAGGCCGCAGCGCAGCCGCCCGCCTTATATGAAGAATACATGGACTGGAAGAGATACCCCAGCCAGGATACGCTGGACCGGTTCCGCCAGACCATTCTGCAAAAATACGCCAAAGTCCCCTTGTCGGCCGTCATTACAACCGATGACAAAGCCCTGGACTTTGCCATCCAATACCGCACGGAGCTGTTTCAGGACGCTCCGATTATCTTCAGCGGCATCAATGAAATCCGGGCCGACCAGATCAAGCAGGGCCAGGAACGCATTACCGGCGTTCAGGAAGAGATTGAACCGGCCGAGACCGTTGAACTGGCGCTGAAGATCAACCCCAACCTCAAGAATGTCTACCTGCTGTTCGACAACTCGGAGAGCGGACAGTCCACGGGCGCCCTTGCCCGGCAGCGGCTGGAACAGCTTCCTGCACATCTGAACATACACGCCATGAACCAACTGAGCGCCGAAGAGATCAGACGGACTGTCGCCGGTCTGGGCGAAGACAGCATCGTCCTGATGACCACGTATTACAGCGACAGCACCGGCCGCATCCTGGAGTTCGGGCGCTTCTCTGCTGAATTGGCGGCGGCCAGCTCGGTCCCCGTCTATCATTTATACGATTTCGGGCTCGGGCACGGGGCCTTCGGCGGAAGTCTGCTGAGCGGACGGATGCAGGGCCAGAAGGCGGCGGAAATTGCGCTGCGCGTGATTCAGGGGGAAGATCCCGATTCCATTCCGGTGTATAAAGGCAGCACCGCCCGCCGGGTGTTCGACTACAAGCAGATGGAACGTTTTCACATTTCCGCCTCCGATCTGCCCAAAGGCAGCGAAATCATCAACAAACCCTTCTCTTTCTATGAAGAATACCAGGCGCTGGTAATTAGCCTGCTGGCCATATTTACGCTTCTGCTGGCTCTGATCGTTCTTCTGCTGGTCTACGTTCGCTCCATCCGGGCCATGCGGCGCAAGCTGGAGAAGAGCAATGAACGATTCAGCCTGGCTACATATGGCGCCGACGCCGTGATCTGGGAGCTGGATATGTCGGCCATGAATTATTACTTCTCCGACCGCTGGTACGAACTGCTCGGCTATTCGAAGGGCGAACTGGATGAAGGCCGCGGCGGCTGGCGCTCCATTGTGCATCCCGAAGACGCCGAGCAGGAGGACAAGCAGCGGCGCGAGCATCTCTCCGGCAGAACGGCTTATTATTACAGCGAGTACCGGATGCGGGCCAAATCCGGAGAATACAAGTGGTTCCAGGCCCGAGGCAAGCTGCTGAGGGACGACCGGGGCGGCTTCGTCCGCTTCGCCGGCTCGATGGTCGATATCACCGACCGCAAAGGGATGGAGAGCGAGCTCCAGATGAGCTATCAGGAGCTGGAGTCCACTTACGAAGAGCTGGCGGCACTGCAGGACGAGCTGCTGGAGCAGTACAACAAGGTCGTGGAGAATCAGACCCTGCTTCAGGCCAGCGAAGAGCAGTACCGCGAACTGGCCTACCGCGACGCGCTCAGCGGTCTCCCCAACCGGCTCTCGCTCTATGAAGAGCTGGCCGGGATGATCGAGAAGGCGCCGGGGCAGCCGTTCACGCTGTATTTTATGGATATCGACAACTTCAAATATATCAACGATTCCATGGGCCACTCCTTCGGCGACGAACTGCTGCACGGGGTGGGCGAACGGCTGGAGGGCCTGGGCTGGACCGGATGCCGCAACTACCGTCTGAGCGGAGACGAATTCGTAGTCGTGCAGGAGAGGGTCGGCAATCTGGAAGAGATTTCAGCTTATGCGCAGGAGCTGGCGGCCGCGTTCCGGGCTCCGTTCCGGCTTGGCGAGAGCTCCGCTCATCTCTCGGTAAGTATCGGAATTGCCCAGTACCCGCGCAACGGCGAACGGACGGACACGCTGATTATGAACGCCGACATCGCCATGTACCGGGCCAAAGAGACCGGCAAGGGCAAGTATGTCGTCTACGAAGAGGATATGCAGCGGGAATTCGACGAGCGGGTCGTGATCGAGAAGCATCTGCGCAATGCGATTGAAGGCCAGGAGCTCTCCCTGCACTACCAGCCGATCCAGCAGCTGGGGGCAGAAGGCGAGGTGTGGGGCTTCGAGGCGCTGCTCCGTTGGAACAGTCCGGCGCTCGGCTTCGTCTCTCCGCTTACCTTTATTCGCATTGCCGAGGACAGCCGTCTCATTATCCCGATCGGCCAGTGGGTGCTCCGCCGGGCGTGCGACTTCATGGCGGGCATGGTCAAGAAGGGACTCACGGACGGGCGGATTTCAGTCAACCTTTCGGTCAGCCAGCTGCTGCAGGAGGATTTCACGGAGAACGTTCTGCAGACGCTTGAACAGAGCGGGCTGAGCCCGCGCCACCTTGAACTGGAAATTACGGAGTCCATCTTCATGGGATCCTTCGATCTGATCCGCAGCAAGCTGGAATATCTGCGCCGGACGGGAATCGGAATTGCCCTGGATGATTTCGGAACGGGCTATTCCTCGCTGAGCTATCTGGTGCAGCTTCCGATCACGACGCTGAAGATCGACAAGTCGTTCATCGACGGCATTCCGGCCGAGGAACGGACGGCCTCCCTGACCTCTTCCATCATTGCCATCGGCCATGACATGGGGCTGAGCGTTACGGCGGAAGGCGTCGAGAGCGAGGTGCAGCGCCGTGTGCTGGAAGAGACGGGCTGCGACAAGATCCAGGGGTATTACCTGAGCCGGCCGCTGCCGGAATCTCAGGTTCAGGCCTGGCTGGAGTCCTTCCAGAACAGCAAAATCGACGCATAACGGCAGAGAACGCAATCGTCCGGAACGCTTTCCTACGGCGTTGAATCCTTTCTGGTAAAATGTTCACGGAGATAATATAATTGGAGGAAATTATGCAATTTATACTCAGGAGGGAATTACCATTATGTTGAAAAAGCTGTTTTCGGGCGGCTCCCTTATGCTGCTCCTGCTCATCATGACCTGCGGCTCTGCTCTTGCAGCGCCTGCGGTGACGGACCGGACGGCCCAGAACCGGGAAGAAGCGCTGAAGATTGTGGAGAGAGCCAATCAGGAGATCCAAGGCAAGATCGCGGCAGCCGTCGAACAAGCGGACCGTATGCAGCAGGATTATGTCAAGGCGGTTACAGCAATCCGTCAGAGCCAGGCGCTGGCCAAGCTTAATGAACTGAAGGTCAAATATCTGACCGAGGGCAGCGCTGCCCGCAAGGCGCAGATGGCCGCCGAGATGGCGGCACTGGAGCCTCAGGCAGCCAATGATAATCCGCAGGTGGACCGGGTGCTGGCCGATATTGACCAGAAGAGCCGGGAGCTGATCGACACCGCTTTTGCGCAGCGGGGCACGGTGAGCCTGAATGCGCGGGAGCTGACGGCGTCGTTCCAGAACCAGTCGCTCCAGGATTTAACCGCTTCCCTCGTTACCCTGAAATACAGCAATGATCTCGACAAGCTGATCCGGAATTTATACAACGAGACGCTGGCCATCGCCGATGGGGCAATCGCCCAAGCCGCCCGTCTGGGAGTAAAGGCAGAGCGCTACTGGGAGCTGGTAACCCTCGGAGACCGTCAGGTGTGGATTGATCCCATTGCAGTGAGCGTCTAAGAGAAGGGACTGACCATATAAGATGAGGGGCCTGAACTTAGGAAGAGAAGGAGAATCTATCGCTAGAGAGTACCAGAGTTCTTCGGAATTCCTTCTGCTCGCAAGAGGAGACGGCTCTGAAATTATTATGCAGTCCATCAAAAAAGACAAAATTTTCTGCGTTTACCCGGCTGACGAAGCCAACACCATGGAGTTCTTCTATATCCTTGAGGGTGAGTGCAGTTACGCCGGAGAAGAGCATAACATTGTTCTGAAGAAAGGCGATTATTTCTACGCTCATTATCTGGATACGGTGGAGAACTTTAACTCCCTAACTGATATGAAGCTATTATGGTATACGACCAAACCTGCCTTTCATCTTATCAGCCATCGAATCCGGACATTGGAGGAAGTGCTGAAGAAAGTCCAGCAGAAAGATAACTACACGTTTGAACATAGTGCCAGAGTCCAGAAGTATAGCCTGATGATCGCCGGAATGCTCAAGCTCTCCAAAGACCAATGGGAGGACCTCTACTACGCCGCCGCCTTTCACGATGTGGGCAAAATCCATATCCCTGCCGAAATTCTCAACAAGGAAGGGCGCCTGACCGTCGAGGAATTCGAGATCATCAAGCGCCACTCCTATGACGGCTATGTAATGGTGAAGGATCTGTATTACAACAACATTTGTATGATTATCCTTCAGCATCACGAACGGCTGGACGGCTCGGGGTATCCTTACGGCATCAAGGAAGAGGATATCCTGCTGGAGGCCAAAATCATCGGCATCGCCGACACCTTCGACGCCATGACCTCCGACCGGCCCTATCGGCGGGGGCTGCCGCCGGAGGTGGCGATGGATGAGCTGAAGCGGCTGTCCGGCATTCATTACGACGGACACATGGTAGACCTGTTCGAGAAAGCCCTGATCGCCGACGGAATCCTGCAGCCCCGCGAGGCCCGGGAAGAGCCGTAATCCTGTAAGGCTGTGAACCGCCTAATAATGAAGACATCTGCCTCCAACTCTCGGACAGATGTCTTTATTTTTTATTCCTTAAATTAACAAGAAAATTTATAGCCAAAACTATAATCAACACGATCAATAGATTGTTAGTGAGGTTAACCCCTGATTTTAAATCGTTAATACTATCGGAGATATTCCCCATACCCACTGAAGTGTTCGAAGAACTGTTACTAATTTGATTCGCTATATTATTTAAATTCTGATTCATTTGCTCTTCGGTATCCATAATTAATTAACCTCCTTGGATGTTCTTCTTAAAAATTACCATACCTACTAAAACACAGACAGACATATCGCGCATAAAACTAACAAAAAAACCTTTTTGTCACAAAATAAAGAACTGTATGAACGGCACCTCCGGTTGGCCATGCAAAAACACCTCCAAGAGAATGTCTCTATCTTATGATAGAGTTCCATTCCCTTGAAGGTGTTGGGGTTGGTCTGGCGTCAGACCGGCAGCCGGTATACGGCGAACGGACTGCTGTGTACGAACGGCTCGCTGAGCTCGTCCAGGCGCTTTAGAATAGCCTCGTCCAGCTTCAGACAGAGGCTGCCGAGGCTGTCCTCCAGCTGGGACGGGTGGGTTGCCCCGGCAATGACCGTGGAGACGGCCGGACGGCTCATCAGCCAGGCCAGCGACAGCGCGCCGGGTGTGGTGCCGGCTGCCAGCGCGAGCTGGCGCACTTCATTAGCCAGGGCAATCCGTTCGCCCGTCAGAAAGCGGGCGAACGGAGGGTCGCTGTCGGCCCGCGAGCCGGGCGGAACCCCGCCGCTGCTGTACTTGCCGGTCAGGATGCCGCCTGCCAGTGGGAAGTAAGGAATCAGCCCGACCTTCTGATCGAGACAGAGCGGGATGATCTCCCGCTCCGGCGTCCGGTCGGCCAGGGAATAACTGCTCTGAATGGAGACGTAGCTCAAATAGCCCCTGCGCTCGCTGATGCCGATCGCCTTCATCAGTTCCCAGGCAGCATAATTGGAAGCGCCGATATAGCGGACTTTGCCGCTGGACACCATGTCATCCAGGGTCCGGAGCGTCTCCTCCAGAGGGGTGTTGGGGTCAAAAGTATGTATCTGATACAGATCGATATAGGACGTGCGGAGCCGCCGCAGGCTGTTATCCAACTCCCGCATCAGATGATGGCGGGAGGCCCCGCTGCCGTTGGGTCCGTCATGCCGCGGCAGTCCGGCCTTGGTGGCCAGGACGGCTTCATGCCGCCTGCCCTGCAGGGCAATGCCGATAATCCGTTCCGATTCCGTACCGGCATAAATATTGGCGGTATCGATAAAGTTCACACCATGATCCAGTGCAGCGTGCACAATGGAGATGGAAGTAGCCTGATCGGCCCGCTTGCCAAAAGCGTTGGTACCAAGCCCGAGCTGCGATACCATCAGCCCGCTTCCTCCGAGTCGCCGAAACTTCACTCTCGATCACTCCTTTTTGCCTGCCTGACGTCCCATTCTCTCTTGCGCAATCATTGTATCACCAGTCCGCATTTCGCGAAACAAGAACCTTGCAACAAAAGCGGCCCGCGTAGACAACGCGGGCCGCTGATATGAACATGCGGAAGATCAGAACTTGCTGGTCAGGCCGTTCTTGACGACCCGGAGCGCCCGGGCGGCGTCCAGACGGGCCTGACGGGGAGCTGCGGCGCAGGCTTCGAAGTCGGCCTGTTCCACCTCATCCAGAATGCGGTTGAGATGGCTGAATACCGCGCCGAGGTCGCGCATGGCCGTCAGTTCGCATTGTCCCTGAAGCCCGGCGAAGACTTCAAGCTGCTTGCTCCGTGCCAGCCGTACCGTCTCGGCCATGGAGCGGTCGCAGACCGCGTCCGACAGATGCTTGGCTCCCAGAAGAGCAATGCAGTCCGCGGTCGCAGCCAGGACTTCCCGCATGCCTTCGGCTCCGGCGTAGGCCGGAGGAAGCAGGCGCATCTCCGACGCAATATCCTTCACGTAGCCGTGGATGACCCGCAGATGGGAAGCTGCCGGCATCAGCCGGCCAAGCTCGGTCCGGCGCTGCAAATGAAAGATGGTGAACCGCAGTTCGTTCTCTTTCTCGGCGCTCTCCTTCAGCAGCTTCCCGGAACGCTTGACGGCTTCCTCGCGGCACGCTTCGTCCCGGCCGGGGGCGAGGCCGCTGAGGCTGTCGGCGAGCATCAGGCTGCCCTCCAGGGCAAGACCCTTGGCGCGCACGCCGTTCTTCGGAGGAACCACCAGCATATTCACGAGAAGGGCGATGGCAACGCCGATCAGCGTCTCGGTGGCCCGCCACAGCACATAATGGTCCTGATAGAAGGTAAGGGCAAGCACCGAGGTGACGCCCACCTGCGTAATCGCCTGAAAGTTGATCCGGCAGGCGGTGGCAATGCCGAGTCCGATCAGGAGGATGAGCAGGATGGACAGGGGGCCGATTGGAAGAAAGGCGCCGACGACCAGGCCGACCAGGCCGCCGAGGACAATGCCGATCAGGCGGCAGATTCCTTTTTCCAGAGAAGCCTTGACCGTTCCCTGGGTAATAAGTATAGCGGCCAGCGGTGCAAAATATAAAAACTCGTTGCCGTACAGGGCATGCACCGTCATCCAGGACAGGGAGGCGGCGAGCGTTACGCGGATCATATATAAGGAGAACCCGAAACGCTCCAGCGTTCTCATCGGATCGGCAGTCATCGTCATTCATCTCTTTTCGGAAAAATAAGAAAACAATCTGATTGTTTCAGCTGTTTTCATTATAGCACCGATGGCCGGAGCTGGGGGCCGTGCAAACGCCGAGTTTTTTACAACATTCCGAACGGATTCGGAGCGTGGTATGATAGACCTTGAGGGTTTTTGAGGTCGAAAAGGACAGGAGGTTGTCGATATTACTACCCAGAACTCGACTATTATTGCGTTCGATCAAGTCGTCAAGCGCTATGAGGATGATGAGGAGCCGGTACTCAAGAGTGTCAGCTTCGAGATTGAGCGGGGCAAGTTCTATACGCTGCTGGGCCCGTCGGGCTGCGGCAAAACGACCATTCTCCGGCTGATCGCCGGGTTTGCCGAGCCTACAAGCGGAACCATTACACTGGATGGCAAGGTCATCAACCAGGTGCCGCCCAACGAACGCCAGGTCAACACCGTATTCCAGGACTACGCGCTTTTTCCGCATCTGAATGTCTTCGAGAATGTGGCCTTTGGCCTGCGGATCAAGAAGATGAAGAAGGCGGAGATCGAGCGGAAGGTTCAGGAAGCGCTTCGCTTCGTCAATCTGTCGGGCTACGAGGGACGCGCCATTACCGAAATGTCGGGCGGCCAGCGCCAGCGCGTCGCCATCGCCCGGGCCATTGTCAACGAGCCGCAGGTGCTGCTGCTGGACGAGCCGCTGTCGGCACTGGACCTTAAGCTGCGCACCGAAATGCAGTATGTTCTGCGGGAAATGCAGCAGCGGCTGGGCATTACCTTCATCTTCGTCACGCACGACCAGGAGGAAGCCCTGGCGATGTCGGACTGGATCTTCGTCATGAACAAGGGCGTCATTGAGCAGAGCGGAACGCCCAACGATATTTACGACGAACCGATCAACCGGTTCGTGGCCGATTTTATCGGAGAATCGAATATTGTGCCTGCGGTGATGATCGAAGATTATCTCGTGGAGTTCAACGGACGCCGGTTCGAATGCGTCGATGCCGGCCTGCGCCCGAATGAAGCCGTGGAGATTGTCATCCGGCCCGAGGACCTGGAGATTACGACGGTTGCCCAGGGCAAGCTGCGGGTGCGGGTGGATACCCAGCTGTTCCGCGGCGTACACTATGAGATCAGCTGTTACGATGAATCGGGCCACGAGTGGCTCGTCCATTCCACGAAGAAGGCGGAGGTAGGGGGCGAAATCGGCCTCTACTTCGATCCCGAGGCGATCCATGTCATGAGATTCGGCGAAACGGAGGAAGAGTTCGACCGTCGGCTGGAGGCGTACAGCGAGGGGGACGGACATGAAGGCTAAGAAGAGCGGCCTGTACCTGTTCCCGTATTATCTCTGGATTCTGCTGTTCGTCATCGCGCCGGTGCTGCTGATTGTGTATTATTCGCTGTTTGACCTCAGCGGGAAGCTGACGCTGGACAATTATGTCCGCTTCTTCACGCCCGTGTATCTGAAAATGGCGCTCGGCTCCTTCTGGTATGCCTTTCTGGTCACGCTCTTCTCGCTGCTGGTCGCTTACCCGGCCGCCTATCTCCTGACCCGGACGAAGCACAAGCAGCTGTGGCTGCTGCTCATTATTCTGCCGACCTGGATCAATCTGCTGTTGAAGACCTATGCCTTCATCGGCATCTTCGGCACCTACGGTCCGATCAACAGCCTGCTCGACCTGGTCGGGATCGGAGAGAAGCAGCTGCTGTTCACGAGCTCAAGCTTCGTGTTCGTGTCGGTGTATATCTTCATTCCGTTCATGATTCTGCCGATCTTCAGCAGTCTGGAAGACCTCAGTCCGACGCTGCTCCAGGCTTCGCGGGATCTCGGGGCCTCGGGCTGGACCACCTTCCGCCGGGTCGTCTTCCCGCTGACCACCGCGGGTGTGCGCTCGGGGTGCATGGCGGTATTCATTCCGGCGCTGTCGCTGTTCATGATTACCCGCCTCATCGCCGGCAACCGGGTCATTACGCTCGGCACGGCGATCGAGCAGCATTTTCTCGTCACCCAGGACTGGGGCATGGGCTCCACGGTGGCGGTATTCCTGATCGCGGTCATGGCGCTGGTGATGGGATTGGCCGGCGGGGCGCGGAAAGGAGTGCGGCATGGAAAATAAAAACCGCTATTTCAATCTGTACCTGGTGCTGGTGTTCGCCGTGCTGTACGCGCCGATCCTGTACCTGATGTACTATTCCTTCAACAGCGGAGGCACGATGCACCGCTTCGAGGGCTTCACGCTCGATTACTACCGGGAAGTGGCCGAGGACAAACGTCTGCTGATTATCCTCATTAATACGCTGGTCATTGCGCTGCTGTCTTCGGTCGCCGCAACGATTGTGGCGATCGCCGGGGCGCTGGCGATTCACCGCATCCGCAGCCGCCGGGCCAAGAATGCGCTGCTGTCGCTCAACAATGTGCTGATCGTCAGTCCCGATGTTATTATCGGGGCGTCGTTCCTGATCCTGTTCACCATTGTCGGCGTCAAGCTCGGGTTCGCTTCCGTGCTGCTGTCGCATATCGCCTTCGGCATTCCGATTGCGGTCCTGATGATTCTGCCGCATCTGGAGGATATGAGCCCGACGCTGACCGACGCCGCCCGGGACCTGGGCGCGACGAAGCGCGACGTGCTGACCAAGGTGATTCTGCCGGTTATCCGGCCCGGCATCTTTAGCGGCTTCTTCATGGCGCTGACGTATTCGCTCGATGATTTCGCGGTCACGTTCTTCGTAACGGGCAACGGCTATTCCACCTTGTCGGTGGAGATCTACTCGCGGGCCCGCCAAGGCGTATCGCTGTCGATCAACGCGCTGTCCACGCTGATCTTCCTTGTGACGCTGGCGCTCGTGGTCGGCTACTACATCCTGACCCGCCGCAGAGCCCGGAAGCCGGGAACGGCGATTGCCGAGCCGGTGGCGGAAGCGGGGGTGCCAAGATGAAGAGACTTGCGAATGCGTTCATCGCTGTGCTCGTCGTTGCCTTCGGCCTGATGTATCTCGCTTCCTGGATGAACAAGAGCGAGGGCTACTCCGGCGGCAACACGCTGACGATCTACAACTGGGGCGACTATATCGACCCCGATCTGCTGAAGCAGTTCCAGAAGGAGACGGGCATTACGGTGATCTATCAGACGTTCGACTCCAATGAAGCGATGCTGACCAAGATCGAGCAGGGGGGCACGAACTTCGATGTGGTGGTTCCCTCCGACTATGCCATTGCCAAAATGCGCGAAGAGAAGCTGCTGGAGCCGCTGGACAAGTCCCGGCTGCCGAATCTGTCGCATATCGACTCCCGGTTCATGAACCTCAGCTTCGATCCGGAGAACAAGTACTCCATTCCGTATTTCTGGGGAACGGTAGGCATAGTCTACAATCCGAAGCTGACGCACGGACTGGACTTCAAGAGCTGGGACGACCTGTGGGACCCGCGCCTGAAGGATGACATTCTGCTGCTGGACGGGGCGAGGGAAGTCATGGGCATGTCGCTGAACAGTCTTCATTACTCGCTCAACGATACGAACGAGGCGCATCTCCAGCAGGCGCTGGCCAAGCTCAACCGGCTCTCGCCGAACGTGAAGGCGATTGTCGGCGACGAGATCAAGATGCTGATGGCCGGCGAAGAGGCGGCGGTCGGACTGGTCTGGTCCGGCGATGCTTCCGAGATTCTGGATGAGAACGACAAGCTCGACTATGTGGTGCCGGAGGAAGGCTCGAACGTCTGGGCGGACAATCTGGTGATTCCGGCAAGCGCAGCGAACAAGGACGGGGCCTACAAATTTATTGATTTTATGCTCCGTCCCGATGTCGCGGCCAAGAATGCGGAGTATGTCGGCTACTCGACGCCCAACAAGGATGCGCTGGCGCTGCTGCCGGAGGAGATCTCGGGCGACACCCGGTTCTACCCGCCGGCCGAGGTCACCGACAAGCTGGAAGTCTACAACAATCTCGGCAAGCCGATGCTGGCACACTATAACGAGCTGTTCCTGCGCTTCAAAATGAACGACCAATAGAACCCAATAGAACGGCCACGAGAATAGGCCGAATCAGCAGAACAGCCTCCGCGCGAGCCTCGAAGGATCGCGAGCAGGGGCTGTTGGCGTATGGACGAGTCAGCGCTGCCGGTTAGGGGGAAGAACTCCCCGGACGGGCTTACGAGGGTGTAATTCCGAGCCGGAGGCGGTAGGGGAACAGAATCTCCAGCGTCTGTCCGGCAAAATGCCGCTCTACCCGTTCCCGGTAAGCGGCAATTTCGTCCTCCAGGCCGCTTGCTTCCAGCTTCAGCGCCTGCTGGACACCGCCCTGGCTGAGCGTCAGGCCGACATAGCGTTCGGCGTCGCAGCGCTCCAGGTGATGGAAGACGACTTCGCGGACGAAGGCGAAGTGTCCGCTTGCTTCCATGCGGCTGAGATGGCCGTCCTTGTTCCATTTCACGGCCCGCTGCTCCTGGGGCGCGTGCGCCGCGTTCCAGGCATCCGCAGAGCCGATCAGATGCCGGTATGCCGTCTCGACCGAAGGTGTCAGCACCGGCGGCCAGTCGCAGTCATAGGCGGCGAAGAGGCCGCCGGGCGCGAGCACCCGCGCGGCTTCCCGCAGGGTGCCGGACGGCTCCATCCAATGAAACGACTGCGAGCAGGTCACGATGTCGGCGCATCCGTCCGGCAGGCCGAGCCGGTTGGAATAACCCGGAACAAATTCGAGATTGGCCGGCGAGCCGATCGCCGCGCGCTTGGCGAGAGCGATGTGGCGCATGCCGTCGCCCGGCTCCACGCCGAGGATGCGGTCCGCCGCATCCAGCCAGGGAAAGGCGGACAGGCCGGTGCCGCAGCCGAGATCCACGACCAGACCGGGCCGCCGGCCCAGGTAGTCCGTCAGGAGCCGGATCACAAGCGGCGGAGCTTCCGGACGGTGCCGGTCATACAGCTCCTGGAAGCCGCTGAACCGGTCGATATGGGCGGAGCGGTTGCCTTCCGGTATCATAGCCATAGCTTCTTCCTCCTTGAATAGCCGAATACCGGTATTGTATCCGTTAACGGCGGCCGGTTCCAGTGGGCGACTATAGGCTTGATGTCCGGGAAGGGCCTGGATTCTGCCTGAATAACCCGGGCAGGGGACCCGGAGGGAGGGCAAAGACCGGGTATATCCCGCTGCGGCCTGTAGCCCGGGCGGCAGACGCAGGATTTTCCTGGAATGCAGGAATGCGGCTCTCCCATCCCGAAGAGATTAACCGGGAGGGGATAATTTCCAATGGGCAATCAGGAACTGGGCATGAGCCCGATTTATGTGATCGGCGGTCTTCCCGGCTACACACCGGAGGTTGGACGGCTGATCTCGATGATGAATTATGCGCGTTATACGACGCTTAGTGCGGTGCAGGGACTGAGCGTGAGCGAGCTGGACGAACTGCTGGACGAGAAGAGCAACTCGATCGGTGCGCTGCTGATGCATTTTGCCGCGGTGGATCATATCTACCGGGTGGAGACGTTCGAGGAACGGGAGATGACGGAAGAAGAAACGGCGTTCTGGCAGCCCGCCCTGAATCTGGGCGACGAGGGCCGCACCGTCATCAAGGGGCATCCGCTGGAGTATTACCTGAAGCTGCTGGAGGAGACGCGCGAACGGACGCTGGAGGCGTTCCGGAAGGTGGACGATGAGTGGCTGTTCCGGGAAGAGCCGTTCTGGGACGGACAGCCGGCCAACCGGTACTTCATGTGGTTCCATGTCTTCGAGGACGAGATCAACCACCGGGGACAGATCCGGCTTCAGCGCAAACGTCTCGGCCGGGCGGCGGTCTAGGCGAAGCGGGCGGCCGGACGGAGAATACACCGCTGGAGCTAGGAATCAGAGAAGCGGAATGAGATTCACACCAAAGACCCGGCGTCTCGAAGGCGCCGGGTCTTTGGTAGGATCAGATTGGACGGTAGGGGAAGCAAAGAGACGGGAGCTTGTAAGCGCCGAAGCGCCTGCCGGAGCGGAAGGCCCGGCAGATGCCCGCGAGGCCCTGCGCCGTCCTACCCGCGCAGCAGCACCGGATCGAACGCCGGCACCAGCCCTTCGGCGGCCGCCCGTTCCAGCAGTGAGGAGACGGCGGCATAGCCGTCCTCGCCGAGATTCATGGTGAACGCGTTGACATAGAGGTCGATATGGCTCTTCGCGACCTGCGGCGACAGCTCCTGGGCATGCTCCAGCACATACCCGCGCGTTCCCTCCGGGTTGGCCCAGGCCATCCGCAGCGACTCGCGGACCCAGCCGGCCAGCGCTTCGGCGTCCAGATCGCGCCGGGCGATAATCGCTCCCAGCGGAATCGGCAGTCCGGTGTCTTCTTCCCACCAGGCTCCAAGATCGGTCATCAGCTCCAGCCCGTAATCGGGATAGGTGAAACGCGCTTCATGGATGACGAGTCCGGCATCGACGCTGCCGCTCCGGACCGCAGGCATAATCTCGTGGAACGGCAGCACCACAATATTCAGCCCGCCTGCGGGAACATGTTGCGCCGCCCACAGCCGCATGAGCAGATAGGCGGTCGAGCGCTCGCTCGGCACGGCGACCGTCCGGCCGCTCAGCGACTCCGGCCGCTTCGCGGCGGGATGGCCGCCCCGCGTAAGGAGCAGCGGGCCGCAGCCCCGCCCGAGCGCGCCGCCGCAGGGCAGCAGCCGGTAGCGGTCCAGCGCCCAGGGAAGGGCGGCGTAGGAGATTTTGAGCACCTCGGGTCCTTCGCCGGCGGCGGCCAGCCCGTTCGTAATGTCGATATCGGCATACGTTACGTGAAGCTCCGGCGCTCCCGGCACCAGGCCGTGCGCCCAGGCATGAAAGACGAACGTGTCGTTGGGACAAGGGGAATAAGCGATATTCATAGCGGTACCTCCGATAGTAGAGTCGCGGCGGCGGCGAGCGCGTCCAGCGCCTCGCCGATCCGCCAGGCGTCCCGGTCGCGGGGACCGACCGGGTTCGAGATGGCGCGGAGCTCCAGCACCGGGAGCCCCGCGGCCAGGGCGGCGGCCGCGACGCCGCAGCCTTCCATCGCTTCCGCCGCCGCGCCGGGCACGCGGGCGGCCAGGGCGTCGGCGGCCGCGGCGGAGCCGGTCGCCGTCGACACCGTGAGCACGGGTCCTGTGCTCACGGCAAGCCCCGCCGCCGCCAGCGCGGCGGCGAGCGCCCCGGCCCGCTCCGCGTCGGCCGGGTACACCGTGCGGCCGTAGCCGAGCTCGGCCGCGCTGCGGAATCCTTCGGGCGTCTCCGACCCGAAGTCCGCATGCACCAGCTCGCTGGCGACGACCAGCGAGCCGACCGGCGCGCGGCCGGGAAAGCCGCCCGCGATGCCGGCGCTGACGACGCAGCCGTAGGTCCCGGCTGCGAGCCGGGCGGCGGTGCCCGCCGCGGCGGCCGCCGGTCCGGCCCCGGCGGCCAGCAGATCGTACCGGCCGGCGTAAGGGCCGGTCAGCCCCCGGCGCAGCGCGTCAGCCTCGGCCTGAACGGCCGTGACGATCAGCACGCGCGCCGGAGCGGTTGAGGGTGTACGGTTCAAGGGCAGCGCCTCCTAGGCGAGAGGGGAATAAACATCATAAAATCTAGAATACGCCCTTTGCCGGACCCGGTCAATTTGAAGGAAGAGCTTCGCCGGCAGCCCGGTCCGGCAGCCCGGTCCGGCAGCCCGGTCCGGCAGCCCGGTCCGGCGGACCGGAGCCGGGTGCTGCCGTGGAATTGAAGGGGGACGGATGGTACAATGGAGCGACCACCAAGTAGAAAGCGGGATGGCAATGAAGAAATCTGCAAGCCGTCCGGCCCGGATCGGCTTCTTGGATTCGGGCGTGGGCGGACTGACCGTGCTGCAGGAAGCGCTGAAGCTGATGCCGGACGAGGATTATCTCTTCTACGCCGATACGGGGCACGTCCCCTACGGCGAGAAGACGAAGGAAGAAGTGCGGGGCTATGTGCTCGAAGCCGCCGATTATATTGCCGGACAGGGCGTGAAGGCGCTGGTCGTGGCCTGCAATACGGCGACCAGCATCGCGGTGGATGAGCTGCGCCGCCGGTATGATTTTCCGGTGCTGGGGATCGAGCCTGCCGTGAAGCCGGCGGTTCTCCGGGAGGAGGGCTCTCGCCGGAAGGTGCTGGTGCTGGCGACGGCGCTGACGCTGCGGGAAGAGAAGTACCACCGGCTGGTCGAGACAGTAGATCCCGGAGAGCGGGTAGACAGCCTGGCGCTTCCGGGGCTGGTCCGTCTGGCCGAGAATTTCGAATTCGGCGAGGAGCGGGTGACAGCCTACCTGCGGGAAGCGTTTGAAGGCGTGAACTGCGAGGCTTACGGAACCGTGGTGCTGGGATGCACGCATTTTCCGTATTTTCAGCAGGTTCTGCAGCGCTGGTTCGGGCCCGGCGTGGCCCTGATCTCGGGCGGGCCGGGAACGGCCCGGAACCTGCGGCGCATTCTGGAATCCGCCGGACGGAGGCATGAAGGAACGGGCCGGATCGACTTCTGCGCATCGGGGAGGGACGCGGAGGGGAGCCGGAACTTCGGCGATTGGCTGGATCGGCTGAACCGGATTCGCTGAACCGAACTCGCTGAACCGGATTCGCTGAACCGGATTCGCTGAACCGGAACCGTTGAATAGGGAACAATCGGCCCGGAGCGGTTGACAAGCGGACATAACGGGTATATATTTATCTTAAATTAAAGATAATTAAAAAACAGCAATTCGGAGGTGAGAAAATGAACAGCTATAGACGACGGATCAGGTCCGCAGGAGCGGTATGGGCCCCCGATGAGGGCCGGACAGCCGGAAGCGCCGCCGGCGGCGGGAACCGGAGCGGGCGGCTCGGGCAGTCCGGGCAATCGGAGGAGAACGCCGGAGGCGCAGAGCCGGGCAGAGACGTAAGCGGCGCAGACTTGCTCGGGTTGCTGGCGGCAGACAGCGAAGCGGGTTCGCTCAAGTTGTTCGTAGTTCTCTCGAAGGCCTACCGGACGCTGATGGACGAAGCGGTCCGGGATATGAAGCGGCACGGCCTCGCCTCCGCCGAGTTCATGATACTGGAAGTGCTGTACCACCGGACCCGGATTCCGCTTCAGCAGATCGGCGACAAGGTGCTTATAACAAGCGGCAGTATTACGTACAATATCGATAAGCTGGAGAAGCGCGGTCTGCTGAAGCGCATTCCGAGCGCGGATGACCGCCGGGTAACCTATGCCGAGATTACCGGAGCGGGCCGGGAGCTGTTCGACGATATCTTCCCGAAGCATGCGTCCAAGCTGCACGGCATGATGAAAGGACTGTCGGCGGAGGAGAAACAGACGGCGACGGAGCTGTTGAAGAAGCTGGGCAGGGGCGCCCTGTCCTAGCCGGACGGAAAAAGGATTTTTCGGAACAGCGGCAGACCCGGGCAAACCTCGGTCGCTGGGGCGGCCCGGCGGCTGCGGGCAGGCCCTTTTGGCTTAATATCTTGAAGTAAAGATTATTAAATTAAAAGGAGTGTTAACGATGAAAACTCTTCACACGGCAGGCATTCACCATATTACCGCTTTTGTCTCAGACGCGCAGCGCAACGTGGATTTCTACGCCGGCATTCTCGGCCTGCGGCTGGTTAAACGGACGATCAATTTTGACGCCCCCGAGGTGTATCACCTGTACTTCGGCAATGAATCCGGGGCGCCAGGCACCGTCATTACGTTCTTCCCTTTCAAGGAAGGGCGCAAGGGGCGGATCGGCGCCGGCCAGGTCGGGATCACGACCTACGTGATTCCGCCGGGTTCCATGGACTTCTGGGAGAACCGGCTGGAAGGTTACAGCATCGCGGCGGAGCATGTCGAGCGGATCGGGGAAAAATACCTGGCCTTCTCCGACTTCGACGGCCTGCGCATTGAACTGGTGGAACGGGCAGAGGGCCCGTCCAGCGGCTGGTCGTTCGGCGGCGTTCCGCCGGAACACGCCGTGAAGGGCTTCGGCGGGGCGGTGCTGTACAGCGCGGCGCCGGCCGCCACAGCCGCTGCGCTTGAGCACACGCTGGGACTGGAGCGGATCGCCGAAGGAGACGGCTATGTCCGCTTCCGGGGCAGCGGCGATCTGGGGAACGTCATCGACGTCAAGCAGGCAGCGCCGCCTCTCGGCCATGGCGGTTCGGGCACTGTGCACCATATCGCCTGGCGCGCCAAGGACGACGCCGAGCAGCTCGCCTGGAGCGACTGGGTGCTGGAACGGGGCTTCCAGCCGACGCCGGTTCAGGACCGGCAGTACTTCAATGCCATCTACTTCCGCGAAGACGGCGGCATTCTGTTCGAGATTGCGACCGACCCGCCGGGCTTCGCCCGTGATGAGGAAGCAGACCGGCTGGGCGAGAAGCTGATGCTGCCGTCCTGGTACGAGCCGCACCGCGCCGCGATAGAGGCCGGACTTGAGCCTTTTGTCGTCCGGGAAGTGGAGGCGGGACAGAGATGATTCATATTTACAAGCCGGGCGGCGATTCCGCCCGTCCCGTCCTTGCGCTGCTGCACGGAACCGGCGGCAATGAGCTTGATCTGCTCCCTCTCGGCGAACGGCTCTCGCCGGGCTCGGCGCTCCTGGGCATCCGGGGGAATGTGCTGGAGAACGGGATGCCCCGGTTCTTCCGGCGGCTCGCCGAAGGCGTCTTCGACGAGGAGGACCTGACCGCGCGCACCCATGAGTTGAGGGCGTTTCTGGATGAGGCGGCGCGGGAGTACGGCTTCGACCGCTCCCGGGTCGTGGCGGTAGGATACTCCAACGGCGCGAACATCGCCGCCAGCCTGCTTCAGCATTACAGCGGCGTCTTCGCCGGGGCCGTGCTGCTGCACCCGATGGTGCCGCTGCGCGGCCGCGAATGGGCACCCCAGCCCGGAACGCCGGTGTTCATCGGTGCGGGAACGAACGACCCGATTGTCCCTGGCGGGGAGACAGCCGAGCTTCAGGGTCTGCTGGAAGCAGCCGGCGCTCAGGTGGCGGTCCACTGGAGCAGCCAGGGCCACCGGCTGAACGCCGCAGAGGCCGAGGCGGCGCGGGAGTGGCTGGGGCGGTTGAGCTACAAGCGGTAAGAAGGATAACGCTATTCTGGCGCCTCTTCTGGAATCGTGCTCTTCTGGAATGGTGTAGGGGAGTGCGGTAAGTAACGTGTACGCATTTGTTCGTGATTGGACGGCTAGTACGGGCATTGGACGGCTAGTACAGGTGTTGCCTCGCCAAGCTGCTGATCCGGTTCATGTGTGCGATGAAAGCAGCATCTTATCGAAGGCGGCGGACCCAGATGACCTTATCGGCTCCAAAAAAGCAAATATTCGGCACTAACGGACCCGGATGACCTTATTTCTTTATTCTTGGCTTGATTTCAAGGCTTTATTGCAGAATAAGGTCTCTGGTGTCCGCATTCTGGTCATAACAAACGCTTGCGGACAAAATAGAGTCTCTGAGGTCCGTTTGGTTCGGAGGATTCAGGATTCAGAAGGCCTAGCCCAACGAAGGACTCCTTCAATCCCCGAAGAATAATTCAGCGTTGAGTCCCCCTCCCGAATGGGAGTAGGATAGAAGGACAACGAAACGGCCTTTTGTCGTAATGGAAAGGAACTGAATCTGCCTCTATGTCTACTGCCAACGAGTCTCTGGAGAATCAGGGGGCGGCGCTGAGCAAGCGCCGGCGGCTGCAGCTCGCCGTTGTTCTCGGCGCGCTGAGCACGATCGGCCCCTTGTCGATCGACATGTACCTGCCCGCGCTGCCGGATCTGGCCGCGGGCTTTCATGCTTCGGCGTCCTCCGCCCAGCTCAGTCTGAGCTGCTTCCTGGTGGGACTGGCTGCCGGGCAGCTGGTGTCCGGGCCCTTGAGCGATGTCTACGGCCGCCGGCGGCCGCTGCTGGTCGGGATGATGCTCTATACGCTGGCTTCGCTGCTCTGCGTCTTCAGCCCCTCGATCGGCGCCCTCGCCGCGCTGCGGCTCGTACAGGGCCTTGCCGGATCGGTCGGCGTCGTGATCTCAAGGGCGGCTGTCCGCGATCTGTACAGCGGAAGCGAGCTGACCAAATTCTTCACGCTGCTGATGATCGTCAACGGCGTCGGGCCGATTGCCGCGCCGGTCATCGGCGGGCAGCTGCTGCGGGTGACGGACTGGAAAGGTGTCTTCCTGACCCTGTTCGCCGCCGGGCTGCTGTTCTGCCTGATGATCGTCTTCCGTCTGCCCGAGACGCTCCCGCCGGAGCGGCGGCATTCCGGCGGGCTCGCCGGGACGGTCCGCACGTTCGGTACGCTGCTGCGCAACCGGATGTTCATGGGATTTGTGCTGACCCAGAGCTTCGTGACGGCGGCAATGTTCGCCTATATCTCGGGCTCCTCCTTTGTGCTTCAGGAGCTGTACGGGGTCAGCGCCCAGACCTACAGTCTGATCTTTGCCATGAACGGACTGGGGATCATCCTGTTCGGCCAGGTCGGCGGGCGGCTGGCGCCGCGTCTGGGCGAGCGGCGGATTCTGGAATTCAGCCTTGCGCTCAGTCTGGGCGGCGCGCTGCTTCTCCTGGGAGCAGTGCTGCTGGACGGGCCGCTGCCGCTGGTGCTGGCCGGTCTGTTCGCGGTGGTGGGCAGCGTCGGTCCGGTCGGGACGGCGACCTTCTCGCTGGCGATGCAGGATCAAGGCGAGACCGCAGGCAGCGCCTCGGCGCTGCTCGGCCTGCTGCCCCTGCTGATGGGAAGCGGCGTAGCTCCGCTGGTCGGTCTTGGAGGCGGAGGCACTGCCCTGCCGATGGCAGCGGTTATCACCGGCGTGTCTCTGCTGGCGCTTGCGGCCTATCGGCTGACGGCCAGAGGCCTGCGCTCCTGAGACTCCGGCCAGCCCCTTCGGGCGGTTGTTCCCAATGCCAGAGGACCAACTTTCAGCCGGCGTTCAGCGGATTTTAACGTTCTCTTTCTCCGGCTGGGTTATGCTTGGAGGCATTGGAGGAGGAGGAGAACCATGAATATTGCATCGGCAAGCGGCATTTCGGCGTCGGCCTCATTTGCGTCCGCCGGTTCTCAAGGCAGCGCGGCAAGCGAGATTCGCGCCCTGGAGAAGCAGAAGACCCGGCTGGAGGGAGAACTGGAGAAGGTCGAATCGAGCAAGGACGACCAGAAGACCAAGGAAGCGAACAAGAAGGAACTGGAGCAGCAGATCAAGCAGATCGAGCAGCAGATCGCGCAGAAGCAGCAGAGCGGGGCTTCTGCCGGAGACGCTGCGTCCGGGACCGCAGGCGCCGCAGCCGGACCCGCAGGCGCGGCAGGGCAGCAGCCGAAGGCGGCTGGCGGAGCGCCCAGCGGAATGGGGAAGGCCACTGCCGATCTCCGTTCCGCTACCGTGGACAGCGAGGGGCACTTGGATGTGAGGATCTGAGCGGCGCAGCCGCGCCGGAACGCCCGAGTCCGGGGCCAGGAATGAAGCAGCCTGCACGGCTTGACCGCCGCTGCGGGCTTCTTGTCATGCCCGGGCGGAAGTTCTCCTAAGCCGGCGGAAGGAGCTGCTTCCGGCCCATAGCCGGCCGCCGGCCGGGACTTTGTAACGATTTGGGAGCCGGGCCGTCAAGGCGGGGTGTCAACCTTTTGCGAACGGGGTAATAAATCTAATTCATACCACGGATCAAGACAAAGGGAGGGACTCTCATGGCGGCACCTACGATTTCGGGAATCAGCCGGGTTCAGGCGGCTACGGCTTACGGCGGTACGGAGAGCGATGTCAGCTCCCTGCAGAAGCAGCGCGACCGGCTGCTCGCGGAACTGGATAAGCTGAACGCCGCGCAGGGAGGAGCCAATGAAGCTCCTTATCGGCGCGAGCAGTTGCAGCGGCAGATTCGTCTGCTGGAGGCTCAGCTGGTTCAGCGGACCGGAAGCGTGGCGACGGCCGATTTCGTACCGGCTTCGCCGCTGACGCCGGTTACGCTGACACCGTCCCGGACGGAACGGCTCGGATTTCTGAGAGGAATCGGCACGGCCGATCCGGCGACCGCGACGGTGGACCGTCAGGGCCATTTTGACGCGCTGATCTGACCTGACCGATTGCGACGACGGCGGGAGAACCTGCGGGCGGAATGCGGAATCGTCCGGACACAGACGCAGAGCGAAGGATGAAGCAGAGCATGAATACAAGCACGGACCCGGCGCGAGTGGCGAGGGTCCGTGCTTTGTGTTGTCCGAAGGAACGGAAGAGGAACTCTCCGGCCCCATAGCTGCCAACCTGCCGGGCGGCGAGGCGCAGGGCTAGGCCAGCCGACTGAGTGCCAGACAGATGAGGGCAACCGCCGCAGACCCAAGCAGGGCCCGGGTATCCCGCGGGGACCAGACGAGCCGCAGCCGGGGGGTTCGGGGACGCGATGCGTCGTATCCCCGGGATTCGATGGCCGTGGACAGCTCATCGCCCAGCGTCAGAATCTGAATCAGCAGCGGGGTAACGAGCATCGCCGTCTGCCGGGGCGACCAGCGGCGGGGACCGGAGCGCGGTCTTCCTCTGGAGGCGAGAGCGAGCTGAAGATCCTCCAGCTTGGCGAGCATCCAGGGAGCGAACTGGAGCGTGATCTGTACGACGAGCGACCAGTTGCGCACAGGAATTCCGATCCGCCGAAGCGGCGCAATGGCCCATTCCATCGCTTCCCGTAGCGGCGCGCCGGTCGTCGTCTCGGTGAACAGGAGACCGAGCGCAAGGAGCAGCCCGAGCCGCAAGGCGGAGAGCCCCCCGGATACGGCGCCCTCCGGGGAGAAGCCGAGCGGGCCGATTGCGGGGCCCGGCCCGTTCCAGGAAACGGCGGAGATCAGCCAGAAGAGCAGCAGCATCGGAACGGCAGGCCGAAGATACCGGCGTAGGGTTCGCCGAGAGATGCCTGCGGCGGCGCCGGACGCCAGGATGACTACGGCCATGAACAGCAGCGGCGGCCAGGACCGTGCGCCCAGAAGGGCAAGCGACCACAGGAGCAGCGCCGCCCATTTGGCCCGCGGGTCCAGTCCAAGAACGGGGCGCCCTGCGCGCCGGGCGAGGGCCGGGAGACCGGCGGGCGAAGCGTTCTCCGCCGGAACCGCAGGGCGGCCTGCTGCGGGATCTGATGCGCTTGCAGAACTGCCGACGGAGTAGGCCGGTCCGTTAGATGCGCGGCTTGCCGGGCCGCCCGCCGAAATCCCCGCCGGCCCGGCGTCTGCAAGGAGCTTGGGCTCGGCGAAGCGGCTCCCGAAGACGGCCGGCGGCTTGATGGGGTCTGCGCCGGAGCGAGCGGCGTTCTGCCCGGGAGTACGCGTCTGCCCGCCGGCAGCGGCGTTCCCGGCAGATGCGCCGCCGGGAGTTCCGCTGCCCGGCAGCGTCGGGCCGCCGCTGCCCGGAGGCGCGGGGCGCAATCCGGCGAGCGCCTCGAGCAGCTCGGCCTCGCTGCGCGGCACCGCCGTAAGCCGCCCCTGGCGGACAAGCCGGCGTCCGAGCGCGAGGTAGGCCGGCGGCGTCAGGCCGGCCTGCTCCAGAATGCCGCGCTCGTCTTCGGCCAACGCGGCAGCGGGACCGGCATAGAGAAGTCTGCCCCCGGCCAAGACCACCGCCTGGTCGGCCAGCGGGAGGAACCGGTCGAGGTCATGGGTGCTGACTACCAGGCCGACGCCCTCCGCCTTCAGCTCGGCGACAGTCCGGAGCAGGCCGGCATATCCGGCGGGGTCGAGCCCGGCGGTAGGCTCGTCCAGCAGCAGCAGGCGCGGACTGACCGCCAGCGCTCCCGCGATGGCGGCCCGCCGTTTCTCGCCGCCGCTGAGCAGATAGGGCGAACGCTCCGCGTATTCTTCCGGGCTTAGCCCGGTCCGGCGCAGCGCCGCCGCCGCCAGCGCGGCCTGGTCCCGCTTGGGGACGCCCCGCTGCCCGAGGCCATAGGCAACGTCGCGGGCTACGGTGCCCGCGAAGAGCTGATTCTCCGGCTGCTGGAAGACCAGAGCCGGACCGACGCCGGCACCACTCCCGGGGTAGCGGCCCGTCGGATCGGAGAGCGTCCGGGCTGCGCCTGCGGCCGCATCGTCCCCAGTCCGCTCGACTAAGCCCGAATCCGGCCGTTCCAGCCCGGCCAGAATTCGTAGCAGCGTCGATTTGCCGCTGCCGTTCGTGCCGCACAGGAGCGTGAAGCTTCCCGGCGGCAGCTCGAAGCTCAGATTCTCAAGCACCGGCCGCCCGTTGTAACGGAGGGAAACATCCTTCACCCGGACGCTCACAGGACGGCCTCCAGGTCGGCCTCGGTTAATGGCAGCTCCGCAAGGGGCCAGCCCTGGGCGAGAAGGACCCTTCCGGCGGCCACGGCCAGCGGAGGCTCCCAGCCCAGTGTATCCGGCCAGGGGCTGTCGTAGAAGAGAGGTCTCGGAGCGCCGTCATAGACGAGAAGGCCGTCTTTAAGGACGGCGACCCGTGCGGAGGCGGCCAGTTCCTCCGGCCGCTGCGTGACCCAGACCACGGTCAGCCCATCATCCCGGAGCCGCCGGACCAGCATGAACAGCTCCCGCCGCCCGGCAGGGTCCAGCATGGCGGTCGGTTCGTCGAGAATCAGCAGCTCAGGCTCCAGAGCCAGACAGCAGGCCACCGCCAGCCGCTGCCGTTCGCCGCCCGAGAGCGATTCGACCGGGGCCTCCGCTTTGGAGACGAGCCCTGTGCGGGCCAGCGCGAGTTCCGTCCGGCGGTGAAGCTCGGCCCCGGGAATGCCTCGGTTCTCCAGGCCGAACGCCACGTCTTCGGCAGGCGTAGAACCGACCGTCTGGGCTTCGGGATTCTGAAAGACGATCTGGACGCTTCGCCGGACAGCGGTGCGGTGGGCCGGTACGGACAGATCAAGCCCGGCTACGGCCAGCGAGCCCGAAGCGGGGGAGAGCAGTCCGTTGAACGTGCGGATCAGGCTCGATTTGCCGCTGCCGTTCGGGCCGGTCAGGGCCAGCCAGCTCCCCTGCTCCACTTCCAGATCAATGCCCCGAAGAACCTTCCGCTCTTCCGCTCCCTCGCGCAGCGACAAGGCCAATTGTCTCGCTTCAATCATCCTCATGCCGATTCTCCCGTCTCTATCGTTCTATGTGTGCTTACGATTATAGCAAATCCGAACCATTGCTGTATCGGCAGGGGGATGGTATATTGGTCCAAACAATAAACTGTGGGGGTAGATAGAGATGAGTAAATGGTCGCTGCGCGGCTTGATATTCAGCGCATTGTTCGCCGGTGTGATGGTTGCTCTAAGCTCAATGAAGGTTAATCTGCCGTTCTCCACCGTACCGATTACGCTCCAGACGCTCGCCGTCATGCTGGCCGGTTCCGTGCTTGGGGCACGCTTCGGCTCGCTGGCCGTGCTGATCGTGCTGGGCCTTGCGGCAGCAGGTTTCCCCGTTATGGCGGGCAGAGGCGGCGTTTCCGTACTGGTTGGCCCGACCGCAGGCTTTATCTGGGCTTTTCCGGTAGCGGCCTTTGCCATCGGTTGGTGTGCCGAGCGCTGGGGACAGGGCAAAGGCTCGTTCCTGAAGCTGCTGGCCATCAACTTCGTCTTCGGCGCGCTGCTGGTCTATCCGAGCGGCGTGGTCTGGCTGGCGCATTCCGTGGATGGTCTGGATACGGTATCCAAGGCGCTGGTCGCGGGCTTCTGGCCGTTTCTGCCGGGCGATCTGACGAAGGCCGTTCTGTGCGCATCCGTAGTGTCGGCTGTCTACAAGGTCTATCCCATTGAACGCATCGTAGGCCGCAGAGAACGCGGCTGGCTGGAAGGGGACAAGTCGTCGGTCCGTTCCTGACGCCTCCGTATCCCGCTCTTCTTCCGGACAGGTCCGCCTGCTCGGGATGGAGGCAAAATGAAACAGCCAAGGACCGCTTCTGCTTGAAGCGGTCCTTGGCTGTTTTGCTGTGCCATGCGGTCCGGCGGAGCGCTGCCCCGCCGGTCTGTTCCGGCTACTTGGCGGACGCCGCAGCCGGGAAATCCAGGTGAAGCTCGCCGCTGGAAGAGTCCCACTGCGTATTCACGCCGAGTAAGGCGAGAAGCTGCGCCGGAATCATAACGGCTCCCGATGACTGGGAGACAGGGCTGTTCAATGCGACCGACCGTCCGTTGACCTCGGCCTGGGCGGAGCCTGCCGTGATCTGCGCCCGAGCCTGGCCCAACTGAACGGCGAGTGACGAGCCTGAGGCGGTCAGAGAGCCCCCGAGGCTGCGGATCGTATCCCGAAGCGGAACGCTCACCCGACCGTTCCGCAGATCTGCGGGATAGCCGGAGGACAGCGGGGAGCCATTGACGGATACTCCGATGGCGGGCAGCACCGGAACGGGACGGTACAGGAGGCGGTCGCGGTTCACATTGGGCGACCCGGCCTCTCCCCATTGGTTGCCGCCGACGCCCCACAGCCTTCCGCCGGCATCAATCGCCAGGGCGTGGTGGATGCCGGCTTCGGCCTCCCGGACGCCCGCAGGCCCGCTCAGCCGTCCGGCTCTGCCTGTCAGCCAGGTGCCGGTAGTCCAGAGTTCTCCGGCAGCCGTGCGGATAAGCAGCGTATTATAATCGACGAGCTGCGCTTCGGCCGCTTTCAGCGGCGTTCCCGCCCGCAGAGGCTTGCCGGTCAGCCGGAGCGGACCGGGGGTGCTTCGGCTGTAGAGAGCGTCTGTCTCTACCTGGGCTGTCCAGACACGGCCGGCGGAATCGACGCCGACCAGCCGGTTCTGATAAGCCGAGATCTGCTTAAAGGCCGGCAGGCCTGCGATGCGGGCCGGAGAGATCAGCGTTTGGCCCGCCCCGGAGGGTTGGTTGACAAGGCCGAAGCCCCAGACGGCGCCGTGCTCGTCCAGCCCGTAGACCAGTCCGCTCCAGGAGGTCAGCCCGGTGAAGCGGTACGTTCCCGGAATCCGGCGCGGAACGCCCGCCGCCTCCGAGGTGCCGTCCGCCGCAAGGGGATGGCTCCAGTACCACAAGGTGCCGTTTCTTTGCAGCGCAAAGCCGGGAATGGCTGCCGTTATGCCCGCCAACCCTTTAACCTGCTTCGGAAGCGCAGACGGCCCGGTCCCGGCGCCCCACTCCCACACCGAGCCGTCCGAACCGACGCCCACCTGGGAGCCGACCCGGTTCGTGGCGATCGACTGAATGCCGCGGAGCGCGGCCAGCCGGACCGGACGCTGGATGCTGCTGGTAACGCGCGGCTCCAGAACGCCCAGTTCGCCGTAGAGCGTGCGGCCCCAGGCCCAGACCGTGCCGTCAGCCCGGAGCGCTGCCGAATAGTACGCTCCGGCCGTCACTTGAACAAACGGTGCCGGGCCGGAGGCGGCGTTCGTGCTTGCCGCCGCGGGAACCGCCGCTGAAGCGGCGGCAGCCGTCGGGCCGGGGGAGACGGCTGCCCCGGCGAACAGCATTCCCGCCGTCAGCGCGGGAAGAAGAAGCCGGAAGGGACGCTTGGCGGCGTCCCCGGCTCTAAGCCCCATCCGGACCGGCATCAGTCGGAGGCTCCCTTATGGCCCGATTGCGGCGGGGAAGCCTCCGCCGGCTTATCGGCTTCCTCCTCATCGAGCGGCAGCGCCCAGACTGATACGCTTCCGCCGTTCACCGGGAATTCGGCCCAGCCGTCCTCGCCGATGGCGATCAAATCCTGACGGTGCCCGGTCAGGTCGATCCACTCCTCACCGGCGCGTTCTTCTCCGACGAACATCCGCTTGTTGCCTTCATCGCCGTTGGTAATCACCACCGCGCAGCCCGAGCCCGGAAGCTCCGGAAGGCCGCGCCGGACCCAGCCGATCGTGTTCGGATGATCGAAATAGTCGTCCTGGTCACCGTAGGCCCGGTGGTAGCGGGCGGCGAGCATGCGGTCGATGCCTTCGCGCTTGCCTTCCACCGGCGCCGGTCCGTCAATGCCGTAATAGTCGCCGTAGAACACGACGGGGTAGCCGTCGCGGCGCAGCAGAATCAGCGAATAGGCACTCAGCTTGAACCAGTCGCCCACCCAGGACTCCAGCGATTCATGCGGCTGGGAATCATGGTTGTCTACGAACGTTACGGCGTTCAGCGGATGGGTCTGCACCAGCGTGTCGTCAAATATCGTCCGCAGGTCGAAGCTGTTCCCGCCGAGCGAAGCGGAATAGAGCCGGTAGTGGAGAGCGACGTCGAACAGGTCGATCTGATAATCGACCGTATTCAGAAATTCCCGGCAGGCTCCCACATCCGGGTTCCAGAATTCGCCCACAATGTAGAAATCCTCGCCGCGCTTGCGCTTCATCTCGGCGGCGAACTCCTTGATGAATTCATGGTTGATATGCTTGATCGCGTCCAGGCGGTACCCGCTGCACTGAAGCGTATCGACAAGCCAGCGTCCCCAGTTCAGCATTTCCTCGCGAACCTCGGGATGCTTGTAGTCGATATTGGCGAACATCAGGTAGTCGTAATTGCCGAACTCGTTGTCCACATTCTCATTCCAGCCCTTGTTCTCTCCGACAATCCGGAAGACCCCGGTCCGGTCATCGCGGGCGTCGTAGTCGGTGCCGTTAAAGTGCGTGTGGTCCCATTTGAAAGCGGAATGCTCCTCTCCCCGGCCCGGGAAAGTGAACTTGGTCCAGCCCTCGATTTCAAAAGGCTCGGAAATCTCCTTCATCCGGTCGTTGGGATCGACCTCTACCACCTCGAACACCTCAGTCTCATCGGCTCCGGCCTTATGGTTCATTACGACGTCCACATAGACGGCGATGCCGCATTTGAGACACTCCGCAATGGCTTCAATCAGCTCATCCTTGGTGCCGTATTTTGTCCCCACCGTGCCCTTCTGGTCAAATTCGCCCAGATCGTACAGATCGTATACGCCGTAGCCGTTGTCCTCCGCATTCACCGCCTTGGTGACAGGCGGAATCCAGACCGAGTCGATCCCCGCCGCCTTAAGCTCGGGGGCCAGGCGGGCCAGACGCTTCCAATGCTCTCCGTCCGCGGCGACATGCCACTCAAAAAACTGCATCATTGTATGGTTCCGCTTCATCTGTACAGTTGCCCTCCTTTATAATGGCTGCTTGAATTCTTGCTTGATAGAATCGGGTATCGGAATTTATGTATGACGCCCGGTAAAAAGGTCCATCTGCAACGGCGCGAGCCCGTCTTCTCCGCCGCCGCCGAGCAGCTCCTGCAGCTCCTTGGCATTGGGAGTGGCGTCTCCGGCCGAATTATTGTTAAAGACGACATAGACATCCCGGGATTTCTGCTCCAGCTCCCGCAGACGGTCCCGCCATTCGGTCAGCTCCTCCGTATTGTAGCGGTATAAATAACGCAGCTTGCGCCAATCGGGATGGCTGCTCTGATTCCAGCCGGCCGTATTGCGGCCGTGCAGCCGGACATAGGTAGCCTCAGCCGATGTGGCTTCAGGCACAATCGGGATCGAACCGACGCCTGCCTGAGGCTCGTCCACCACGGTATGAATCCAGCCTTCCTCCGAGAGAAACCGCAGGGTGCCTTCCCGGAAGCGCGGATTGTACCAGGTCGCATTGCGGAATTCAATGGCGCAGGGCACATCCTTCATCCGTGCTTTCGTATCCCGGAGCGTCTCCACATTCTCTTTGGTGCAGTCGAACCACGGCGGCATCTGGAACAGCGTCATCGCCAGCTTGCCGGCTTCCCGAACCGGCTCGATGGATTCATGAAAAGCCCGGTACATGTCATCGGGATGGTCGAAATAGTTCTTCTTGTTCCGCAAGTGTCCGGTCATGCCCTGATACGCCTTGACGATGAACCGGAAGTCTGCGGGCGTCTGGGAGACCCACTTCTTGAAGTTGCGCACAGGCTGCACGGCATAGAAGGAACTGTCAATCTCGACGATAGAAAAATGGGCGCTGTAGGCCGGCAGCCTTTCCGGCGCCTTGAGCTTGCCGTAGAGTTCTTCGTGGTCTCCGAACCCGGTTAATCCGATTCTGATCATGCGGTTCCCTCCCCGTGTCGCCTGGTTCTACATGTCATTAAACGGAAAAGCCCATCAGGCAAACAGCGGGACCGATAATTCCGCTTACACGGGATAAGCCGGGCCGGCTAAAAATAGCCTGACCTATCGCCAGGTCGATCATACCTGGTGTCTGCCGGCGGAGCCCGAAGGACCAGCGGAAGTCAAAAAACCGCCGGCCATTGGCCGGCGGTTCTGCTTCTTCGTGCAAGAGGAGAAGACTTAAGGCGATGTGTAACTCAGCGTTGCGGTCTGCTCCTGGGACGGCAGCATGCTGCCTCCTGCACCGTCTGCATCGGCAACGAACCGAACGAGGGAACTGCCCATTTCCGGCGTCTGTTTGTTCATGAGCTTGACCATGAGAACCGAATCAAAGACGGTGCCGATTCCGCTGATTGTCAGCGTATGACCGTTGTTGCTGATCTGCTCTTCAGTCAGGTTCGACCAGTTAAAACCCGGTGAATACTGATCGCTCGTAGTGAACGTGAAATCATCCATGGTAATGGTGACGGTGCCGTTGTCAAAAGGGGGAGCCACCTGGTAACCCAGAATGAAGGTTCGGGTGCTGTCGCCGTCAAGGAAATAATCGGTTGTCAGCGAGTTGTCCATCTGGTAGACCCCGTAAGAGGTTGAATTCGGTGTTCGAACTGCTGGAGCGGCCGGAGCGGCCGTTGAAACCAGCGTGATCGTCTGTTCTTCGGACGGCAGCTTGGCGCCGGCTCCGTCGGCGTCGGCCCTCAGGGTAATCGGGTACGAGCCTGCGGCGGGAATGGTCTTCCCGACCGGAAAGACGGAACCGCCCAACTCAACAGATACATCGTTTTGTGCGGCAGTATTGATGTGTGTAATGGTGACGGTATGGCCGTCATTGCTGAGCTGATCCGCTGTGAATTTCGTCCAGCCGGTATCATCGCCCAGGCTGTAATAGTCCCCGGTAGTGACGGACACGCCTTCAATGTCGATCTGCAAGGTTCCGTCGATAAAGGCTTCTTTCGGAAAATAATCGAACCGGATTTTGGACAAGCTGCCTTCCGTAAATTCCTTGGAGGCCAGCGACGCGTCGGTATTAAAGCCGAAGCCTCCGGTCAGCGTCGTCTGGGCGGACACGGGAACAGCGAGTGTCTTGAATACTCCGGCGCCGGCTTCCGTGCCGGAAGCGGCATAGGGAGTAACCTCGACGGTTAAATATTTGCCGATGTCGGCCGCTCCAGGCGTGTAGTAATAGAGATGCGCGTCGGGAATAAGCGCCTTGTCGCTGCCATCGGCTTCTGCTGATCGGTACCAGTTGTACCGGATAATTTCAGGCGGATCGTTCTCGGCGTCGTTGTAGTCAAAATCAACATGAACCCGGGTTCCGGCTTGGAGCTTGGATTCAATGGCATGGCGGTCGTCGTCAACAAATCTAAGGCCAGAGACGACAGGGGCCTGATTGTGCGGCGGCTCCGGTGTCGGGTCTGGTATCGAAGGGCTTGAAGCCGATGGAGCAGAGCTTGCTGCGGAAACGGCAGGCGTCGGCGTGGCTGCAGGAACAGCTGAAGGTTCCGCCGTCGCTTCCGGCGTGGGGCTCTGAAGCTGGGTCTGCCCGGCAATCCGGGTCTTCTCCGTCAGGAACTTGACGGTAACCAGCGCCACATCCTGCCGGCTGGCCGTCTCTGCCGGGCTGAAGGTCCCGTCGGGTCTTCCGACCATCAGGCCGTGCCGGATGGCGGCTCCGACGTAATCTCTGGCCCAGCCGGAGATGGAAGCCGCATCCGTGAAGGATAGATTGCGGCCCATGCCTTCAGGGTTCACCTTCAGAGCCTGGACGAACATGACCGCCATCTGCTCGCGGGTGATATTCTGGGAGGCGCCCAGCAGCTGGCCGCCGACTCCCTTGACCAGTCCGGCGCTGGCCGCTGCTTCGACGGCAGCATAGGCATAGTGGCCGGGAGCCACATCCTTGAATGTCGCCGTCCGAGGAGGCTGGGTAAGGTCCAGGTTCAGCGCTTTGACGAGGACGATAACGAAGTCCTGACGCGAAATTTGGCCGGACGGCTTGAAGTGTCCGTTCCCGGTGCCGGCCATAATCTCTTTAGAGATCAGCTCCTGGATCGCTTCCTTGGCGTAGTTGTTAGGGATGTCGTTCACAGCGGGGGCTGCCGATGCCGGGAAGGCCAGGGCCCCCAGCAGCGAGGCTGCGGTTAGAGCAGAAATGGTTCGAGAGACCAAACGGGTGTTTCTCATATAATCTCCTTTGCTGAACAATAGTTTCTCTGGAAGTGTGGTCCGAGACCTTCTATATATCGGTTGGCGGAATTTAAAATTTAATGAACAGGCGGACAGGCCGCTTAGGGATGAGGGGCTCCGGAAATGCAGACAGCCGCGCTCCGTCACGGGGCTGCGGCTGTCGGTGTTTCATGGACGGTCTGGTCATTCTGGTCATAGGGAAGGGTGACAGATTCCCGGAACAGGTGCACCCGGTCCCGTCCCGCATTCTTGGACGCGTAGAGCGCCCGGTCCGCCTGCCGGAGCAGCTCGGTGAGCGTGTCTCCGGTCACGGCTTCGGTAACGCCGAAGCTGGCGGTAATCGCAACCGGGCCCGAGGAGGAAGCCAGCGGCCGGCTGCGGATATCGAGGCGGATGGCATCGGCCAGCCGGGCGGCTTCCAGCAGACCGATGCCCGGCAGGCAGAGGACGAACTCCTCGCCTCCGTAACGGCCGAGCACATCGCCCTCCCGCAGATGCGCCGCGCAAATATCCGTGATATGCCGGAGTGCGGCATCGCCGCAGGGATGGCCGTAACGGTCGTTAATGTTCTTGAAGTGGTCGACGTCGAGCAGGATAAAGGACAGGGAATGCTGGAGGGAATCGAACCGTTCCAATTCCTTGCGGCTGAGTTCCATGAAATGGGCCCGGTTGGCTGTTCCGGTCAAGCCGTCAATGGTAGCCAGCCGCCGCAGGCCTTCCTGAAGCAGCATACGTTCGGTAATGTCGATCAGCATAATCATCCGTCCGGCGACTTGTCCGCCGCGCTTCTGGACGGGCGAGGAGCGGATCTGGTAATAGCCGCTCTCTCCGGCCCGCCGCCATTTCAGGTCCTTCACCGTCTCGCCCGGCGGATTTGCGCCTTCCATAACATAGGCGAGCGCCTCGGGGCCCGCTCCCATGAAGAGCTGGGCCAGCGGCCTGCCGATCGACGACGGGCCAAGACCGTCCACCATCTCGGACGCAGCCTGGTTGAAGTCCACCAGACGGTCCTCCAGATCGAGCACCAGCACGCCGTCGCGGAGGCACTCGAACAGATTCTCGCGGGCAATCGGCGCGGCCGTAAGCATCCCCCGGGACAGAATGGCCCAGATATAGAGGGTTGCCGTTATGCTCATGCTGGCCGGAACCGGGTCGATGCCGGGAGGCGCGGCTCCGATGAGGTAGAGGAAGGCGCAGGCCATGGGAAGCAATTGACCGATCAGCATCACCATGTATTGGGGCAGGTAGGCGGCCTTCAGCCGTTCCCAGCCCTGAAGCAGCAGCACCGTCGCCGCTGCCAGGCAGAGAAAAGTCAGGCTGCCCTGTACGAGATACCAAGGGCCGCCGACGACAGATGCCAAGGGATAAGGGCCGTCGCCAAGGGCCTCGATGCGCTGGTAGAAGAGATGGTGCCGCTCGTTCGTCCAGACCAAAGCAACGGTGATAACCGGTATGGCGAAGAGAAGCGCAACCCGCAAGCGGGTTACCCAGCGCTCAAAGCCGACAAAATACAGAATCATAATCAGACTGCAGGGTGCGATGAACGGCAGGCCCAGATAAGAGACCTTGGTCCACCATATTAGGCTGGACAAGGAATCGCCCGCCATCCCAAGGGCAGTGCCGAACACATAGACGGCAGAGAAGGCGGCAATTGCCACGAAGATCCGGGCTCCGGCAAAATCATTCCTTCGATGATAGGCAAGGGCGGTCAGCAGCAGGTTCATCGCCCCTGCCATGCAGACCAGAACTGTATAAACAAAATTGAAGTTAGACAATAGGGTACCTCCGGAAGTGCTTCCTGGAAAGCGATTACGCGCTTGGATTCTATCATAGCATATTCGACCGCAGCGCCTATTTCTAATATATCGGCAGAGGTCTGCCGTTTTGAGACGATGGCGCAGCCGGAATTTCAGAAAGTTGCGGGAAGCGGAATGGAAAGGATGCGGAAAGGTTGAGGGAAGAAAGCTGACAACAAAATGGCCGGTCTGGACAAAACGACGGTATTTCAGGCTTCCGACTTTACCTTTTGTCTAGTGTAGAGCCTTCTTCCACCCGGTATGATGTTAGTTAAAGCTACATCAACAGCCGGGAAGATCCGGAACTTACTTCAGAAAGCGGGTGGATGAACATGTCTTTGGCAGCGCGCTCCATACCGGAGATTCGAATGGAGAATGTGGAGATGAGATACCGCGCCGGAACGGCGGATGTGCTGGCCCTGCACCAGGTCAGCCTTGATATCGCCAAGGGGGAATTTGTCTCCCTGCTGGGGCCTTCGGGCTGCGGCAAGACGACCCTGCTTCGGCTTATGGCCGATCTGCTCGAACCGACAGACGGGACGCTGACGGTGGCCGGGAAGACGGCGAAGGAAGCCCGGCTTGCCCGGAAGTACGGCATTGTCTTTCAGAGCCCGGTCCTCTACGACTGGCGCAAGGTCAAGGACAACATCACCCTGCCGCTGGAACTGATGGGCGTGCGGAAGGCCAAGCGCGACGAGAAGGCGCTGGAGCTGCTGGAGCTGGTGGGATTGAGCGGCTTTGCCGACAAGTACCCGTGGCAGCTCAGCGGCGGCATGCAGCAGCGGGTGGCCATTGCCCGGGCGCTGTCCATGGAGCCGGAGATTCTCCTCATGGACGAACCGTTCTCCGCCCTGGATGAGTTCACCCGCGAGCGGCTGAACGAGGAACTGCTGTCGGTCTGGAGCAAGGTCGGCAGCACGGTGGTCTTCGTAACCCACAGCATCCCCGAGTCCATCTTCCTCTCCGACCGCGTCTTCGTGCTCTCCCCGCATCCGGGCCGCCTGTCAGCGGTCGTGGACATCCCTCTCCCGCGTCCGCGGACGGCGGAGATGCGGAACAGTCCCGAGTTCTTTGGCTTGGTGGCCGGCATTCGGAGCAGCTTCGAAGGAGGGCAGCCATGAGAGGGGGCGGCCTCCCGGCCCGGGGGCGGCTGCTGCCCTTGGCGGTGTGGATTGCGGGGCTGCTGGCGCTGTGGGAATTCGTCTCCTGGCTGCTGCTTCAGCGGAACGTGCCGCTGGCCCAGTCGAAGCTGCCCTACGTGCATGAAGTTCTTGCCACCTTGTGGGAATACAGCGGCACGCTGGCCCGTGAAGGAGGCGCAACCTTCGCAAGCGCGGGCGTCGGCTTTGCGGCCGGGGCGGCCGCAGGCGTCCTGCTGGCGGTGCTGATGAGCGTCTCGAAGCTGGTCGAACGGCTGACCTTCCCCTATGCCGTCGCGTCCCAGATGATACCCATCCTGGGGCTGGCCCCGATTATCTACGGAATCGTGAGGGATGAACAGACCTCGCGGATTCTGATCTCCGGCTATATCACGTTCTTCCCGGTAGCGCTGAATATGCTTCGCGGTCTGCGCAGCGTCGATCCGAATGCGGTCGATCTGATGCATTCGCTGGCCGCCAGGCCGTGGACGGTCTATGGGAAGCTGCGGCTTCCGGCGGCGGTTCCGGGGCTTTTTGCCGGACTGAAGATTGCCGCTCCCCTCGCCGTTACCGGCGCGATCCTCGTGGAGCTGATGGGCGCCCGGCACGGCATCGGCGTTCTCATGCTGCGCAACCTGTATTACGGTCCCTCCCACGCCTACATGTTCTGGTCCACGGTACTGGTCGGCGCCCTGCTCGGTCTGGCCGGCTACGGACTGATCAGTCTGCTGGAACGGCTGCTGTCGCCCTGGCAGCCCGAATTCCGCCCGAAAGGAGGGGAGCGGTCATGAAGACCGGCACCGCCCGCAAAACAGCGATACTCCCTTCCCAGGGAACCGGCTCTCCGGAACCTGTCCTTCACGCGGCGGCGCCCGCCGCAGCACCCCGGAAGAAATCCGAAGGCCGGACACGCGCTTCCGCCTCATCCGGCCGCTCCAGAGCGCTGGCCGCGGGGATTCTGCTTCCGCTTCTGGCGGGAATCGCGTTCCTGGCAGCTTGGCAATTGGAGCTGTTCCACCGGCTCTTCGACCTGAAGAAGTACCAGCTTCCGCTGCCTTCCGCCATTGTGGAGGCGCTGCGGGAGAACAGCAGTCTGCTGGCGACGTACACCGGCTATACGCTGACAGAGGCGGTGCTCGGCATGCTGGCGGGCTCGGCGCTCGGATTTGTCGTCGCCATCGCGGCGAGCGGCTGGCCCCGCTGGGGCGGAAGCGGGCTGTCGCTTGCCGCTGCCCTGAATGCCGTGCCGATTGTTGCGCTCGCTCCGATCCTGAATCTGTGGTTCGGGGACGGGATCGGCTCGCGGGTCGCCATCGTCATGGCGGCGACGACTCCGGCCATGGCCATCAACGCCTTCAAGGGCATGACCTCGGTGGACCCGCTGGCGCTTGATCTGATGCGTTCCTGCGCCGCGTCCCGAAGCGCCGTGTTCCGCCATCTCCGGATTCGCAGCAGCCTGCCCCATGTGTTCACGGCGCTGAAGATCAACACGACGGCGAGCATGATCGCGGCCATTGTCGGCGAGTTCTTCTATTCGTCGCGGGGCCTCGGATATCTGCTCTCGAATTCCATCAAGGTCGCCAAAATGCCGATCGGCTGGTCGTGCATCGTGCTGGCCGCCGTAGCCGGTGTCCTGTTCTACCTGCTGGTAGAAGGGATAGAACGGCGGTTTATCAAATGGCATCCTTCCCGCCGCCAGGCGGGCGTTAGCCGATAACAGCCTGCCGGTCCGGACCGGCGGGAAGAGACAGACCAATACCGGATAGGGGGAGTAGGAATGAAGAGGAAGAGATTCGGCAAGAAGCGCGGGATGGGACTGCTGGCGGCGGTGCTGCTGACCGGGGCTCTGGCGGGATGCGGCGGGAACAACAACGGGGAAGCGAATGCAGCCGACCCGTCTGCCGCAGCGGGAACTTCGGCGGCTCCGGCCGGCGATCCGGTCAAGGTGAAGCTGCAGCTCAAATGGGTGCCGCAGGCGCAGTTCGCGGGGTACTTCGTGGCGCTGGACAAAGGCTACTACAAGGATGAAGGGCTGGACGTCGAGATTCTGCCCGGCGGCCCGGATATTGTGCCGGAGCAGCAGGTGGCCGGCGGCACCGCGGACATCGGCGTCGATTGGGTGGCGAGTCTGCTGACCAGCCAGGAGCAGGGCATGCCATTGGTGCAGATCGCGCAGATCTATCAGAAGAGCGGTCTTGTGCTGGTCTCCAAGAAGTCGGTGAATATCAGCGCGCCCGCCGATCTGAAGGGCAAGAAGGTCGGCAACTGGATGGGCGGCAACGAGTTCGAGCTGCTGGCGCTGTTCGACAAATACAAGCTGGACCCCAATAAAGACCTGAAGTTCACGAAGCAGGGCTTCACGATGGATCAGTTCCTCGGCGGCGAGCTGGATGCCGCTTCGGCGATGACCTACAACGAGTATCAAGTGGTGCTGGAGTCGGGAATCAAGCCGGAAGAGTTGAACGTCATCGACATGAACGCAGAGGGCGTGGCGATGCTGGAAGACAATCTGTTCGCCAATTCGGATTGGCTGAAGGACAACAAGGAGACGGCGGCCAAGTTCGTCCGCGCTTCGCTCAAAGGCTGGAAGGAAGCCATCGCCGATCCGGAGGCCGCCGTGGACATCGTGATGAAGCAGGCGGAGGAGGGCAGCACGAACCGGGAGCATCAGCTCAAGATGATGGAAGAGGTGGCGAAGCTGATCCAGCCGGAGGGCTTCGACGCTTCCAAGCTCGGATATACCGATGAGGCTGCGTTCAAGCAGACTGCCGAAATTGCCCACCAGTTCGGGGTCATCAAGGAAGAGGCGGATGTCAGCAAGGCGTTCACCAACGAGATTGTGGAGATGGCCGGCAAGTAGCGCAGCGCGTGTGCAAGGCAGCGGTTCTACATTAATGAAAAAGAAGGTGTCGGCATGTCCCTTATCGCCCGAACAAGCGAACCGGTCCGCAATTTCATTGCGGGCTCCTGGGTTGAGCCGGCGGACGGCCGGGTGGAGGAGGTCCTCAACCCGGCGACCGGCGAGACGATTGCGTTCGTGCCGATCTCCGGCGCAGCGGATGTAGCGGCGGCCGTGGCTGCGGCCGCCGAAGCCTACCCCGGTTGGCGCGGCGTCCCCGTCCCCCGGAGGGCCCGCTATCTGTTCCGCTACCAGCAGCTCCTGCTGGAGCATGCGGAAGAACTGGCGGCGATCATTACGCTGGAGAACGGCAAGAACCTGGAGGAAGCCCGCGGCGAAGTACAGCGCGGGATCGAATGTGTCGAATTCGCCGCCGGGGCGCCGACGCTGATGATGGGCAGCCAGCTGCCCGATATTGCCGCCGGCATCGAATCCGGCATGTACCGGTATCCGCTCGGCGTTGTGGCCGGGATTGCGCCGTTCAATTTCCCGATGATGGTGCCGTGCTGGATGTTCCCGATTGCGGTCGCCTGCGGCAATACCTTCGTGCTGAAGCCGTCGGAGCGGACGCCGCTGCTTGCCGGAAGACTGGCGGAGCTGTTCGCCGAGGCGGGCTTTCCGCCCGGTGTGCTGAATGTGGTGCACGGCGCCCATGAGGTTGTTAACGGCCTTCTGGCCCACGAGGAGGTCAAGGCCATCTCCTTTGTCGGCTCCCAGCCGGTGGCGGAGTACGTCTACAAGACCGGCTGCGGGAACGGCAAACGGGTGCAGGCTCTGGCCGGCGCGAAGAACCATTCCATCGTGCTGGCGGATGCGGACCTGGACAACGCGGTCCGCAACATCATCGCCGCCGCCTTCGGATCGGCGGGCGAGCGCTGCATGGCCTGCTCGGTCGTGGCCGTGCAGGAGGAGGTGGCCGATGAGGTGGTCGCCCGCCTGAAGGCGGCGGCCGACGGCCTCGTCATCGGCGACGGTTCCCGGGACGGCGTCTTCCTCGGCCCGGTCATCCGCCAGTCGAGCAAGGACCGGACCTGCGGCTACATTGAAGCCGGAGAGGCGGAGGGCGCCGTGCTGGTCCGGGACGGCCGTCTCGACGCCGCCGCAAGCGGTCCGGGGTTCTTCCTCGGACCGACGATCTTCGACCGGGTGAAGCCGGGGATGGGGATCTGGCGGGACGAGATTTTTGCGCCGGTGCTGTCGATTGTCCGGGTCAAGGATTTGACGGAGGCGATAGCGGTCGCCAACCGGTCGCCTTTTGCCAACGGAGCCTGCCTCTATACGGACAGCGCCAGGGCGGTGCGCCGGTTCCGGGAAGAGATGGACGCGGGGATGCTGGGCGTGAATCTCGGCGTGCCCGCGCCGATGGCCTTCTTCCCGTTCTCGGGCTACAAGCAGTCGTTCTACGGCGATCTTCACGCGAACGGCCGGGACGGCGTCGAGTTCTACACCCGGAAGAAGATGGTGACCGCGCGGTACTGAGGAGAGGAGAGAGAGCAATGCTTGAGACGGGGATGAAGAGCCGGGAGGCCATCCTGAAAGACCGCCAGTACCTGTGGCACAACATCGTTCCCTACAATGAGGCGAACCCGCCGATGATCGCGGCGGAGGCAAGCGGCTCCTGGGTGACGGACATCGACGGCAACCGCTATCTGGACGGCATGTCCGGCCTGTGGTGCGTCAATGTCGGCTACGGACGGCGGGAACTGGCGGAGGCGGCGTATGAACAGCTGGCGACGCTCCCGTATTTTCCGCTGACCCAGAGTCATATACCGGCGATTTCGCTGGCGGAGAAGCTGAATGAATGGCTGGAGGGCGACTATGTCATCTTCTTCTCGAACAGCGGTTCCGAGGCCAATGAAGCGGCGTTCAAAATCGTCCGGCAGTACCAGCAGCAGATCGGCCGGCCGTACCGCCACAAGTTCATCGCCCGCTACCGGGGCTATCACGGCAACTCCTTCGGCGCCCTGGCCGCGACGGGCCAGGCCCAGCGGAAGTATAAATACGAACCGCTTGCCGGCGGCTTCCTGCATGTCTCTCCGCCGGACAGCTACCGCCGCCCGGCGGGACAGACGGTGGAGGAATTCAATCTGCTGATGGCGCAGCAGATCGAGGAGCGGATCATCTGGGAAGGCGAGGAGACCGTGGCCGCCGTCATCATGGAGCCGGTGATTACGGGGGGCGGCGTTCTGGTGCCGCATCAGGTGTATCTGGACCGGGTGCAGGAGATCTGCCGCGACCACGGCGTCCTGCTCATCATCGACGAGGTGATCTGCGGCTTCGGACGCTCGGGCCGCAAGTTCGGCCATCAGAATTACGGCGTGAAGCCGGATATCGTGACGATGGCCAAGGGGCTGACGAGCGCTTATCTGCCGCTGTCGGCGACGGCGGTGCGCAAGGAGATCTATGAAGCGTTCAAGGACAATGCGGACGAATACGGATACTTCCGCCATGTGAACACCTTCGGCGGCAATCCGGCCGCCTGCGCCCTGGCGCTGCGGAATTTGCAGATCATGGAGGACGAGAAGCTGGTGGAGCGGGCGGAGCTGCTTGGCCGCCGGCTGGAAGAGGGACTGCGTGCGCTGGCGGACCATCCGTTGGTCGGCGATGTCCGCAGCTTCGGCCTGATGGCCGGCGTAGAGCTGGTCGAAGACAAGGTCTCGCGCAGACCCGCTTCGCTGGACACCGTCAAGGGCCTTATCGCCGCCTGCAAAGCCAAGGGACTGATTATCGGCAAGAACGGCGATACGGTGGCCGGCTACAACAATGTCCTGACCTTCGCGCCGCCGCTCTCCTCCACCGACGAAGACATCGCCTTCCTACTGGAGACCTTCACATCGGTAATGAACGCGAGTCCGGCAACGTAAGCTTGCCGTCGTAGAGGAACTGGTAGGCGCGCAGCGCGACCTGAATGGAGATGCGGTTCTCGGGAGACATGAAGTCGGGCCCGAGCAGCTCGGTGATTTTGTCCAGACGGTAGTAGAGGGACTGGCGGACAATGAACAGCTTGCGCGCCGCAATCTGCTTGGAGCCGTCATGGTCCAGGTAGACGCGGAGCGTCAGCAGGAGTTCGCTGCCCTTCTGCCGGTCATGGTCGATCAGCGGACCGAGGTAGGTGCGGACGAAGGACTGGAGCGTCCGGCCGTCGTTGAGGCCCAGCAGGAGCTGGAAGACGCCGAGTTCTTCGTAGAAGAGCGTCGATTGCCTCCGGCAGCCGTGCAGCGACAGCGCCTGGGCGGCCTCGCGGTACCCGGCGGGCGCTTCCCGCAGTCCTGTGCGGCTGGTGCTGACGCCGATGATAAGCTGCAGATCCTTGACCTTCTCGTCGGACCGGACGTTCTGGAGCGCCTCGAGCGCCTGCTGCAGCCGGGCGCGCCCGGGCAGCTTCGCCGGAAGATCCAGCGCGATGACGGTCAGCCGGTTGTTCCTCCGCGTAAGGAGCGGCCGGAGCGAGTATTTCTCGAAGATGGAACGCAGAATGAGCGACAGATGGAAGGTGACCGCTTCCCACTCATTCTCGGAGCCGCTCCAGGGCGCACCGGAGGCATGCTCGATCTCGATCAGGCATACCCGGTAGTTCAGCTCGTTCACGACACCGTAGTCGGGTCCGATCACGCTCTTCAGCCGGTTCTCATCCTCCAGCCGCCCGCCGATCAATTCATCGACCCAGAGGTTCTCGGAGAACAGCTTGCGCTCCTCCATATAGCGTGTGCGCAGCAGCTCCTGGGCAATAGAGAGGGAGGCGGAATCGAGAAGCAGGCAGTCGAATTCCTGGGGTTTGTGCGGACAGATCATGAGCAGGTAGGCCCAGGTCTGATCATGCGCTCCGACCGGCTTCAGCAGAGCGGGACGGCCGCGGTAATCGCGGATGACCGGCGACGCATCGGGCTGGGAGGCGTGGTCTTCCTCTTCGGCAAGCCGCAGGGCGTAATGGAGCAGGGCAGCCTGTTCTTCCGGGGGCAGGGCCGGGAGGAACTGCGGCTTGCCCTGGATCGGCAGATAGAGAAGCTGGGCGCGGCTGCTCTTGGCCAGCAGCTGGAGCACTTTGACCGTCCCTTGGGAGGTCAGGGTGAGCCGGTGAAATTCGCGGGAGATGCTCTCCAGCTCCTGCAGCATTTTGTGATGGCGGTTGATGATGAGGGAATGCAGATCCAGCGTAATATCGACGAAGCGGACTGTCTTGGTGAAGATAATCAGCGGAAAATCATGCCGGTCGGCCAGCTCGGCCATCTCCGGCGGAACTTCGGGAAAATAGCCGCCGAGCTCGATACAGAGACAGGCGGCTTTTTTGCGGATCAGACTGTCCAGGAAGGACAGCGCCGCAGGCAGATCCGTGTGGAAGCCGAGCCCTGTGGTCAGAATCATCTCCTCGCCGTGAATCAGTCCGTCAAAATCCGTGCTCTCCAGCACATGCACCCAGCGTACGGGGCGGTCTATTCCGCTTCTTCCCCCCGCCAGTACCGCTTCGCTGAACAGCGGGCGCTTCAGCGCCTCCCGAATGGTGAATACCAATTCCCAATCCATCGCTCTCCCCCTCGCTTAGACGCGCGTAAAAAATTAACTTTTGAAATTAGACATTCTGTCTAATGTAACGAAAAAGTGAATTGACTATAGTGTGGAGTAAGATGTAAGGATAACTGACTCATTTAGGCCGTGGAGTGGGGTGCAGGTGCTGTGGTTATGGTCTATTTTACACTATATCCCGGCCATTCTGTCTAGACTGTAGGTTGAAATTCCATAATTGCGTCACTTTATTTTACATAAGGAGGGATTGTAGATGGATAATCATCATCATGAGCCGCAACTGACTCCCGAGTGGTTCATGCGACACTTTGCCGAAGCCGAGCCGGGTCTTACCCGCAAAGGCGCAGCTGAAGAATCCAACCGCTGCCTGTACTGCTACGATGCTCCCTGCATCAAGGCCTGCCCCACCGGCATCAATATCCCTTCCTTCATCAAAAGAATCGCCACGGACAATCTCCGCGGCGCCGCCCATGCCATTATGGACGCCAACCCGGTCGGCGCCACCTGCGCCCGCGTCTGTCCGACCGAGGAGCTGTGCGAAGGCGCCTGCGTGCTGAACGGCGCCTCCGAGCCGATCGCCATCGGTCTGCTTCAGCGCTATGCGACCGACTGGGCGATGAACAGCGGGGCGGCGCTGTTCCAGGCCGGCCCGCCCACTGGCCTCAGCGCCGGCATTATCGGCGGCGGTCCGGCCGGCCTCTCCGCCGCCCGCGAGCTGGCCCGGGCGGGGTGGGAAGTCGTCGTCTATGAAGCGAAGCCGCTCGCCGGTGGGCTGGATACGTACGGCATCGTCTCATTCCGGCTACCGCAGTCCGTCTCGCTGTGGGAGGTGGAGCAGGTGGAGCGCCTGGGCGTCGAGATCCGCACGGGGATTCGGGTCGGCGAGGATATTTCGGCCGACGAGCTGAAGGCGCGGCATGATGTGCTCGTGCTGGCGGCCGGAATGGGCTATGTGCCGCCGATCGGCATTCCGGGCGAAGAGCTGAGCGGCGTCTATGACGCCATCCGGCTGGTGGAGTCGACCAAAGCCGGCGTGCCGCCGCTGGAACTGCTCGGCAAACGGGTAGCGGTGATCGGTGCCGGCAATACGGCGATTGACGCGGCGACCACGTCGGTTCGCCTCGGCGCGGCGAACGTGAAGATGGTATACCGCCGGACGCGCAGCGAGATGACGGCGTACGATTTCGAGTACGCGTTCGCGAAGCAGGAGGGCGTGGAATTCAACTGGCTGACCCAGCCGGTCCGGATCGTAGGCGACGAACAGGGCCGGGTCGCCGGCCTGGAATGCGTGCAGATGAGGCTGACGGGCGAGAAGACGAGGGACGGACGGCTTGCGCCGGTGCCGGTGCCGGGCTCGGAATTTATCCTTCCGGCCGATGCTGTCGTGCTGGCGATCGGCCAGGAGCGGCTGACCGGACTCATCGGCCATCTCGGCCTTGCCCATGAGCGCGGCGTGGTGACGGTGGAGGAGCGGACGCACGCCACCTCCGATCCGATGATCTACGCCGCCGGCGACATTGTCTTCGGCGCCGGGAAGGGCGAGGCGATGGTTGTCTCGGCGGCGGCGCAGGGCCGGGATGCGGCCCATGCGATCATCGCCCGCTTCGCCGGGGCCGCCGGCGGAGTCACCGGCTCGGCGGCGAGCTGAGCCGGGCGGGCAGACCGGCGCCCGGGCGATGGTGGGCGGCGAAGCGCCGCCCCGGAGGGCCCGGCGAGCCCTATCGGCGGCGAAGCGCCGACCCGGAGGGCCGGTGAGCCCTATCGGCGGCGAAGCGCCGCCCCGGA
>NZ_VYKK01000006.1 GCF_008710135.1 Paenibacillus spiritus | reverse complement strand
GCCATCTTCAAATTAACTCAATGAATAGTTTTCAGACACGACCTAAGTACAGGGAATAAAAATTTATTAGTTAACAACGCTGAGACAGCCCTTTCTATACTTATCATGAGAATCCATCGCATGTACCTTACCCTACTTCTCAATAAGAACAATCCTCAAACAAGCTTACGGAATAAGAATAGCCTATTCAAATAAAAAGATCGCCTCTCTAGTTAGAGGCGATCTTCATTACTCCACATGCAGAAAACTTTCAATTAACGGCTCACCATTTCAGAATAGCTGTTTTCACTGACTACACGGCGAGCTGTTACATATCGCTCCTTATAATACGCCTCTGACAAGCTGCTGATTCTTACGCCCTTACTGCTGGAAGAGTGAGCGAACTTGTTATCACCTACGTAAATGCCCGCATGCGAAATTCCAGAACCAAATGTGTTAAAAAAGACGAGGTCACCCTCACGTAAATCATCTTTGGCTACAGGAATGCCAGTTTTAGCCTGCGATTGAGAAGTGCGCGGAAGGTCATCTACATTGAACTTCTTAAGTACATATAGAATAAATCCGGAACAATCAAAGCCTGAAGTTGTGGTTCCTCCATAAAGATAAGGGGTTCCTACGACCCGATTCACAACACTGTCCAAGGTTACCTCGCTAGCATATGTACCTGGTGCTGCAGAAGCAAATATAAATGAGGCTGCCAACATGGATACGATGACTTTCTTCAGAAACTTGTTCTCCCTTCAATGCCTACGGAGTTAGCTGAGGATTCGGTTAAAGGTTCCCTATATTCCCTTTTATGCAAGAATAATTCACCCAAAAAATGGTTCCCCCGTTTTCAACGCTGAAATTCGGCAACTTATTAATATTTTGTAACTATTAACACTTTAATAGATAGTAGGCCCCCCTGTCAATCCTTCTAAAAATTTAACTATTAACGTATTTTCTACATACTTTCTTCATTGTTTCTCCATATTTTTGCTTTATAATAACCACTCAATATCATTCTTTGTCTGAAACAATAGTAACGTTTTTGTAATATATTCCAATATCTTTGGTGTATATAAAAAGACGAGTAGTTACTTCCTCCTCGTCTTCTAATCCCGTATATGTCGTTTAATTGATATTACGTTTTCGATTACGATACCTGTGTTTGTTCCAAAGCCGATCCCAGAGATTCTTCAATTCCCATCATCATTTTATAATGGGCATGATGATGTGTAACCACGAATATCTTTTCAAATACCCGTAAGTACTTACTGACTGTATCCATCGGGTGCTCGATATACAAATCATCTCCTGCAAAGTGAGAACCATCATTGGCCCAGGAGATTAAGGATTTACATATGACCTTCTCATCCTCCTCGAATTTATCAATAATGTCCTGATCGCTGTAATTACCATAGATTTTAAAATAATTTTCAATGATTCTACGAATCAAATTCTGAACGGTGATGGAAGAGCTGTGATTGGCTGACTTTAATTCCTGCCACATTAACTCATACGAGCTTTTAATCGGGTTGCTGTTATACGGGGTTGATTCGGTTACATCATTCCATTTTCGGATAATCCAAAATGTCTCATCCGCCATCCTAGCGCCATTTTTGGGCCGTTTTTTTGAAAACGTAATTTCCTTGTGAAAATAGACATTATGCGTTAGAAGAAACAACTGAATGATATTACTTTCTTCGTTGCGTACATCTTCTATAAGTTTGGAAATCAGATTGCTTACGATAAACAATACGTTACTGTCCAAGCTTGAAATTGGGTCATCAATCACAACAACTTTATTCTCAGTAATTAAATCACTGTTATTGCTACCGTTTAATAAGTGCATAAAATAAAGAAAGGTAACAAACGTTTTCTCGCCTTCACTTAATGTTTGATTAACGTCCTCACCATTTGAGCGGATTAACCGATAATTCCCTTGACTTTGTGTATGAGCGAATTTGAAATTAGTAAAATGATAGGCCCTCAGTAACCGATTCATTTCGTTTACAGAGGGGATTACACTCGTAATCTGAGCCTCCAGCCTGTGAATTTCGGATTCCAATGCGACTCTTTCATTCTTCTTTTGGGCTAATGTTACAGAAAGGTTGTCGATTGCTCGTCCTGTTCTATAATCTATACGAACATATTTCTCATGATTTTGCTGATTCTCACTCCAGATAAAATCCCAAATCTGGGTTATCAATTTATTCCCTTCATCCACTCGGTTCTCTATAAAAGTATTATGCTGCTGAATTTGTTCATTCGCTCGGACGATTTCTTCATTGATCACATCGACGAAAGCCGCAATAGTTAACAGTTCGATTGGATGACTGGGATGAGTTTGCTTTTGCTGGAACAAGTCCAAATTATGTGCATTTTTCGAAAGGATCAGTTCATATTGTTGCGAAATGAGATCGAGATTCAAATATGTATTTTTCTTGTCGGTCAATAATAACTCTTGCACTTGATTTTCAAGATAATGATAATACCGTTTATACTGTTCAACTTGATCTTGGAGTTCAATCATCTCTTTTTCGTAATGTTCATTAAAGTAATCATTGAGTTTTTCGGTAAATCCCTCAGGGAGTTGTTGTTGGCAAAAGGGGCATACTCCTTCCGCTTCAGAAACATGTGTATGTCCTTGTTTAACCCAGTCACTAATCGCTAGCTTGGATATAAGCACAGCAATATCGACTTCCTGTTTACCAATGATAGGGGTCTGAAAAATCCGGTGATTGCATACCGCAGACAGATGCTCTATTTTAATCTTTTCAAGAAAGGGTAGCTTCTCATTTGAACCATTAAACAATTTCTGTACTCGCGCTTGGAGGTCTGCTAGAGCACATATTAGTCCGCCTGTCGGTGCTTGCTTACATCTTTTCATAAAGTTTATTCTATTGTTTCTTAAACCCGAAAAGGCCACTGAAAAGATATCGTCATATTTCCGCTTTAATTTCCAACAATCGTCGGTAAACTCATCCTCGTTTTGTTTAGACTCTTTTTGTTTGACCTCTAGATTAGAACTTAACCGACGAATTTCCTCAACTACTTTATCAACTAAGTCTTTTTTGTCCCGGATGGTTTTTTTAATTTCTGTTGATTCTCTTCCCAAAGTAAAGATACCTTTGATATCTGAATCTTGGTGGAAATTTTCCTCGACAAACTTTTGGTTATACACCACTGTTTTTAATGGCTGGGAAACCCAGGATATCCTACTATCAGCATAAAGTTCAATTTGTTTAAGAACATTAGATAAGGTTGTTTTCCCACTGCCATTCGAGCCGTAAAAATAGTTAATTTTTTTCAGGTCACTGTAAAGTACACCCTCACTACTATAGGTAGCCACATTTTTAACGGCAATCTCCCTAATCATACTTTGATCCCCCTTGTAATGCTATTCCCCTGTATTCCTCATGTCTTTTGCGGAAAATCTAATACTATTATATCATTCATCCATTGATTCCATCGGTAATTTACGTCAATTTTTGCAAGATTCCTCTATTTATTAAAAAAGAAAGCAGCCCCTGGAGGCTGCTTTTATCATCTTCGTTTACTTCGCCTTTAACTCATCACCGGTTACCCATTTGTGATTTCTCACTGGCTCTCCGCCTGTTGTCGGGGTATAGTCAACCATGTATACGGTTGTTTGCTCACCTGTATCTACAGTTGCGGTAGCCCCCTTCATACCAGGCATATGATCAACGTTAAGCACCACTTCTGTGCCAGGCGCATAAAGCTGGTCTCCTGCATCTTTTAAATCTTGCTGAATAACCCATTTATGATTGGTAACCGGATCTCCTCCGGTAGTGGGTGTATACGATACCGCGTAGACATTAGTGTCATAAGCCCCTACAATGGTTGCGGTAGCTCCCTTCATCCCGGCCATGTGTCCCTCGGTAATAATGACTTGATCGCCGACCTTATACTCCGGATTAGCGGCTTCTTTTAATCCTTCAGGCACTTCACTTGTCATATTCTCATGTTCCATCTCTGAATGATTCATGCTGGATGCAGCGTTATTGGGTGTATTGGACGCTTCATTTCCGTTATTTGCGGTATTTCCACAGCCACTGATGACGACCACCAGCGCTGTAGCTAAAATGAACAAACCTTTTTTCATATTAATAACACTCCTTCATAGGTGAATTGTGAAATTTATGCAGACTAACGCGTATGCATTATCGTCTCCAACGAAACAGATTTCATACCATTGACGTGGGAAGTCGGCTGATTACGGTCTCAAGAGCAATCGTCTTACAATGGTTGTACATAAAGGCTCGCTTTTTTGTATGATCAAGCCGGCAGATTCCACATTCTTTAACGTATACCGGTTAATGTTGGCCCCGCTGATACGAACTGTAAGGGGATTAAGCAGATCCATTAGCTTCCCAACCATTGGATGCTCACTCCTCATGTGTTCTAACAGCCTGATTTCCCCTTCTTTATTACACACTCGCTTCATTTCTCTCATGCCCTGAACCGGATCGGGGACAGAACAAAACACACAAGTCGCTACTATGTAGTCGAATGTCTGATCTTCAAAAGTTAAATTTTGAGCATCCATCTCCATTAAAGTAACGTCGATCTTCAGTTCCTTTGCACGTTGTTCGGCATATTGTAGCATCTTTGGGCTAAAATCAATCCCGGTTAAGCGAACAGCGGGTGGATAATAGGAAAGATTAGCACCTGTTCCTATGCCTACCTCAAGTACATTTCCACTTAGCCCGCTTAACAGTTCTTTGCGCCAACTCCTCATCATTTTTCCATCCACACGATGAAAAAGCGGAGCTATTCGGTCATATCGTCTCTTAATCGTTTGAGTCTCCCTACCCATCCATACTCTCCTTATACCCTTTCCTGTCCTTTTGACATCAGATGAGCAAGGGAAACATAACAACCTTGCTCATCTGATTCATTTAAAGTCAGATGTTAAGTTAAGCGATCATCTTACGGCAAACCTCCGCACATCGGAAACAGGCCTCAGCACATTTCTGGCAATGAGCCGAATGATGGTGTTTACTGCATTCATTACCACAACGTTCACAAGCATCAGCACACAGTCTGCACAGCTCCGTGGAATAGGTGCTGTGTTGAGTCAAGGCCTGAGCAGTAAAGGCACAAATATCCGCACACTCTCGGTCGAGACGGATGCAATCCTTCATCATATCAACGGATTCTTCCTCCAAACAAGATTTGTAGCAGTAATTGCAAGCCTGCACACAACGTAGACATTCATCAATGCACTCCTGTAACTGTTCTTGTGTCATGAAATAAACTTCTCCTTTCAGTGTTTGAATGAGGTGTAGCTATCTTCAATTAACCTGAAAGTATGAAGATTTGATGTGGTTTTTGTGAAAAAATTGAGTTTTGCAATTTTGCGAATAAAAAGTCTTTGTCTCAATGTTTTTTTCGAGCTTTATAAATCCTTAAAGAAACGAAACTCAATAACCCGATAAAAACAAAACATGTTACCAATTTTATGATCCCACTTGCTTGTATTATGGGACTTTGAAAGGATACCGCGGATATCGTCATGCAACTTATACCCATTCCGATCAAAAGAACAGCAATTAGCCATTCCACTTTTTTCATTAGCCTGCCTCCTAACGTCATGGCTGCTGGTAAAACTGAATTTCAAACCGTGTGCCTTTGTCTACTTCACTTGTTACTGTAATTTGCCCGCCCTGCAGTTCAACCAGTTTTTTCACTATGGACAGTCCTAAGCCCGTTCCTCCATATTGGCGTGATCTAGACTTTTCTACACGATAAAAGCGTTCAAAAATGTAGGGGATTTCGTCTTTTGGAATGCCAATCCCTGAATCCTCCACGACCAGGAGAAAAGCACTACTGGTATATGAGAGAGAGACGTTAATTTCGCCTTTTTCGGTATAACGGACTGCATTCTCCAAAAGATTAAGGATTATTTGCTCCATCCGCTTTTTATCTCCGCGAATCTTTTTCATCATACCGTTTTCCTTGTATTTCAGGCTAAGGCTTTTTTCTCTTGCCTTGAGCTCCACTTTTCGCACCGCCTGCTGCGTTAAATCAGACATATTCACCCAGTCTAGCTCAAGATTAATCTTCCCTTCTTCCATTTTCGATAAATCAAAAAGGTCCTCAACTAAGTGCTGCAAACGTAACGCTTCGTCATGAATGATTCCCAGATACTTGTTTTTCTCCTCTACGGTTTCATAAAGTTCCTGTTGGAGAACCTGAGAGTAGCCTTCCAAATAGGTGATCGGTGTCCGGAGTTCATGAGAAATATTAGCGAAAAACTCTTGCCTTGTATCCCGATATCGCTGAAGATCCACAGCAAGATCGTTGATTGCATGCGCCAAGCTGCCCATTTCATCATTGCTGTTAATATCAAGACGTGTTTCCAAGTCCCCTGCAGCGATCTTCCGTGTGGCCTGTTGCATTTTAAGTAAAGGCCGGGATAAATACTGGGCTATTATCCATGTAATACCGAGAGCCAATAAAAAAGCGCCAATCCCTGACAAGATCAAAAGATTACGGACCGCAAGTAATGACTGTTCCATTTTCTCGGTGGAAGACATGACATAAAGGGCGGAGGCCGCTACGTCTTTCACATAGATTGGTTGTCCGGAAACAAAGTAACGAATTCCGGAAGGTTCGGTATATAAGAAATTGACTTTCTTTCCTGCAAAGATTCTTTCCAGATCCGAGCTTCGAATTATCTTTCGATCGGAAGAGTCATGCGTTCCTGAGTGTAGAATTACCTCACTATTGGCATTGACGTTAAAAATACTGACGTTCGAGAATTCTGCAAAAGTTTTCATCATTTCACCAGAAGTACTATCCGATTGGGCCATGACCGCAAAATGAGAACCCAATTCCTCATTCTCCGTACGCATCCGATCGATATAAAAACTTGTGAATAAACGGTCTATAGTAAAGCCCAGAAACACCAATACGATTAGAAACACCGTGATAATAACAAATCCTAATTTTAAGCCGATACGGTTATTTTTCATTGGCATCTCCCGGAACATAAAACTTATAGCCAACCCCCCATACCGTTTGGATCGGGTTATATTTCAAGCCGGCCAAATGCATCTTTTCTCTGATGTTTTTGATATGCGTATCGACGACTCTGAACTCACCTTCAAAATCATAGCCCCATAGCCGTTCCACTAATTCTTCTCTTGTAAATGCTTTTTGGATATTCTGCGCAAAAGACACCAATAAATCGAATTCCTTTTGAGTAAATTCTACATATTCATCACAAATCCGGACTTCACGGGCTTCAGGTATGATTACAAGATCTGGATAATGAAGCATGCGCGACGGTTGAGGAATTACCTCCTGGTTCATCACTGATCTACGAATCAGCGAGAAAATTCGAGCCAGTAATTCTTCTGAATCGAATGGCTTGGTCAAGTAATCATCCGCTCCGATACCCAAACCTTTTATCTTATCTTTAGTCTCAGTTCGCGCTGACAGGAATAATACCGGCGTTTTCACAAGTTCTCTGATACGCTTACAGATTTGCCAACCATCCATATCGGGCAACATAACATCTAGAATAATGACATCAAAGGAATGGGCTTGGACCAGCGCCAAGGCTTCTTGCCCCGTGGATGCTTCTTTAATCGCAAAACCTTCTTTCATTAAATAAATCCGCAGCAAATTTCTCATATTCCATTCATCATCTACAATTAATACCTGGAGTTTCGACACTGAACATTCACCTCGAATTTATCTGTTTTTTTAATATTACAAAATTAATGTGTTGAAAATGTGTAGATGTGTGAACGGTTCAACATTAGAATGCCGTAAGCGACACTCGCTTACGGCATATTCTGTCCATCTATTTTTTAAAACTCTGCAGTTCTTTGCTAATTCGCTCATTTTCAGCTTTCAGATCGACCAACTGGTCATGCAGGCTTTCAGCTGCAACACGATGATTTGGGGAGCCGTGAGAGTGTCCCCCTTTCATTGTAAACATCATAACAATCATCATGACAGGACATACCAGCACGAGTAATGTAGACCATTCCATTTGAAATCCTCCTATGAAAGTTCCTTTAATTTATATTTTTATTTTAAAGTTTGAGTATGTGGAATGTATGTTGAAAGCATGCGTGAATCGTGAACTTTTCTATTTTACAGAAAAAACGATAAGCAATTGAAGAAGTGAAATCTTCTTCATATCTACATCATTTCAACATATTTTTATGGCATAATTTACCTAAATCTGATAAAAACTTGTGCCAAAGGGAGTGAGTTGTATGCTGATGGTTAAACGGATCGTACTAAAGGAGATGGTCATTTGAACTTGAACGCCTTTTTTTCGGAACTCCTTCTTCTGTGTCTCCTTTTGCTCATTCTATTGACAGCTATTGTGGTATTCATGGGAATAGCCCGATTATTTACATTAACCGCTTTCTCCACAACTTCACCTATTTTAACTGAAGACCAGCCCATTCAACCACAGCAACACTCCAATGAGGGACTAAAAGACAATCCTATTACTCAAGCGTATGTAAAGCGTCATTTTTTTAATGATCAAAACGATTTGAAAACCAATCGCTAAAGGTACATAAGGAGGAAAATAACGATGGTTATCCGGCAAGCAGCAGTGGATATCGGCAATGACTCACTAAAAGCTTACTTCGAAAAATTAGAGAACGAGCTCCTTATTCCCAACGTCATCGCTGAAATCGGTCTTTCCCGAGACATTGTGGAGTTAGAGAAACACCCATTGGATGGGCTTCATGTGGAGATCATTTCTGACGCATTGAAACGGGGACAAGGTGTTTATGCGGTAGGTCATCTCGCCGGCGGATATGATCATAACGACGAATTAACTACGATTAGTGATAAATCAGAAGCCGACCAGCCCATTGTAATGTTGTTAACCGCGTTAGCTTATGATGCTGCAATGGCTTCTTCAAATCAAAATGGCGTTACTGAAGTGACTTATTATTTATCCACGGGACTTCCACTAAGTGAAGCAAAACGTGGTAAACGCAAGCTTTTCAAACAAAAACTGAAATCGGGTACTCATGAGGTCCGTTTCCATATTACACCGACCATTGGTGGTAGAACAATACGCATTCATTTTGAAGAAGTACTGGTCAATATTGAAGGACATGTTGCTTTGATTGATTTAACGACTCATGATGACGGTTCGGTTCGCAATGAAGAACTCACTCATATGAACGTATTAATTAACGATATTGGCGGACTTTCGACTGATGCGGCAATCATTTTAGAGGATGGAGCAGTAGACAATATCCATTCGGACGGAATCAAAGAAGGAGTCTCTCCTTATTTGGATGAAATCATGGATCGCGTATACGCAGAAACGGGGTACCGTTTCATAAATCGTCAGCAGCTCATTGAAGTCATAACCACTGAGAATGAAGAAGAACGATATCACGTTTGGTTTCGAGGTAAACGCACCGGTATTCAGTCCATTGTCGATGAAGTGCTGATGAAAATCGCTCGTGAGGAGTATAAACTGATCCGGAGCACGTGGAACAAGGTCCCCAGTATTCGAGTTTCGTATCAAATTGGCGGTGGATCTTTGCTTTTAAGACCGTACATCGAGAGAATTAACGAGCTTGAGGAAGATTATCCGCTGCGGTTTGTCAGTACAAAAGATTCAATTTGGATGATCGCTAGAGCGTATTTCAAATTACTGAAAGTGTACCTGAAAGTTAAGAATGAGCAATACACCGCCAATTAGGGAACAAGACATGGAGATTTCCAGATCGCCGGCAGTGGAGCGCAAGCTAACGATTCATCTACCCGAACACACTTCCCAGAGAGTTATTGACTTTCTTGTTGACCTGGAGCATTTGGATAAGTCTCTTTTTCAAAGTAAAATCGCAGCTATATTCATCGAATCCATAGAACGTTCCATAGCTGTGGCTACGCCTAGTGTGACGATCCCACTACCGGAGTATCTTGGAAAAGACCACCTGGAATGGATCCAACATCCCTTCACCAAGCAGCTATTAACCAGTTGGTTACTACAGCTTATCAAAGATGTTCCTGATGCTGTAACTCGAAGTCATTCCAGCTGCAATATAACAAATGAAGTGACGGTAAACCAGGGTGCACACCCCTCATCCAGTGATTCTTCTGTACTAGAATGTGCAGAACTAGAATTTGCAGAAAAAACCGCCCCTGATAAAAGCGGCACGGATACACCCCCTTTTCAGATCACAAATCCGTATCATGCCAAGTTAGTGGGGTTCTTTTTAGATGGTGAATGAAGCAGAGGGTGCAAGAACTTAATAAAGTTCTTACACCCTCTTCACTTTTTATGGGGGAATATTTATGAATCACTCTTTTATTCAGGTTTATTCCCTTCAGAGGAACTCGGCGTGTAGGTGGACTTGTAATCCGTATAGATCAATTTCTGAACCATTCCTCCCGCTGCATGATGAAGCTCATGACAGTGAATCAACCAGTTACCAGGATTGTCTGCTTTGAAGATCAAAACAACCTTTTCCCCTGGTTTGACCAGCACGGTATCTTTCATAATCGTACCACTGACCAGTTCCCCATTTCGCTCGATCACTTGAGCAAAATGGCCATGGATATGAATGGGATGGTCTACTGTATCATCATTTTGAAGCGTCAATTTAACATAATCCCCCGTCTTGACCTGAAGCGCAGGAAGATCCTTGAACACCTGATCATTGATCGTGTACTGTTGTTCATTCCCATTCATTTTAGAATTTAAAATGGCGGTATACTCCACATCAAAAGAACTGACCGTTCGCAGATCCGTATTTACCTGTTTTCCATATTGAAGCAAATTGAAAACCGGTATATTTTCATGCTGGATCTTGCTGATTACTCCATTACTTCCGGCGACTTTTACCGGGATCACCAACTGATCGTTATACAAATTATTGTCATGTGCATCCAGCGTAAAGTCTTCGTTAGTCTTGATGGTCATTTCTATATCGTACCGTTCTCCTGGCGCCACCGTAACCATTTGGTTATTCAGTACTCCTGGTTCAGCTATATCCTGACCATCTGAGCTGACAACTTTAAATTCTCCGGGAATATGAATGGCGTGCGAGCGATACCCGGCATTTATCAAACGTAAGCGAACCGTATCCCCTACCTTGGTCGTCAAGGGATCGATGAAAGAACCCGATTTCCCATTAACCGTGTAAATGTTATACATCGTGGCCATCATCTCTTCTTCGCTCATCGCTTGAGATGAAGAGCCATGAGCGCTGTGGCTGGAGGTTTCCTGCTCTTCCATCCATTCGTCTAAGAGGAGAGTCACATCTTGATCCGGTTTAGGCTCTGATTTGGGTTCCACGATCAGTGCGCCGTAAAGTCCTTTGTCTACTTGCTTGGAGCTTTCCTGATGAGAATGATACCAGTAGGTTCCCGGTATATCGGCCGAGAAGCGGTATGTGAAGGTTTCTCCAGGGTTCACTGCCTCCTGTGTCACCCCGGGAACGCCATCCGCCTCTGAGGTGACCGGGTACCCGTGCCAGTGAATGGATACCGGCTCCTCCAGTTCATTCTTCAAGGTAACAACCACAAAATCCCCTTGTGTGACTCTAATTTCCTGCCCTGGAACGGTGCCATTAAATGTCCATAGAGGCAGCGTTATCCCTCCAGCAATGGTCACAGTACGGTTCATGGCTGTGAGAGAAAACCCTTTTACCGGCTGGCCCTCTTTTGGTTCCAGCGCCGTAGGCTCACTTGAAGGGGCAGTCGTGTTTTCTGGCCCTGGAGTAACGGGCGATGTCGGTGCAGGTACGATAGCAGTCGGAGTGGAACTTGGTACAGGTGTTTCCTCCTCCGTTACATTTGTAGATGTGCCATGCGCACTATGATCCATGGATGACATATCATCCGTAGCTTGGGGAGCCATGCCGGTTGAGCTCTGACCAGCTGCAGAGGTTCCATTCATATAAAGGCCGGCTGCCGTTCCACCAAGAATCAATGCAATGAAAAGCAACCATACCAAACTTCTGTTGCTCAATCTGTCTTCCTCCTATTCAAAGATAGATGATTTAAAAAAGCAGCGTTCGGTCAATAAAGACGAACGCTGCTCCGTTCCCGCTTAAATTACATCATGCCCATGCCGCCGCTGCTGCTGCTTCCGCTACTGCCGCCCATGTTCATATCCATATCATCATCCATCATACCTCCAGAACCGCTCATACCGCCGGACGACCCCATATTCATGTTGGATTGTGACTGCATACCGTTCATATATTGCTGCTGCATCATCATCATATCTTGCTGAAGCTGATTCATGCGCTGCATCACTTCATTCATCTGGTCCATGTTGACCGTCCCGTTGACCGTTCCATTCACCGTCCCGCTCATATTCCCCATCGTACCTGTCGCGTTTGCAGTACCGTTTACGTGCAGACTATGTTGATCATTTGTAGAAGATGCTGCAGTCGGATTTGTTACATTGAGCAGTACTACAGAAATGATAAGTCCGAAAAACGAAAATACCGCCAATTTTAACCAACCACTACTTTTCATTATTGTCATTCCTCCAAATTTGCTAGAAGTTGTAGTTCCTTTTTGCCCCCGGCTCTCGCTGATATAGCCAACTGTTTTTTTTACCATCTCATAGACAGTAAAAATGAGCCCGGCTGAAAGCAAGATCAGTAAAACGGCCATGTACAGATTGCCAAATGAACCTAAAACATTCATTTCCTTTTCCTCCCGTTTAACGGCTTCGGCCATACGATCGCAAGAAATACTGCTCCGGCAATAATCATTGGCATTGTTAGAAGAAGCAACGCAGTGGTGACGATATGAATGGTATACAGTTTTCCCTGTTGATCATGGTGGCCCTCATGCTGGCTGTTCCCATTCCCCGCTCCTGCTGCCATCCCTTCGTATGTAAACAGATCAGGGATCGTAGCCTTGGATAAACTTTCGCTCTTCATCATATCGGCCATAGATGCGTCCATTTGAGCTGCATTCTCCGTGCGGTTTCCCCAGGATAGGGCAACCACGAGCACCGAAATGACAGCAAAAACGGCGGTGAGTTGCCAGAACGGCATTTTCTGCTTTTTAAACATGGTTTTACACCTTTCTTCTGCACCGTACGTACACTCCAGCCGCTATACTTATAGACAATAACGGAAAGGCAAAAGCGATGCTCTGGTTCATTAGACTGTGTATGTTTGTGTCCTCTTTCACTTGCATCGACAGCCCCATCAGAGAGGAATCCATGGCCTTCATCATGCCCATCATAAACTGCATCACCTCTTGTTCTGTCGGTCCAAACCTGAACATGGAAATGAGTATGGCGGCAAGAGCGAAGAAGAACGAGGTGGTTACAAACCAGATGAATAGCTTGAACCACTTTTTTTGCATCCACATGGTAAAGGCCCTCTCTCCCTTGAGCAATCATTATTTAGGTTTTGCAGCCCTTTTTTTAGGCCATGTTAGCGCATGGGTTTTCATGTAAATGTGCCAGATCACGCTTGCTACAGCCAGATAAGTCAGTTTTTCATGAATCCAAAGTGAAAACGCGGTAGCTGCATGATTGCTGTCCATAAAGAGCCAAATCATCGCACCGGTAATGATGAAGATGAGTGTTGTGATGAAGGTGAACAGTCCATACCCGGATGGTCCGAACACAAGCCAAGGCTTTTTGGTTTTATCCCGGCGAAGAATGCGGATGATCTCGTACATCATCACAATGAAAGTGAGCAGTACATACACGATAGCCGCTATCCGGTGTACGATATCCGCCATCGCGATATCATATTGCATCAACCAGCCATACTTGGCTCCAGCCATAGCGATTCCACTAAGGGCCAGTACCGAGAATACGAGCGCCCAGAGCCAATGGAGGATAAAATCAAACTTCATAAACGATCACCTGCGATTCATTTAGTCTCTTTTCGTTTCGCCATCCGGCGTTACATCTGTCCGATTCGTTTTTGGTTCCACACCTGCTGTGAGAACCGCACCATTCGTTGCATTGATTGTAGACTGGCTTACATTTTGCTTAACATAGTTATATAGGAAGGCAATCAAAGCGATCACAAACAGAATAGTCAGCAGTTTTACAAAAAACGTTAATATGCCGGCTACACTCCAAGAACCTACAATGCCCATTCCACCAGCGTTAAATCCGCCATTCAGTACGATGCCCAGCAGATACAGCACGACTATGACACCAATAAGCGTAGTTGCAAGAACGAAAATGGTCTTAAGCATAGGATCATTACCGACTACGGTCTTCGCTTTACTATAGGATTCCTTAAAGTACTTGTTTTTTAACCAAATGGCGAGACCAACCACCAGACTGAGAACCAGAGCCACTAAAAGCAGTTGGGTCACCGTTCCAAGAATGCCGGAAATGATGCTTCCCGTACTTGAAACGCCTTCCATTTCCATCCCTTGATAATTTCCGGTGTAGTTCAGTGTTCCTTGCGTTCCTCCGGACATATTCATATCCATCATTTTACTTCCTCCTTAAGTTAAAGGTGATTTTCGGCACTGGCCGTTTCCGGACGGGGGGTTAGTATACTGCCGATCACGCCAACGAGAGCGACTACCAACAAAATTGTAAAGATACCCACGATTAGGATCATGAGACTTGGGGTTCCAAGTCCATTGAAGATACTGCTGTCTTGATTGGAGGTACTTGCGGCCAACACATTCTGGGCTTGTGAAACGGTTTGTTGAATCTGTTGCTCCACCCACTGATTCAAACTAGTTATACCCATCACCGTCTGGGCCATATCATAGATGGCTCTACTCGTTTCCTGCATATTATGGCTACCCATCATTCCTGTTCCGTTTAGGAGAATACCATTCTTAGCTTCATTGAGCTTTGTATTCACCTCGCTAAGCGTCTTTTGGCTTTGTAGCAGCAGGTTATAACGGAACTGATACGTCTCATACGTCGGGTTTGCCGATTCAGTAAACCCCATTCCGTTATCCAGGGTTTGCTCCAGCTGTGCTAATAAATACACACTTTCTGATAAGGAGTAAATGCCCTTTTGAACTTGAATTGATCCAGGCACCGCTTGTTGTGAGGCAGTTCCTCCTGTTTCACCGTCGTTAACAGAAGACCCATTTAATACGGCTTCTGACGGATACGCCATCATATTGTTAGCCATTTGTTTCATCGATTGCTGGGCTGCAGATACTCTTTCCCTCAGCGTGGTGACTGGGTTAGTGGATGTTCCTTCGGGCGCAACGGACGCCGAATGCTGACTATGGACATTCGAATTTGTTGTCGAGGTACTTAGACTGTTCCACGAGATTAATCCTTTATCGTTGGCATACCAACCGATATAACCTAAACTTGCTACAATGATGACAAGGAGAAGGAAGCCAATCGTGCTGCGTAATGCTTTCAACCTTTTTCACCTCCTTTAATATTAATGTTATTTGTTTTCGTTGATGTAGCCTAAGGATACCAACTGACTTTGGGGAAAGTATGTAGAATTGATGGGCATAACATGTTTTTATAACGAACAAATCGCACAGCAACTCTGTTAAATCGACATTATAATCCTAGATATGATTTGAATATGGGGGCGACTTCGACATGAACCGAGAGTTACAGCAGCTTATTTTAGATTATAAAACTGACCAGGAATCGGTATACCACACCTGGTTTTTAAACAACAGCGATCGGTTAAAGGCTTTTCGGACCATTAAAACCGGTGTGAACGATGTTATAAAAGCGATTGAGGCACGATTTTTTGGAAACGACTTTAAGGGCTCTCCACTGGAGGATGTTCTTGCGGCGATTTGTGAACAAAAACAAGTTTTTGAAGGTGCTGCACACGCGTTTTACTGGAAACCTAAACTGCGTATTCCCGACATTTATGAAAATGAAGAGAACCAGCTGGCTTTTGGCCGATTTTTGAAGGCCGTGTTACAAGCCTCTGACGAAAAACAATTGTTGACCGAGATTGTGAAACTGGATCAATACCATATCAAAGGCCTTGGTCCTGCGGTAGCTAATATCTTGTATTTTTTGCATCCTACACTTTTCCCCCCGTTCAACACAGCCATCGTGAATGGGTTTAACTCCCTGCTGGATCGTAAGATAAAGCTCGGCTCCTGGCCGGCTTACTTGGAGATGCGCGAGACATTGATGGACATCAACACGGCTTACCGCTCATCCTTATCCAAGGACCTGGGCGCCATTTCCGGCTTATTGTTTGAAATAGGCACCGGGCGCTTGATTGTTAGCGGGAATGCTGAGGCGTTTCTTCAAGAGGAGGAAAAGAAACGGGAAAAGGGGCGGTATAAGCGGCATCTGGAGGTGCTGAATGATACTAACGAAGAAAGTGAACATTCCGAAATGCAGCTGTATTTGGCGAGACTGGGACGGTCCTTTGGGTACAACGTCTGGATCGCCCAGAACGATCATCAGAGACAATGGCAGGACGAGCCTCTAGGGCGGTATTCTCTTTCTGTATTTCCAGCCATGGATCTCCCTAAATCTATTGCGGATACAATCGCTTTTATCGATGTTCTTTGGCTCAATGAACATAATGAGATTGTATCGGGATTTGAAGTTGAAAAGAGCACCTCCATCTACTCCGGCATTCTCAGGCTGCATGACTTATCATTATCCGTAGGAAATGCAACGTCCAGGTTGTATCTGATTTGCCCGGATAAACGGGAAAAAGAAGTGCGTGCACAACTGCTTCGTCCTTCTTTGCAACAAACGCAGTGCGGCCCTATCTCATACATTCGTTTTTCGGATTTACGAAACGACTGTAACGCCATGTGCAAATACGGAAAATCGGTTGAAGCGCTCGACGCCATTTCGAACATCTGTACTTGTTAAAGCAAAAAGGAACTGATGGGATCAGTTCCTTTTTTCATAATGATCATTTTATAAAACTTAGCGTAAGCTGGAAAGTTCTCGTTTTAATTGTTCATTCTGTACCGCTGCCTCGAAATAGTCTGCGTGAATGGTCCAATCCGTTTCTATTTGTTTAGAGATTACTTTATTCACTGTCTTTTCCCCAAACAAAACCGATCCTATACTTAACGGCACTATATATACCCGATTCCATGACCATGCCATTGCCTTATTCCTCCTCTGAATTCTTAAATGTGTAATCTTTGATTGACTTTATTTTAAGAGATTAATATGTAAGATTCGTGTTCTTTATTTGAGTTTTGTGTGTGATTTTGCTCATAAGGGAGAAAACACCCTCCAACTGCTTAAATAAAATCCGATGCACACCAATACACCTAACCTAAAAAAGCAGGGTATCTCTTGAATTCTAGATACTCCTGCTCGATGTTTCATTGCACTCGTTACGCTCTTGCCATCTGCCGGCAAGCTTCTGCACATTCGCGGCAGAATTTTGCGCATTCTTGACAATGGGCATCTTTAAACGCTTCACAATCTTTGGCGCATGCTTCGCAAACCATGGCACACAGCTCGCAACTTGCCTTCGCAAACATACTGTCTCTGCTCATTAATTGAGCTGCCTGAAGGCAGATTTCTGCGCAATCGTTCAGCATCTTGATCATTGAGGTTCTTGCTTGAACATCAGTCTCTTTTAGGCATGCTGAAAAACATTCTTCGCAAGCCTGTGCACATTTTAGGCAGGCTTCAATACAATGCGTATAGTGCTTTGGAGTAGCGGAGTTGGCAAGTAACATTTTCATTCCCTCTCTTTTCATTATTTGAATGTTGTTTGATCGTTAGTTATTATCTAAATAAAGACGCAAATATATACACGTACATGTCAGGAGACTTCGCTTTCTAATAATGCAATTGAATTGCTCTATGGACCAGAGTTATACGTACTCAGATTAACGAATCTAAGCATTACCTTTGACTTACTATGAAACTGAGCCATCTAGGGGGGAGTAGCTTAAAATCTTATCTGTAAGCTGCTAAAGATATTCCTAAAAGGTGTTAGAATCGCAGATAACGATGAATTAGTAAAGACAGCTTATTAGCTTACAGAGCGAATGATCCCCTGATTGAAATTTACTTTATGAATGCTATGCACGACAAACAGCGTCATGCCTCGTTATTCTAATTTATGTATAGTGGTTTCTGACCGCAGACCTCAGTATCGGCCGGCAACATATGGGATGTGCTCATTGACAACTAGCACTTTTCCCCGTATGCCGTACAGTTAACCTTGGGCCGCCTCAACGGGAATTATCTCAGAAAGAGGGAAACTGGGATTGGCCTCTCATTAAACTCAAAAGTGATTTGATTTCGATCTCAGAAGGGTAATCCTAACGTAATCCGAGGGGTACTGCCATATTCCTCGTAAGCTGTTGAACCCGTAGAAAAACCGTTCGATTAATTTTTTTCAAAGGACACTCGCTAAATATCATGGGTCTCCATCGGGTATGTTTGCGTAAACAACCGGACTTTCGTTTTGAAATAGTGCTCCAAATTACGGTGATAATACAAATACTCATGCTGCTTGTATGAGAATATTTTTGAGAACAGTTTGAAGATTTATACGTACTTACTCCTGATCGTGTTGTTTGAACGTACAATGTACGGTGACCAATGTAGTGAGGATGGTTATAGAATAGATTTACCCTTCGTTAGATTCGAAAAAAGCAATACGTTAGGTAGATCACACCACATTACAACCTCAAAGTGTAGTTGTTAAAAAATGATAAGGGGAGACGATTGAAAGGGCATGATCCATTATTGGATTATACCCTTCTTCTCTTCTCCCCAATATAATACAATAAGTTTACAATTTAACACGCTGCAACCGAAGCGCATTCAGAACCACAGAAACTGAACTTAATGCCATAGCTGCTCCAGCAACCCAAGGTGCAAGCAAACCAATCGCCGCTATCGGGATACCGATAGAATTATACGCAAGCGCCCAGAACAGGTTTTGCCGAATATTCCCCATCGTTTTTCGACTCATATAGATCGCATCCGGAATACTATTGAGATCTCCTCGCATGAGAGTTACGTCAGCAGCTTCCATCGCTACATCTGTTCCTGTACCCATCGCCATTCCAATATCCGCCATGGCAAGGGCGGGAGCATCATTGATGCCGTCTCCGACCATTGCGACTTTTTTCCCTTGAGCCTGTAATTTCTTTACTTCATCTGCTTTACCTTCGGGGAGAACTTCAGCCAATACACGCGTAATTCCAACCTGCTTGGCAATTGCTTCAGCTGTTCGATGGTTATCACCCGTAATCATAATGACTTCGATCCCCATGTCATTAAGCCGTTTAACAGCCTGTGCCGAGGTTTCCTTAATGGTATCTGCAACCGCTACTATACCGGCATACTGCCGATCTACAGCAATCAGCATGGCTGTTTTGCCTGCCTGCTCCAGTTGGTCCATCTGATCTTGCGCATGATTGATGGACACTTGAAACTGAGCCATGAGTTTTCTCGTACCCACGAGAATTTCCTTGCCCATCACATTTGCCTTAATACCATGCCCAGGTATCGCTTCAAACGTGTCCGTTCTCGGCAATTGGATACCCTTAGCGATAATCCCAGCAACTATAGCTTCAGCCAGAGGATGCTCGGAGTTCTTCTCTGCCGCGCCGACAAGGGCCAGCAGATCTGTTTCCATCCAGCCGGAAACCACGACGTCAGTCAGTTCCGGTTTGCCTTTTGTCACCGTTCCGGTTTTATCTAAGATGATGGTATTAATGCGGTGGGTAGCTTCTAGGTGTTCACCGCCTTTAAACAGGATTCCCGACTCTGCGGCTCTTCCTGAACCTGCCATAATGGAAGTCGGTGTCGCAAGTCCCAGGGCACAAGGACAAGCAATGACGAGTATCGCAATCGCAATCTCCAGTGCGTTTGCAAACTCTCCTGGCGTAATCCAAACAAACCAAGCGATAAACGCAAGAACCGAGATCGCTACGACGATCGGAACAAATATACCTGAAATGGCATCTGCTACACGTTGAATAGGAGCTTTGGAACCTTGGGCCTCTTCAACCACTTTAATAATCTGAGCCAGGGCCGTTTCTTTTCCGACTTTGGTCGCTTGAATTCGAAGTACACCGTTCTTGTTAATCGTTGCACCAATGACAGGATCTCCCGTTCTTTTCTCAACCGGCAGGCTTTCTCCAGTTAACATAGCCTCATCTACGGAAGAAGCCCCCTCCACCACCTCGCCGTCAACCGGGATTTTCTCCCCTGGTTTTACGATTACGATGTCACCGGCCACGACTTCTTCGACAGGGATAGTCATTTCCTGTCCATCGCGAACAACCAATGCCGTCTTGGCTTGAAGACCCATCAGTGTTTTAATCGCTTCAGACGTTCTTCCTTTGGCAAGAGCCTCGAACAATTTCCCGAGGATGACCAGTGTAATCAAGATAGAGCTGGTCTCATAGTACATTTCCGGTCCATGAGCCCCCGCACCGGCTTGAACCCATTCGAGCGTCAAATAGAGGCTATAGAAGTATGCTGCCGAAGTCCCGAGGGCTACCAGAACGTCCATATTGGCACTTTTATTACGCAGCGCTTTATACGCACCAACATAGAAATGGCCACCGATATAAAATTGAACTGGTGTAGCCAAAATCAGTTGGAACCAAGGGTCCATGAAAATCATAGGCATCCAAATCCAAGATAGGAACGAGAAGTGGCTGATCATGGACCATAGTAACGGTAAAGAGAGAAGCGCTGAAATGATAAACCGTCTTTTTTGTTTAGAGATTTCTTTTTGTTTATGTGCAGAGGCGTCCTGCTGTCCTTCTTTCGGCATGGCCTTATATCCGAGCTGCTCCACCTTTTTTTGCATGTCTTCCAAAGTAACCGTCGCTGGGTCATACTCGACCCGGGCCGTTTCAAGGGCAAGATTAACATTCGCCGTTACAACACCGGGCATTTTGTTTAATCCCTTTTCAATCCGATTGGCGCAAGCGGCGCATGTCATCCCAGTGATTTGGAAATCCGTGGTTTGCTTTACAGTGCCGTAGCCTAAATGTTCAATCTGTTCTTGCATTTGCGGAATGGTTGCACGTTTGGGATCAAACGTCACAGTCGCCCGTTCCAAGGCGAAATTCACATTTGCTTCCGTCACCCCATCCATTTTTCTTAATCCTTTCTCGATCCGGTTGGCACAAGCAGCACAAGTCATTCCTGTGATCTGTAAGGTTGTCTGTTCCTCGCTTTTGGATATCGTAGAACTCATTATCTATCCCTCCTTTATACCCCCAGGGGGTACATTACATTGAAAAAAAGGGGCCATCTTTGCGATGGCTGCCTATGGCCTTAAACGACATCGTAACCCTGTTCTTCGATGGCATTCTTAATGGCTTCCAAGGATACAGATTCATCAAAGGAGACCTCAACCGTCTTTTGCTCCAGATTCACTTTTGCATCAGCCCCAATGTTTTTAACGGCTCCTTCAACACTTTTTACACAATGCCCACAAGACATTCCTTCTACATGTAATGTTTCGTTCTTCATTTTTCATTCCTCCATATCGTTTGTTTATTTCATTAATTTATTCATGGTAACCAGAATCTCATCAATCACTTCATGTTCGCCGGATTGGATTCGTTCAATCACGCAGCTTTTCATATGACCTTCCAGAACCATCTTCCCTACGCTATTGAGAGCCGACTGGATCGCCGCAATTTGATTTAGAACGTCATCGCAATAGGTATCTTTTTCTATCATCCCTTTAACCCCACGAATTTGACCCTCAATCCGGTTTAACCGGGTCATTAGATTGGCCTTCGTTTGATCAGAATGATGACTTTTTCGATGATGTCCATGAGATGCAGTCTGTTCCACTGATTGTTCCATGTGCCTCACCTCTCACCATCAATATACCATACCCCCCTACCGTATGTAAACAGGGGATTAGGAAGTACTTCATCTCCTTTTCTAGTCTGTTCATTTAACCTCTTTGTTTATGCACCTGTATATAACCTCAGTCTTTTGTAATTTTGGCAGAGAGATCGGTTTAGTTACAGCTGTCTCCAACAATGATCCTCAGTTTAATCACGATAGACGAAGTCTCGGTCAACGGAAACCCTGTAATCATGTAAATGATAATTGGCTTTTAGCTGAGATAATTATAGTGTGCCTCATATTGGGAAGCTTCGCTTGTTCGTCTTTCTTATGGGATAGGATTTTGACTTCCTGAACGGCATCGTCAAATAAAGACTGATAAGCCCGTGGTATATATCAACGGGCTTGTTCTAAATATCATTAAGGTAAGTCTAGTGGTTGGCCGTACATAATGCTACAGTTTGAAGATACGGATAGACTTTAGCAATTGGTCAACCGATTGGGACATGTCTTCAAGAGCCCCTGATATCTGGTTAACCATTTGACTTTGCATATCCGAAGTTTGGACCACACCTTGAATACGAGAAGAAGTGTGTTCGGCAATCGTAGTCACATCCGCAACAGAATCAGAAATGTAGTGAGAATCTGTTGACATTTGTCTTGTTGCTTGATATACATTTTGATTCTGAGAAGCTACATGTTGAGAGGAGATAATGATCTGTTCGAAGGATTTCCCTGCAGAGATTAGGTGCTGGTTCCCCGCTGTTAATTGAGCTAAACTTGTGTTCATCCCTTCGGCTGCTTCACTGGTGATATGTTGAACCTTTTCAATGAGTATTCTTATTTCTTGGGCTGAGTTTTCAGACTGCTCAGCTAGTTTTTTCACTTCATCTGCAACCACAGAAAATCCTCTCCCAGCTTCTCCTGCACGTGCAGCCTCAATGGAGGCATTCAACGACAGCAAATGGGTCTGTGAGGATAAATCGGTAATAACGGTCGCAATGTTCCCGATACTGCCTGAGCTATCCGATAATTGTTGTATTTTACTAGGATGTGTCTGAAAACTAAATACTATGGTAAGATTTGAGAAAA
>NZ_VYKK01000005.1 GCF_008710135.1 Paenibacillus spiritus | reverse complement strand
GGGCTGTCTCTCAGATCATTTTATGACCCTTTTGAGACAGCCCCTTCGGAGTTCTGCTTATTTGCCGGCAACCCGGGTATCCGTACCCGGCGGGCGGAAGCTTAGCGGTTCAGCCGGTAGCCGCCGTGGAACACCGGGCCGACATACTCGTTGAACGCATAACCCGAGGCAATCGCCGCTGTCACAAAATCCTTGGCCTTCAGCACCGCTTCGCGCGTCGCCAGCCCTGTCGCCAGACCCGCCGCTACAGCAGCGGCGAACGTGCAGCCTGCGCCGTGATTGTAAGCCGGCTCGATCTTGCCGGTTGCCAGCACCGTGAACTCGCTGCCGTCATAGAAGACGTCGATGGCCTCGTCGCCGCCCAGCGCCTTGCCGCCCTTGACGACGACCGTCTTCGCGCCCTTGGCCTGAATCGCCGCGGCCGCTTCCTTCATGGCCTCGACGGTTGTCAGCCGGCCGAGTCCGGACAGGACGCCCGCCTCGAACAGATTCGGCGTCACGACCTCGGCCAGCGGAAGCAGCAGATCGCGGATCGCATCCGCGCTCTCCGGGTTCAGCACCTCGTCTTCGCCCTTGCATACCATAACCGGGTCGATGACGACATTGGCCTGTCCGTTGCGGCGGATGGCTTCTTCCGCTACCTTCACGATCTCGGCGCTTCCCAGCATGCCGGTCTTCATGGCATCCATCGGTCCCCCGGCATAGATCGTCTTGAGCTGCTCGGCCACAAGCTCGGGACTCATCGGGTAGACGCGGTGATGCCAGTTGTCTTCCGGGTCCATCGTCACGATCGTCGTCAGTGCGCTGAATCCGTAGGTTCCGTACTCCTGAAACGTCTTGAGATCCGCTTGGATTCCGGCGCCGCCGCTGGAATCGCTGCCGGCTATGGTCAAGGTTTTGATGACTTTGTTCATACATGGCTCCCCTTTATATGCAGTCTCTGTAATTCGGTTCTATTCTCCTACAGAATCCAGGGGATGGCAACCCTCATTTCCGGCGGTTCCAGCCGGCCGCGGGCACCGGGCGGTTCGAACGGCTTCGCCGCTGCTCCCTTGTCCGCCGTTTCACCGTGCGCCAGCTCTGTCCCGCCAGCAGGACAAGGAGCGGACACAGCACAACAAGTGCCGCTCGGACCGTTCCCCCTCCGGCGGCTTCGGATTCTTCTCCGAAGGTCCGGGCTTGTCCGCCGGCAAGGCCGACAGCCGCGGCCCCGGACCGGACCGCCGGCTCACCCGCCTGCACAGGCGCAGCTTGGCTTGCCGCTGCCTGCGCGTTCGTTACTCCGCCTGCTCCGTCGGCCCGCTCCAGCAGATAGGCGTAGACGCCGAGGAACGTCTGCACCGCCCCGGCCTCGTAGCGGCCCTTCGCGAACAACGGCTCCAGCCGGCCGTCCAGCACGGCGCCCGCTGCCGCGTTCGTCAGCACGCCGGCAGCGCTCTCTCCCTGAAGCAGATAGTAGTCGTCGGCGGCAATATCCAGCGCCAGCAGCACGTCGTCCCCGCCGGCGCCGACCCCGGCCAGCTTCTTGCGGGCATACGCCGGGAGCGTGTTCCCGCCTCCGTTATTGACGGTAGCTACATACAGCCCGCTGCCGGTTGAGGTGCGGTAACGGGCGCTTGTCCGGTTGATGAAGCGGCTCGCCGCCGCGTCCAGCACACCGGCGTTGTCCGCCGTGTACCGGGACGAATCCCCCGGGGGCAGAGCTTGTCCGGGGGCAGGTCCGGGAACGCCGTCAAGCGCCTGGGCCAAGGCGTAGTAGGCGGAGGCCGCGGCCCGGTTGGCTTTCCCTTCAGCCAGATTCGGAATCAGTGCCGTGCCGAGAATGGCGGACAGCCGCGCATCGCCGAGCCGGGCTTCCGCCGCCGGGCCCCGGACTGCGGCATAAGCCCCGTCTCCGGCCGAGACCAGCAGCAGCGTTCCGTTGCCGTCCTCAGCGCCTACACGCCAAGAGTCAAAGAGGGAACGCGCATATTCTTCGGCCGAGAGGTCCCCGGTATCCGGGACAGTCACCAGCACGAGCCGTTCCCCGTACAGCCGGTGCAGCAGAACTCCGGTATGAAGCAGATCCAGTTCGGTCTTCTCGCCGATCACGCCGGCGAAATCGTTGACATAATAGCCGTCCTCCGGCTCCGGCAGACCGGATGCCGCCTGGACCCGGAGCGGAACCCAGGCAAGCAGCAGGAATAAAGATAAAGGCAGCAGCAGCCGTATCCGTGCGCAAGGTGCTGTCATGGACTTCAAGCCTCCTTCTAATAGCAGCATTTGCTCTTAGTCTATTCGGCCGGTCAGGAAATCTTCCTATTTCTCTGACAGAAGATTTGAATTCTCTAAGTCGTCCCCCCACACAACAGCAAGGGACGCAGCCGCATGACAGGCGGGCGTCCCTTGCCGGGCATTACTCTTCTTCTCTTGCAGGGCCTTCGGTCTTCAGCCGCTTCAGCGGGCTTGGGCAGTCACCAGCGACAGTCCGAGAATCTCGGACCGGCTGGCCAGCCGAATCGGCGGGCCCCAGGTTCCGTAACCCGAAGAGACTACGACATGAAGGCCGGCCTTGCGCAGATAACCCCAATCCAGCTCGAACAGCCGCCGCGTAATCCAGTGGTTCGGCGCAATCTGGCCCCGGTGGGTATGGCCGGACAGCAGCAGATCGACGCCCTCCTTCGCTGCGGCGTCGAAGCCGGTCGGCTGGTGATCCATCAGAATGATGGGGCGGGAGCGGTCGAGACCCTTCAGCAGGTCGGCGACGCTGCGCCGGCCGTTCGGGTCCATCGTCTCTGCGGTCTTGTCCTTGCGTCCGACAATATAGACCCCCGCCGCTTCGGCGACTTCGTCCTGAAGCACCGGAATGCCGATGGACTTCATAACCTCGGTGTATTCCGCTATCGAACCTCCGTAATATTCATGGTTGCCGAGTACGGCATACACGCCGTGGCGGGCCTTGAGCTTCGCCAGATTCTCGCTCATCCGGTTGCGGAGGAACGGTTCAATGCTGTCGTCGAGCACATCGCCGACCAGCAGAATCAGATCCGGCTGCATGGCATTGATCCGGGCCACCAGCCGCTTCAAATGACGGTTGCCGACGATGTTCCCCAGGTGCAGGTCGCTCGCTACCGCCACGGTCAGCGGTTCCCGAAGCGACTTGTCTCCTTCAATCGCTATCGGATACTTCCGAAGCACCGTATTCCAGGCGTTGCGGGAACCCCATACCAGGAAGGCGACCAGCAGCGCGGCCAGCACCCAGCCGGCAATCCGTGCGTAAGCGGCCGCATCCGCTCCGGCCAGACGAAGAATGCCGTAGACCAGATCGGCCAACGGAAGCAGCAGAAGCGCGAATTCCATGACCGCCAGGTAGTAGGAGCCCAGCACTTTGAAAGGACGGAAGAAAGGACGAATCCGGGAGGGCCAGGGAATCATGGCCAGCGGATAGCCCATGGCAACCACCAGGAACACGGTCCAGTAGAGCGCCCGCGGCAGAGCGGGGACGATGCTGTCCAGAAGCAGAAGAAGGTGATACCCGATATACAGATTGACCGCTCCGAGCACAGCTACGGCGGCAAGGGCGGTGAGCAGAAAGCGCAGTTTCTTCACAGTCGTGCCTCCTCACCAGTGCTTGGCGATAAATTCATCCCGCCCCGACTGCGCCCGGTCTTCCTTGTAATGCTTCGGATTCTTCTTGTGATAGTCCTGGTGATAATCCTCCGCCGGGTAGAATACCGGTGCGGGCAGAATTTCCGTGACGACCGGTCCCTCGAACCGGCCGCTTGCGGCTACCTGTTCTCTGGAGGCCAGGGCCGCTGCTTGCTGCGTTTCGTTGTAATAGAAGATCGCCGTCCGGTACTGGGAACCCCGGTCCTGGAACTGTCCTCCGTCGTCCGTAGGATCGATCTGCGGCCAGTACAGTTCCAGAAGCCGCTCATAGGGGAACCTATCGGGATCGAAGGTGATCTGCACCACTTCGTAGTGGCCGGTATCTCCGGTCTTGACCTCTTCGTAGGTCGGATTTGCTGTGTGGCCGCCAGCATACCCGGACACAATGCTAACGATGCCGGGCAGCTCCTCGAACGGCGTCACCATGCACCAGAAGCATCCCCCGGCGAACATTGCTTGTTCCATCTTGTCTCTCTCCTTAAGGGCGCTTCGCCCGTCTAGTCCACCTTCTATTTAACACGCTGGATGCGTGCGAGGTCAAATGCCGCATAAGCCCCCGGAACGCCCAAAAAGCGCTCCCCTTCCGGGAAGCGCCTCTCTTCTTCGGATATCTCCGCTTGAGCTTCTAAGCCGTCTCGCCCCGCTTGGCGAGATACTCGCCGATCAGCTTGTCGCATTTGCTGATATGCGTCAGCAGCCAGTCGGTCAGTATCCGGTTGAGCTTGATCGTCGTCAGGACGGATACGCCCTTGGTCTTGACGGCTTCCTCCAGCTCCAGCACGGTCTTCACGAACTCCGCATGCTCTTTCCGGTGATCGCCCAGCTCGGGAAAATGAATCTCGTCCATTAGTTCTTCTTCATTACTGAAATGTTCCAGCGTATATTCCTTCAGAAAACCAAGCGTCTCTTCAATCTTGTCCCGGCCCTGCTGATTGGAGCAGGCGTCGAAGAATTCATTCAGCTTCAGCAGCAATTGCCGGTGCTGGCAGTCAATCTTCTCTACTCCAATGTCATACGATTCTTTCCATGCTATCATTCCAAACCACCGCTCTCGTTCCAGAATTCGTGTTCATCGTCAAGAACATTGTCTCCTGTCCGGCATGAAGAAACTGTTAATAACATCACATGCTGTCGAAGTGAGCGGTTAATTTATCGATTATGTCCCGAAAAAAGCGTTCCGCTTCGTCAGAGGAAGCAAAAGCCGCTTGAGCCAGCTTCTCTCCGCCTCCGCCCTTGCCTCCCGTTCCGGGAAGCGCCGCCTTGAACCAGGCTCCGCAAGGAGGCTCTCCGCCGCTTGCGAGTACGACCTTGCCGGCGTCCTCGTCCAGCAGCAGAGCCGGGGTCCCGCCTTCTTCGGCGATCCGGACGGCGAGCGCCTGCAGCTCCTTGAGCGTCCGGCTGCCGACGCGGTGAGCGATGAAGCCGCCCTGCCTTGCGTTGAGCAGCTCCCGGACCAGGAAGCCGTCGCTCTCGGTCCGGAGGCGCTGCAGCTCCGCCAGCAGCCCGCGCTGCTCCTGCTCCAGCTTCTCCACCCGCTGCATAAGCTCAAGCCGGGGCGCGCCCAGTTTCACCGAGAGCGCAGTTAATACTCCCGCGCTCTCGGCGTAATCCTCCAGCGCCCGGAAGCCGCATTTGAAGTAGAGGCGCACATGCCCTTTGTGCTTCTCGGACCGAAGCAGCTTGACCGGGCCGATCTCGCCCGTACGGGCGACATGGGTTCCGCCGCAGGCGTTGTATTCCACGCCCTCCATCTCGACGATCCGGACATTGCCGGTTACGGACGGCGGCTTCACCAGCGGCAGTTCCGCAGCTTCTTCCGGCGTCACCCAATAAGAGTGAATGGGAACATTGCGGATAACGAGCCGGTTCGCTTCGCGTTCCAGCCCGGCCATCTCGTCCGGAGAGAGCTCGCTCCGTTCAATATCGATGGTGGCGTATTCCGTTCCCAGATGAAAGCTTAGCGTCTGCGCGCCCGCTTCCTCCAGACAGACGGCGGAAAGCAGGTGCTGCCCGCTGTGGTGCTGCATATGGTCGAATCGGCGTTCCCAGTCGATCCGGCAGAGCACCTCTCCTTCCGGAGGCTCGGACTCCAGGCGATGAATCACCGCTTCGCCGTCCCGGGTTACATCCGTCACCCGAATACCTGCGATCTCACCCCGATCGCAGGGCTGTCCTCCTCCGTGCGGATAGAAGGCCGTCTCGGCCAGTCCGGCCTCCCATCCGCCGCCCCCGGCGGGCCGTTTCCACTCTATGGTGCTGCGCCATTCCCGCAGGTACGGCGATGAGTCATACAGTTGGTTCGTCAAGCTCTGATCTTCCTCTCCCGGCATTTGTTATTTACTATAACACATGCTTGGCACACTTGCCGGGCGCTCAGTTCTGAATATACGGCTTCAAGTCGGCCAGCAGCCGCTGAAGCTGTTCGGAGCAGCCGCCGTACAGCTGTTTGGCGGCGGTATCCTTGGTCGAGAGGCTGAACAGTTCCAGGTCGGCCTCGCATTTTTTGAGCAGCGCATAGAGCTGGGGCTTGTCCTGCGCCTTCGGCGTCTGCACCCCGTCCGCATACAGATCGACCGTAAGCTCTCCATAGGAATCAATCTGTCCCAGGTAGACCTCCTCCATCCGCACGCCCAGCTTCTCCAGCTTGTCGTTCAGCCCCTTCGGAGTCAGGCCGACCGCATCGAGCGGCTGGGACAGCATTTGGCCGTCCATTATGACCGCCTGGGTCTCCCGCTCCGGCGCTACCTTGATCCCGAGATGCTTCGCGGTCAACGGCTGATTCTCGCGGGTCAGCAGCACATTGATGGCTCCATCGGACTCCAGAATGGCGAATTCCACATCCGCCACCTTGAACACATCCTTCTTTCGCAGCTCCTCCAGCAGTTCATCCGAGCTGATGCGCTCCTTCTTCAGGTTCTCTTCCAGAATCTTGCCGTTGCGGATCAGCACGGTGGAGCGGAAATCAATGAAATCTCGCGCCTTCTTGCTCTTCAACTGGATAAACTCAATGAGATACGAAACGGCTACCCACACGAGGAGAGCAATCAGCCCGAGATGCCAGGTTTTGTCCGTATCCAGCGAGATCGTCGCAGCCAAATCCCCGATGGTGATCCCCGTAATATATTCAAAGAACGACAGCTGTGACACCTGCCGCTTGCCGAGCAGCTTGGTCAGCAGGAAGAGCACCACAATAGCGAAGAGCGTCCGCACGATCACTTCCAAAGATTCCATCATGTCCGCATACCTCCTGTCCGAATAAATTCACGCCATTCTACAGGATGGCTCACAGAGAGGCTTCTCCATCCGCCGAAGCCTATTCCTTATTGTGGTATAGTCTGCCGGGGATAAAAGGTCTGCCCGGACTCCATACTAACCGTCGCAGCAATCCACACCCCATCGGCCAAAAAGGAGGACCCGCGATGACAGTCGCTTCCCAAGTGAAGACTTGCGTTGCCTCGCTGAAGAGCGCCCAGGCCAGCCTGGAACAGTTCGCGCTGGAGACGCAGAATGAAGATGCCAAGCAAATGTTCACCTCAGCCGCCGCACAGACCCAGCAGATTGTGCAGCAGGTAGAGAGCCGGGTACAGAAGATTGAACAGGAAGAACCTCAGTACAGAGGTTTCTGATCCCTCCCCCGGAAATTCAGAAGGGCTGCCTGCTCATCGGCGATGAGCGGGCAGCCCTGTCTGTCATTTCACTTCAAAGTTAAAATAAGTGCTTGGATACGGTTCGTTCTTCAGGGTGAAATGCCACCATTCTTTGCGGTACGGCTCGAACCCGCCCCGGATCATCTCATCTCTCAGCAGCTTGCGGTTCGCATGCTGGGCTGCGCTGACCTTGGTTGTATTGTAATAGGAGATTTCCCCGAAGAAATCATAAGGAGAGCCCATGTCTGCGGCCTTGCCCGTCTTGAGGCTCGCCAGCGTCAGGTCCACGGTACTGCCGCGCGAGTGACCCGAGCGGGAGGAGATGAAGCCAAGCTTGAAGAGATTCTTCTTGTTGAGCGCCGGATAGAAATCGGCCTTCATCCGCGTATCTCCCGGAGTCTTCGACCAGCGGATGAAATGGGCCACGGCCGCCGTGGGCCGGTAAGCATCGTAGATCCTCAGCGTGTACCCATTGGCAGCCAAGCTGTCGTTCACTTTCTTCAGAGCCGCCGCGGCTTCCTCGGTCACAATCGCATAGGGCGCTTTGTAGCCGTCAATCCGGGCGCCGACGAAGTTGTAATCGCTATAATAGCGGATTTCGAACTGGGCTTTGGGAAGGACCTCATCCAGATAGACGAAGCCTTTGGGAAAAGGATACTGCTTCGCCGCCGATGTTGACGCCGCAGCCTTGGCAGCGGATGCTTCGGCTGTCACCATTGCGGCTGTCAACAGAAAGAGCGCCAGAACGGCCGCTGCCAGCCGGAGAGCTTGGGCGGTACTTGCCGCTCCCCTCCCTTTCTGCCCTGCTATTCCTTCAGTCCTCTTCATCCTCTTGGCTTGCGTCAGCATTCTTCGGGGCCCTCCCTTTCCCTAGCGGATCGTTTAGTGGCCGGCTTTTGGCATCTCATGCTTGATCTTCACACGCTTGATAAAGAACGACAGGACAAGCCCGGCTGCCGCCACAATCAATCCGAATATAAACACCCGCTGCACACCCTGCGTGAAGCCGGCTAGAATCTCCATCAGATCGGCCGGGTTGGCCGATCCGCTCAAGTAGCTCTTGCTTCCGGCCGTCATAATGCTTACCGCCAGGGCGGTGCCGATGGCTCCGGCCACCTGCTGCAGCGTGTTCATGATGGCTGTGCCGTCCGGATACAGCTCCAGCGGGAGCTGATTGATTCCGTTCGTCTGCGCCGGCATGAACACCATGGAAATGCCGATCATCAGCGTGCTGTGCAGCGAAATGATGAACGCAGCCGTGGAAGCGGCAGAGATGTCGGAGAAGAACCACAGCGCGGCTCCGGCTACCACAAGTCCGGGCATCACAAGCCATTTCGGACCGAAGCGGTCGAACAGCCGGCCCATGACCGGCGAGATCAAGCCGTTGATCAAGCCGCCGGGAAGCAGCAGCAGACCGGCCTCGAAGGCGGTCTTGCCCAGCCCCTTCTGCAGATAGAGCGGCAGAATGAGCATGGAGGACAGAATAATCATCATGCAGATCAGCACCATTACAACGGCGATGGTGAACATCGGATACCGGAAGGCCCGGAGATTCATCATGGGCTTCTCCTGCGTCAGCTGGCGCCAGGTGAAGAGAGCGAGCGCTACGGCTCCGATTATCAGGGCGATGACAACCTTGGGACTGTCCCAGCCGTCGGCTTCACCGGCGCTGCTGAATCCGTATACGACGCCGCCGAAGCCCAGCGAGGACAGCAGAATCGACAAGACATCAATCGGGGGCTTCGAGACTTCGTTGACGTTCTGCATGAAGAGAATGCCGAAGATCAGCGAGATGAACAGAACCGGCAGCGACAGCCAGAAGATCCAGTGCCAGCTCAGATTCTCGATCAGCAGACCGGCAATGGTCGGTCCGACAGCCGGAGCGACCATAATGACCAGTCCGATCATCCCCATGGCGGCCCCTCTTTTATGGGCAGGAATGATGACAAGAATGGTATTGAACATCAGCGGCAGCAGCAGCGCCGTGCCTACGGCCTGAACGACGCGGGCCGTCAGGAGGAAGCTGAAGTTCGGGGCGATTGCAGCCAGGAAGGTGCCGGTAATCGAAGCGCAGACGGCCGCCACGAAGAGCTGTCTGGTGGTAAAGCGCTGAAGCAGAAGTCCGGAAATAGGCACCAGAATCCCCAAGGTCAGCAGATAAGCGGTGGTCAGCCATTGAACCGTCGCTGTCGAGATATTCAATAGTTCCATCAGCTGGCTAAGCGCTACGTTGAGCGCCGTCTCACTGAACATGCCGATGAAGCCGCTGAGAAGCAGTGCGGTCAGGATGGGTATCGTCTTGTACTTCGGCCTTTCCTTGTCTAGTACAGGGGTTGCTGTATGGTTGCTCACTCTCTGATTCCTCCTAAGTTATGGGGCAAATAAGTATATCGCCGTCCGCCCGTTCTCTTCTCTGAACAGGCGGACGGCGGCCGCTTCTAGTGCGGCTCTTTCTGAATTTCGTCTCCGGCCACCGACCATCTGCCGGCAGACTTCAGCAGCCGGGGGTGGACCTGCTGCGGCGCTTCCGAGAGAATCAGCCGGATGCGCTTGATCCACTCCTCGAAGGTGGAATAGGAAGCAAAGGCATTGGCATTCTCAGGACTCAGGTAAAGGAACAGCGGGGTCTCGTACCGTTCCTCCAGGTGCCGGAGTGCGGCTTCGACCGGAGTATATTTCTTCCGCTTGCCTTCCCACCCCTCCACGGCGATCCAGGAGCGGCCGGACGAACGCTTCCAATCATGCAGCCGGTCCTCCCGCCGGTAGAACGAACTCACCGGAGCCTTGGACATTCTTCTGACCGTCTCTTCATGCAGCGGATAAAGGACAAGCCGGGAAAAATTCCGGCGCTTCGCCTCTTCGGCGGCTTTCTCCAGCCCGGCATCCTCTGCGTCTTCAAAAGAGTCATAATACACAAGCGTTCCCTTGCGTTTCTCGGCTGGCGGTTCATAGCCGTACGGGACGTGAATCTGCTCTCTTCTCATTCTGCTGCGCCTCCTTCGGATTTGCGCTTATCATACCTCAGGCAGGCCGGGTCCAAACGGGACGAAGGGTTCCTCTTTTAGTTAATGGTATGAATATGTTTAATTAACCCTGTTAACAAATGATCATTCCCGGTCAGGACCCCGCTCCCTTGTAGCGTTTAACGCCGCTGTTCCAGGCAATCAGACCGATCCCCAGAAAAATTGCTCCCATGACAGGCGTCAGCAGGGCCATGCGTTGCATGCCGTCCCGGTGAAGGAACAGCGAGGCCGGATATACCCCAACAAACGCAAAGGGAAGAATCCAAGTAAGCAGCACCTGAATGGCCCGGTTATAAATGGTTACCGGATAGCGGCCGTAGCCCTGAATGTTGTACATCAGCGGGATGATTCCGGTCGGTGCATCCGAGTAGAAGGAGAGCGACGTTAGCGCGGTATAGATACCGGTATAGATTGCCACGGCGCTGAGAGTCAGCACCAGCAGCGCCGGCAGGGTCCACCACTCCAGCGGAAGCCCCAGCTGCGCCCCGCTGACCGCCATAATAATTAACCCGATTAAAGAACCAAAAAGCGAAGGCGGGTCCACATTCTCCAGGAAGATCTGGAACAAATTGTGCGCAGGGCGCGTCAGAATCCGATCCATTTCTCCCTTGACGATATAGCGTTCGCTGAAGTTCCACATATTCACGAAGCAGTTAAATACTCCGTAAGGCACCATGAAGAATCCGTAGACAAAGATGACTTCTCCCCTGCTCCAGCCTGCCAGACTATCCGTATGCATGAAGACGACGAAGATAAAGATCAGATTCGTCACCTGGAAGAGCAGATCGGACAACACCTCCACCCAGAAGTCGGCGCGGTAGGTCATCCGGGTCTTCATATAGTTCTTGATATATTCGCTCATAAGTCCGATATAGTACATTCGTGGTCACCCTCCCTGCACGAACAGCCGCCGGCGCGAAGCCTTGTAGAGCGCGATCATGGGCAGCAGCAGAAGAACGAACCACAGCGCCTGGATGCCCAAGACGTTCCAGATGCCCACGCCCTTCACTCTGCCTGTGAAGACCGAACCCGGCAGAAACGTAATGGCCTGAAACGGCAGCCACTTCAGAACCGGCGACAGCCAGCCCGGGAACAGGCTGATCGGAATAATGAGGCCGGAGAACAGATCGACCACCACCCGCTTCATCCGCATCAACCCTTCATTGTTCTCCACGAAGAAGGCCAGCAGGCCGGTGATCACGTTAAGCTGGGAGTTGATCAGGAAGCTGAAGAAGAGCATGACCAGAAATCCCGCCCAGGCGGCCGGATCGGTCGGCAGGGTCACCGGGAACAGCAGCATGACAATGCCCATGCCGGGAATCATAAAGAGCAGGAAGCGGAAGGCGCCCTCGCCCAGTCCCTGCATCATTTTCACCAGCACATAATTATAGGGGCGGATGAATTGAATGGCGATGCTGCCATCCCGGATGTCCGCCGATATTTCCCGGTCTAGATTATTGAAATAGAATGCCCGGGCCATCCAGGAGACCGCGATATACGTGGACATCTGGGCAGCGCTGAAGCCGCCGAGCGATTGGCCCTCTCCGTAGATCGCCATCCAAGTGAAGTAATTGACGCCGATATTGAGGGAATAGATCAGAATGCCGGTGTAGTAGTTTACCCGATAGGCCAGCATTGTCAGGAACCGGATCCGGATAAAATCGAAGTAAGCCGACAGGTTCAGCGACCGGGCACTGCCCGGCGCCGCGGCTGGAGAGAACGTTCTAGCCATGAGTCCCTCCCGCTGCCGCCTCCGAAACATCCTCGCTCCGCTCGGCAGAGCCGGACTGATAGATGCTGCGGACAATTTCGTCCGTGTTCGTCTCCACGATTTTGATGTCCGTGATATCGGTCTGGCCGACCACACGCACCAGTACATCCGACACGTTCAGCTCCAGCGGCAGCCACACCTTGGCGCCGAGTTCATTGTCTGCCGACCAGTTCACCGGAAGCCCTTCCGTCTTGGCGCGCAGATTCTCCAGCTTGGTTGGCGAGCCGAATTGAAAAATCACCTCGCGTCCGGTGCCCCAGCGCTGCTTCAGATCCTCCAGACCGCCGTCATAGATAATGCTGCCGTCATCCAGCATGATAACCCGCGAACACAGAGCCTCAATATCCTGCAAGTCATGTGTCGTCAGCAGAATGGTCGTTCCATGCTCCCGGTTCATGTCCTTCAGAAAGTCGCGGATCTCCGATTTGACGACAATATCCAGACCGATCGTCGGCTCGTCCAGGAAAACAATGGACGGATTATGAAGCAGCGCGGCTACCAGCTCGCAGCGCATCCGCTGGCCCAGACTGAGCTTGCGCACCGGACGGTTGAGCAGCTCCTGGAGCTGGAGCCGTTCCACCAATTCGTCCAGACGCTTCTTGTAATCGGCTTCCCCGACGCTGTACACCTTCCGCAGAAGCTGGAACGACTCGATGACCCCGATGTCCCACCAGAGCTGGCTGCGCTGGCCGAATACAACGCCGATATTCTTCACGAAGCGCTCCCGCTCCTCGTAGGGAACAAATCCGCCGACCGTTAGCTTACCCGATGTCGGGACCAGAATGCCGGTCAGCATCTTGATGGTGGTCGACTTGCCGGCCCCGTTCTCGCCGATATAACCGCAGATTTCCCCTTCCGGAATCGTGAAGGAAATATCCTTGACCGCGGCTACCTCGCGGTATTCCCGTTTAAACAAATCAACGAAGGCCCCGGTAAGGCCTTCGCGGTTTTTCTGCACACGGAACGTCTTGCGCAGATTATGAGTTTCGATCGCTGCCATAGGGTACCTCGCTACTCTATCAGTTTCAGTTCAAGCACTCATTATAAAGGAGCCGCTGCGAAATCGCCAGTCTCTGACGCTTACTGTGCGATACGGTCTTCAAGAATCTCATCCGTATCGTCCGCCTTCAAATGGCCGGAGCGCGCAATCTTGGTACGAAGGTACTTCTCGTTAAAAGCCGAGACGTCTCCCCACAGCGGAATCCGCTTGACGGCATTCATACCGGCGTTCTTCAGCGCTTCGAGCTTCTTCGGATTATTCGTAATCAGCGTAACCGGCTTGGTTCGAAGCGCTCGCAGCACCGCAATCGCTCCCGAATAATCCCGGGAATCGTCCGTGAAGCCAAGCGCAAGATTCGCCTCGACCGTATCCATCCCTTCCTCCTGAAGAAGATAGGCCAGCGCCTTGCTGAACAGCCCGATGCCGCGGCCTTCATGATCGGCGAGATAGAACAGCGCTCCTGCCCCGTTCTGCACGATCATCCGCATGGACTGGCGCAGCTGGAACCCGCAGTCGCAGCGCTTGCTTCCAAAGATATCTCCGGTGTGGCAGATGCTGTGCATGCGAATCAGGGCGTCTTCCTGATGCTCGAAATCGCCGTATACGAGCACGCTGGACTGTTGTCCTTCGGCCAGCCTCATAGCGGGCAGCTTGCCGATCAGCGCCTCCACATCCCGTCCTCCGTCCAAGTCCGCAAGCTCTTCCTCGTTCAGATGCACCCAGTTGTACCATTGAAACGTAACGGTGCTGCCGTCCAGATTGACCGGAAGCCGGATAGGTCCGACCAATACTTGAGCGCCGTCTCCGGCAGGAAGCGTCTGTATTTTATCCTTTAGCAGAGCAGCCACTTGAGAATTCGTCATTTTGCGCACCGTCCTTTGCATGCTGTCCGCAGCGGCCTGATCAGCCGGGCGGTTACCTTGTTATTTTAAGTAACTAATTGTAAGTAAGTTTACCATTGTAATATTATATCGTCAAGTTATAATAGTAACTAAATAGTTGTGATTACTTTTGGTAAGTTTTTAAACGGACGTTTAATTTATCCCTATAGAGGTGATGCGAAGTGAACGATTTTCACATGTGTCCCCGTTTCGAGAAAGCGGTCGATATTCTCAGCAAGCGTTGGGTCGCCCTGATTGTGTTCGTTCTGATTCCCGGACCCCGGCGGTTCGGTGAAATCGAGAGCTGCCTGTCCAACTTGAGCGGCAAGGTCCTCTCCGAGCGCCTGAAGGAGTTGGAGCATGAAGGGATAGTGGAACGCCATGTCTATCCCGAAATTCCTGTACGGATTGAATATTCCCTGAGCGCCAAGGGTCAGGCTCTCGCTCCCATTCTGGGCGAAATCGGCAGCTGGTCTTCCGAATGGATCGAGCTGGAAGGGAGTACTCGTTAAAGCGCAGACTTCTTGGCAAGCAGAACGGAATCTGCGACAACAGCCGTCCCGTGCCAGCGTTGGCTGGACGGGGACGGCGGGTACATAGGAAGCTTGAGTAGCGTAGCCTGTTCAAACCAAGCAAGCTTATAAGATCGGTATGTATAATCAGATATTACATTTTTTTCTAATTTTATATTGAAAAGCCCGCTTGTTTATTGTAATTTATTCATAGGGAATCTTTGGAGGCCCAACTATAGGAGAGGCGGTAGAAAGAATGGAATCAATGTGCATGGAAATGATGATGGGTATGTGTATGGACGACATGATGGCCAAGATGAACACCATGAAGATGTGTATGGAGAAGATGTCCTCCATGAAGATGATGGACGGAATGAACATGGACATGATGATGAAGAAAATGCAGGACTGCGATGAAATGATGACGATGTGCATGACGATGATGCGCAATCAGATGGAGATGTCCAAGTAAGAATTTCAAGCGCCGCCCGTTCCCGCTGTCCGGGAATGGCGAACGCACGGCAGTCAGGCAGAGCAGACAACTGCATGCCTTTTTTATTTGTTCTCAGCAACCTATTGAATCCGGAAATACTCGTTCTGAATGCATCTGGCCAGCTGGATGCGCTCCAGTTTCAGCTCCCAAATCTCTTCTTTCCACCGGCACTGCTCCTGCTCTTCTCCCTCGTCCCGCAGCTTCTGATACAATTCGGCCAGCATCAGGTTAATCTCGTCAAAACGGACCCACCATTCCCGAATGCTCCGGCGGCTTCGTTCGTTAGCCGGCACGCTGGACAGGGTCTTCATCTGTTCCAGCAAGTCGTTCTGCCACTCCCTGTCGCCGAGCGCGGCGGCATAATTATAGAGATCCAAATAATCGTCCATCATCATGGTAACCGGCTCCTTGTTTCTTCATTACCAAGTATTATACTAGGTATTTAAGGAAAAGCAAGAGGCATTCCATCCCCGGTCCTTCCTCGAATGGATTCATTCCCGGCACTGCGGGTAAAATAATCTGTAGGATCAGGAAAGGACGTGGGCGATAATGGCAAAAGAAATCCAGCAAATTACCCAATGGCTTGAAGAACGCATGGGCCGAACCATTGCAATCGACAAAAGAGAGCAGGACGATCTGGATTCGGTCCAGATTGAACTAAGCGGCGTCGATTACCGGGACGCGGAGGCGCAGGGCGTCATTGACGATTACCTCGACAGCGCCTTTATTCTCCGCGGACTGGGCAGCACCCTCAACGCAGAAGGCGAACGGGTTCCGCTGCCCACTTCCAGTTATGAAATCGCCGTACCCGGCCTTTCCGTCCGCCCGGAAGGGGACTCTCTCGTTCTTCATACCGAGCGGGCTGAATACACCCTGTCGCCGTTTGGCGAATAGGCGCTCTCTACCCGGGAGCCAATATACGGACAGACCGGCTTCGCCGCTCTCCATAACGCGAACAGCCCGCATGCTGCGGCCCCGAAAGGGGCACAGCAAGCGGGCTGTTCATTCTGCACGGCAGCAGCGCGTAATCTCGAGAGCAGACGATCGGACATCAGGCAGGCTAAGCCTTGACTGCCTGGAGATCAGGCCCGGTCCGCTGCCTCATCTTCTCCGATAATCCGGACTTCCGTCTCCAGCTCCACGCCGAATTTCTCCAGTACGGTGGCTCTCACGTGATGAATCAAGGAAATATAATCTCCGGCCGTAGCATTCTCGGCATTCACAATAAAGCCGGCATGCTTGCGCGAGACTTCGGCCCCGCCGATCCGCGTTCCCTGAAGTCCGCTCTCCTGGATAAGCTGTCCGGCATACCGGCCCGGCGGCCGTTTGAACACGCTGCCGCAGGACGGGTATTCGAGCGGCTGCTTCGATTCCCGCAGCTCGGTCAAATGGTCCATCTTCTCCCGGATATCCGCCCGGTCTCCTTCTTTCAGCGCAAACCGCGCTTCCAGCACCAGATAACCGCCCTCAGCGAAGATGCTGGAGCGGTAGCCCCAGGACAGCGCCTCCCCCTCCAGCTTCACCAGCTTGCCTTCCGGGTTCACCGCAAGGGCGCTGTGCAGCACGTCGGCGATTTCTCCGCCGTAGGCTCCGGCGTTCATATAGAGGGCGCCTCCGACCGTTCCCGGGATGCCGCAGGCAAATTCGAGTCCGGTCAGACCCAGCTCCAGCGCGCGGCGGGATACATCAATAATGCGGGCGCCGCACTGGGCCACGAGCCATTCGCCGTCCTGTTCGATCCGGTCCAGACCTGCCGTATAGAGAACAATGCCCCGGACTCCGCCGTCGCGAATGATGACGTTCGAGCCGTTGCCAAGCACCGTCAGGGGGACACCGTTCCTGGCCGCGTAAGCCGCGATGGCGCAGAACTCCTCATAATCGGCGGGAATCGCCAGAAGATCCGCGACCCCTCCCATCCGGGTGAACACATATTCCTTGAGGGATTCCCGGCTGCGGACGGTTCCCTTTGGAACCAGGGCCGCAAGCTCCTCCTGCATTTGCTCTATCGTCATGGAACTATACTCCTTTGTACGTTGTCGGTCGTATTTAAGCAACCCCAACTGTATCAACGAACAGGCTTTCTTGTCAATGACCGCGCGTATCGGCGGAGACGCGCACAGCAAAAGACCGCTGTTCTTCGCCAGGCGAGTCGGCAGTCTCTGTCGTCCTTAATGCTATAAGGGGGATCGGGCCGTTTGGCAGAGATCGATGCGGCCCGGCTGAGATCAGTCTTCAGGATGCGGCCGGCAATAGGCCTCCCGTCTGCGGCTGCGCTCCTTCTCGCTGATCCGCGGACACGTATAGCAGTAAGAACCGCCTTCCGTGTTGAAATACTGGCAGCATTTATTGCCCATCTGGACGTACTTGCCGGGTTCATCCAGAGCTTCGATGAGCCGGACGGGAACGTCGAACGGATTCTTCGCCATGCCAAAGAGCGAACCCGGGAGCTTCTTCAGCACTTCATAGTCGGCCCGGAGCCGGGCCGCGACGGCCGGATCGCTTGCCGGACCGGTCAGCAGATCGGCGTAGTAATTGAACCGCGAGGGCAGCTGGCCCCACAGTTCTCCCGGAGCGAGGCCTGTCGCGGCCGACAAGCGGCCGATGACCGGCAGCAGCGTATCCCGGTAGAAACGGGTATAGGCTCCCTCCAACCAGGCTGTCCGCAGCTCCGGCCCTTCCGGCGCGGCAGTACTCTCCTTGCCCGACCAGACAAAGGCCGTCCGGCAGTAGCCCGCAGCGGGAATCAGATGCAGTTCCAGCTCATTCAGGGAAAAATCAGGCATCCGGTCATGGAATAAAGCGGCATATTGAAGTCCAAGCGCCGCTACCGAGCAGGCGGAAGCGGTGTAGGCGCCCACGGCCTTGGGATCCAGCGCCTTCATCAAAGGGGTATAGGCGCAGACAAAGGCCGCCATCCCTTCGGCCGTAGCGAGCGCCGCCAGCGGAACGGAATGAACGGAACCGGCAGGCGCGTCCAGGTGAATATCCAGATGATCGGCGAGACCGTCCGAGAGTCTATGCCGGTCCCGAAGTGGAGCTTCCTCGCCCTCCGTCCAGGTCGATTGGTTCGTCTTCGTCATTGTTAATCCGCCTCCTTCCTCTTTTTACACGCCCGAAGCCTGTCGCATCGCCAGTTCATACGGCAGACAGAGCGGCAGCCCGGTCCGCGGATCGGTCACAATGTCGGCTTCGATGCCGAATACTTCGCGCAGCACATCCGGCGTCATGACGACTTCCGGAGATCCTTCGCTGACCACGCTGCCCGATTTGATCGCCACCATGTGCTGAGCATAGCGGGAGGCGTGGTTCAGGTCATGGACGACCATGATAATGGTCCGTCCTTCGCGTTCGTTCAGACGCTGAAGCAGCTGCAGCACTTCCAGCTGGTGCGCCATGTCAAGGAAGGTCGTTGGCTCGTCCAGGAACAGGATTTCGGTCTGCTGGGCCAAGGCCATTGCGATCCACGCCCGCTGACGCTGTCCTCCCGAGAGACGGTCAATCGGCCGGTCGGCAAATGCGGTCATGCCGGTCACTTCGATCGCTTCGGCGACAATTGCCCGGTCTTCCGCCGTCATGGCGCCGAAGCCTTTCTGATGCGGGTAGCGTCCGTAGCTGACCAGCTCGGATACGGTCAGTCCGTCGGGAGCCGTCGGGTTCTGCGGCAGAATGGCAAGCTGGCGGGCGACCTCCTTGGTGGACTGGCTGTGAATCGACTTGCCGTCCAGCATGACGCTCCCGCTCTTGGGCTTCATCAGCCTCGCCATGGTCTTAAGAATGGTAGACTTGCCGGACCCGTTTGCGCCGACCAGCGCAGTAATTTGCCCTGTCGGAATCGACAGGTTCAAGTCGCTTACAATCAAGGTATCGGCATAACCGATGGACAGCTCCCGGGCGTTCAGACGTTCCCGCATGGTTCAACACTCCTCAGCTCAACGTATAGGATTCAGGCCTTCGCACGGGCCAGCAAATACAGGAAATACGGGGCGCCGATGACGGCGACGACGACGCCGGCGGGAATCTCCGCCGGCTGCATGATCCAGCGGCCGATTGTATCGGCCGCGAGCAGCAGCAGCGAGCCGGTCAGCGCCGAGGCCGGCAGCAGAATCTGGTGCCGCGGGCCGACCAGACGCCGCGCCAGATGCGGCGCAATAAGGCCCACGAAGCCGATTCCGCCGCTGACGGCGACGCAGGCGCCGGCTAGCGCCACGGCGGCCCCCATCAGCAGCAGCCGCTCCCGGCCCACGGCAACGCCGATGCCGGATGCCGCAGCGTCGCCCAGATTCAGCGCGTTCAGTACGCGCGCTTTCAGGAAGATGAGCGGCAGCAGAACGCCTGCCCAAGGCAGCAGCGCCCAGACAAAGGGCCAGCCTCCGCCCCAGATCTTCCCTGCGATCCAGGTCGCGACAAAGGCATAATTCTGCGGATTCAGCTTCAAGGCCCATACGATCTGAACCGCATTGATTCCCGCCGTCAGGGCAATGCCCGAGAGAATCAGCCGGGTAGGCGCGGCGCCTTCTCCCTTCCGGTACGCCAGCAGATAGATGAGCGCCGCCGCAGCGGCCGCACCTCCCAGCGCCAGTGCCGGGAGCACATAGACCGGAGCGGCCGTAACCGCCGGGAAGTAGGAGATGAACAGGATGACCGCCAGGCCCGCGCCGGCCGTTATGCCCAGGGTAGCGGGTTCGGCCAGCGCATTCCGTGCCAGGCTCTGCAGCACGCAGCCGGATACCGCGAAGCCTGCGCCCACCAGAAGGGCAACGGTAATCCGCGGCAGGCGGAAATCGAACAGGATCAGATGCTGCTGGGGACTCCCCTTTCCGGCCAGCGTGCGCAGCACATCCGGCGCCGACAGCTTCATATAGCCGGTATTCATGCCGAGAACTGCTACAACGGCAACGAGGAGGGCCAGAACCGCCACCACCGCCATTCCGCCCGCTCCGCCGCCTGCACGTACAGGTCTTCTTCTCATCGGGCGCTCCCCCTCTCCCTGCGCGCAAGGACGAAGAAGAAGGGAACACCGATCAGCGCGATCAACGCGCCGACCGGCGTCTCATAAGGGGGACTGACCAGCCGGGCCGCTGTGTCGGCCGCGACAAGCAGCAGCGCGCCCAGCACAGCCGAACACGGAATAATCCAGCGGTAATCCAGACCCACCAGGAAGCGTACCAGATGCGGAACAATCAGTCCGAGAAAAGCAACCGGCCCCACCGCGGCAACCGCGGTGCCGGCCAGTATGGTCACGATGGCCAGGCCAATCGCCTGAACCAGCCCGGTTCTTTGCCCGAGGCCGCTGGCCACGTCGCTTCCCAGGCTGAGCACGGTAACCGGGCGGGCCATCATCAGAGCTGCAACAAGACCGCCGACAGACCAAGGGGCAATCAGGCGCAGCTGATCCCAGGTCGCTCCGGCAACGCCGCCGGCATACCAGAAGGCCAAGTCCTGGCTCAGATTGAACATCAGGGCGATGCCTTGGCTGACAGCGGACAGCAGAGCGCTTACCGCCGCTCCGGCGAGCGTCAGCCGAAGAGGCGTCAGACCGCTGAAGGATAGCGAACCGACGCCGAAGACGACTAGAGCCGCCACGGCCGCCCCGGCAAAGGAGAACAGCATCAGCTCCCAGAAGCTCACCGACGGCAGGAACGCGAAGGCCGCAGCCATCGCCGCGCCTCCTCCGGCATTCAGCCCCAGCAGGCCGGAATCGGCCAGCGGGTTACGAGTCATGCCCTGCATCATGGCGCCCGCGACGGCCAGGCATGCGCCCACGAGAGCGCCGGCGATCGTGCGCGGCAGCCGGATTTCACGGATCACGACATGGGTCTGAAGCTCCGGCTGATAGCGAAGCAGCGCCTGCATGACCGTGCCAAGATCGATGTCTACCGCTCCCGCAGCGATGGAGACCGCCATGGCCAGGAGCAGCGCGAGGAATCCGAACGCAAGAATGAACCAAGCAAAGCGGGGTCTGGAGCGCAGGTCCGGTCTGGCCGTAGATGATGTATGGGGGATGGATGCGGAATTGTGAACCATTCGGCCTGCTCCTTTTGATAATGATAACCAATATCAGTAGCTACATTATCGCAAATCCGAGACGGTTGTACAAGACAGGCGCACAGGTTGCCAAAAAAGAACAGGCACCGGTTCGCCCGGTGCCTGCCTGCAAGGTTCTATTTGACCAGAAACTTAAGAACGTCGTCGATTACTTGGGAACCGGCCGTCGGTCCGTTGTAGAGCCAGCTGCTGGACGCTTCCAGTTCATAGACATGCCCGGCCTTGACGGCAGGGATGCCCTTCCAGATCGCACTGTTCAGCACATCGGAGCCCTCGGTCTTATCGCTGTTGACAAGGAAAAGATGATCGGCCTTGAGTTCCGCAAGCTTCTCCAGCGTCACGGGATTCCAACTGGCCCGGTTCGCTTCGGGAATATCCGTGACCAGGTTCGGAGGCGTGAGCCCCAGATCACGGTACAGGACCGAACCGCTCGACTGTGTCTCATCCACCAGGTAGAAATTCTTCTGAACCAGCCAGACCACTGCCGCCGACTGGCCGGATACCGCCTTTGCCAGCTTGGCCTTGGCATCCGCAGCCTTCCGGTCATATTCTGCTATGGCTGCTTCCGCCTGCCCGCTTCTGCCGAGAAGACCGCCGATCGTTGTCAGCGCCTTGCGCCAGTCTTTGCCCGTCTCGTCGCCAAGTACATAGGTTGGCGCTACTTTGCTGTACTGGTCGTACAGACCGTTCTGCACAGCCGATTCCGATCCGATGAGGATAAGGTCGGGCGCGAAGCTGATCACCGCCTCCAGCGGCAGATCATAGCTGATCGTCGGGACACCGGACAGCTTGTCGGATAAGTAGTCCTGGACGCCGTTCGGAACGGACCACTGAGCTACCGGTGTGACCCCCAGTGTAACCAGGTAGTCTTCCAGGTAGGAGGCCAGCACCTTTTGCGGGTTCGCCGGAATCTTCACTTCGTGCCCCATGGCATCGGTCACCGTCTTCCCGGCCGATTGCGGTTCGGCCGACGCAGCGGTTGCCGGTGGCGGGCTCTCGGCCGGGGCCGGGCTGCTGGCGGAGCCGTTATTGGAATTGCCGCAGGCGGAAGCCAGCAGCGCAATCATCAGGACACCGGCCAGAGCGGCAGACCGGGATTTACGGGAACTCGTAAACTTGAACATTTATTTTCCTCCTAAAAATCAACCTGTCTCATTATCATTACAAATGATATTGATTATCATTATCTCTGTCAAGAGAGACAAAAAAAGCGCCCGGGGAACCGGGCGCCAAGCTTTTACTTATGAAGATGGAAAGGAACGGTTGCAACGACGACATCCTTCTGGTTCATGAGGTACGTACGGATGAGGATACTCGTCTGGTTATGCAGGGCCGCCTGCCACCAATGCTTGGTGATAAACTGCGGAATCAGAATGGTGATGTGGTCGGTTGCCGATGTCTTCCATTCGACGGTGTCAATAAATTTCAGCAGCGGCCGGATGATGCTCCGGTAACGGGAACGCAGCACAATCAGTCGGACGCCCGGATTCCACTCCTCCCACTTCTGTTCCATCTTGTGAATCTCTTCTTCATCGAAGCCAATGTAGACAGCCACCACGTTGTCGGTCAGCGATTTGGCATAGCTGATGGAATGCAGGACGGCCCGGGTAACGCCGGAGACCGGAACAATGACGGTGCTTCCTTTAATGCAGGGTTTATCTTTATCCAGCTGGATGCGCAGCTCGTCGGCCGTGTTCTGATAATGCCGATGGATGCGCATGAAGATGAACATGACGATCGGCAGGAAGAGGAATGCCATCCATACATTGGCGAACTTCGTAATGATGAAGATCAGCGTAATGGTCAGCGTCGTCAGCATCCCGATGGTATTGATAATAAATTTGGTTCTCCAGCCGCTCGGCTTGAGCCGGTACCAGCGAATCATCATGCCCAGCTGGGACAGGGTGAACGGAATGAATACGCCGACGGCATACAGCGGAATCAGATTCTCGGTATGGCCGTGGAAGGCTGCCACCAGGAGCGCCGACAGCACGCCCAGGAAGATAATGCCGTTGGAGAAGCCCAGACGGTCGCCGCGAATCATGAAAGCGTGAGGCAGGTATTTATCCTTGGCCAGCATGAACGACAGCAGCGGGAAGGCCGAATAGGCGGTATTGGCCGCAAGGAACAGGATAACGGCGGTCAGTCCCTGAATGATAAAGTAGATGCCGCCGCGGCCGAAGGTCGATTCGGCGATCTGGGAGACGACGGTCGCCTTCTCGTTCGGCGTGATGCCGTACCAGTAAGCGAGCAGCGTAATGCCGGTAAACATGAAGCCCAGCAGCACGCCCATCATCATCAGGGTCTTGGCTGCGTTCTTCTCGGAAGGCGCCTTAAAGTTCGGGATGGCATTGGATACCGCCTCTACCCCGGTCAGAGCCGAACAGCCGGAACTGAATGCCTTCAGCAGCAGGAACAGGCTGACATTCGATACGGCGGTGCCAATCTCCGGAACAGCGGCGTGGGAGCCCTGGGTCATATATTTCACAACGCCGGAGAGAATCAGCACAACGATGGCAACCACGAACAGATAGACCGGAATGGCGATGAAGGAGGCCGATTCCGTTACTCCGCGCAAGTTGATAATGGTCAGAATCAGAATGACGGTTACCGCAATGCCTACGCTGTGATTGTGCAGACTCGGAAAAGCGGAGGTGATGGCATCGGTGCCTGCCGATGCGCTGACCGCAACCGTCAGGATGTAATCGACCAGCAGCGAACCGCCGGCGAGCAGGCCGGTAGATACGCCAAGGTTGTTCTTGGCGACGATATAAGCGCCGCCTCCCTGCGGGTAAGCGTAAATCGTCTGGCGATAGGATAAGATCAATATTGCCAGCAACGCCAAAACTGCCAGGGCAATCGGGAGGGAATACCAAATCGCCGTAAAGCCGGCGGCGACCAGAACGAGCAGGATTTGCTCGGTGCCGTAAGCGACGGACGACAGGGCGTCCGACGACAAGACCGCAAGTGCTTTTACTTTGGTCAGTTTCTCCTGTTCGAGTTCGGTCGACTTTCGCGGCCGCCCGATCAGCAGACGTTTTACTTTGCTTACCATATGGGTTCGGTTCCTCTCTTTGGGTGAGTTGAAACGGCTATGCCGTGCGCTGTTTTCAGAAGCGAATTTTCATAAATAAAGGCACGAAAACAGGCATGCGGAAATGAGCCGCATGCCTGGGCATGGTTCATCATTCCACAGCAGCTTACGAGGTTAGCTGGCGGATTCGGACTGTGGAAGCCCTACGGCGCGGACCAAGCGGCCCAGCGTCGATTCACCCCTTTGACCCCAACAGCGGTCAGTTGGTTCCCCCGTTTTTCCTTGGAAAATTCAGCGCATATTCAACTTCTCACAAGGTCTAATATTAGAATAAAAAACCATCCGCCGTAAAGCGGTGAAAAAAATGAAAATAGAATGAAAAACAAGCTGTTTCCGTCAAAACCTCAAGAAGTTCGTTTTTTCTCTTTCATTCTCTTCTATTATCCCTGTTGCCCTTACTTTTATGTTCATTTGCGTACATTTTATTAACGGATGCTGCCGTCCTCTTGCCCGGCATTGTCTTCTTCGCCCTTTCTGCCCGCCCACAGCAGCAGCACGATCAGAATCTGGGCAATCAGCGCAAGCAGCGGGACGGTGATAAAGCCGAGAAAATCAAGGGAATCCTGCGTACACGGAACCCCAACCGTGCAGGAGAATACGCGCCCGAAGGCCGGTATCTTCTGCTCGGCATAGTGATAAATCGAGATCGCACCGCCGATGAAGCTGAGCGGCAGCGCGTAAGGAATGATCTTCCGGTCGTTGCGGTAGGTGGCAATTCCGAGCAAAATGACATGCGGATACATGAAGATCCGCTGGAACCAGCAGAGCCTGCAGGGCTCGTAATGCAACACCTCGCTTAGGTACAAGCTGCCCGCCGTGGCGACGACGGCAACCAGCCAGGCCAGATACAGGCAGTTGCGGCGCAGGAAACGTACCGCCCCGCCCATTACGGATTGGCCTTGGCTGCCGCCTTGTCAATCTCTGCGGCAACGGCGCTGTAATTAAAGGGGTCTTTTGTCTTTACTCCATTAATAAACAAGGAAGGCGTATTTGTAACATTGAACTTCTCTGCGGTCTTGTTGTCCCTTTCCAGCTCCTTGCGGTAGGTGGCATTCTCGATATCCTTGGCCAGCCGGTCGTAATCAATCTCCAGCTTCTCTTTCTGGGCCAGACTGACCAGATAGTCCTTGGTTGCCCACTCGGTCTGTTCATCTCCCTGGCTTGCATAGACGGCATCATAGAACTTCCAGAAGGCATCCGGGTTCTGATGATAGACCGACAGGGCGGCAAGCGAAGCCGTCTCGGAATCGGGGCCGACGAACGACATATTGACGAAGTAGAACGCAGCTTTGCCGGTATCAATGGCGTCCTGTACGATCTTCGGCTTCACGGTATTCGTGAAATCGGCGCAAGCTGGACATTTAAAATCTCCGAATTCCACCAGCTTCACCGGCGCATCGGCTTGTCCCAGCCGCGGCAGCTCGCTGTAGTTGAATTCCGGGTCCTGTTTGGACCAGAGCGCCAGAGCCGCGATCACGGCGATGACGACGACAGCTGTGAAGATCAGCATAATCCGGTTCCGGCGTTTGGCCCGTTCCTGTTCGGCGCGGCGCTGTTCCTTCTTGCTTGCAGCCTTGGCTGCTGTCTTGGACGATTGCTTATTCAAGTGGCATAAGTCCTTTCTCTCCCAAAATGAAATCAATCCGATTATAAAGGCTTGCCTTCCCGCTTGGCAACGCTGCCCCGCCGTACTGCATCTTGCCGCTGCCGCAAAAACCGCTCCGCCGGGGAGGGCGGAGCGGTCAGCGGTCTTGCATATTAAGGCAAGATAGAACAATCGAAACGGAGAAGTCGAAGCTTCGCGGCCATCCTTACGGGACCTTAGAGGCCTTAGGCTCCTTCTTCTTCCGCCAGATAATCGAGCTTCACCAGCCGAATCCGGGAGATTCGCTTGTGATCCGTCTCTTCGACCAGCAACAGATGACCTTCGGTCTCGTAGCGCTGGCCTTTCTGCGGCGGTCCGTCCTCCAGCTTGGCGTACAACCAGCCGCCGATGGTGTCGTAGTCCTCCGTCTCCAGCTGGAGGCCAAACTGCTCGTTGATCTCTTCAATCAGCATGAGGCCATCGACCGAATATTCGTCCTCTCCGATGACTTCAAGAGCAGGCCGCTCCTCGTCGAATTCATCCTGAATCTCGCCGACGATTTCCTCCATGATATCCTCCAGCGTGACCAGTCCGGAGGTCCCGCCGTATTCATCGATCAGAATGGCGATCTGCGTCTTCGCCTTCTGCATCAGCTTCAACAGCGCGCTGATCTGAATCGATTCCGGCACGGTCAGAATCGGGCGTACCAATTCCTCATAGCTGTGCGAGTTGCCGCGAATTAAATCCTTGATGTGAATGAACCCGATGATATGGTCCTTATCTCCTTCGCAGACCGGGTAGCGGGTCCGCATCCCCTCGAATGCGATCTCCAGATTCTCCTGGAGGGTTAGATGTTTGCTGAGGCAGATCATTTCCGTGCGCGGAATCATAATTTCGCGCGCCGTCGTATCGACAAACTCAAAGATGTTGTCTACCAGCGCCATTTCGGTGTTGTCAATCAATCCGTTCTTGTTGCTCTCCTGCATCAGACTGCGGATTTCTTCCTCGGTATGCGCGGTGCCAAGCTCCGACACCGGAGTCAGACGAAAGATCCGAAGCAGTCCCCCGGCAATGCCGTTGACCAGCCAGATCAGCGGATAGAGCAGACGGTAAAAGACGTTCATCGGCCCGGCCATCAGCAGCAGAACCCGCTCCGCTTTGTTGACGGCAATCGTCTTCGGAGCGAGCTCGCCGAGCACAATGTGCAGCACGGTAATAAACAGAAAGGCCAGTACGACGGATACGGCATGAACCCCTGCCGCGCCGATGCCCATTCCTCTCAGCATCGGCGAGATCGCCTGTGCGACCAGCGGTTCGCCCAGCCAGCCAAGCGCCAGGGAAGCCGCCGTAATGCCGAGCTGGCAGGCGGACAGATAGGCGTCCATGCGGCGCAGAATTCCGCGTGCGGGCACCGCCCGCTTGCTGCCTTCTTCAATGAGATGGTCAAGACGCGAAGCGCGCACCTTGACCATGGCGTACTCCACGGAAACAAAAAAACCATTCAACAGCACTAAAAGAAAAATAAGTCCAAGCCTTAATAAATCGGGTAAAGGGTCGCTCAACTGATTATCCTATCCGCTCCAGAGCAAATCGCCGGCGGATAGGCCACCTCCTTCGCTCTCTAAAAATGTGGGCCAATGCGACAGCCGACTTCTCCTTCAAGGTCAATTTCCCAACGCATTCATCTCCTGCCTGTCATCACGATTAGAATTATAATAATCATTATATAGATATATTTGGCCACTTCGCAACCATGCCTGTCCCTCTGCAAAAAGGACGAAAGGACGCCGCCCGCATCCGGGAAGCGTCCTCTTCCGCTGTTACCTGCCGTTTATGCGTTCAGCGCGAACGGGATACCGGCGGATTGCCGATGACTCCCGGGTACTGATAGACCAGCGGCTGATCGAAGGTCGCATAGTCGAGATTAACCATCAGCAGAATGGTGCGCTGGCCGGTATTAGGATCGCTGATGATGATATGGTCGCGGCCGGCGGCTTCCAGCACCCCTTTGAAGATCTTGGCATTCCACTCCGAATTGTTCTCGTAAGTCATATAGAAAGTACCGACTTTGCCGAGGTTAAGCCGCAAAATGTTCTCGATATAGGATTGCTCGAATACGGGCGGCGCCGTGGATACGACGGTTCCTCCCGGCGTCATGACCCCTCCGCTCGATACCTGGGGCGGCACGGCGCCCATTTGGGGCATTGCGGATCCGTGAGCTGTTGTGTAAGTAACGGGGCGATACGTTTGGTACATGGATAATTTCCTCCTGACAAAATAATCTTGGGATTCTCTAGTACACCGCCGGGCATTCCTCGCTGGAAGGACTGAAGAAACAGTGCGCCTTGTAGCGTCCGGTATTCTGCTGGTTGTACCAAGTTGCCGGACAATCGCCTTCGGGACGGAAGAACCAGAGGGCATTGCTGGCCGGCCAGGTGCGCTCGCCCGCTATGACCCGGTTCGCCAGCCGGATATCGCGCTCTCTGGCCCGCTGGTAGAAGTAGCCCTTCTGCGGAGCTTCGAATCCTCCCGGAGACTGGTAGACCATATCGTCGATGCTCCGGATATTCCGAAAGTCGAGGCAATTGCCCAGAATCCGGTTGACTCCGACATTCCCGACCATGAGCATTCCGGGGTCGCCGTCCTCTTCCGCTTCGGCGCGCATCAACCGGGCTAGCACTTTGACATCTTCGGAATTCGCCTTGATTACAGCCACGCGCTGTTCCCTCCCCAACAATCGGCTCCTTCAAGCCGACCGCTCTCGTGTTGCATGATGTATTGTATGTGCGAATGCCCAATGGGTGACTGTCCCGGGGAATCCCTTTTTCTTGGTCAGGGTTCGTAGATCATTTTGACGGTCATTCCTCCGTCGACCACCAGTCCGGCCCCTGTGATGAAGCGGTTCACCGAATCGGTCAGGTACAGACAAGCCCTGGCTATATCCTCCGGCTTGCCGACCCGACCGGCGGGATGCTGGGCATGGTCGATCTCTCTTAATTCCCGGTAATCCCCGGTCTCGATCCAGCCGGGATAAATACAGTTCACGGTAATGCCGTCCGGGCCTAGCGAGACCGCCATGGCATGCGTCAAAGACGCGATGGCTCCCTTGGAGGCCGCATAGGCCTCGGTATGAGGCTCGGACATGAGAGCCCGGGTAGAGGAAATATGAACAATCGCGCCTCCTTGTTCGTTGAGGCGCATGATTTTGGCAGCCTCGCGGGACGTCAGGAAGCATCCCTTGGCATTCGTATTCATCACCCGGTCCCACTGGTCTCCCGTCAGATCATAGAAAGAGGCCTGGTGCGGATCGGCGATGCCTGCATTATTGATGAGAATATCAACGGCGCCGTAGTGTTCCACAGTCCGGGCGATCAGAGCAACCACCTGCTCTTCGCGGCTTACATCACAGGCAATGAACCGGGCTTGTCCGCCTCCGGAACGGATATCGTCCGCCGTTCTCTCGCCTTGTTCAACAAGCAGGTCAGCCAGAATTACCCGCGCCCCTTCCGCCGCATAGCTGCGGGCAATGGCCGCCCCGATGCCCCGTGCCGCCCCCGTCACGATGACCGAATGATCCTTGTAACGCATTCTTATCAGCTCCTGAACGTTCAGTCTGGCCGGGTGCTCCGGCATGAAGAGTATAACAAAAAAGCCTGACCGACACCCGGCTGCCGAAGGATACGTCATCCTTGCGCCGGGAATCGTTCAGGCTTCGCAACCACTTGGAGCGGGTGCGTCCCCTGCCGCTCCTTCCTCCCCTTACCAGGTCTGAGCCGCCCGGTAATGCCGTTCCCGCTCAAAACCAAGGTATCGGGTACCCCGATAGCGAAGAGACCCGCGGTCCTGTTCAACGGCAGCCCCATAATCCGTACCGCCGACTATGAATTCCTTCCGGGTTCCATCCTCCAGCTCAAAGGTGAGATAGTACTGCATTTGTGTCCGGGCCGGCTCCCCTTCTTCCCGGAAACGCGGCCGGATTTCGCTTCGCTTGCCGACAATGCGGGCCGGTACAGTCTGCTGCGGCAGCCTGCTGTTGCGGACCCAGTTCCACAGTCCCCCTCCGGCGGACACGGCAAGAATGCCCAGCACTACGGCAATGAAGATCGGAATGACGGTTCCGACAAGATCGAACATCCAGACTGTCTCTTCTCCCAGTCCCATCAGCATTCCTCCCGTCACAAGTTCTCCTCGTCCGACGGCCGGGCGGGGTCTACTTCATGTATATGCAGGAGCCCGGAACCCATGTCTTCACGACAAAAAAGCACCGCTTCTATTGGAAGCGGCGCTTTCAGCGGGGATAAGGGCGATTCGTCTTACGCATGTACCAGGTCCAGCAATTGCTTGGTTTCGTCTTCATTCTGAGGCATCATGCCGTTCTCGGCCCAGCAGGCTCTGCATTGTTCTTCCGTCTCGCAGAGATAGGCGTCTTCGCAGTTGTAGCAGAGCTGAAGCAGGTTGCGGGTTACATAATCCGTTTCGAATGTCATGGTTGTTCTCTCCCATCGGGTTTTAAGTTTGTGAAATTTTGAACTTGCTCTCTATGTGTTAAATATATCACAAGGATTAAGGTTTGTCATGTGATTTTTTTCACATTTATCGAAAAATTTTAGATAAGTTTTAAGATGAAAAAGACCGGGCCTCTTCCGGGAGGTCCGGTCCTGCATTCTAGAAAGTCGGGCATTGGCAAGGCGGCGTTAAACCATCTACATGACCTTCCAGGTGACACCTCCGTTGATGGTCTGAAGAAGAATGGATCGTTTGGCTTCGGTTCGCTGAATCAGCAGCCATCCGGTCTTCTCGTCGATGAACTGCAGCTTGACGACTTCTGGGTATTCCTTGAGCTTGGCTTGAAGTACGGAACTGGCCGGAAGCGCCCGCCAAGCCTGGCCCTGGTTGCCTGTCCAATACAGAAGATCTCCGTTCAGCCACCAGCCGATCCGGGTATTCAGGAAAGTCGGCGGAATCCCGCGGTTCGGGTCGCTTCGCCCCGGAAGGCTGAAATCCGCATATTTCCAGCTAACCCCGCCATCGGCTGTAAAATAGCCGTGCTGCGTTACCTCAGCACCGACGTCGGCCTCACAGCTCACCGGGAGCCAGCCCGTCGTTTCGGTGAAGAACTGCGGACTTCCCGCCATCAGCTTTGAACATGTCTTCAAGGCGGCCGGCTGCGGCAGCGTGTCTGCCGCCTTCCAGCTGACCCCGCCATCTCCGGTTACAAAAAGCCGCACTTCTTCTCCGAACTGCATAGAGACTAGACCGTTGAACCGGTCGCGGAAGACCATCCCGCGCGAGACGCCGGTAATCGGAAGCGGCGGCTGGTCTGAATGGGGCGTATACTGTTCATTCTGCATGATCGTCTCCCAGGTAGCGCCTCCGTCTCCGGTGACGTAGAGCGCCTTGCTCTCCCTGTTCTCGGTATTGTCCCAGGTCGTCATCAGCCAGCCGTGCGCCGAGGAATCGAAATAAATGGCCGCGATCCGGCTGCTGGGGTTCAGCGCGGAGATCTTCCAGCTCTGTCCTCCATCCGAGGTGTGCAGCACAATTGTCTCCGTTATTCCCGAACCGGTCCGAACAATCCAGCCATGCCGGGAATCCGCGAAGAAGATATCCTGTCCGTACACCGGATTCGCCGTGAACTGCACGGTCGCTGCCGGAGAGATGTTGGTCCAGGTCTGACCATTGTCGCGGGTCATGTACATCCGAAGCGCATTCTTGGTAATTCCCCAGGCGATCCCTTCCTTCCCGTTCATCAGATAGAAATCGGTCAGCCGGGTCTGAATCTGGTACTTCTTCGTATTTGTATTGTCCAGATTGCCCGCATCCGGTGTAATCAGGGTGATGGTCTGCCCTTCTTCCGGCGGTTCCGTCGGCTGCGGCGGAAGAGAAGCCCGGGGAGCCGGCGAAGACGAACAGGCTGCCAGCAGCAGAACGGCCAGCAGAGCCGGCAGTGTGCGAATCCAGAAGTTGCTCTGCCTCTTCACTTTCACTGTCTCCTCCTCTTTAAGCGGCTGGTTGCTTTCTATTCGGAATTGCCTCTTCGAAGTTTCTTCGGATTCAGTTCACTGTTCCGGTATCCGTAGACGGCATAAATCACAAGTCCGACCAGCAGCCAGAGAAAAAATCCGATCCAGGCGTCCCGGTCCAGATTCAGCATCAGGTACGCGCAGGCTGCCGCACTCAGCAGCGGCACAACAGGAACCCAGGGCACGCGGAATCCGCGTTTCAGTTCAGGATTCAGATAACGCAGGGCAATTACGCCCAGGGACACGACCAGGAAGGCGAAGAGCGTTCCTATATTCGTCAGATTAGCCAGCCGGTCCAGCGGTACAAATCCGGTCAATACCGCAATCAATCCGCCAACAATCCAGGTGCTGCGGTTCGGAGTCTGGGTCTTGGGACTGACGGCGGACAGGCTCTTGGGCAGAAGGCCGTCGCGGGAAATGGCGAAGAGAAGCCGCGTCTGCCCGAACAGCATAACCAGCAGCACTGTCGTCATGCCGGCAATGGCGCCAACCGAGATCAGACCGGCAATAAAGTCCTGGTGTACAAAACGAAGCGCGTACGATACAGGATCGCTTACGTCCAGGTTGGCATACGGCACGATTCCGGTGAGAATCAGCGAGACGATAATATAAAGCGCCGTACAGACCGCCAAGGACGAAATAATGCCGATCGGCAGATCGCGCTGCGGCTGTTTGACCTCTTCCGCCGCCGTCGACAAGGCATCAAACCCGATATAGGCGAAGAATACCGTGGCCGCGCCGTTCACGACGCCGCTGAAGCCGAACGGCATGAACGGCGTCCAGTTCTCCGGCTTCACATAGAAGATACCGGCTGCAATAAATAGAGCAACGACAGCCAGCTTCACGATGACCATAATGCTGTTGAACCGGGCAGTCTCTTTGACCCCGCGGCTGAGCAGCCACGTAATCAGCAGAATAATGACAATGGCCGGCAGATTCACAACGGTTCCGTTGTCCGCATTATACGCTCCCGACAGCGCGGTCGGCAAATGGAGGCCGAAGCCTTCCAGCAGTCCCTGGAAATACCCGGACCAGCCGCTGCTGACCGCTGCGGCGGCAACGCCGTACTCCAGGACGAGGTCCCAACCGAGAATCCAGGCCAGCAGTTCGCCGAATGCGACATAGCTGTAAGCATAGGCGCTCCCCGATACAGGGATGGACGAAGCGAGCTCGGAGTAGCAGAGCGCGGAGAGCACGCAGGCGATTCCGGCCAGGACGAAGGAGAGCACCAGGGCCGGTCCGGCATGTTCAGCCGCGGCAACCCCGGTCATGACAAAGATGCCGGTGCCGATGATCGCTCCGACGCCGAGCGCAGTCAAATCAAGGGCTCCCAGCGTTTTGTTCAGCGTGGTGGTGCTGTTTTGAATCGACTTTTTGCGAAAAAGGTTCATAATTAATCGGTTCGCTCCTGTTCATTGACAAAATTGCGGGTGTCTATGCTTTTAATCTGGGTAATGGATTAAAAGCGCCCTACTTGAAAACCCTAAGTACAGATACTATGATGGATAAGATTGGACACAAAAAATTCTTTTTAAGCGGAGGAGATGGACGGAATGGCCCCTTATAAACCGAACCGAGTTGTAATTATCGGCACAGGCGCAGTCGGAACGACAACCGCTTATACGCTGTTGCTTCGCCGCCGCATGCCGGAGCTGGTGCTGATTGATGTCAATCATCAAAAAGCGCTGGGCGAAGCGCTGGACATGAACCACGGCATGCCATTCATCGGCGGTGTCAAACTGTGGGCGGGAACCTATGAAGACTGCCGGGAAGCCGACATCATCATTGTTACCGCCGGCGCCTCGCAGAAACCGGGCGAGACGCGGATTGACCTGCTGCGTAAGAACATCTCGATCTTCCGGGACATTATTCAGAAAATCACGAAATACAATTCGCACGGGATTCTCCTTATTGCAACCAATCCGGTCGATATCCTGTCCTATGCCACGCACAAAATCAGCGGTTTCGACCGCAGACGCGTGATCGGATCGGGTACCGTGCTGGACAGCGCCCGCTTCCGTTATTTGATCGGCAAGCAAAAAGAAATCGATCCGCGCAGCATTCACGGCCAGATTATCGGAGAACACGGCGACTCCGAAGTGCCTGTATGGTCGCTCGCCAACGTAGCCGGGATTGACCTGAACTTCACCGAAGAGGAACGGCAGTCGATCTACGAGAACACCAAGAACGCGGCCTATGAGATCATTAACGCCAAGGGCGCGACTTCCTTCGCCATCGCCTTGGCTCTCGACCGGATCGTCGACGCCATTCTGCACAATGAAGGCGCCGTGCTGAACGTCTCCACCCTCCTTAACAACTACAACGGCGTATCCGACGTCTTCCTCGGCGTTCCATGCGTAGTCGACCGTTCCGGAGTGCGCGAAGTGCTGGATCTGACGCTCAATGACCAGGAGCAGGCCCTGTTCCAGCAATCGGCCGAGAAGCTGAAGGGTGAAATTTCCAAGCTCGATCTGTAAAAAAGGATGTCAACAGAGAGGCTGCCGGGTCCAAGGGACCCGGCAGTTTTGTGATAACGCGGCTGCTACCGCCGCTTCAGACTCTCCTCTCGCTCGACTCGCCCTATGCGAAGACGCGTTAATGGATTGAAGTTGCATGCTGTCCAAAACCCCTATCCATGTTAACAAGTCAAAGAAGGCTTGTCATCATCAAATTGCAGAAGATGCAGTTTGTTCATATTTAAAGGTTTACATAATTAATATTATGAAAGACTTTCACCCCTTCTGCACTAAAGGTGCAGATTCAGACGCGACATCGCATCCTCCTTATCCCGGTCCGTAATATGCGTGTAGACCGTCGTCGTCTGAATCGATGAATGGCCCAGCAGCTCTTGTACGGTCCGAATATCCGCGCCTTTGCGCAGCAGCATGGTAGCGAAGGAATGGCGAAGCTTGTGGCTGGAGTAAGGACGCCGCGCCGACTCCGGCAGTCCCTCCTGGTAACGGGCGAAGGTCTCCGCCGCAATTTCCTGAATGGTGCGGATGGAGAGCCGGCGTCCTTTTTGCGAAATGAACAGCGCTTCCTCTCGGCTTCTCCACGGCGTCAGCCGCTCCTGAACCGCCTGATCCAAATAAATCGCCGCATCTGCGGGAACCGGTACGGTCCGCCACTTGCGGCCCTTGCCGAACACCCGCAGCACCCGGCGCTCCGCATCATAATCCCCGATGTTCAGCGTATGCACCTCTCCTACCCGCAGACCCATATAAGCCATCAGGAGGAAGATCGCCAGATTGCGGGTCTTGTATTTGCCCTCCACAGCCGACAAGAAATTCTGCAGCTCCCGTTCATCCAGATAGACCGGCTCCCGGTTGCGCTCCGTCTTGGCTTTCTTGATGCCCTCTGCGGGGTTATGCGTCAAGAGCTCCAGTTCATTCAGCGCCTTGAACAGACAGTTGACCGAAGCGTGCTTGCGGTTGCGGCTGGAGTCGCTGCTCCCAATCTCCCGCATGGCGCTTAAATACGAAATCACATGCAGCTTCTTGACGGATGCCAGCTCCCTGCCTCCGAGACGAAGCAGGAATTGCCGGGCGTCCGAGAGATAGGACGAGCGGGTATGGGGGGTATAGCCGGCATCTTTCATCCAGATTTCAAAAGCTTCCAGCGCTTCTTCGTATTCCGCTGTCATTTCCATCCTGCTTCCTCTCCTCTCCCGGATGCCAAGGCCAACGCTTCGCTCCGCCAACGCCCTGCATGGTCGTGGAGCGTTCTCAGAAATTCACCAAGCGCCGGGGATCTCCATTTCTTGCGGTGGCAGGCGACCTGGGTAGCTACGCGCTGATCGGTATCGTCCCAGTCCAGCGCGAGGAGGCGGCCATCCTCCAGCTCGCTTCGCACCGCTACCATGGGCAGGAAGGCAAGGCCCAGTCCCGCCATAGCGCACTGCTTGATGGCTTCAATGCTCCAGAATTCCATCTGCGGGTCAGGGAACACGCCGTGACGGTTCAAATACTGCTCGAACAGCAGCCGGTAAGAGCAGCCCGACTCGGTGTGCAGAAGGGTTTCTTCTATTAAATGGGCGGGCTCCACCTTGTCCTTCTTGCCGAGGGGATGACCGGGCGGTGCGACAAGCGCCATGTCCTCCTGAATCAGCGTCGCAATCTCCAGGTCCCGGTCTTCCGTGACTGGCTGGAGAATCAGCGCCAGGTCCAGCTCTCCGGTCCGCGCCAGGTCAAGCAGATGCCCGCAGGGACCTGGTTTCAGGACCAGCTCGACCCCCGGATAGCGGCTGCGGAAGTCGCGAATCACATCTGGCAGACGGTAGACGGCCAGCGATTCCGGTGCGCCAATCTTTAAGGAACCGCCAATCCGACTCTGCGAGCGGACGGCATCCTCGGCAAGAGAGTGCATCTTGGCGATTTCCTGGGCAAACGGCAAAAGTCTGGAGCCGGCATCGGTCAGCAGGATGCGTTTGCCGATCCGGTCGAACAACGGCTGTCCAAGCTCCTGCTCCAGCGACTGAATCTGGGCCGTAATGCTGGACTGGGCATACCCGAGCTTGGCGGCTGCCCGGGTGAAGCTTCCCGTCTCCACCACTACCAGAAAAGTAAACAGATGCCTTGATTCCATAGATGGGCCTCCTTCCATCGGAATTTTGAATGGATTGAATTGAAAGTTTCTGTTTTTCCAATGGATCTATTATCTGATAAGCTTGAATAAATGACAAGATCAGGAGGCTTCCCATAATGACTACTTCATCCCCTTCCTTGAAATCTACAATCGGACTGCCTCAGGCGGTCGCTCTCTATATCAGCTCCGTTCTGGGGTCGGGCGTGCTGATTGTTCCGGGACTCGCTGCGGAAATGGCCGGCCCGGCTTCGCTGCTGGCCTGGGGATTCATGGTTCTGCTGATCCTGCCGCTGGCGCTGTCCATGGGTCTCCTGTCGGCCCAATATCCGAACGCAGGCGGAGTCTCCCACTTCGTGACGCTGGCCTTCGGGCGCAAGGCCGGGACACTGGTCGGCTGGTTCTTTCTCATGTCCGTTCCGATCGGCGCCCCGGTCGCCGCCCTCACCGGCGCCGGCTATATGTCCGCCGCCATGGGGTGGGGCGAGCCGGTTCGGCTGCTGCTGGCCATTGCCATTCTGGCAGCGGGGCTTGGCATGAACATCATCGGCATGCAGCTGGCCGGCAAAGTCCAAATCGCCGTCGTCATCGCCATCGTGGCGGTGCTCGTATTCGCTTTTGCCGCCGCGCTGCCGGAGATACATTCGCAGAACTTCACCCCCTTCGCCCCGCATGGCTACGGAAGCGTGGGACAGTCCGCCGCGATCCTGTTCTGGTGCTTCATCGGCTGGGAAGCGGTCTCCCATCTCTCGGAGGAATTCAGCGATCCCAGACGGGCTGCGATCCAAGGCGTTACCATTGCCGCGCTGGTAGTCGGAGTTCTGTATTTCCTCTCCGCTCTGGCTGTTGTAGGCACCGCCAGTTATACCGGGGGAGCCTCAGACGCTTCGCTCGTCCGGATCATCAGCGAGCCGCTCGGGGCTTGGGGCGGTCTCATTGCAGGATTGACCGGCATGTTCATCTGCGCCGCTACCATCATTGCTTATGTCGGCGCCGCCTCACGCGTAGCGTATGCGCTGGCGCGCCAAGGAAGCGCCCCCGGCTGGATGGGCAAGCTCTCGGCTTCGCGGGGAACGCCGACCGGAGCGCTGCTGTTTCTGCTGTTGTGTTTCACCCTCGTGATGGCCCTCTACGGCACCGGCGCTGTCTCCCTCTCGCAGCTGATTCAATTTCCGAACGCCACTTTCATTCTGACTTATATCGGAGGCTGCGCGGCTGGAATCCGGTTATTAAAGGGGAGCCGCCTGGGTGTAGCCATCAGCTGGATTTCCTTTGCGGCGACAGCGGCGGTGTTCCCGTTCACGGGCAGAGCGATTGCTTATCCGCTCGTCATCATTGTCTTTTTTGTCGGGTTCCTTCTTTATAAGGAGAGACGGATACGCCATGCACACCAGATAACGGAACGGCAGGAGGAGTCGGCTGGACATACCGAAACCGGCTAGAAAGCGCGTATCTTCCCCGAAGCCGAGACACGGGGAATTATCGCTGGAACAGGCGGGATCATTCATTCTCGCCTGCTTTACCAGCTATATGTTTACATAATATTTAATATGAACAGTTGCTCTTTCCATGATAAATTTACATATTTTTATATAAACCGCATAAATAATGAGTGATCAACCTATTGTTTTAAATGAGATAATTTGGTATTATTGGGTTGCTGAGCAAAAGAAAACGTTTGCGCAGCAGAAATGTGTACCGCCGGCCAGCGTACAGAACCTTTTCCTGGCATCGAGAGCCTACATACGAAAGAATGCGAAAACTTGTAACTACTATTCTTGGGAGGTAGCAAAATTGAAGAAAATGAGCAAAGGTTTGTTGGCAGGACTGATCCTTACCGCTTCGCTGTCTTTCTTGGGTTCCTCGTTCGCCGTCTGAACAGGAATTCGTTCGCCGAAATGCGTTCGAATTCCTGTTATTGATTATGGAGGGGAATACCAATGAAGAAAATCGTTCTCCTTGCAAGCCTGTTCGGATTCATGCTCCTCATCCTGTCAAGCTGCGGCGAAGCTAAGGATTACAGCGATACCTATAATCCGGATACGGATTATCAATACTTTCTCCTTGAGCAAGGTCGCGCCATACAAAGTGGAGAAAGCGACACCGGCTATTACTTTTTGAACAATAACTACATCTATTATATGGACAAAGGTGCCATGAAGCCCGTTCTGCTGGATAATCGGCCTGAGTCGGACTGCTTGAAGCAGACCGCTACCGCCCCCATCAGCAACTGTAACGCCTACGTCTCCAACCTGGATGGATTATTCGGCGGATTCCTGGCCTACAACGATCACCATTTATATGTACTGGAATCTGCACAAGTGCTGGACAAGGACCGGGCGGTAACCCGGTATTCACTTATCCGTCTGTCTCTCGACGGAACCAAGCGAACCAAGGTGCTTGAATTCAAATTTCGTCCTATGGCAATCGCCATTCATCGCGGAATTGTCTATTATTCCTCCCAGGATTTTGACGTAAATTCCGACGGGAAATATCAGATCTTCCAGTATGATCTGAACAAAAGGTTCGCCAAGCCTAAGCAGGTGTACCTGGGCAAACTGGAGAAAGGAAGCATCGGCGACATTATTCCATACGGCAAGAATGTCTATTTTCTGGAGGCCGGCATCCAGAATGGGGCTAATCTTTATCGGACATTTAGATATGATATCCAAGACGAAACAGTCACCGGAATGTTCACCGGGGATCCAAAAGCAAACTGCGCACTAGTTGGAATTCTCCACGACAGATTGATCTTTAACAAGTTCTACGGAGATGTGAAGGATCCAAAGTCTTGGGTCATTTACGAAGCCGACCTGCAAGGGAACCATGAAGCGCCGCTGCCGATCGAGCGGGATTTTTTTACCTTTTATTATGCGGCAGACAAGTACATATTTGGACAACCTGCCTCTATCTATATGACACCTGAACAATTAAAGGCTGCTCCGGATGCCTATCGGATGACCGTATACGACCAGCAATATCAGCCGATCGATACCGTGGATCTTTCCTTTCTGCCCAAGGATCATAATCTATTGCCCGGAGATGATCGCTACATGTTTGCCCACTACCGTAAAGAAGATGCCAGCTACATCGCTTATTTGGACAAACAGGAACTGGGTTCTGGAAAAGCCAAGTTTAAGACGCTGATTAAAACCGATCACCCGGACACGGTCATCACTCAAATGGAGAAGTAGAACGATGCTGAAGCTTATCCGGTATGAGTTGTTCAAGGTTAGCCGTAAGCGTCTAATTTGGCTGGTCCTTCCTTTCTTTCTGTTGAGCAACGGATTTCTGTATTACAACCAACAAACGAAAGCGGACGATTATTTACTCCAGCATATGAATCAATACCGGGAATGGGAGCAGCGATACCAGGGAGGCTCGTCAGAAGAGACCCTCGCCAGAATGAGCCGGGTCCAACAAGAACTGAGCGACTTCGGTACGTTAGTGGTCTATCGCGTAAATCTGGAGACGCAAGGCTACCAGGAACTGCTTCGCTCCTTTATCCAGGACCATCCTGATCTGGTCGAACGTTTTGATAAAAGTCCTTACAGCAAGGACCCGGATCAATTTCGGGCCGATTTGTTTACATCCAACCTCCTGTTCTCCCAATACCAGAACATGCAGGGGTATAAAGAATACGTCAGCGGCATCCAGGACCGGGCCGATGAGCTGCTGACAGTGTCCGTCTTCCAGAAGAAGGGCTCCTTCGCTTACCGCAATATCCTGAAGACGGCGGCTGATTTTAAACATCTGGAAGGAATTCCGCTGAAGAGCGGGCTGGAGAACGGGATTGTATCGGGAACCCAATATTCGACAACCGATCTGTTCATGGGCGTTGTTCTGTTTCTTCTGTGTATCTACATCTTCTTGCAGGAAAAGGAATCCGGACTGCTGAAGCTAATCCGGACCAGCAAGAACGGGCGGTTCCCTGTCATCGCAGCCAAGTTGGCTGCGCTTACCCTTCTGTCGGCTGCCGCGGCAGCCGTCTTTTACAGCTCCATCCTTTTGATCGCGTACTCTTTATACGGATTCGGAGATATGTCCCGGTATGTGCAGTCCATGCTCCCTTTCAAGTACAGCGATTTGCTGCTCACGGTCCGGGAGTATCTGCTTTATTTTGTACTATTAAAAGTCGCGGCCTCCACCCTGCTCGCTCTGCTGTTCGCCGTCGTCTTTGTCGCTCTCCATCATGCCGGCAAAATCTACCTGACTCTGGCGCTGCTCTTGGTAAGCAGCTATTTGGCTAAAGTCGCCATTCATCCCTTATCGTCTCTGGGATTCTTCAAATACATGAACCCGGTCTCTTACTATGATACCTTCAGCCTGCTGGGCGTGTACCATAATCTGAACATAGGGGGCCACCCCGTGAACCGCCTGCCCTTGTCGTTGCTGGGCATCGCCGTTCTGATTCTCGCACTGCCTGCGGCTTCCGTGGCTGTCTACATCAAGCAGAACATCGCCTCCCTGCAGCCGTCGCCGAACCGCTGGTGGCAGCTCTTCATCACCCGAATCCGCAGCAAGCGGGGATCGAATCGTCTGTTCGTTCACGAGAGCTATAAAGCGCTGATTACCGGAAGGGGGCTCCTGTACATGGTCATCGCCCTGATCGTCGGTTTCTATACCGTCAATCTGGAAGAGGTGCGTTTTGATCAGGACGACAGCTTCTATAATCTTTACCTCAAGCAGCTTGCAGGGCCGCTCACTCCCGAGAAAGCTCAGTTCATTGAAGCGGAGAAAGGGCGGTTCCGCAATCTGCCCGTGGAAATGGCCGACAATGAATCGGCTTTCAGTAGCCATAAGATCTCCTATCATCAATACAGCCTCAAGAAGAGCGAACTGGAAGTGTTCCAGCTTAAGAGCAAGGCTTTTGAACGCGTTGCCCAGCAGTACAGCCATTTGGCGCAGCTTCAGACTTCCCGGCACCTGACCGGCAGCTTCGTCAATGAGATCTCGTCCAACTACTTATTCCAGAATCGCTTCAGAGACCAAATGGTCGGAATCGTCTACTCCAGCCTTCTGCTGCTTACCCTGACGCCTCTCTTCACCATGGATTACAAGAACGGAATGGTATCTGTGATCCGGAGCACCCGCAAAGGGCGATTCTCGTTGTACGGCAGCAAGCATCTGATTGCCTATCTGCTCGCGATCGGGATGCTGGCCATCCTCAGCGCACCTCGATTCCTGAATTTAATTCACGGCTATGCGCCGCTGGATTGGGACGCTCCGATTCAGAGCCTTAAGCTCTACGGCAATCTCGGTCTGTCGGTCAGCATCCGGGAATTCGTCATCGTTACGGCCATGCTGCAGCTCTGGGGAATTCTTCTTCTTGTACAGGTTGCGCTGGCCCTGTCGGTTCTGCTGAAGAGACATTCACTGGCCCTTCTGCTCACGCTGGCTCTCGGTGTCATCCCGCTGGTTATCCAGAGCGCCGGACTGGATAGCATTCAAGCCTTTTCGTTCAACGGCGTCCATCTGCTCTATTTCCAGCTCGCCGATCATTCCTTCTCCTACACATTGGGATACCTGGGAGTACTGACTTGTGCAGGACTCCTGCTCAGCTGGGTATCCTGGGGCAGCTATAAAGGATATTCCATTTCCTGGCGATTGGAGCGAATACGAAATGAAACTCTCCATTCATAACATCAGCAAGCGTTACAACAAAGGCAAGAAGAGAGCGCTGGATCATTTATCGCTGGAACTGACTCCCGGGGTCTATGGTATTCTGGGTCCGAACGGCGCCGGAAAGTCCACCCTGATGAACATTATCACCGACAACCTGAAGCCGGACTCCGGACAAGTGACCTTCAATGGACAGAACATAACGGAGCTCGGCAAAAGCTACCGCGATATTCTGGGCTACATGCCGCAGCAGCAGGGGCTGTACGAGGATTTCACCGGACGGCGGTTCCTGTGGTACATGGCCGCCCTCAAAGGTCTGCCCAAATCGCTGGCGGAAGAACGCATCCGGCATTTGTTGCAGATCGTCAATCTGGAGCAGGACGCCAACAAAAGACTCGGCTCCTATTCCGGCGGAATGAAGCAGCGGATTCTGATTGCCCAGGCGCTCCTGAATGACCCGAAGATTCTCATACTGGATGAGCCGACGGCCGGACTCGATCCCAAGGAACGCATTCGCATCCGCAACTTCATCTCCACGATCGCCATGAACAAAATCGTGATCCTCGCGACCCATGTCGTGCCGGATATCGAGTTCATCGCCAAGCAGATTATCTTGATGAAGCAGGGCCAGCTGGTTATTCAGGACGAGCCGCAGCCCATTCTGAACCGGATGCGGGATAAGGTTTTTGAGGTCCACATTCCTGTCGAGGATCTGGAGCAGGCGCAGAGGAAGTACAACGTCAGCAATATCCTCAGCGAAGGCGACGGAGTCAGCGTCCGCATCGTCGGCGACGAATGCCCCTCCGAGTGGGAGGCGCAGTCCGTTAAGCCCAACCTTGAGGATGTCTATCTGTATTTATTTGAAGGCAACCGTTCCTTCCCTTCCTGAATGAAATCCGGACCGCAACCAAATCATTTCCGGCGCGTCCAAAGAGTAACGATGAGTAAGGAGATGATTGGATGTCCGGTACAAAATTCCCAGCGCGCCTTGTTCTGCTCGGCGCACTCGGCCTATCCGCCCTGCTGGCCGCATGGCCTGCCTCCGGTGATACCGCCGCGGCGGCTTCGGCCGCTCCCGCTTCCTCCTCGAGCGAAGCCGCCGTCAGCGCGCCGCTGATCCGGCCGCTCTGGCAGGCTGCGACGAACGGAAGCGGATTATACAGCGACTTCATGCCGGAGATAAACGGTATGGTCTATTATGCGGACAACCAAAGATTGGTGGCCGCCGAGCTTCGAACCGGGAAAATCCGCTGGTCCGTTCGGGAAGGGGGGCGGCCCGAAGCGATGACGGCCAACTCTCTGTTCTACCTCAGCCGCACCCGGGAGGTAGTTAAAGTCGATGCGCGGACGGGCAAGCGGATTTGGTCGGTCAAACCGCCGCTCCGCCCTTCGGACGCGGGAAGCTATCTCCAGTTGGTGAACGGCACTCTGCTGTTCAGCAACGAAGGAATGGGGTTGGCCGCCTTCAACCCGGTAACCGGCGCTTTGTTATGGAGCAACAGCCAACTGGACCTGTATGCCGGCGGTCCGTTCGGGCAGTTCGGCAAAATCCTGATGGTCTCCGGCACCATCGACAATGTCAGCAGACACTGGTTCGGGCTGAATGCCGCTCGCGGAACAGAGCTCTGGAGTCTGAAGGGTCCTTACGATATTCTCGGGTCTTATAAAGGCGGACTTCTGCTGCGAGAGAATACCAGCCTGGCCATCCAGCAGTCCAAGAAGGCGGTTCCGGGAAATCTCGTCTCCCTGTACCGGCTGAATCCGCTTAACGGAGGATTAGCGCCTGTAGGGCGGTATATTCCGGTCTCCGATCTAAGGCGGATGGCCAATTACAGCAATACGCTTGAAGGTTCCTCCTTATACAGCGTCGACGGCGACCTTGACCAAGGGGATGCCATTCTGCGCCGATACGATCTGGACTCCGCGGGGCAGGCCAGCCCGGTCAGCTATGAGCAGTACGGCACCTGGGTCGCCGGACCGGCGCAAGGGCTGGCGCTGTTCAGCGGCGGGAACTCCCTCATCGGACTTCGTCTGGCCGACGGTTCCCGAATCGACTACGGCCGGTTTCCCGCCGCCTTCACGCGGGTCCAGATCATTGATTCTCTGGTCGTCGCCGGTTTGGCCGACGGCAGCGTCTACGTGATGAATGCCGGGACCGGTCAAGCGATCGGCCGTATTCAGACCGGCGACGCCGAATTCGGCAACGTCGCGGTCAGAGAAGGCGTGCTGCTGATTCCGACCGAGAAGAAGCTGCTGGCCGTGAAGGTCGGCAGCCGCTAAGATTACTGCGAATAATTGGATATTATTCGTTTATTGAGCCGCACAAGTGCTCATTGGGAGCGATCCTGATCGATTGTACGCCAAACCGCGCATAATATATGTTATGCGCGGTTTTTTTGCCGGTATTTCAGAGATTACTGAGCCCCCACGATTGGGTGCGGAACATACGGCTCTTCCAGGAATGAAATTTCTTCCGAAGTTAATTGGACCGATAGAGCACCCACTGCCTCCTCCAGCTGCGTTATTTTCGTCACACCCACGATAGGAGCCGCCACCTGCTCCTTCTGCAGCAACCACGCCAGAGCGATATGACTGCGCGGTACGCTTCGCTTCTCGGCCACTGCTGCCACTCGTTCAACGATCAACCGGTCTTTATCCGCTGTCGCATCATACTTTGCTTTTTGAACAGCATCGGTTTCGAACCGGTAAGTGGTTTCAGACCAGTCCCGGATCAATCTTCCCGATGCCAGCGGACTGTAAGGCGTGACCGCAATTTTCTGATCCTTACAAAGCGGCATCATTTCCCGCTCTTCTTCGCGGTAGATAAGATTAAGATGATTTTGCATGGAAACAAAACGGGTCCAGCCATTTTTCTCGGCTGTGTACAGAGCCTTGTGAAACTGCCAGGCATACATGGCCGAAGCTCCGATATATCGGGCCTTGCCCGACTTTACCACATCATGCATGGCTTCCATCGTTTCTTCAATGGGCGTGTTATAGTCCCAGCGGTGAATAATGTACAGATCCACATAATCGGTTCCAAGTCTCTTCAGACTTTTATCAATTTCGCTCATTATCGCCTTTCGGGAGAGCCCCATGCCATTGGGACCCTGATGCATACGCCCCCAAACCTTTGTAGCGAGGACAATCTCATCGCGATTCGCATAATCTTTTAAGGCTCGTCCGACCATTTCTTCACTGGTGCCGCCGGAATAAAGATTCGCCGTATCGAAGAAGTTGATCCCGAGTTCAAACGCCCGTTGGATAATCGGACGGCTGTTCTCTTCGTTCAGCACCCATTGGTGCCCCCCTGGCTTCACTTCACCAAAACTCATGCAGCCAAGACAGATTCTCGAGACATCCATACCTGTGTTCCCAAGCTTCATGTAATCCATAAGATAACCGTCCCTTTCCTACTAAATTCAGATGACAATACCCCTTTATTCCCCTGCAGGAAAATCAGTAGAAGCCGCCAGCTCGGTCTGTCTCTCATAATCGGCAATCCGTGCTTCTAACCTCGAAATCGTGTTTGTCAAGGCTTGCGAACCAAGCATCATACGCAGTGGCGCCGGTTCTTTGTCAACACTTTCGATAATGCGGGCAGCCATTCGCACAGGGTCACCCGGAGCAAGGCCGTTAGAAGCGTCCAGCATGCTCAAAAACCCATGCGCCGGATTCCCTTCATATTCCGGCATCAAGTTCGCTACCCGTGCGCTTTCATAACGGAATTCGGTACGCGCTCCGCCCGGCTCCACAATGGTTATTCCGATATTAAACGGGGCAACCTCTTGAGCTACCGATTCGCAGAAGCCCTCAATGCCGAACTTCGTCGCATGGTACATGGAGTTCCCCGGGAAGGCCACTTGTCCGCCATAGGAAGAAAGCTGAATCATGCGGCCGCCGCCTTGATTGCGCAAATGCGGCAGCGCCGAACGAATGAGCTGAATGGAACCCGTTAGGTTGGTGGCGAGGATGTGGTTTACTTGCTCATCTGTAAGTTCCTCGGCAGCTCCAAATAGTCCATAGCCTGCATTGCTGACGATGACATCAATTCGGCCGAATTTCCCAAACGAATGGTCGACAAGCTGATGGATCGCCGGAACATCGGTCACGTCCAGAATTTCGCAAGTGAACGTCTCCGGATGTCTCTCCATGAGGTCTTTGACCTTGCTCTTATCACGGACTGTGCCGATGACATTGTCGCCCTTCTCCAGCAGCTGCCGGGTCAGTTCATACCCAAATCCGCTGCTTACTCCCGTGATTAGCCAAGTACGATTATTCAAGGCGCTTCCTCCTTATTCCGATTTCGCTGCCGCTTCATTCACACACCGCAGCGCATTCAAACTGCGCGGATAACCGATGAAGGGAATGCATTGCGAGATTACCTTGATGAGAAACATTTTATCATTCCCAAGGCGCATATTGGCAGCAGCATGGCTGGTCAACTGAGATTCACACCCGCCTTGGGCGAGCAGAAAGCAGAAGGTGATCATCTCTCTTTGCTTATAGTCAAGGCCTTGCCGGGTATAGTAATCACCAAAGCAGTTATCGGCCAGCCAGCGATTAATGTGTTTGCTTTCCTCCGGTCCCGATTGCCAGAAGTCCCTCATGCTTTCTCCAAAAATGTCCACCTGAGCCTGAATCCCTGCTTCCAGACGGTTATCCGTTGTTGTCGTTGCTTGATCCGCCAAAGGGAGTTCAATCCCTCGTGAAACGAAAATTTCATTTACGGCATGCAGATAAGGAAAGACCCGTCCAATGCCTAGGTACGGTACGGACTGATAAACAATTTCTTTAACTTCCACAGGCGTAACGCCGAAATTGAGTGCTGCCGGTAGCATGACTTTAAACTCGTCGATACCTTGACAGCCGATTAATACGGACAAGATGGCCATCATGCGCGTGCGATCATCCAAATCGTCTTGATTGACGACCTCATCGAACGCAAAATTATCAAACCGTTCAACAAACTCCGGATCTGTCTCCATGAACTTGGATTCGTAATCCGGAAACATTCCTTCATGGTAGCGTCGGGCGGCTTCGTTAATTCTCATTATAACCTCCTAGGATGGATTACAGCGTAGCCATATCGATGACAAACCGATACCGCACATCGCTGTTCATGACCCGTTCGTAGGCTTCGTCAACCTGGTCGGCCCGGATGACTTCAATCATAGGTGTAATTCCGTTCTCCGCCGAAAAGTCCAGCATTTCCTGCGTTTCCCGGATGCCTCCAACGTTGGAAGCCGTAATGATCCGACGCCCGGCAAACAACGAGAAGACATTATACTGCTCCGGTTTGTTCGGCAGACCAAGATGAACGAGCGCTCCATCCACCTTTAGAATGGAGAGCAGGGCATCTACATTGAAGTTGGCGGAAACGGTGTTTAAGATCAGGTCGTATTGACCGGCCAGCTCTGTAAACGTTGCCAGGTCCGTGGTCACATAATAATGACTTGCGCCAAATCCATGCGCTTCGCTTTTTTTATTCGGACTATGGCTTAGAATCGTAACTTCCGCTCCCATTTTGTGAGCAAACTGAACAGCCAAATGGCCGAGTCCTCCCATTCCCAGTACAGCAACCTTCTTACCTGGACCGGCGTTCCAATGCTTTAGAGGAGAATAAGTGGTAATCCCTGCGCACAATAGCGGGCTCGCCACGTTCATTTCCAAACCGTCCGGAATGCGGACAACAAACTTGTCTTTGACTACAATCTTCTGGCTGTAACCGCCGTATGTCAATTCCCCGTCATAACCGGTGGAGTTGAAGACAACGACCACGCCTTTCCGGCAAAATTGCTCCTCACCGCTGCGGCAGAAATCACATTCCCCACAGGAGTCAACAAAACAGCCGACCCCAACCCGATCTCCTACAGCAAATTTCGTGACCTCACAGCCTACAGCGGCAACAACTCCTGCAATTTCATGACCGGGTACCATCGGAAAAACGCCGCGGCCGAAATCATTGTGCGCATTATGAATATCCGAATGGCAGATGCCGCAGTATTGAATATCGATCAGGACATCATCTGGCCGCAATTCTCTTCGCTCGATGGTTGTTGGTTCAAATGGTGCTTTGGCATTCGGTACACTTAACGCACGAACCGTCATACTTTGATGATGTTCACACATGGAATAAAACAGTCCTTTCGATTATGAATGTATAAATCGCTCTCTGTCTGGCGCCTACTCGGGTTTATTCATCCCTACACTTTGTCGAACTTTCAAATGAGGATCAAGCGCCAGTTTAACAACCAGATCGGCTACACTTTTCCGCGATACGATCGAACCTTTAAATGGTTCCCCTTTGGTAGTGGTTTCAAAATCCACTTCGTCGGCATTGGTAAACCAAGCCGGTCTTAGAATCGTGTAATCCAGGTCCGAGGCTTCAATGACTGCAGCAGCATCTCGGTAAGGGTCCAATATGCTCCTATACTCCTCTCCGGGGACTTCCCCATAAATCCCCATGGAACTGATAAAAATAAGACGTCTTAATCCCGTTGCATGCATCGCATCGACAATAGTTTCAGCCATTTGCTTTAATGGGCCGGCCAGATTGGCATATACCACATCCTGCTGGGTCATGGCTTCTTTCAGTTCATCCAGATTCAGTACATTGCCTTCCATGACCTTGACTCGATCAGATTCCAAGTGCTTCAGTCTTCGTGCATTGCGCAAATAAAGCGTTAATTGCGCGTCTGTTTGACGGAGGAACAAATCAATGGCCACACGGGCAATTCCTCCGTTCGCTCCGAGGATCAGAACCTTCTGCATGATCATCGCTCCTTCTAATATTAGAAAAATAACACTTGATACATTAATGAACTTATGTCTAAAATTATAAACAGATACAGTAAGTCTGCAATGGTTAGATCCATTCGGTTTGTTAAGTTATGAACAAATGGAGCATTATTGTCTAACTATAATTAATGAGGTGTTCACCTATGGCTAAAGTTGATCGACGAATAAAGAAAACCCGAGATGCCTTGAAAAATGCCTTATTAGAACTGATGGTCGAAAAGAGCTTTGATGACATTACGATTCAAGACCTGTCTGACCGGGCCAACGTCAGTCGGGGTACCATTTACCTTCACTACCTCGATAAGTACGACCTGCTGGACAAGCTGATTGAATCACATATCAACGAACTCGGGGATCGATGCAAGGCTGCAGCTGACTTGGATTTCGAGGAAGGATCACTTATCTGGACCGAATATTTTGATGAGAACTTCCCCTTCTTCTCGATGATGTTGGCAAGCAAAGGAGCCTCTTACTTCCGCAGCCGGTTCCTCGATTTTTTAATTGAAGAATTTACAGATGAAGTAGACGTTACCCAGGGAAAAAATAAGGGCCTCAATGAGGAAATGCTGATCCGCTTTGTGGCTTCTGCTTATGTAGGGGTGGTGGAATGGTGGTTTATGAATGAACGACCAATCTCGCATCAAGCTTTAGCGGAGCAACTGGGGGCGTTGTTGGAGAGGAACTGCGGCTGAATCCGTGTCCGATTTTACAAACTTGACAGACGTTTAGGCAGGCAGGCAATTATCCCGGTCCGCCGGCATAGGATAAGTGACAGCTCAACCAACATCGGCAAAGGTGGGAACAGAAGATGTCCAAGAACAAGCGCGGCAAGGCGCTCTGGCGGATGCCCTCGCGTGCCAGAGGCACTTGCCCGCTCTGCGGGAGCACACGGATCAAGCTGCTCTACACCGCCAAGGATGCCGGCGGCGGCAATCTGACGGTCTGCAAGAAATGCGACGGCAAACAGGCGGCCGGGCAGTAAGAAGTGCCTAGAGACGGCGGGTTTCACTCGCCGTCTCTTTTTTTATGCGCTGGTCGTATCGTTTCGGGGGAAGGAACTTGCCTTTCATTGGTTATCCATGTAAACTGTTAACGAAGATAACTAATATCCATAAGGAGCTATTCTATGCACGAACACTGTTCTCACGACCATTCCCGCTCCGGCGAAGTATTCTCCGCCATATTCACTGCCGCCCGGCAGCTTAAACGCCTGGCCCACCGCAGCGCTGCGGACCATGAGCTTACGGTTCATCAGCTGGAGATTCTGTCCCTGGTCTCCGCTTCCCCCGGTCTGTCCCAGAAGGAAGTCGCCGAACGGCTTCGTCTGTCCAAGAGCCGGGTCAGCCTCCATCTCGACCAGTTAACGGAGAAAGGCCTTGTTCTCCGCGAGAGCTCTCCGGTGGACCGAAGAGAGACTGTGCTTCAGCCCACTCCCCGGGGATCGGAATCCGCAGCTTCGATTCGCGATCGAGACCTGTCCCGCCAAGCGCTGTCCGATGTTCTCAGCCGTATGGACGATGGCGATATCGACACGCTGATCCGTCTCCTGGGACAGATTCGTGAAGGACTGGCTGTGGAAGAACATGCCCGCCAGCAAGGTGATGCTTCATGTCCCGAATGAGCGGCCAAGGCATGGGAATGGGCAAGATGAAGTTCGACGACCTGACGGAGAAGCCGGATCTCTCTCGGGCGATGCTGCTGCGCATCGGCCGGTATTTTGCCCCCTACTGGAAACAGACGGCATGTGTTCTTCTCGTCCTTCTGGCCACCTCTGTGCTTGGACTCCTCCCTCCTCTGCTCGTTCAGCAGATTGTGGACCGGGCGTTGCCCAAGGGAGATATGTCTCTGCTGGTCTGGCTGGTAAGCGCATCGCTCGCCGCCACGCTGGCCTCAGGCCTGCTCGGTGTGCTCCAGAGCTATCTGAACTCCTACATCTCGCAGAATATTGTGTATGACATGAAGAACCAGATGTACCGCCACCTTCAGGGGATGCCGCTGCAGTTCTTCTCGACGGTTCAGCAGGGTGAAGTGATCACCCGGATGACGAGCGACATCGCCGGGATTCAGGGCGTCTTCAGCGGTACGGTGGTCAGTGTAGCCAGCAATGTGCTTATCTTGGCTTCCACGGCGGGCACCTTGTTCTGGATGAACTGGAAGCTGGCCTTGGTCAGTGTGATCATTATCCCGCTGTTCATTACTCCCACCCGGCGGATGGGCAGCATCCGGTGGAAGCTTGCCAAGCGGACCCAGGAGAAGACGGCCGAGCAGAATCACATTGTGGAAGAGACGCTCTCCTTAAGCGGCTATATGCTGATGAAGCTGTTCACTCGCGAACAGCGGGAGTGGAACCGGTTCAGGGAAGCCAATGCGGAGACGACTTCGCTGCAGATCCGGGAATCCATGGCAGGCCGCTGGTTCATGATGCTGGTGAACACCTTCGCCTCCATCGGTCCGATGCTGATTTATCTCTACGGCGGTTACTTATTCATTCAGGGCGAGATTTCGGTCGGCGCTATCCTGACTTTCGTGGCGCTTCTTGGCCGTCTGTATGCGCCGGCCGGCGCGCTGACGAACCTGTACGTCGAAATCAAACGCTCGGTGGCACTGTTTCAGCGCATCTTTGCCTACTTCGATATGGAGCCGCAGATTGTCGACCGGCCCGGCGCTTCGCCTCTCCGGTTAGGCGCAAATTACGGGAGCTCCCAGGCTTCGGGTGACTCCAACACGCCGGCGACCGCCGAAATTGAATTCCGCGAGGTCAGCTTTGCTTATCAATCGGACAAGCCGTCGCTCCGGAACATTTCGTTCACTGCACCGGCAGGAACCATGACAGCTCTGGTCGGACCCAGCGGCGCAGGGAAGACGACGATCACCAACCTGATTCCAAGATTGTATGAGGCCGCCTCCGGGCAGATCCGGGTTGCAGGGCAGGATATTACTTCCTATACGCTCCACTCCCTCCGTTCGCAGATTGGTCTCGTGACGCAAGATACGTACCTGTTCAACGGAACCATCCGCGAGAACCTGCTGTACGCCTCGGAGACGGCAGGCGAAGAAGAATTGATCCGGGCCTGCCGCGCCGCTTATATCCATGACTTTATTGCGTCGCTTCCTGAAGGCTATGATACCGTTGTCGGCAACCGTGGAATCAAGCTGTCCGGCGGAGAGAAGCAGCGCATCGCCATCGCGCGGGTTCTGCTCAAGAATCCGTCCATCGTTATTCTGGATGAAGCCACCTCGGCGCTTGATACCGTATCCGAGTATTATGTCCAGCAGGCCATGGCCGAACTGCTGCGGGGCAAGACCGGCATCGTCATTGCCCACCGGCTCTCGACCATCATGGCGGCGGATCAGATCCTCGTCGTCTCCGGCGGCGAGATTGCCGAGCGCGGCCGCCATGCCGAGCTGCTGGATCGAGGGGGCATCTACCGGGAGCTGTACGACAAGCAGTTCGGACAGGCAGTACCGCAGCCCTAATTTTGTACAAATTATGAAAGAGCGAAGAAATCCCCAACCTTTATTTGATTATCCTCTATTTCCAGTTGGTGGTTGCACGATATGATAGGATTTGAGCACCACTTACTTGGGGGAAGGGGATACATATGTATCGCAAAAGACAGAAGAAATGGATTTATGCCAGCCTTATCGCGATGTGCATTTCGCTGATTGCACCGTGGGGAGGGACAGAAAGAGGCCGTGTGGCATCGGCTGAGCCGGCGGCCACGGAAGCAACCTTGGATGTGGGATCACCGATCCGAGACATGATTTTGGATGAGAGCCGGAAGGTGATTTATGCCACCATTCCCGGCAAGAACAAGCTTTTGTTCATCGACCCGGTCTCCATGTCGGTTGTAAAGGAGCTTGCCGTAGGGTCGCAGCCGACCGACATGGATCAAGAGGGAAATAAATTGTACGTAGCTTTGAGCGGGGCTACCCTGATTGCCGAAGTCAACCTGGATACCCGGCAGGTTAGCCGGAATTGGGTGACGAAAGATAGACCTACAGTAGTTGCCGTCGACGGCAACTCGCTGTTCTATTCGAACGGCGACCAATGGTGCAACATTCGGCTGCTGAATCTAACCAATTTGTCGGATACCATTATCGGCTCACGCAATATCTATAGCCCCCGCCTTGCAATAGACCGCGAGAATCACCGGCTGTTCGTAGGATCCATTGGCATTTCGCAGGGTGAGGTATCCGCCTATTCTTCGGTCTATGGAGAACAGCTTTGGACCTATGAGCCGGTTGGGGGATATGACAGCGGTATTCTCTATCAGGAGGGGACTCTGTTCTATGGTGTCTATTCCCTCAATCCATCCGATCACAGCATTCTGAAAATGTGGAGAGGCGGATCGGTCGCTGCACTGGACTCGGGCTACGTCTACCTTAACAACGGTGATATTTACACCCGGGACGAGCAAGTGAAAGTCTATTCGTCTTCCGGACGGAACGGACACTCTCTCATTCAGGTGGACGCAGCCCGGAATGTATATAAGGTAGGGTCCGGGGATAGCTCGATTAGCCGGATGGCCTTTATGCCGCCGTCAAATCCACAAGCGGTCTCCTACTCCTCCACAGATAGCCGGATTGACTTGAACCAGGAGATTACGGCATGGGCTGCCGGAGAAGGAGAACGGTATGTATACGCCATCTCTCGGTCATCCAATCGCCTGCTGCAAATCGACACGGAACAAATGCAGATTGTCGCAGACCGTTTTGTCGGTTCGCAGCCGACGGATATCGTCATGAAGAACGGCGTGCTCTATATTTCACTATATGGCTCTTCTTATATTGCGAAGATTGATACCCGCAACGAAAGTGAATTCATGGCCCGCATTCAACCTATCGAGGTCGGTGAGCAGACCGAGAATATCGCCTTAATCGGGAATAAGGTCTACTATTCTTCAACTGTAGCCCGGAACAAGCACTTGGGAGTCGTGGACTCTACCTACGCGATTCTAAGTTCCTACTTCCAGTACTCCCCGAAATTGTCGGCGGGACCGGACGACAAATGGCTGTGGATTGGTGAGTCCGACCGTCTAAGCAAGTGGGACACCCATAATAATCGAGTGATCGAGTCCAGCTCCTACCTGGCGAATTCGGGACAGAAAGCGATCCACGACGGCAATTATGTCTATTACGGTGGAGCCCGCTATTCGGCGGAGCAGCTTTCCGTAAAGTACGGTGAATATAAATACGGCCCCAATACGTATGAGCGCGATGTGATTCTGGATGCCAATGAAGATATCGTGCTGGGGATGAAAGGAATTTACGACCGGGATACCTTCCAGCAACTGTATGCGCCTCCTTTCAAAATCACCTCAGGGCTTCTGCTCGGCGATGGATCAATGCTTGTCGGAACCTTTAACTGGGATGCTTCGAATCCGCAGACCCATATCTTTCACTATGGAAATCTTGAAGAAATGCGCGACAATGTCCAGAAAAACTTAGCTCCGTCCCACCTGTACGCCTATGACGACAATTCCAATCCGCTCCACTTCGAAGGCGCCGTATACTTTGAACCCGGAGTTGCCGCCCTGTCGGCATCTTATTACATCATCAAACTCTATGACGCCCAGGGCGTTGACCGGTACAGCGCGTATGCATATAACAGTAACCGCCAGTCTGACGGTTCCTTTTTGACGAAGATCTATGCTTCCCTAAGTCAGAGACCTGTAAAGATCGGCGTAATTCCCGTGATTTCCAATGCTGATGGGGATTTTGTCCGAACCGATTTAGAGCGCATGACCCATATCTGGGAAGCGGATGATTACTTTGTCCAGGACCTTGCTTTATTTGATTCCGATCCATCGAAGGATAGCATTGGCGGAAGGGTTACCTTTGGAGCCGCCCGCGATAATTCGCCTTCCTATACCTATCGGATTTATTTCTTTGGCGATGAGGGCTTCATTGGCGAACCCCTTGCCGTACTGAACGGAGGCAAATCGTCTTACCAGTTCGACATTCCGCAAGGTACTCCGATTCCTCAAGGTGCATACGCGCTTGGAGTCGTACTGGCGGACGATGCGGGGATAGAAGCTCCCGACAGCATGATCACCGAAGTTCTGGACCGTATGTCCAAGACCCCTGATCTTTCGCAAATTACGGTGACCAACAATGCCAGCGGACCTGATCAGGTGGAGGTCAAGGGCTTGACTCCCGGTGATCAGGTTAATCTGTACGATTATCAGGGAAAACTCTTGGGCGAGCTGAAGGTTGGAGCCGCTGCCAGTTCTGTTCTATTTAATGGGTTAACGCTGAATAATAATTATCCGCTGGTGGTGGTCTCCGTCACGACACCTCCGCTTTTGCCAAGTTTCTATGTCTATGTCGAGTACAAAGCTTCATTCAGCGGCAACCCGGGAGGGGGCAGCGCTGGCGGAGGAGGAGGCAGTGGCGGCGGTGGCAGTATCGGTGGAGGTATCGGCGGCGGCGGTGGTGGTTCTACTATTGGAATCCCGAGCAAAACTGCCGATTCAAACGGCAAATTAGCCATAACCAGCCTTGTGAAAATCCCCAATTTCCCTACCATAGTTACGGCAACTCTCAGTGATGAAGCGCTCAGTGCCGCTTTATCCAAATGGTCCGGCAACGACAACAGACTTGTCATTCCGATTGTCGAATCTGCTGAGACCATGACTCTAACCGTAAAGGGATCCCAGCTTGACAAGATTTCCGGCCGAGATAAATCAGCCGTTATTGATATTCAAGGTACCGATAAAGGCCTCATTCTGCCCGTTCGTATTCTTATGAATATGGGAATCGATAACAGTTCTTCGCTGTCGTTGACCGTATCTGCCGCTAGCGCTTCCATGAGCGAATCCATACGGACCCTTTTGGGCAAATCCTCCTTGAATCTAGCCGGTCAGCCTTATCGATATTCGCTTACGAAGATGTCAGCCGACGGCCACAATAATATGGAGTATACAAGCGTCAATCAATATATTGGCCATGTATTCTATCTTCCGGTCCAGAATGGCGTAACGGAGAACAACTTGTCTGCTGTAATGGTTGATGAAACCTCGGGTGAATGGATAACTGTTCCGGCTACCTTTGTCAGAGAAGGCGACAAGATCAAGGTGACTGCCTACCGTCAAGGCAACTCGACCTATGCCGCAGTAATCGGAGACGCTTCGTTTACCGATGTGCCTTCTTCTCACTTCGCCAGCAATGCAATCGGCAAGCTGGGCGTCAGAAGAGTCATTGCCGGCTACGCCGATGGCAGCTTCAAGCCGGAGGGTACCATAACCCGGGCAGAAGCGGCATCTTTGCTGGTAAAAGCGCTCGGACTGGATCCGTCTTTGTTCGCCGGTAGCAGTGGCGGGTTCAAGGATGTTGCGTCCGCCGCCTGGTACTCAGGCCCGATATCTGCTGCTGTACAGGCAGGGCTGCTGAAAGGTTATCCGGACAACACGTTCCGGCCGAATCAGACGATTACGCAGCAGGAAATGGTCAGCATCATCAGCAACGCCCTGGCATATGCCAATTATTCACCCGGCGCTTCCGCTCCTTCCGCCGCACTTCCAGCCAGTTCGGGCTACAAAGCCTGGTCCAGTGAAGCTGTTGCAACGCTGTTGAACGCGGGGGTCCTGAGAGCACAGGCTGAAGAATTTGCTCTTCAAGCCGGCAAAACAACGACCCGGGCCGAGAGCGCGCTGCTGATCTATCGCATGCTGCTGACCCTTAAAATGATTTAACTCCATTTAGACACGGCTAAGCCGCTGCGCATGTACGGATGCGCAGCGGCTTTTTTGTTCTTTAAATTCGAGATGAATGATCCGGCCGAGCCGCCTCCGCAATCAACTTCACGGCTGAGTCAAGCGGAAGCAGCTCCAGGCTCTCCCCGCCGCGGAGCCGGATGGTGACTGAATTTGATTCCTTCTCTTTCTCTCCGATTATCAATATATACGGTGTTTGACGAAGCGCCGCCTCTCTGATCCGGTATCCGATCTTCTCGGACCGGCTGTCCAGCTTCGTCCGGATGCCCTCCCTCTCCAGCTTAACCTGCACCGCATGCGCATAGTCACCGGTCGAGACGGATACAGGCAGGAGCACAGCCTGCACAGGTGACAGCCATGCCGGAAAAGCTCCGCCGTAATGCTCGGTCAACACGCCGATGAACCGGTCCAGCGCTCCATAGATCGCCCGGTGAATGACTACCGGACGATGCCTTTCTCCATCCTCGCCGATGTAGGCGAGATCGAATTTCTCCGGCATCTGAAAATCCAGCTGGATCGTCCCGCACTGCCAGCTTCGGCCCAGCGAATCCTGCAGATGAAAGTCGATCTTCGGTCCATAGAAGGCGCCGTCCCCTTCATTCAGCCGGTAGTCCAGCTTCATCCGTTCCAGGACGCGGCGCAGGCCCTGCTCGGCCTGCTCCCACAGCTCCGGCGAGCCCAGGGAATCCTCGGGCCGGGTGGACAGTTCAACCCGGTAGGAGAGTCCGAACAGATCGTACACCTCTCCGATCAGCGCGATAATTGCAGCGATCTCTTCCTCAATCTGACCGGGGGCAACGAACAGATGGGCGTCATCCTGACAGAAAGAACGCACCCGGGTCATGCCGCCCAGAGCGCCGGAGAATTCATGGCGGTGCACCTGGCCGAACTCCGCCAGGCGGATCGGCAGATCCCGGTAGGAGCGCAGCGCGCTTTTGTAGATCAGCATATGACCCGGACAGTTCATCGGCTTGAGCGCATACGGCGTTTCATCGACGTTCGTAAAGTACATATGCGCTTTGTAGTGATCGTAATGCCCCGACTTCTCCCACAGACGGTTGTTCATCATCAGCGGAGTCAGCACTTCCTGGTAGCCGGACCGGCGCATCAGGCGGCGGGATAAGTTCTGAAGCTCTTGGCGGAGCACCATTCCGTTCGGCAGATAAAACGGCATGCCCGGCGCTTCCTCCGAGAACAGGAACAGTTCAAGTTCGCGTCCAAGCTTGCGGTGATCCCGCCGTCTGGCTTCCTCCAGCCGCTGCAGGTGCCCGGCAAGCTCGGCTCCGCTCGAATACGCCGTGCCGTGAATGCGCTGCAGCATCGGACGCTTGGCATCTCCCTGCCAATACGCGCCGGCTACGCCCAGCAGCTTGACCGCCTTCAGCATCCCTGTTCTCGGAAGCAGCGGCCCCCGGCAGAGCAGGGCGAAGTCTTCGTGCTGATACAGCAGACCGGCCGCGTTCTTCTCCGGGTCCTGAAGCAGCGCTTCCAGCCTCAGCGTCTGTCCGCCGGTCTCCAGGAAGGCGGCCGCTTCCTCCCGGCTGACCTTCTGCCCGATCATCGGCAGATTGGCTTCCGCCAATCTTCGCATCTGCGCTTCCAGTTCGCGGAGGTCCGCTTCCGACAGACTGCCGTCCAAATGGAGATCGACGACGAAACCGTCCTCTGTGACCCGCATCTCCGCCACCTGCAGGCTGCGGTCTCCGTACAGAGCGGCAGCGGCCTGCGCGAGCAGGACGGCAGCACTTCTGCGGCAGATCTCACGTCCGTCCGGGCTGTCTCCCGGGACCGGCTCCAGACGGCTGTCCGACTCAAGCGGAGAGGCCAAATCGGTCAGCTCTCCGTTCACCCGGGCCGCTACCGCCGTCTTGCGGCTGCCCGGCTTGAGCAGGCCCAAAGCTACGCCCGCCGTCGTTCCCCGCTCCACCTTTCCATTCCCCGATCCCGGCAGTTCTACGTAAATTTCCATAACTGCGACTTCCTCCTTTCGTCATCCTAACCTTGTGTCATCGCAAAAAAGCGCACTTCGTCCGAAGGGACGAGGTGCGCTTGCGCTCGTGGTTCCACCCTAATTCGGCGCTTCGGCAGGCAGATTCATGCACGCGGAAGGCCCTTCATTGGAATCCGGTATCGGGGATCGGTCGGTGGGGCTTACCGCCGTCTTCACGGGAAGACGGGTTCAGAGCCACGGCTTCAGAGGGGTAACATCCGTCCGGTTCCGTAAGAAGCTTGCAGCGTTCGCCTCTCTCTCTGGAACGGCCCTTGGCCGGATATCATGTCTCTGTCATCGCCGGTATGAATTTGTTGTCCCTTACATTACAAGATAGACGACCCTTCCGTCAAGTCCTGGATGAAGAGCGCTTCACCCACAGCTTGCTGAGATCCATGAACCCGAACGCGCCCGGAGACAATCCCAGCAGACCGTCGCTGAGCTGCGCCTTCTTGTTGACGTGACAGCCATAGGCCAGCCACCGGTTCTCCCGCGCCAGCTCTTCGGCAGCGTCCAGCACGGCGATTCGCGCTCCTTCTTCTTTCTGGCAAAAGTCCCGGAACAGCTCCTCCAGCAGTCCGCTTCCTTCATCGTCAATCAGCAGGCTGAAATGGTTGCCCCCGCCCCGGTAGAAGTTCAGGAGGCCCCATTGCCAGTCATCCTCCAGCACTTCTTCAGACAGGAGCATATCCGTCTCCAAAATGGCTTCCTCCGGCAGATGGGCCGGCAGCGGTACGGGCTCCAGACGAAGGCCGACCGCTTCGCTGCGGCGCTTAAGCCAGGCGATCTCCTCCAGCTCGCTCTGCTTGTTTTTGAAGCCCACCGACACAGGCTCACCCCGGTATCCGGCCAGACGCAGCAGCTCTCTTACCCGTTCCGGCGATTCTTCCGGCAGTACGAACGCCCGGCTCTTCCACGGCAAGAAGCTCGCAGCCGGCAAATAGCGGTTCCCGCCCAGCTCCCGGATCAGACCCTGCGGGTGATAGAGAAGCGCAATCGCTTCCCTGAGTTCCCGGCTGCGCTGAATATCCTCCCTGCGCATATTAAACAGCAAATACCGGCAGCCGAGCGCCGGATAATCGACGCTGCTCCCGTACAGCCCGTCCGCCAGCAGGTCGCCCGCATCCGCCTTCTCCTCGTCCCCGGGCAGATTGTAGAACCGGGTATGGGTATGTTGGTCGGGGAGAAACCAGATATCCACCCGGTCAAGCAGCGGCCGCATGCCGTAATATGTATCAAATGCGGTCAGAGACAGGATATCCTCATCCAGATGCGCAATGCGGAACGGTCCGGTCCCTACGGGCTTTCTCGCAAAATCGGCATCATGCGGGACAATAACGAGGTGAAAGCAGGCAACCAGATGAAGAAAGAAGCGGTTGGGCCGGCGAAGACGGAACGAGACCGTATAGTCTCCCTCTTCCCGAATCTCCTCGATGTCCTCATAGTGGCAGAAGGCCGGACTTCCCATATCCCGAAGCCGTTCAATTGTGAAGGCGACATCCCGGGCGAAGAAGGTGCGGCCATGGTGAAATTTGACCCCTTTGCGCAGGTAAAAGGTCCAGATCCGATCGTCTTCGGCTGATTCCCACGTATGCGCCAGTCCCGGCTCGAAGCCGTTTCTCTGTCCGTTGTAAACCACAAGCGTGCTGCAAATCTGGCTCAGCAGATAGGCTTCAAAGGCAGTGAACAGAAAGCCCGGCTCCAGCTTCTCCAGCCTTCGGTTGCGCATCATCCGCAGCACATCCTGTTCGGCGGAGACGTTCGCTTCGCTGCGGAAGCCCATTTCCGAGCTGAGGCGCCGCCACAGGCGCTCCCGGAGATGAACTTCCTCCGTGATTTGGCCGATCAGCTCAGCCGCTTCTTTCATTCTCCCTTTGGCCAGCAGTTGATCCAGGCTTCCCTCCAGCACGTCTTCCCGGCTCTTGAGAAGCTGCAACCGCGATCGGTTACCTCTTCCCCGTCCGGGGCGCCAGGCAATCAGGCCGCGCTCCTCCATTTTGCGAAGTATAAATTTCACATTGCGCGGCGTGCAGTAGAGGAAGTCCGATAACTGCTCGATCGTAACCGGACAACCCTCCGGTTCGGCTTCCGAACCTTCCAGCAGGTCGGCAAGACGCAGATAGTGGGCAATTCCCGGGTCCAATGGCGTTCCTCCTTCGAAATCCTTAAAGGTGAAAAGGAATGAATGCTCCTTACACTTTTCCTTCCCCTTTTATCAGGTACAATTATAGCGAGGTTTACATTAGGTTTACAATCCCTGATCTTCCAAATTTCTTCTAATCTCAAAGGAGGTAGCCATGAAAAGCCATCTTAGGGGGATTCACCCCCTGGCTTGGACCATTATTCTCGGGACGCTGTTCGGCCGTCTCGTCTCATCCATGAGCATTCCTTTTCTCTCCATCTACCTGGTTCGCCATCTGGGCGCATCCACCACACAGACCGGGATGACCATCGCAGTCAGCTCCCTCGCAGGCGTTCTGGTCTCTTTCTACGGGGGGTACATCTCAGATATTATCGGACGCAAGAAAGTCATGCTCTTCTCTATCTTCGGCTGGGCCTCCGTATTCGTCGCTTTCTCGGGTTCGACGGTTCTGTGGATGTTCTTCGTCGTCAACACGCTGAACGGTCTGTGCCGGGCGCTGTTCGAACCGACTTCCCGGGCGCTGCTCTCCGACATTACCTCTCCTGACAAGAAGCTTCTGATCTTCAATCTGCGCTATGCGGCGATCAATATCGGGGTGGTCTTTGGTCCCTTGGTGGGGGCTCAGCTGGGGTCAACGGAGAATACTTTCCCGTTTCTTCTGGGCGGCATCGTCTATGTGCTCTATGGACTCGTTCTGATTTTCCAATTCTCGCGCAACCGGGATACGCTTCCTGTGCCGGAACGGGTTGAAGCGCCCCGCCTCCGGGAAGCCATGGCGATTACCGGACGCGACCCGGTCTTCCTGCCGGTGCTCCTTGGGACCGTCTTCTGCGTTCTCGGCTATGCGCATTTCGGCTCAACCATGTCGCAGTATTTGGTGCTCAGTCCGCATTTCACCAACGGCGGGAAGCTGTTCTCCTACATGCTCTCCCTTAACGCTGTAATTGTGCTGGTTGTCCAGTTCCCGCTTGTTCGCAGCACGCGCAATCTTCCACCCGTGGTGCCGCTGATGATCGGCAATCTGTGCATCTGCGGCTCCATGCTGATGTTCGGAGCGGCTCAGGGAGTTGCTCTGCTGATGGCAGGCGTTGTCGTGTTCACCGTCGGCGAGGTGCTGATCTTCACCATGATGGACATGCTGATCGACCGGATCGCCAAACCGCAGTGGAAAGGCACCTACTTCGGCACGATCGGTTTCAACGGATTCGGCTACGTCCTGGCTCCGGTAATGGGAGGCATGATGCTCGATCAGTTCGGCGCGGGCAGCGGCCCGGCGCTCTTCATCCCCTTGGCAATTACAACGGCGCTCGGTCTTCCGCTGCTGTGGCTGGCTCACCGCCGGCTGATGGCGCGAGAAGCCGCGGAAGCGAAAGAGGAACAGCCCTGCGACACAATCGCAGGATGATTGTCCTGGCATACCCTTTTTACATATGCGGTTCTGGTTGAAGCAGAAGCGGGCCTGGCAGGGTTCGCTTTTTCACGGGTTTAAGGGGTTCGGTGTTCGTTGGTTGCGTTTGCTGAATTGTGGCGGCGGGTGAGGATGGAATGGATTTTTCTATTTTGAATTTTTCATATGTTGAAATTTTGTTTTGTTGGCACGGAAATCGCCTATTCTAAATTCAAAAGTCAATCTTTGGGTTTCAATCGGGGGTGATAACCGGGATATACAGTAGATTAAGTTTACATAATATTTATTATATTTAGTTGCTAAAAGCCGAAGATGCTCATTCCCCCGTCAACAATCAAAGTCTGGCCCGTCATGTAGGACGAAGCCTCGGATGCCAGGAACACGACGGGACCGACCAGTTCGCCAAGCTCACCGATCCGGCCCATCGGTGTCCGGTCCAGAATGCGGCTCAGATACGCTTCGTCCGCAAGCACCTTCTCCGACAGCGGAGTCTTGAAATACCATGGCCCCACTCCGTTGACCCGAATTCCGTAAGGCGCCCATTCCAGCGCCAAATTCCGGGTCATCTGAATTATCCCGGCTTTCGTCGCTCCATAGACGACCCCGGTCCGCAGAGCGGTCACACCCGCCACCGAAGCGATATTAATGATGCTCCCTCCCCCCTGCTCTTTCATGAAGCCGGCAGCCTGCTGCGAACCGATCAGCGCCGATTTCAGATTCGTACCGACGATGGTCTCCCATTCGCTATCCGTGACTTCAAGGGCTGGCGTCCGTATGTTCATGCCGGCGTTGTTGATCCAGATGTCCAGCCGCCCGAGATCGGCCAAGGCCTGTGCGGCCGTCTTCTCCATCGCTGCACGGTCGCTGACATCTGCGGCATATCGGAAGCTGCGGGCGCTCGATACTTGTTCGATCAGGGCCGACGTCTGTTCCAGATCGGCCATTGTCCGCGACACGAGCGCCACGTCGCAGCCTGCTTCAGCAAGGCCGACAGCGAGCGCCCGGCCGATGCCCTTCCCCGCGCCGGTAACCAGCGCGGTCTTGCCAGTCAACTGAAAGGATGGCAAATACAAGCCTTTCATCTCCTTTTTAATCGTTAACATTATTAACTTTTAATGTATTAAAATATTGGCTGGGGTTGCCCTGACGATGGTCATACCGTTCTTCATAGATTCCGTTCGTATATTCTCCGATTACGCGCCGCCAGAAGGTGCGCGCCGGCGTGTTGGCCCGCACCTGGGAGACTTTCCAGTCTCCGGGGAACATATCGAACAGCCGGTGGGCCGCCCAGGTGCCGACGCCGAAGCGGCGGTATTTTTGCATGACAAAAAATTCCGTCATATAAAAGTCGCCCTCCGGACTTCTCAGCAGCCGATCCACCAGCGCAAAACCGGCGGGATGGCCGTCGCATGTAATCAAGTACGGATACTTGTTGCTGCCGCTGTTCCAGTAAGCTTCCAGCCCCGGATACTCGGGAAATGCCCCGCTGCGGTCGACATGGATATCGAGGTACCGGGTAAAGTCGTACAGATAGAACTGCATCAGCCGTGAAATCACGGTCTTGCGCTCGTAGGGGACCCGTTCAAGTCCGAGTTCCATGTAGTCACCTCTGTATGTTCGCCATATTCTGTTAAACATCATAGCGCTTTGCTTCTCCTGCCGCAAGGCGGCCCGGTCTCGGACCGTCCTCTCCTCTGCCCCTGCCTGTGATACAATGAAGATTGATCGGTCTGATTCTACTTAAGCGCAGGTGAACCTTCGTGAGCATTCAGAAAACAAGCGACCGCAGGAAGCTGGAAGAGCATCTTCCATCGCTTCCGTGGTTCGTACAGCAATTCATTGATTACAAGCTGCCTGACCTCTCCCCCTCTTCGCTGCTGGAGTATGTCCGGGATTATGAGTTCTTCTTCGGCTACCTTCGCATGGAGGGGCTGTCCGAGGCCGGGAAGAACGCCGACATTACACTGCTGGATCTGGAGCGCCTCCACATGGACAGCATTGTCGGCTACCGTCTGTACCTGACCACACGAATGGAAGGAACCAACTCGCGGACGACGGTCTCCCGCAAGCTGTCCGCCCTCCGCTCTCTGTTCCATTATCTGAGCCAGATCGCCGAGGACGAGCACTTCTACCCGCTCCTCAAGCGCAATGTAATGGCCAAGGTTGAGATCAAACGCATCCACAAGCCGAAGGATACGGCCGCCAAGCTGAAGGGCAAAATTCTGGAGGAGGAGGAACTGCTGGAATTTGTCGGCTATATTCTGGACGGCTACGGCCGGGACGTCGAACGCAACAAGCAGGCGCATTATGCCCATCTGCAGAACCGGGAACGCGATGCCTGCATTGCAAGTCTGATCCTGAATTCCGGGCTGCGCGTCTCGGAAGTGGTGAACCTCAACCTGGACGATCTCGATCTGAACAATAAGCTGCTCTACGTCTACCGGAAGGGCAACAATGATGAGACCTTCAAGACACCGGTCTATTTCCGCGAGCAGGCCAAGGATGAGCTGTCCGCCTATCTGGCTGTCCGCCAGGCCCGGTACCATACGCCCAAACGCGAGAAGGCCCTCTTCATCACGCTTCCCAACGGCGCTTCCGAAGGCAAGCGGATGACCAAACGGGCCATTCAAGAGATGATTATCAAGTATGCCAAACGCTTCGGCAAGCCGTTTTTGACCGTGCACAAGCTAAGACATTCGTTCGCGACGGATTATTATCTCCAGAATGATATTTACAAGACCAAAGAGCAGCTCGGCCATGCCTCTACGGAGACCACGGAGGTCTATGCGCATCTGACGGACAAGACCATGTCCGAGGCCATCGAGCGGCGAAACGGAAACTAGGATAGGCTTGCCTTTCGGCACGCGATACCCGGACGGCAAGCAGCGCTCGAATGGCGGAGGATTCCGGAGCTGCAAGAAGGTACAAGGGCGGGCCGGTTCGGGAAGACGGCCGCCCTTTTTACTTTTTGTGCCAAGTTTGGCGGAGTGATAAAGACGGCTCTTGCGGAGGGTCGGCGGGAATAACGAAAGAGAAAGAAGCGTGATATTCCTTGTGTGAATTTTTCATATGTTGTAATTTGATAATAAGTAGCGTAAATGAACGGCGGCTCTTCTTGGCTGCCGCCGTTCTGGGCGATTGGCCGTTCTGGGCGAATCGTGCAAGGCGCTGTTAAGCTGGCGGCCGTTCTCAGTCGTCCGTTATCGCCGAAGCTTCTCGGAGATCCCCTCCTCAGGGAAGCCGAATCACCGTCACTTCTGAACCGGCGGCCAGGCGGGTCTCATCCTCGGGCACGACGATCAGGCAGTCGCTCTTCATGATCGTGACCGTCACGCTCGACTCGTCTATGCCTGACGGGACCGCATACAGACGGCCTTCCCTAGCTTCCAGCCGGGCGCGCACCAGGCGGGTAAAATTGCCTTTCTTCCGGTAATCCTCCGCCAGCACCGCCTTCCATTCCGGCAGATCGGGCTCCCGGCGGCCCAGCATACGGCCGATCAGCGGGCGGGCCAGAAGCTGGAAGCCGACGTAACAGGCCCCCGGGTTGCCCGAGAGCGCCAGCAGCAGCTTGCCGCCCCGGACAGCCGCCGTGGTGACGCTGCCCGGCCGCATCGCCACTTTGTTGAAGAGCATGCCGGCGCCGCTCTCGCGCACAAGATCGCCCATAATGTCATAATCGCCCACCGACACTCCCCCGGTCGTCAGAACGAGGTCATACAGCTCCAGCGCCATCTGAATCCGGCTGCGAGCCTGCTCCAGATCATCGGCGATGACGCCAAGCGGCACAGCCTCTGCGCCGCACTGCGAGAGAAGCGCCGTAAGCATCGGCGAATTGCTGTCTCTGATCTTGCCGGGCTCCAGCGGCACGCCGGCATCCAGCAGCTCGCTGCCGGTGGCGAATACGGCTACCCGCGGTCTGCGGATAACCGGAACTTCCGGGATTCCCAGAGCGGCGAGCATGGCGATTTCTCCGGGACCTATATCGGTCCCGGGAAGCAGGACCGCCTCTCCTTCCTCCAGCTCCAGACCGCGGCGCGTGATGTGCTGGCCCCGTTCGGCCCGGACCTGAATCCGGACAGTTCCCCCGCCGCCGTCCTTCCCGCCGGTCTCCGGCGTTTCGGTCATCTCCAGCATCACCACCGCATCGGCGCCTTCCGGGATCGGCGCGCCGGTCATTATCCGCGCTGCCGTACCGGACACAATCGGCACCGTTCCCACCGAGCCGCACGGAATCTCTTCGACAATCCGAAGCGTAAGGCTCTCTCCATCTTGGCAACGCTCCGTATCGGCGGCCCGGATCGCGTAGCCGTCCATTGCCGAACGGTCAAACGCCGGAAAAGGATGAGACGCCCGAATTTCTTCGGCCAGCACCCGTCCCGCAGCCTGCGCCAGCGGCACCTTCTCGCTGCCGCCCTGCACCGCCTGTTCCATCAGCAGGCGGTGCGCTTCCATTAGCGGCAGCGCCTGCCGCTCGAACCGGCCTGTCCGTTCCTTCTCTTCACCCATGCTTCTTCTCTCCCTTCCTGCTCCTTAGGGACTTGGCAGTGCTACTTGCAACGATCAAAAAAGGGGTATCCCGCCGGCTGCACGCCGTACGGAATACCCCTTAACCTTAGAACGCCGGATGCCTTCCGGTCAAGATGCCCGGATGACCCGGACATCGCCCGGGATTGTCTTCTCGCCTTCGTAGAGGACGAACCGGCCGTTCTGCCACTCGATTCGCAGCAGCCGGCTGTTGTCAGCCTGGAACTGCCAGACATGCTGTTCTCCCGCATTCATGAACGGCGTCTGCCCGCTGACGGCCACGTATCCTTCGTATTCTTCTTCCAGATAGTAAGTCTCGTCATCCAGCACCATTGTGGCCGGAACCTCGGTCAGACTGTCCATACGCCCATCGATGGAGCGGTACAGCGCGAATTGAAGCTGCTCCCTCTGTTCGATGTGGAGATAGGCGATGTCGGCCCCGTCGCGAAGCGTGAGCAGGACCGTGTTGCGGCTGCGGTTGCTGACCCGGCCCGTCACTTCATAGGTAACGAGGGACACTTCGCAGATATCCCCCGGCGACAGCTGCAGGACGCTCTTCTCGGCTACAGGCGCCGGAGCCTTCGAGAATAGATTGCCGATACGCTTCCATACGCTCATTGAGGCCGTTCCTCCCGGTTCCGGTTATTGCTGCTTGTCGTACTGCTTCATCAGGGCGGCCAGCTCGTCCTCTACGCCCTGATCCTTGCCGAGCTGCTCGAACTCGTCGTCGAGCGACTTGCGTCCGGAGTTCATCTCGTTGCTGGCTTCGGCATGGGCTTCCGCCTGCAGCATCTTCTCCTCCATCCGCTTGAGTCCGGCCGTAGCCGAATCGGAGCTGAATCCGCTCATGGCCTTGTTGATCTCGGTCTGGGCCTTGGCCGCATTGTAGCGGGCGACCAGCGTCTCACGCTTGCTCTTCATCTGGCCGAGCTGCTTGCGCATTTCTTCCAGCTTCGCGCGCAGGTTGTCGGCGGAAGCCTTGTTCTGGTCGTAGCTGGTCTTGTACTCGGCCATCTTGCCTTCGGCCGTCTTCTTCTCTTCCAGCGCGCGGCGGGCCAGATCCGCATTGCCGGCCTGGGCGGCTGCATGGGCCTGCTGGTTGCGCTTGGTTACCAGCGCTTCCTGCTCTTCATAGAGCTGTTTGAATTTCTTCTCGATGGCGATCTGGGCGGCGACCGCCTTCTCGGCGTCTTCCAGGTCTTCCGTCATATCGCGGATATACTGATCCGTCATCTTAATCGGGTCTTCGGCCTTGTCAATAATAGAGTTAATGTTGGACATCGTTAAATCGCGCAATCTTTTGAAAATCGACATGGGTTCATTCCTCCAAGAATAGTTTGGGAAACGCGTTTGGTTAGTATTACGCAGGACGGGGTTGGACGTTTCAAATTTTACCCACTAAATATTCTTTGACCCGTTCACCGACCACCTGAACCACTTCTTCAATCTCGGCGCGGGTCAGATTATCGTAGTGGATGCCCATGACCACGGTTACCGTTGTCTGCAGTTCCCGCGCTGCGCGAACCGCCACCGACTCGCTGATCGTATGCTCTTTGTGATGCGGCAGCCCTTGGGTCAATACCTGCACGGAGCCGTCATCGGCCAGATAGGCCGTGCTGCAGGCCCCGATATGGCGGACGCCGCCGGTAATCAACAGCAGCAGATCGTCGCCGACGGCGGATTCGACCAAGGTGATGTCATCCGGGTTAAAGCGCTGCGAAGGCAAGTTCAGTCCCCTTCCCTATCCTAAATTATACCCACATTCTAAACGATGCCGCGAATTTCATCCAGTGTCCGGATATTCTCGGACAGCATCAGCGCTTCGAGATCTGCAACCAGGTCCCGTCCCGCATCCAGGTTCATGAAATTATACGTCCCCACCTGGACGACGGCCGCACCTGCCATGATGAATTCCAGAATATCGGACGCGCTGGCGATTCCGCCCATGCCGATGACGGGAATCCGGACAGCCCGGGCTACCTGATGCACCATTCGCAGCGCAACCGGCTTGACCGCCGGGCCCGACAGACCGGCATAGAGATTGTGAAAAACGCTGGCGCGGCGGCGGATGTCAATCTTCATTCCGCTGATTGTGTTGATGAGGGAGACGGCGTCCGCTCCCTCCTCCTCGCACATCGCCGCCATCGAGGCGATGTCTTCGGCGTTCGGCGACAGCTTCACCGCAAGCGGCAGCGAGGTCGCCGCCCGAACGGCCCGGAGGACTTCCCGGGCCGCTACCGTGCGCACGCCGAAGGCGATGCCGCCCTCCTTGACGTTCGGGCAGGAGATATTCAGCTCAATCATATCGACGGCCTTGGCACCGGCGGCCTCCCGCCGGGCGTTGTCGGACTGAATCAGCTCCGCGCCGCGGACATAGTCGTCCAGCGTCCCGCCGCCAAGATTGACAATCCGGGCGGTGTCGAGCGTCGCCCAATAGGGCGCCTCCTTCTCCAGGAAGGCCGGAATGCCGGGGTTCTCCAGACCGACGCTGTTGAGCATGCCGGACGGCGTCTCATACACCCGGGTTCCCGGATTGCCGGCCTTCGGATTCAGCGTCAGACCCTTGCCGGAGATGCCGCCTAGCAGATTCAGGTCGTAGCGCTGCCCGTATTCATGGCCGAAGCCGAACGTGCCGGATGCCATAACGACCGGATTCTTGAAGCGCACACCGGCAATGACGGCGTTCATATTCACTTCAGTCATGGAAGATCACCTCTTCCGACAGGAATACGGGGCCGTCCGCACATGCCTTGCGCTGCCCGTCCCGGCAGGAGACGCTGCAGACGAGACAGGCGCCGATGCCGCACGCCATCCGGTTCTCCAGCGAGAGATAGACCGCAGAGGAGCTTCCCGACGAGGAGGCCGCTATGCCTTTGAGCTGGGCGGCCTTCAGCATCGGATGCGGACCGCAGACGAAGACATGGTCGTAATCCGCAAAGTCGATCCGGTCCAGAATCAATCCGCCGACATCGACGGTCAGACGCGAGGCGAACGGTTCAAACGCTTCGGTCCGGAACGGTGCGCGGCTGAAGCCCAGGTAAATGTCGCTCGCCCCCAGCTCCCGTGCGCAGTAATACAGCGGGGCGATGCCGATGCCGCCGCCGACAAGGGCAACGCGTCCCTGAACGGAGGGAAATCCGGTTCCGAGCGGCCCTTCCAGGGATATCGGGTCTCCCGGCTTCAGACGGCTGAGAAGCTCCGTCCCTTCTCCGACCACATGGTACAGGAAGTCGATGCCGTCCTCCCCTACGTCATGAATGCTCAGCGGGCGGGACAGCACCGGGTAAGAGCTCCAGGCTCTTACCATATAGAATTGTCCCATCGCTCCTCCGTAGGCGCCTCCGACCCGGAGATGATACACCCCCTCGTTCAATCGCTCGTTAAACAATACCGTCCCCACGTTATCAAGCTCCTTCAAATTTTATCTTATTAAACATGCCGTAGAAGGAGCCGGATTTCTGTGATTTAGTTCACATCGGTCAGGCTTTTTTCCACACGCCTCTGACATAGGCTTCGGGAATATCGCGTACGCCGCCGAGCGCTTCCTGGGCATGCAGCGCCCAGTACGGATCGCTCAGCATGGCGCGGCCGACGGCAATAAGATCGGCCCGTCCCTCCGCCAGCGCCGCTTCTGCCTCCTTGGGGTCCTCCAGGCGGCCCACCGCAATAACCGGCACACCGGCACCCTGGCGGACTGCTTCCGCAAGCCCCACCTGGTAACCGGGGCCGGAAGTCGGAAGTCCGCCTGCTCCGATCGGGCCTTCGCCGCCCGAAGAGATGTGGAAGACGTCAACGCCCGCCGCATGATAGCGGGAGCAGAACTCCACCGCATAGTCCGTACCGTAGCCGCCGTCCACGTATTCGCGCGCGGAGACCCGCATCAGGAGCGGCATGCCTTCCGGCAATACGGCTTTTACGGCGCGTACGGTTTCTTCTCCGAAGAGCAGACGGTCCTGCCCATACCGGTCCTCCCGCTTGTTGGACAGCGGCGACAGGAATTGATGAATCAGGTAGCCGTGGGCGCCGTGAATTTCGACCGTGTCAAACCCGGCCTCCACCGCTCTGCGGGCAGCCGCCGCGTACGCGGCAACGAGGCGCTCGGCATCCTCGGTGGACAGCTCGGCCGGAACTTTCGACTTTCCGTCGAACGCGATGGCCGACGGAGCGACCGGCGGCTCCGCGTCCTGCGCCTTGCGGCCCGCATGGCCGAGCTGGATGCCGATCTTCGCGCCGTAGCTGTGCACAGCCTCCGTGATCCGTCTCCAGGCCGGGATCTGGTCGTCGCTCCAGATTCCTGTGTCCTGATTGGTAATCCGTCCGTCCGGCTCAATGCCCGACATCTCGGCGATCAGCAGTCCCGTGCCGCCGACCGCACGGCTGACATAATGAACATAATGCCAATCGTTGGGAATTCCGTCTTCGGCCACGACGCTGTATTGGCACATCGGGGGCATCACCACCCGGTTCTTCAGCTTCAGGTTCTTGATTTCATAAGGCGTGAACAGCTGAGCCATTGTTTTCTCCATCCTTCCGCCGCTTCCGGCTTTTTATTGTATTTGCATAGGGTAAGGTCCCCGGCTTTGCTATCCGCTAGTATACACCTCTTCACCCTCTTAAGAAAAGTAAGGAACTCTTCGCGGCGGATAAATCCTCCGGAGCCGGGGCAAACCAAGGAATATGCCGGAAGGGAGTCTTGAATATGCTTCATCGCCTGTTTCTGATCCTTGCAGCGGCTCTGCTCCTGCTGATTCCGTTCCCGGGGAACGCCGATTCCCGGAGAGCGGGCGCCGAAGCCGCCCGGTGGAGTGCCCGTTCTCCGGCGGCCTCGGACTCGGAGACGGCTCCGGCGCCCGCTTCGCAACCGGCCGGCCGCCAGCGGCCGGCGGCTTCCCTGGAGAAGGCCGAATCGCCGCTGACCCTGTCCCAACTGATCCGCCGCTATCCGGAGATCATTCGTGCCCGCGGTCCGCGGACGCCGGAGATAGCCCTGACCTTCGACGATGTTCCCGATCCCCGGTTCACACCGGCCATCCTCGATGTTCTGAAGCGCTCGGGGGTCAAGGCGACCTTCTTTATCGTCGGCAGCAGAGCGGAGAAGCATCCGGATCTGGTCGCCCGAATTATCAGGGAAGGACACAGCATCGGCAACCATTCCTACAACCATCCTTTGTTCACCAAAATGGGGGTGGCGGGGTTCCGATCGCAGATTTTGCGTACAGACGCTATCCTGAAGCGGACGGCAGGGTACCGTTCGAGACTGATCCGTCCTCCTTACGGAGAAATTACCGAGAAGCAGCTTCATTGGGCCCGGTCCAACGGCTACCGGATCATCAACTGGAACGTGGATTCCCAGGACTGGCGGGGGCTAAACAAAGCGCAGGTCAAGCGGAATGTGCTCTCCCGGGCAGCTAGAGGTTCCATCGTTCTTCAGCATGGGGGCGGCGGAGTCGGCAGCGACCTGAGCGGAACGATCGAGGCGCTGCCCGAGATTATCGGAACTCTTCGGGCCAGGGGCTACCGGCTGGTGACAGTGCCTGAACTGCTTGATCTGCCCGAGCGGTAAGCCAAGATACTCCGTGTGCCGCCCCTGAGTAACAGCAGAAAGCTCCGTTCCCGGATGGGACGGAGCTTTCTGCTGTTCAGGGTCATGATGAAGACGCTCAATCAATGAAGTAGAGCGTAACGTACTGGAAGCCGAATTCAGACACGAAGCTCTGGCTTCCCGGAATGAAGATGTCCACCCGGTTGCCCTTGATGGCGCTGCCCGTATCGGTTGCCGTTGCAACAAATGCGGTCTTCGGCAGTCCCGGATGGGAATGCCCCGTCACCAGCACCTTGGTACCCAGCGGGATCACGCTCGGATCGACCGCGATGGTGCCAAGCTTCAGCGGATTGCCAAAGTAGTCGATGGGTCCCCAGCCGTTCTCGCTTGCCGCCGAAGAATACGCCGTTGCTTTTACTTGAAGCGTTCCGGAGTAATTGAACGTCTTTCCCCATGCTTCAACCGTCTTCTCCGCAGGGGTAACTGAAAGGGCATGAAGCGCGGCTGCACCGCCTGCGGGCAGGGTCTCACGGGATGCCGCGCCGGCTTCGGCAACCGGGACAACAATCCGCAGACCCGGGTAGATGTTGTTCGGAGCAATGGACGGATTCGCCTTCAGCAGCGAATCCAGCTTTACGCTGTATTTTTGAGCGATACGATAGTAGGTAGTGCCCTCCTGGGCAACATGAATCCGGTCGGCCTGCGCTGGAAGCGCCGTCAGCAGAACGGATAGGCTGACAGCCGCAGCGGCTGCCGTTTTCCATATACGTTGCAAATTCATTTCTTCCTCCTTAGACAAATTTCTATGTAGGGTACCAATTCCTCACAGCTCTGAATATATCACAATTTTGTAACCTATGCCTATGTAATTGTTACCACTTTGAAACCACAGGTTGTAGCCAAGAGATTTTGGTTACATATTAAAGAATATGTTAACCTAAATATATTTTACATTCCGTTAACAAAACCGGTGGCGCAAACGGGTAAACTAATAGAAGCAGGTTAATCTGATAGAATGAGAGTTTGGCCGCCTACATACTATAGAATTTATGGAGGAGAACCCCATGAACGCCGACGACAAGAAGAAGCCGAATACCGCCCCCGCTCCCGCCATTCCCTATCTGAACCGGGATTTGAGCTGGATTGAATTCAACCGCCGGGTTCTTCAGGAAGCCCAAGACCCCGAGAATCCGCTGTTGGAACGCGCCCGGTTCCTGAGCATTGTCTCCAGCAATCTGGACGAGTTCATCAGCGTGCGCGTCGCAGGCATTCAGGACCAGATCCGGGCCGGCTACACCAAGAAGGATTTTACCGGCTACACGCCGTCCGGCCTGTATAAGCGCCTGTTCAAACGGGTAGGCAAAATGATCGGCGAGCAGTACCGCACCTACCGGGAGATCGCCCGACAACTTCAGAAAGAAGGGCTCGTGCTGACCCGCTACGACGATTTGAGCCATTCGCAGGAAGCTGCCATGGAGACTTATTACCAGGATATTATTTTTCCGGTACTTACCCCGATGGCCGTGGACCAGAGCCGTCCCTTCCCGCTCGTGCACAGCCAGTATGTCTACCTGGCCGTTCTTCTGGAGCGCGAAGACGAAGCCGAGGACGGCACGGAACCGTATTTTGCCATTCTGCAAATTCCTTCAAGCCTGCCACGCCTGATCCCTCTTCCCCACCGTGCCAACAGCAAGAAGCGGCAGTTCGTGTTCATTGAGGAAGTAATCCGCCGGCATATCCATACGTTGTTCAGCGGCTATCGGCCGATTGCGGTCAACGAGTTCCGGCTGACGCGCAATTCCGACCTGTCGATCGACGAGGAAGGGGCAGAGGATCTGCTGGAAGAGATCGAGAAGGAGCTTCGCAAACGCCGCCGCGGCATTCCGGCCCGGCTGGAGGTCCAGAAAGACATTCATCCCTATGCGCTGGAACAGCTTCAGGCAGAGTTTGAACTGGAAGATTTCGTCTTCGAAATCGACGGTCCGCTGGACCTCGGGTTTCTGCGTCATTTTGCCAACAGCCTCAAGGGATATCATGATTTGAACTATCCGCCGGTCAACCCGGTCTATCCTGCCGAATTCGCGGAGAATGAGGATTTCTTCGAAGTGCTTCGCCAGCGCGATGTGCTCGTCTATCACCCCTACGAATCGTTCGACGCCATGGTTGATTTCATAACGCAGGCTTCCGAGGACGACCAGGTGATGGCCATCAAGATGACCCTCTACCGCGTCAGCGGCAACTCGCCGCTGATCGCCGCCCTTGCCCGAGCGGCCGAATCCGGCAAGCAGGTCACGGTTGTGGTGGAGCTGAAGGCCCGGTTCGATGAGGAGCGCAACATCGCCTGGGCGCGCCAACTGGAGCAGGCGGGCTGCCATGTCGTCTACGGGCTGGTCGGACTCAAGACGCATGCCAAGATTACCCTGATCGTCCGCCAGGAGGGTCCCGAGCTTCGCCGCTATGTGCATATCGGAACCGGGAACTACAACGACAGCACCGCCAAGGTATATACAGACCTGAGTCTGTTCACCGCCCGGGAGAACATCGGTCTCGACGCCTCGGAGCTGTTCAACCAGATCACCGGCTATTCCGAGCAAAAGGACTGGAACGCCTTCATCGTCGCTCCCTCCGGCATGAGTCTGTCGCTGCAGAAGCTGATTCAGCGCGAAGCCTCCCATGCTGCGGCGGGGCGGCCCGCCCGCATCATCGGCAAGATGAATTCCCTGTCCAACCAGCAGGTGATCGACGATCTCTACGAAGCCGCCGGCGCCGGCGTGGCGATTGATTTGATCGTGCGGGGCGTCTGCTGTCTCCGGCCCGGCGTCGCCGGGCTCAGCGAGCGGATTACGGTGCGCAGCATTGTCGACCGCTTCCTGGAGCATTCCCGAATCTACTATTTCGAGAACGGGGGCAAGCCCGAGGTGTATCTGTCCAGCGCGGACTGGATGACCCGGAATCTGACGCGCCGGGTGGAGCTGATGTGTCCGGTGCAGGACCCGGTTATCCGCGGCCAGATCGTCAATATTCTCGGCTTGTCCCTTCAGGACAATGTCAAGGCCAGCTTCCTGCTGCCCGGCGGATATTACGAACGGGCGGACGACAAAAAGGCTCCGTTCCGGAGCCAGTTCGCCGCGATGGAAGTCAGCCGATGGAAGGAGCCTCAAGCTTCACCTTCAGATCCCAGGCATTCCTGAACGCCTTGAGGGCGTTCTCGATCTCTTCCTGACCCAGAAGCAGAGGTTCTTCGGTCTGAAGCTTGATATCCAGGCTGGCGCCGTGCCGTGAGGCCTTTAGCCCGGTAACCTGCCCCGTCTCGCCGGCATCGAGCGCGGCCGCGAGCTGGACCAGCGAGCCCAGCCGGTGAATCCATTCCTCGTCGGAAGGCAGAAGAATGTCTCTATGCAGAAGGGACAGCTTCTGCTTCCGGCTTTTGGTGCTGTAGGAGGCGATGAACGCGCACAGAACGAGCTGGCGGTGGCTGAGCCCGCGAACCGGAGCGTTCATCAGCCAGTAGCGCGTATGGCGCTTCGACTGATAATAGTTGACGTTCGAGCCGATCCGGTGCAGCAGGGACGAGACATAGAGCAGCATCCGCTGCTCATCCGTCCCTTCGTCTCCGAGCAGCCCCTCGTAGAGTTCCAGGGCCAGCTCGTGCACACGGCGCAGGTGTTCGGAAGACGCGCCGGCATCCAGCCGGAGAATTGTCCCGAGACTGTATTCCAGCGCACTCTTGCGAACGGGATGCCCGGGATCAAGCAGATCGTGAAGCATGCCTTCCCGCAAGCCTTCTCCGCTGATGACGGCCCGGGTCGCTCCCAGATATTCGTAGACGGTATGAAAGATAACCACACCCGATACAATAATATCGCTGCGGCTCTTGGACAGTCCCTCCAGGTCCTTGCGCTTGTCGTACGGCATGGCCGGGAGCGTCTCCGCGAACCGCCGCACGGTCTCGGTAGAGAGTGTGTAGCCATGCGTGTTGGGCAGCGAGTAATCGTGCTGCTTCATATCCAGCTTGCCGAGGGTGCGCAGCGTTCCGCCGAGGCCGTACAGCGGCAGGCCCGAGCCGGTGCTGAGCCAGTCATGCTCAACCAGGCGTCCCATGACATAGGCCTTCAGCTTCCGCACTTGTTCCTCGGTCCAGTTGCCGCCTTGTCCGAATCTCACATTCATATTGACCGCTCCGAACGGGAACGAGACGCTGCTGATATACTCTCTGCCCCGGAAGAGCGTGATCTCCGTACTGCCTCCGCCGATGTCGATGACAAAGCCGTCCTGCACGTCAAAGGCGTTGATGACGCCCAGAAAGCCGAAATAAGCCTCCTGGCTGCCGCTGATAAGCTCAATCCGGATGCCCGACTCTTCGGACAGAAACGCAATGATCTCCCGGGAATTGGCGGCGTTGCGGATCGCTGCCGTAGCGCCCGCGCGGATCTGGCCGACGCCGAATACGCCGCAGATGCGGACGAACTGCCGCAGCACCGGCAGAATGGGCTCCAACCGCTCCAGCTCCAGCCGCCCTTCGGCGGTAATCTTCTCGCTCAGGCGGGCGGAATACTTGCATTCCTTCACAATGCGGTAGCCGCCTTCCTCCGTAGTATCGTAGATGACCAGACGGATCGAGTTGGACCCGATGTCTATAATGCCGATTCGCTTCAAGTTGTCGCTCATAGGACGGTGCTCCTTTGCTTGTCAGGATGGACAGGGTCTACTACCATTTTACACCGGACCGGCAAATTTAACCGGACCGCCTCCTACAAAAATCGGCCGCGGGCTTGCCCCGCGGCCGATTGTGTCTTTAGAGCACCTTACTGAGGAAGTCCTGGGTCCTCGGATGTTTCGGGCTGCCGAACACTTCCTCCGGCGTTCCCTCCTCCACGATATTTCCGCCGTCCATGAACAGAATGCGGTCGCCCACTTCCCGGGCAAAGCCCATCTCATGGGTGACGATAACCATGGTCATTCCCTGCTCCGCCAGATTCTTCATGACTTCCAGAACCTCGCCGACCATCTCCGGGTCCAGCGCCGATGTCGGCTCGTCGAAGAGCATCACGTGAGGCTGCATCGCCAGCGCGCGCGCAATGGCAATGCGCTGCTTCTGTCCTCCGGAAAGCTGCGACGGATAGGCGCTCTTCTTGTCCTCAAGTCCTACCGTCCGAAGCAGATCGACCGCAATGGCCTCCGCCTCTTCCGGCTTCTGCTTCTTCACCTTGATCGGCGCAAGCGTAATATTCCGGAGCACGTTCTTGTGCGGGAACAGATTGAACTGCTGAAATACCATTCCCATCTTCTCGCGGGTGGCATTGATATTGTGCTTGCGGTCCGTGATGGATTCGCCTTCGAATTCGATCACGCCGTCGGTCGGCTGTTCCAGCAGATTGAGGCAGCGCAGGAAAGTGCTTTTGCCGGAACCGCTCGGTCCGATGACAACGACGACCTCTCCCTTGCGGATCTCCAGATCAATGCCCTTCAGAATATCAAGCTTGCCATAGCTTTTGTGCAGATTCTTAACGGTTATCACTCGCGTTCAACCTCCTTTCAAAACGGCCCAGCAGACGGGACAGTGTAAAGGTCAGGATGAAATACAGCAGCGCCGCGATAATCAGCGGGTTCATCGGCTCATACGTAATGGTCGTAATCGAACGCGACTGGAACATCAAATCGTAGACGCCGATCATGGATACAATGGAAGATTCCTTGATAATCGTAATGAATTCGTTGCCGATGGCCGGCAGCACCGCTTTGATCGCCTGGGGAAGCACAATGTAGCGGAAGGTCATCGCGGGGCGCATGCCGAGCGAGCGCGCCGCCTCCGACTGGCCGCGGTCAACGCCTTGAATGCCGGCCCGGAACGTCTCCGCCAGATAGGCCGAGCTGTTGATCGACAGCGTGATCGCGCCGGACTGTACGGCCGTGAATTCAATCCCGTACTTGGTCAGACCGTAATGGATCAGGAAGAGCTGCACCAACATCGGGGTACCCCGCAGAAACTCTACCCACAGCGTTGCAATCCAGCGAAGCACCCGCCAAGGCGACATCCGCATCAGCGCCACAATAATTCCAAGTACAAAACCGCAGAAGACGCCGATTACCGAGAGCAGCAGCGTATATTTGATGCCTGTCAGGAAAAAATCGCGGTAATCATAGGCCATCCGGAGGATCGGAATATCCATCAAGCTCATTCCTTCTTCACTTCCTCTCTTCTAATCAAAAAAACAGAAAACGGCGGGTAAGTACCGCCATTTTCTGAGAAGTAGGCTTGGAGCGCTTCTTATTTGCTCTCGGCAAGCTCGTTGGCTTCGGTCACATACTGGTCAATCTTCCCGTCCTTGGACAGACGGGCGATGGTCTGATTGACGGAATCCAGCAGTTCCTTGTTGCCCTTCTTCACTCCGATGACATAGCCGTCATCCTCAACCGGCGGCTTGGCGTCGGCGATGGCCAGGCCCTTCACATTCTGGACGAACGATTTCGCGACCGGCCCTTCCATAATGGAAGCGTCTACCCGGCCCGATTGCAGCTGAAGCACGATTTCGGAAATTTTGCCGAGCGAGGTCAGCTTCGCGCCTTCGATGCCTTTGGCGATATCCTGCTGAATTGATCCCGTCTGGACGCCGAGCTTCGCGCCTTTCAGCGCATCCATCGTAGCGAACTTGTCCTTGTCCTCTTCGCGGACAACAACCGCCTGCTCTGCCTTGTAGTAGATGTCGGACAGATCCACTGCCTTGGCGCGCTCCGGAGTCGGGCTGAGACCGGAGATTACCATATCCACACGGCCGCTGGCCAGCTCGTTCAGCAGCGATTCGAACGGAAGATCCTTCACTTCCAGCTTCGCTCCCATATCTTCCGCAATATCCTTCGCAATCTCGATATCAAAGCCGACAATCGTATCCTTGCCGTCGACGACTTTATGGAATTCATAAGGCGGGTAATCGGCGCTCGTGCCCAGCGTCAGCGTCTTGCCGGACGCCTCGCTGCCCGAAGAAGGCTGAGCCGAAGCGGAGGCGCCCCCCTTCTCATTATTATTGTTCTGACCGCATCCGGACAGCAGTGCCGCTGCCAGAATCATCCCCATCGAACCTTTGATCCACTTGTTCATCGTATTCTCTCTCCTGTTCTGCATGCATGAATTGACCTTATGTGAATTAATAAACGGAATTTTCAGACCGATTTATTATAAACGACGACGCATGAATATGCAAAGAGTTTTTTCGCAAAAGACAAGCTTTGGTTTCAGCGGACAAACAACAAGGGTATTATGGGACAGAACTACCAGAATTCATGGAGGTGCTCTCATGCAGAAAGAAGCTTTGTACCATATTCCCGGCTATAAATGGGCCTATGCCTACGATACCGAAACCGTGCGGCTGCGTGTGCGGACCAAGCGCGGCGACGTCAGCCGCGTCGTGGCGCAGTGGGGCGACAAGTATGACTGGGACCGGTTCCACGATGAGACCGCCCTTGAGATTGTGACTTCGGACGAACTGTTCGATTATTGGGAAGCCGCCGTTTCTCCCTTCTACCGCCGGATGTCCTACATATTCCGGTTAGAGTCGGAGGAGGAGACCCTTTATATGACCGACCGGGGCATTGTCGAGGAGTTCCCTGAACCTTCGGGCAGTTACTATGAATTCGCCTATATCCACGATGTCGATCTGTTCAAGGTGCCCCAATGGGCCAAGGAAGCTGTCTTTATGCAGATTATGCCGGAGCGGTTCGCGAACGGCGATCCTTCCAACGATCCCGAAGGAACCGAAGACTGGGGCGGCGTCCCGACGCGCGAGAATTTCTTCGGCGGGGACCTTCAAGGCGTAATCGACCATCTGGATTACCTGGAAGACCTGGGCGTGAACGCCATTTATTTTACGCCGATCTTCGAGTCTCCGTCCAACCACAAATACGATATCGTGGACTACAAGAAGATCGATCCGCATTTCGGAGATACGGAACTGCTCAAAAAGCTGATCGGCGCCTGTCACGACCGGGGCATCCGCGTGGTTCTCGATGCAGTGTTCAATCATTGCAGTACGGAATTCCCTGCCTTTAAGGATGTCCGGGAGAATGGCGAAGCATCCGTCTACCAGGACTGGTTCCATGTTCGTTCCTTCCCGGTCGAGGTCAAAGACGGCATTCCGAGCTACGACACGTTCGGCTTCTTCGAAGAAATGCCGAAATTCAACACGGCGCATCCCGATGTGAAGAACTATTTGCTGGAAGTGGCCGAATACTGGATCAAAGAAGTGGGGATCGACGGCTGGCGTCTGGATGTGGCCAACGAGATCGACCACGCGTTCTGGCGGGATTTCCGCAACGTCGTCAAGTCGATTAATCCGGAGGCTTATATTATCGGCGAAGTCTGGAGTGACTCCCTGACCTGGCTGACCGGCGACCAGTTCGATTCCGTCATGAACTATCCGTTCTCGGATACCGTACTGTCCTACTTCAACGGCGAGATGAACAGCCTTGACTTCAGCAACAAAATCGGAGCTCTGCTGATGCGCTATCCGCAGCAGACGAATGAAGTGATCTTCAACCTGCTCTGCAGCCACGATACGCCGCGCCTTCTGACCCGTCTCGGAGGTGACAAGCGGAAGATGAAGCTGGCCGTCACGTTCCTGATGACGTTCATCGGCACGCCTTGTCTCTTCTACGGCGATGAGATCGGCCTTGAGGGCGAAGGCGATCCGGACTGCCGCCAGTGCATGGAATGGGACCCGGAGAAGCAGGACCGCGATCTCCATGATTTCTATCGTATGGTCATTCGCCTCCGCCGGGAACACCCTGCGCTGCGCAGTTCCCGCTACCGGATTCATCAGGCCTGCGCCGACACTCCCTGCTTCGTCTACGAACGTTCCGAGGGGAACGAGCAATTCCTGATCTGGATGAATAATTCCGACGAGGAACAGACGCTGTCGCTGCCGGACCTCGCCGAAGGCTGGAAGGACGCCTTCTCCGGGGAGGAAGTCGCAGGCGGCGAAGACGGGCTGTCCGTCACGCTTGAGCCGTTCGGCTTCCGCATTCTGCACCGAGAGGTGCAGAACGCCTGACGGCGGCTGCTTCTCCCTTCGTCTCTTCTCCGTCTGCCAGAGCAACAAAGAAGCGGTCCGCTGCCGGAAATCCGGCGGAGGACCGCTTTCTTATATGCGTTATGGTGTACCTCATTAGCGAGGCACCTAGATCTCGCCCGGCACTTCCTGTTCCGGCTGCGGAACGACCGCAGCATCAGGAGCTTCCGGCTCCTCCGCCGCAAGCGATGTCTCCGTCCGGCCTGTAATGTGATCGTAAATGTCGATGTACTGCTGCGCCGAGACGCCCCAGCTGTAATCGCCGGCGAATGCGTTGCGGGTCACTTTCTTCCAATGCTCCGGTTGGGCATAGAACGATGCCGCGCGCCGGATGGTGTACATCATGTCATGGGCGTTGTAGTCGTGGAAGGTGAATCCGTTGCCTTCCCCGGTGAATTCGTTGTATGAATGCACCGTATCATTCAGGCCGCCGGTCTCCCGCACGATTGGAATGCTGCCATACCGCAGGGCAAGCAGCTGGCTGATGCCGCAGGGCTCAAATTTCGACGGCATCAGGAAGAGATCGCTGCCGGCGTAGATTTTGCGGGAGAGGGCATCGCTGAACGTAATCTGGGAAGAGAGCTTCGTCGGGTACCGCCACGCCGCCTCCCGGAACCAGCGCTCATAATGCTCGTCTCCGGTCCCGAGGATGACGAACTGAAGCGTATCGAAGTACAGCAGCTCATCCAGAATCCGGGTCACCAGGTCCAGTCCCTTGGAATCGACCAGCCGGGTTACCATGCCGATCAGCGGAATATGCGGCGCAATGGGCAGGCCCAGTTCCTGCTGAAGCCCGAGTTTGTTCTCGGTCTTCTTGGCCAGGTTATTGCGGTATTTGACATAGATCTGGCTGTCGGACTGCGGGTTGTACATCTTCGTGTCGATGCCGTTCACAATGCCGCTCAGCCGATCCGCACGGGCATTGAGCAGTCCGTCCAGTCCGTAACCATAATGGGAGGTGCGGATCTCGTCGGCGTAAGTCGGGCTTACCGTCGTGATCCAGTCGCTGAAGACGATCCCGCCTTTCATGAAGTTGACATTGCCGTAGTATTCCACCCCGTTGAAGTAGCGGCTGTCCAGCCCCAGCAGGTTGCCCAGCACCTCATACGGAAATACCCCTTGATACAGCAGGTTGTGAATGGTGAACACCGTCCGCATCCCGCTGTAGAACGGATTGTGCCGGTAGTGCCCTTCGAGGAGCATCGGAATAACGGCAGCGTGCCAATCGTGGCAGTGCAGGACGTCCGGCTGGAAATCAATCGACGGCAGCACTTCCAGAACCGCGCGGTTGAAGAAGGAGAACCGTTCGCCGTCATCCATGTAGCCATAGATTCCGTCGCGTCCGAAGTAATATTCATTGTCGATAAAATAGACCGGTACGCCGTCATGCACCAGCATCTCCACGCCGCAGTACTGGTTGCGCCAGCCGACCGGAACGGTCGTGACGGCAACGGGCTGCATGGCCTGGCGGTACTTCTCCGCGATGCCTTTATATTTTGGCAAAATGACGCGCACATCCATACCGGCGGCTCTCAGCGCCTTCGGCAGGGCGCCGATGACATCGGCCAGCCCGCCTGTCTTAATAAACGGATGGCCTTCCGCAGCAGCAAACAGGATCTTCATGGTTCATGTCCCCCCGTGGATAAATAGAATGCCTTCTTATTTCTGGGTCGCAGCCTTTCGCGTACGTCGCTTCGGCTGCTCGGACGCAGCCGCCGCCGTCGTCTCGCCGCCGGCGGGCAGGGTCTGTTCGGTGGCGGAATCCGCCGCCGTCTTCTTCACTGCGGCGCCTTTTCCGCGCCGGGCGCTTTTCTTCAGAATGACCACGCTAAGCGGCGGCAGCATCAGCTCCAGGCTCTGAAGCTGCTCGTTGCAGGCCGTCTTCTCTGTCTTGATCGGTTCGTTGCGGAGCCCGGAGCCGCCGAACTCCGCCCAGTCGGAGCCGAATACTTCTTCATACACGCCGCTCTTGGGCACGCCGATCCGGTATTTCTCGTAATGGCGCGGCTGGAAGTTGATGACGACTACCAGCTCGTCGGAAGGTCTCCGGCCCCGGCGGATGAACGAGATCACACTCTGCCCGCGGTCCTCGGCATTGATCCACTGATAGCCCTCCCAAGTATGGTCCTGCTCCCACAGCGCCTTCTCGCCCAGGTAGAAACGGTTCAGCGCCGCCGTATAGGCAAGGGCCTGGCGGTGAGTCTCATAATCGAGCAGCAGCCAATCCAGCTGGTCCTGATCCTTCCATTCGATGAACTGTCCGAACTCCGCGCCCATGAAGATCAGCTTCTTCCCGGGACTTGTGAGCTGATACGCCTTCAGCAGCCGCAGACCCGCGAACTTCTCCTCATAGGAGCCCGGCATCTTGTTCAGCAGCGAACGCTTGCCGTGCACCACTTCGTCATGCGACAGCGGCAGCGTATAATTCTCGGAATAGGCATAGACAATGGGGAAAGTCAGCAGGTTGTGATGATGGGGACGGGCCCCGAAATCCTTCTCTATGTATGACAAGGTATCATTCATCCAGCCCATGTTCCATTTGTAGTTGAAGCCGAGCCCACCGTCATGCGAAGGCGCGGTAACCCCGGGCCAGGCGCTCGATTCTTCCGCCATCATCAGCGCGTTCGGGTATTCGCCGAAGACGACGCTGTTGAGCTTCTGGATAAAAGCAATCGCCTCCAGATTCTCAAGCCCGCCGTGCTGATTCCGCCGGTACTGATGCTCGCCTTTCTCGAAGTCTAGCCGCAGCATGCTGGTTACGGCATCGACGCGCATGCCGTCGATATGGAACATCTCGTACCAGTACAGAGCGTTGGAGATCAGGAACGATTGGACTTCGGGCTTGCCGAAATCGAATGAGAGCGTTCCCCAGCCCGGTTTGTCGGCTTTCAGATGGTCGGCGTACTCGAACACCGGCGAACCGTCGAACAGACGCAGACCGTGGGCGTCGCGGGCAAAATGCGCAGGTACCCAGTCCAGAATTACGCCGATGCCGTTCTGGTGCAGACTATCGATCAGCCGCATGAGTTCCCGCGGCTCTCCGTATCGGCTGGTCGGCGTATAATATCCCGTTCCCTGGTACCCCCATGACAGATCATACGGGTGTTCGGCAAGCGGCATGAATTCTACGTAATTATATCCCATTTCCAGCAGATAAGGGACAAGCATCTCCGCCAGCTCGGTATAGCTGTACAGGTCTCCATTCTCCTTCTGCCGCCACGTGCCGAGGTGCATCTCATAAATATTGACCGGCTTGGCATAGGGCGATGCGTTGCGGCGCCGCCAGGCCGAATCGCCCCAACGGTAGCCGTCGATGCGGCGGACCACGGAGGCCGTAGCCGGACGGACTTCAGCGGAGAAGGCGTAAGGATCGGCTTTCAGGAAGCTGCTTCCGTCCTGCCCGACCATTCTGTATTTGTAAATGGTTCCCTCTTCGATTCCCGGGAAAAACCGACTCCAAATTCCCGAATCGGGTATCTTATATAGCGAGTCCTCTTCGCGGCTTCCATCCCAGCCGTTGCGGTCGCAAGCCAGTCCTACATACAGCGCATGGGGAGCCCAGACGGTGAAACGGAACCCGGCAACGCCGTCTTCAACTGCGGGATGCGCGCCCATAAAGCGGTAACTGCGGTAATGGGTGCCTTCATGAAACAGATACACATCCTCCGAAGTCGGCGAACCGTTTGTCTTCATTCGCTCTTCCAATTGATTACCACCTTTTTGTGCGTTATTGGAGATAGGCCGGAAGTCCAAGGTCGATGAGATGTTTTTGGACAGTATTCATTATTAACATTACCCCAATTCCAAGGGTTTGAAAATCGCAAGAAAGAAAAATGGCGTCCACTCATTATTTCGTGTAATTTTCCTAAAAAATTCGGAGTATATTTCATTCACACTTCAAATTCACGTTTCATTCACAGACTGTTCGTTTAAATAACAAGCATTGACAACACATTGGCAATTACACACTTTTGGAGGGGACATTTTATGAGTAAAAAAGATTGCATAGCCATGCTGCTGGCGGGAGGAGAAGGCCGTCGTCTTGCGCCGCTTACTTCTGTGATGGCCAAACCGGCCGTCCCGTTCGGCGGACAATACCGAATAATCGACTTCCCCCTCAGCAATTGTGTTAATTCGGCGATTGATACGGTCGGGGTACTAACCCAATATGAAGCAGAATCCCTTCATAACCATATCGGCCAAGGCGAACCCTGGGGTCTGCAGAACAGACCGGACGGAGGGGTTCAACTTCTGCCATCAGGCGACAATACCTACACAGGCACGGCTGATGCCATTTATAAGAACATTGAATTTATCGACCGCCACGCTCCCGAGAATGTCCTGATTCTTTCGGGGGATCATATCTATCACATGAATTATCGGCAAATGCTGAATTATCATATGGAAAAAGGCGCCCAGGCGACCATCTCCGTCATGGAGGTGCCGTGGGACGAAGCCAGCCGCTTCGGTGTGATGAATGTCGACGACAGCCTGCGCATCTCCGAATTTGTGGAGAAGCCGAAGCAGCCCAAGAGCAATCTCGCTTCCATGGGCATTTATCTCTTCCGCTGGGATTATCTGCGCGGACACCTGCTTCGCGACGCTGCCAATCCCGACTCCAGCCACGACTTTGGCAAAGACGTCATCCCGGCAATGCTGAACAGCCAGGACCCGCTCTTCGCCTACCGGTTCAAAGGTTATTGGAGAGATGTCGGCACCGTCGAGAGCCTGTGGGATGCCCATATGGACCTGCTGCGTGAAGACGGAGGCTTCCGACTGGACAACGCCCGCTGGCCGATGTACAGCCGTTTTGGCGCAGGCTCGTATGCATCGGCGAAGCCGCGGCTTCGCCCCACCTTCCCGGACAGCCTCGTGAGCGACTATGCGGTAACCGAGACCGGATTCGTTCAGCGCTCGGTAGTGTTCGCCGGAGCCGAAATCGGCAAGTCGGCGCTTATCAAGAACAGCGTCATCATGCCCGGAGCCCACGTCGGACGCGGAGCCGTCGTCGAGAACGCTATCATCGGAGAAGGCGCACTAGTGAAGGAGGGCGCGGTAATCAAGGGCAGCGTCGGCAAGATCGTGGTCGTTGGCCCGCAGGAAGTAGTGGCCGCAAAACCGGTCATCCGCACCCAGCCGGCACGCCTGCTGCAGGAAGTCTACGAGAAGACCGGACGTCTCCGGGCGGAAGGGCTTCCCTCCTGATTCGGCTGACCTTACCCGCAGCCCCGCTATTCTCTTCTCATTAGTATTCTTAAGCATTCTTAGGTATAAACAAAGGGCGATCCCTGATAAGGGGTCGCCCTTCTTTATGCTGTCTGTCTTTCCGATGCTAATTGTTCTCCGAGCGTTCTTTCCATTCCCGGTCCAGAATGCCCATCTCAATCAGATCGACGTAGGACTCTCCGAACAATGCGGCTTCGCGCTGGCATCCCTCGGTCCGGAACCCGGCGGCTTCATAGGTCGCCCTGGCCTGCCGGTTGAAGTCGAAGACGCCCAGCGAGAGCCGGTGCAGTTCCAGCACCTCAAAGCCGATCCGCTGCGCCTCCGCGATGATCCGGCGGCCGATGCCGCGTCCCCGGCAGGCTTCATCCATCACGACCGTTCCGATGCGGGCCGAACCGTTGTCGCGGTCGATTGCCGCCAGGCGGAAGTGTCCGACCGTCTCCCCCGTCTGCCGGAGGAAGACGCTGAAGACCAGCTTGTCGGATTCAACCGTATGATTCGCTCCTTCCAGATAGGCGCTCAAGGCAGATGCCGTTACCGGATGTTGAAAGCAGGGACCGGCCCATTGCTTGAGAAATTCGGGAGGCTCGGTCCATCGGGTGAAGGCCTCAAAATCATCCGGGGCAAAAAAGCGGACCCCGATGCCGTTCGCACCGGCCTGCTCCGGCAGCCGTTCATACAGGTTGACCTTCTTGCCGCCGCTTATCTCGTTCATTCCCATCAGCCGGAAGCCCCGGGTCTGATAATATCGGTTCAGCTTGACATTGTTCGCTACAGTATCCAGGCGCAGCCCCAAGCAGCCGCGGTGGCGGGCCAGATCGGCGGCGTATTGAAGCATGGCCGCGCCCAGCCCTCCGCCCCGGTAAGCCTGTCCCACGGCCAGACGATGCAGATAAGCATATCTCGGGTCGTTGCGCCGGCCCCAGTATTCCGGATCGCTGAATTGCAGGGTGAAGACTCCGGCCGCCTTGCCTTCATCCTCGGCTACATACACTTCACGCTCCGCGAAATACGACGCTACGCCCGCTTCTGTGAACTGTTCGGGCTTCCACTGCGTCAGCCCGTTCTCTCTCATCCATTCCGCCGCGCCGCGCAGCAGCTCCAGCACCTCACGGGCACGCTCGGGTCCGGCCTGCCGGATGACGATGCCCGGTCCGTTCTTCCCCGGCGCCCTCTCTTCGCTGTCATTTCGGCTCATTCCGTCCCCTCCATCTTCTCTTCGGTGTTAATCGTGCCGGAGGCGGCGTCCGCCAGCATGAGCTGAACGCGTACCCGCGTGCCTTGGCCAAGTTCGCTCTCCATCTCCAGAAGCCCTCCGTGCAGCTCGATAATCTGCTGGCTGATCGCGAGCCCCAGACCCGTGCCGCCGTTGAGGGAATCGACCTGGAAGAAGCGGTCCTTCACCCGGGCAAGATGTTCTTCGCTGATCCCGATTCCGGTGTCGCTGACGACCACCTCGACCTGATCCTCAAAGAGCCGGTAGGCATGAATCATAATATCCGAGCCTTCATGCGAGAACTTGATGGCATTGTCGGCGATATTCAGGAAGACCTGCTTCAGCCGGTTGGCGTCTCCGTAGACCACCAGTCCTTCCTCGGCATCGAGCACGAGCCGGATCTGCTTCTTCTCCGCCTTGGCCCAGACGTTCAGCACAATCTCCTGCAGCAGTTCCTTGATGCCGACCGCCCCCATCGAGAGCCGCATTTCGTTCTGCTGAAGCTTCGAGAAGTCGAGCAGCTCCTCCACCAGCCCGATCAGCCGGTTGCTCTCCTTGGAGATAATGCCGACGCCGAGCTTCGTCTCTTCCGGATCATATCCGCCTGAGATCAGCGTCTCGCTCCAGCCCTTGATGCTGGTCAGCGGCGTGCGCAGCTCGTGCGAGATGGAAGAAATGAAGTCATCTTTGATCTGGTTGCTGCGGACGATCTCCTGCGCCATGTAATTCAGCGTCGAGGCCAGATCTGCAATTTCGTAGCGGTAGTTCCCCTTGATCCGGACGTCGAATTTACCCTTCGCCATCTGGGCCGAGACCGCCGTAATATTGTTCAGCGGCTTAACGATGGAATTCGCCAGCCCGAAGCTGAAGGAGGCGACTACGGCCATCACCGCGCCCCCGATCCCGATGGCCAGCAGGGTGACGTTGAAGAGGTTGCTGTTAATGCCTTCAACCGAGGTCAGGTAGCGGAGCACATAGGCGTCCCGCCCGCCGATCTGGAGAACTTTGGAGACGGCCATCACGTTCTCGTTGGTACCCGGCTGCCGGCCGACCCAGCGGCCGATGCTGCCGCCCACCGCCTCCGGAACGTCGCTCGTCGTAATCGTCCGGTCCGGCTGAAAGCCGGTTGAATTGGTAATCATTTTGCCGTCGAGCGTCAGCACCTGAAGCTCCGTATTGCTCAGCTCGAAGCTGTCGAGCAGCTCTTCCAGCGCGAACGGGGAATTCTCGTTCGTCAGCTGGTATTTCTGGTAGAACTCCTCCGCTGCGCTGATATGCGTCGTAATACTGTTGTAGACGCTGTCGTAATAATAAGTCCGGATGGCCAGCAGAAAAATAACTTCCACGAGGAGAAGCGCCAGGAACACGACCAGAATATAGTGCAGGACGATCTGTCTGCGCATCCCCTTCTTCATTATTGTCCCTGGCCTTTCCACTTGTAGCCGTGCCCCCATACCGTCTGCAGGTACTCCGGTTCAGACGGGTTGCTCTCGATTTTTTGCCGCAGCCGGCGGATGTTGACGTCCACGATCTTCGGATCGCCCATGTATTCTTTGCCCCAGACATGATCCAGGAGCACATCGCGGCTGAGCGGCGTGTTCTCCTTCTCCAGGAAGAACTGAACCAGCGAGAACTCGGTTGGCGTCAGCTCAATGATCTCTCCGCGCCGCTTGAACTGCTTGGAGATCAGGTCCAGCGTGAACGGTCCCGACTCGAAGGAGACTTTGGCCGCCGGTTCCCGGTGGACGTTGACCCGGCGGAGCAGCGACTGGATGCGGGCAATTAGCTCCGTCGGGCTGAACGGCTTGCTGACATGGTCGTCGGCGCCTACCGAAAGGGCGTATACCTTGTCCTGCTCCTGTACTTTGGCGGTCAGGAAAATAATGCCGAGCCGCTCGTTCTTCTCGCGTATTCTCCGGCATACTTCAAAGCCGTCTATCCCCGGCACCATAACATCCAGAAGCGCAATGTCGATATCCGGAACGCTGGTCAGAATCCGGAGCGCTTCATTCCCGTCTCCCGCTTCCAGCACCTCAAAGCCGTTGCGCTTCAAATTGATGACGATAAAACTGCGGATGGACTCTTCATCCTCCAGAATCAACACTTTACTCATCCATACCCTTCCTCTCCGCGGCGGCGCCCGAAGCGCCCGTTCTTCCTCCTGCCGTGTTCTGTTCCAGCTTGCCCCGATAACCGATGATCCGGTCCTGGTCTCTTCCCCAGAGCTCCCAGCCGCCGCTGTTCTTCGCCCGCTCCCACTCCTGGGGCGAGAAGAACGAAATTTCGGCTACCGTCTCGCCGGTCTCCTGCATGATGAACTTCAAATATTCGTTCTGCACCGATTTTGTATCCACCGTTACTTTGCCGTGCCACTCCGGCGGGAAATTCATGAAGAACCGATTGGACGGATCGCGGTACTGCTGGAGCGTGAAATCCAGCCCTTCCTTGCCGTCCCACTTGTAGTAGGAGGTGAACCAGGGAACGGATGCCGTGTCAAAAAACTCCCAGCCCGCCGGCCGCTCCAGCAGACCGATCTCGATGATGCCGTCGCCGTCGATATCCGTGCTTGGAATCCGGCTGTCTTTGAAGGTGCGGTCATCGCCCGGCAGCGCGATGCGGAAGCGGTTGTTCTCCATCACCACCAGATAGCTGTAAGCGGAATGCGAGTTAACCGCCGCATCCAGCACAATGCCCTCCTTGCCTTCGGCTACCCGGCCCGCGATGACGTTGTAATAGTTGTTGATGTACGGGTCCAGGTTATCGAGCCGGTCCAGCTCCTTGAATCCGTCGTCGAACTGGTACGCCGTAAGCGTCGCCGCTTCATTGCGTTTCAGCGAGACCACGGAAATATCGGGCTTGCCGTCCCCGTTCAGGTCGTCGATGACATAACGGGTATAGGACAGCGACAGCAGCTCTTCCAGCGGTCCGCCCGAATAACTGTAGATGACAAGCCCCTTCTGCAGCCCCTCGTCTCCCCGGGAATAGCCGGCAATGATCTCGGGACGGCCGTCGCCGGTCACATCGCGGATCTCCACCGTCTCCAGCACCGTGCCTTCCCCGTCAAAAGACAGCTTCCGAACCCAGGCGTTCTTCTGCTTCTCCAGAATCATGCCGTGGATCTGCACCGCTTCGCCGGGTGTCTCATAGAACACCAGCGTCTCCGGTATGCCGTCTTTGTTGAGATCCTCGGTGCGAATGGAGCTGTCGTCGTCGTTCGTCGGACGAATCAGCACCGAACCGGCCGGTTTCAGCGCGTTGATGGCGGTCATCAGCGTCGCCTTGTCCTGCGGGAGTGCGGGAGATTTCATCATGGACACCGGATCGTTGATATAATTGCAGCCCGGCAGCAGCAGAATCAGCATTAGTCCCGCCGCCAGCCGTCTCGGCCCGATCCTCCTCACGAATCATCACTCATTTCACGTAAAATAGGCAGCTTCCGCTCCCGCTCATAGAAGGCCGGCCCGCTCCTGGGAAGTCAGCCGCCGGCCGGTGACATCGTGCTTGATGATCCCGTCCTTGAGCACCCACAGCCGGGTGCTGAAGCGTTCTGCCAGTTCCAGCGGCAGCACCGCAATAACCGTCAGCCCGGTCGTCTTGCAGAGGTCGCGCAGCGTCTCCAGCACCTTCTCGGCGGATCTCGGGTCGAGACCCGTTACCGGCTCGTCGGCCAGAATATACCGGGCGCCGTGCACCAGCGCCCGCGCGATCGCAATCCGCTGCCGCTCGCCCCCGCTGAGCTGTCCGCTCTTCAGCTTGGCCTTGTCCAGAAGGCCGAGCCGCTCCAATTCGTCCATCGCGCCCATGTAATCGTCCGAACGGACCATTCCGGTTGCCCGCCGCCACCACGGCGTCTGGGCCGCCTGTCCGATCAGCACATTCTTGAGCGCCGTCCGGTTCGGGTCCAGCGTGACGTTCTGTTCAAGAAAAGCCCACTCCCGGCGGACGTTCCGCTTACCGGACCAGCCGCCCTTGAGAATGTCCTTGCCGTCAATCCGGAAGGCGCCCTTGTCCCAGCGGTCGCGAAGCGCCAGGCAGCGCAGCAGCGTGCTCTTCCCGCTGCCGCTCTCTCCGAGAACGCTCACAAATTCGCCCGGGTCCAGCCGGAAGCCTACATCGCGAAGCACCGGAACCTTCTCCGGTCCGACCGATTTGGCCAAATGCTCTACGATTACCATAAGCGAAGCCTCTCCATTTCCGTACCTATAATAATATCGTATTCCCCTGAGATTTCATCCCAACATTATAGTGGACAACGACAATCAAAACAAGGGATAATAAATAGAAATCGGGTTTTCGCCAAACACTGTGAAAGAGTGTGCTTTGTAGGAGGACTGCATGCTTCATGGATTATAAAGTCATCATCGACGTATCGCCGGTGTACGAGCTGCTGGACAGCTTCATGCTGTACGTCACGCGCAAATGGCTCTCGAATCTGGACATCGGCCCGGACTGGGTCCGGCAGGTGGACGACCAGATTCCGCCCCAGAAGACCGCCGCTCTGATGAGCGCCGCCGATTGGCCCATCGACGACTATGATATTCTGTACGCCTGGGCGTACAGCTCGGGACCGGCCGCCAACATTTCACGCTTCCTGGAGGAGCTGGACTCCGAAGAGGAAGCCTGGTGGCACGCCCGCGCGCTGGAATTTGTTCCTTCGCTGACGGCGCAGGAGAGCGGGCGGATTCAGCGCGGATACGCTCCGCTGCTGCGGATCTGGCATGAATCCTATTTTCGGCGTGTAGAGAATCAGATGCTCCCGCTGCTGATCGAGGACGGGAACGAGAAGAAGCTCCTTCAGAGCAAGATGGATTCCGTCGCCCTCGTCGAGTATGCCTCCGGCGGCGTCGTGATCGAGGAGATCCCGGGCCTTTCGACAATCGTGCTGCTTCCGACGGTTCATAACCGTCCGATCAATACGTACTGTCAGTACCGGAATCTGATTATGGTGCAGTACCCTGTCGACATTCCCGTCGACAATGACGACGACCCTCCCACCGAGCTGCTGCGGATGACCAAGGCGCTCTCCGATCCCGTCCGGCTCCGGCTGCTGCGCTATCTGGCCAACGAGCCGAAGTCGCTGTGGGAGATGAAGAACGATCTCGGCCAGTCCGGCGATATGCTCATGCATCATCTGATGATGCTCCGGGTGGCGGGGCTGCTGCGCATCCACCTGTCCGACCCGGACGGGGAGCGGTTCAGCATCCGGCCCGACGGCGCCTCGGAGCTGCAGCTCTTTCTTGAGTCGTACGTTCATCGTCAGGGTTAAAAGAACAATACAGAGATTGGACACAAGGAGTGAATGAGCGATGAACTATTGGACACCGCCCTATAAGGCCCAGCAAGTCATTTTTGATCTGGATGACACGCTCGTCCACTGCAACAAGTATTTCGACCTGATTCTCGGCCAGTTCTTCGAGACCATGGGCGACTGGTTCCGTGCCTACGGCCCGACGACTGCCGAAATGCGCGCCAAGCAAGTAGAGATTGATGTGGAGACGGTCAGCGCGAGCGGCCTGGCAAGCGATAATTTCCCGAAATCGCTCATTGCCACTTACCGGCATTTCTGCGGAAGATACGGCCGACCGGCCGAACCCTTTGAGGAAGAGCAGCTGATGAAGCTGGGTCTGAGCGTCTATGACCAGGAGATCGAAGCTTATCCGGGCATGGTAGAAACCCTGGACGCGCTCAAGAGCGACGGACATGAGCTGTATCTGTATACGGGCGGCGACGCCGTGATCCAGCAGCGGAAGATCGAGCAGATGAAGCTCGACCTGTATTTCGATGACCGGATCTTCATCCGCCAGCATAAGAATGTCGAAGCGCTGGAAGATATTTTGGTCCAAGGCGGCTTCGACCGTGAACGCACCTGGATGATCGGCAACTCGCTGAGAACGGATGTCCTTCCCGCCGTCACGGCCGGGATCAAGAGCATCTATCTGAAGCAGCAGAATGAGTGGCTCTATAACATGATCGAGCTGCAGCGCGAGCTTCATCAGTCCGTTATCACCATTACGAAGGTAGAGGAAGTCGTGCCGGTCATTCGCGGCGCCGCCTCGCACCGGAAGAAGAGCCACGGGTGAACCCTCTTCCCGTGCGGCCTGCACAGGAACAAGAAGACCGGCCCCGCCGCGGCATGCGGCGAAGCCGGTCTTCTTCGGTTCCTGTCGTATCCAAGATAGGTCCGGTGTCCGGGCGTCGTTCCCGCTGCTCCGAGTTCTACAACCGCTCCAGCTTCAGCCCTCCGGTCTGCAGGTCGGCCAGCGCCAGTCTCCCCTCCGCCGGTGAACCGTCCGGCCCTGTCAGCTTCAGCTTGGCCGTGCGCCCTTTCTCCAGCAGCGCCTTCACCTGGGACTCGGTCAGCTTCCGGCCAAATTCCTCCTGCTCCTGCCAGATGACGAACCGGCAGCCTTCCCGGTAGCGGGAGCAGCCGTAGCCTTTGCGGCCCATGAAGATGTGGCCGCCGCAGCCCGGCCGCGGGCAGGGGCCGACGATCTTCGGCCCCTGCTCCCCCGCCGCTGCCGGTGCGGCCTTGCGGGCCGGATCGCCTGCGTCCGCCGCAGCGCCGGCCGCGCAGGCGCCGGTCCGCCGCGTCCCCGCAGAAGCGCTGCGCGCTGCGGGAATCGCAGGGGCCGCGGCGCCTTGGCCGCGCGCCCTGCCTCCGGCGGCGCCTGACCCGGCGCCGGAGCGGCCGCGGCCCGATGCGCGGGCCGCTCCCGTCTCCTTGGGACCGCCGCCTTCAAAGGCGGTCCGGTCCGCCCGCGACTGCGCCCGGACCTTCTCGACGATCATGGCCGCGAACCGCTTCACGTTCGCCATGAACGTCTCGTCCGAAGCCGTTCCGCGGGCAATCTCGTTCAGCCGGCGTTCCCACTGCCCGGTCATCTCGGGCGAAGTCAGCAGCTCCACGCCGGCTTCCCGGACCAGCTCGACGGCCGTGCGGCCTTTCGGCGTCAGGACAATTTTTTTGCCCTGCATATCGATATAGCCGACCTTCTTCAGCCGCTCGATCGTCGCCGCCCGCGTCGCCGGTGTGCCCAGACCCGAGTCCTTCATGGCGTCCCTCAGCTCTTCGTCCTCAATCTGCTTGCCCGCGCTCTCCATCGCCTTCAGCAGCGTCCCTTCGGTGAACGCCTTCGGCGGCTGCGTCTCCTTCTCCTTAACGGACGCATCCCGGCAGTCCGCCGGAGCGTTCCGGTCGACAGAGAACGGCTCGCTGACCTCGATCTCCTCCGATTCCTCCTCTTCCTTGCCCTTCTTGTTCCCCCGGGACGGCTTTGCCGGGCCCTCGCCGGCATACAGCGCCTTCCAGCCGAGGCTGAGCAGCTCTTTGACGTTCGTCTTGAACGTCTCTCCCTCGACTTCGGTCAGAACCGCGTGCTGCTTATATTCGGCAGCGGGATAGAACTGGGACAGGAATCGTTTTACGATCAGGTCGTACAGCTTGTCCTCGTCGGGATTCAGACCGTTCGCCTTCCGGTAGGTCGGCAGGATCGCATGGTGATCCTCTACCTTCGCCGGATTGCAGACGAACTTGTTCCCTTTGTGAACCAGACTGCGGTTCGCGCCCTGGACCCAGGTATCATAAGCCGTGCCCTGAAGGGAAGACAGCGTCTTGTGCATCTCCGGAATGTTCTGCTCGGTGACGTAGTTGGAATTCGTCCGCGGATAGGAAATGACCTTGTGCTTCTCGTAGAGCGCCTGGGCAAGATCGAGCGTTTTTTTTGCCGAGAATCCGAATTTGCCGTTCGCCTCCCGCTGCAGAAGCGTCAGGTCGTACAGCTTGTTGGGATACTCCTTCGTCTCCTTCACCTCATAAGAGGCGATCCGGCCCGGCTTCCCTTTGACCTTGTTCGCAATCGCTTCCGCCTTGGCCCGGTCCGTCAAGCGTTCGCCCTGCCACATTCCCCGGTAGGACAACTCCGACTGCCTGAATTGGCCCTCCACCTCAAAATACTTCAGCGAAGAGAACGCCTCGATCGTCTTCTGGCGGTCATAGATAAGAGCCAGCACCGGCGTCTGTACCCGTCCGACCGACAGCAGCACATTATGCCGGGTCGTGAACGCCCGCGAACCGTTCATGCCGATCAGCCAGTCCGCTTCGCTGCGGGCCCGGGCCGCTCTGGTCAGATTGTCGTATTCCGCGCCGTCCTTCAGCTCCTGAAACCCTCGGCGTATCGTCTCGGGCGTCAAGTCCGAAATCCACAGCCGCTTCACCGGCTGGGTCAGCTTCAAATGCCGCTGAATGAGGGAGAAAATGTGCTGTCCCTCCCGTCCGGCGTCGCAGGAATTAATCAGAAGCGAGCTGCGCTGCGCCAGCTCCTGAATGACCTTCAGCTGGTCGGCCGTTCTCCGGTTCGCCACCAGCTTGAATTCGGCCGGAATGATCGGCAGGTCGCCAATGTTCCACTTCTTGTACTTGGGATCGTACAGATCGGGCTCTGCCAGCTCGACAAGATGGCCGATCGCCCAGGTGATGATATATTCATCTCCTTCCAGATAGGTCCGGAAATTACGGGCCTTGGGGTCGATCGCAGCCGCAATATTCCGTCCCATATCGGGTTTCTCCGCAATGATCAGTGTCTTCAAGTACCCTCGCTCCGCTTCCTTCAAATTTCAGCTCTGTCTAAACCCTGAAATTCTATTATAGCATTAAGTCCGGGCCGGGCTGAATAATTTCCGCCAGCGCTTCCTCCGCCGCAAGCTCTCTGCCCGTCCCCGCGGACCGGCTGCGCAGCTCCACCCTGCCCTCTGCCGCCCCCCGGCCTACAATGAGCGTCCAGGGAATGCCGATCAGTTCGGCATCCTTGAACTTCACGCCAGGCCGCTCTTCCCGGTCGTCCAGCAGCACTTCCATTCCCTGCGAGCGAAGCGTCTCGTACAGCCGGCGGGCAAGCTCCATCTGAACCCCGTCCTGAGCCGCAACCGGAATCAGATGGACCGTGAACGGGGCCAGGGACGGAGGCCAGCACAGCCCGTCTTCCCTGGCGCTCTGCTCGGCCACGGCTGCCAGCAGCCGGGATACGCCGATGCCGTAGCAGCCCATAATCAGCGGCTGTTCTTGACCGCGCTCATCCCGGAAGGTCGCGTGCAGTCTTCCGCTGTACCGGGTGCCGAGCTTGAATACATGCCCGATTTCAATGCCCTTCACCAGCCCGACAGATCCCGACTCGCAGCGCGGGCAGGCGTCTCCGGCCCGGATCAAGCGGAAGTCGCCGGTATGGTCGGCGCAGAAGTCCCGTCCCGGCACGACATGCCGCCAGTGTTCATCCTGAGCGCCCGCCCCGGCTACCGCTTCCGCCATCGCCATCGCCGCATGGTCCGCAAGGAGCGGCAGCGACAGGCCGACCGGACCGACGAAGCCCGGACGGGTTCCCGCTGCGGCCAGGACCGTCTCTTCATCCGCAAGCTCAATCGTGTCGGCCTTCAGGAACGCCTTCACCTTAAGCTCGTTCACCTCATGATCGCCGCGGACCAGCACCGCGATCACCTGGCCGTCCGCTGCGTAGATCAGCGTCTTCAGGATGTCCTCCGCCCGCAGACCGCAGGCATCCTGCAGCTCCTCCACCGTGCGGATGCCCGGGGTTGCGAAGCGCTCGGGAGCGGCCTTCGGAGCGGCCTTTGGAGCTTCCTTTGAGCCTGCTCCCGCAACACCGGAGGCGGCCGCTTCCCCGTCCGTCCGGCGGTCATTCTTCAGAGACCGGGTCTCTGCCCGCTCTACGTTGGCCGCATAGCCGCAGCAGCTGCAGACGGCGATATCGTCCTCTCCGATGGCGGCCAAGGCCATGAACTCATGGCTGCCGCTGCCTCCGATTGCGCCCGAGTCGGCTTCTGCCGCCCGGAAATTCAGGCCGCACCGCGTAAAGATGCGGTGATACGCCTCGAACATGCTCTGATACGCAGCGTCCAGTTCCTGTTCCGAGCGGCCGAATGAATACGCATCCTTCATCAGAAATTCGCGTCCCCGCAGCAGACCGAACCGGGGACGGCGCTCATCGCGGAACTTCGTTCCGATCTGATACACGCTGACCGGAAGCTGACGGTAGCTGGAGACTTCGCTGCCGACCAGTGCAGTAACGACCTCTTCATGGGTCGGACCGAGTGCAAATTCGCGGCCGTGCCGGTCTTCCAGCAGCATGAGATCCCGGCCGTACAGCTCGTATCGGCCCGATTCCCGCAGGAGCTCTGCGGGATGAAGCGAAGGCAGACGCAGCTCGGCTGCACCTGCGGCCTCCATCTCTTCCCGGATAATCCGCTCGATCCGCGACAGCACGCGCTGGGCAAGCGGCAGATAGGAGTAGACGCCGGCTGCCAATTGCCGGATATAGCCTGCCCGCAGCAGCAGGGCATGGCCCTTCGTATCGGCCTCGGCCGGCTGCTCGCGGAGGGTGCGGATCAGCATTTGGCTCTGTTTCATGGAAATCCACCTTTCTGGGGAGGGAATGAGAACGCAAAAAGGCACATCCGTCAGGGACGAATGTGCCGTGGTACCACCCTAATTCAACCGATTCAGTGCGGGCCTTGCTTAGCGCGCCGGAAACGATCCTTCAGCCGGATAACGTCCGGCAGGACGGCGGCGGTTAATTCCCGCCGCAGCTCGCAAGGCGGGGGAACCTTCCGTCTGCCCATGGGGAATCTCTCAGCCGGTGGATTCCCTTTCTGTACGGACGCTGGACGGAAGGCGTTCCTTGGTCAACGCTGTGTCAGCTCATGAATTTAGACTACTGTACCCGATCTGTCCGGATTCGTCAACCCGGCAGGGCCGCAAGGCAGCAGCAGACTGCTGGCTTAAGCAGCCTTGCCCGACGCAAAAACCGCGGCTTTTCGGCCGCGGACGCTACAATTGCATGGGATTAGGCGGATCACAGAAGTTCGGACTAGACCAGCACGGTAGAACCCATCAAATACTTGTCTACTTCACGGGCGGCCTCGCGTCCCTCGTTGATGGCCCATACCACCAGACTCTGGCCGCGCCGCATGTCGCCGGCCGCGAATACTTTGTCCACATTCGTGGCAAACTTGCCGTAGCGGGCCTTAACGTTCGTCCGGCGGTCCGTCTCCAGCTTCAGCTCCCGGATCAGTTCCTGCTCGGGTCCGTCGAAACCGATCGCAACCAGAGCCAGTTGAGCCGGATAGACGGCTTCCGTTCCCGGAATCGGCTCATAGATCTTCCGGCCGTTCTCGTCCACCGTCCGGCGGATGTTGACCGTATGCAGCTCTTTCAGATTGCCGTTCTCATCGCCGACGAACTTGGTCGTCATGATGGAGAACTCGCGCGGGTCTTCGCCGAAGACCGCCTTAGCTTCCTCCTGGGCGTAATCGAGACGGTAGACATTCGGGAACTGCGGCCACGGATTGGCGACCGTATCGCGCGTCAGCGGCGCCTTCTCATGCGTGCCGAACTGCGTGATGCTTTTGCAGCCGTGACGGAGGGCCGTTGCCACGCAGTCGGAGCCGGTATCCCCGCCGCCGAGCACAATGACATCCTTGCCTTCCGCAGACACATAGTTGCCGTCCTCAAGACCCGAGTCCAGATAACTGCGGATTGTACCGTTTAGATAATCCATTGCATACATGACCCCGTTCAAATCGCTTCCTTCAGCCGTGAAGCGGCGGGCCTTGGTCGCGCCGCCGCACAGAACGACGGCGTCGTATTCGTCCACGAGCTGCTGGGCAGGAATGTCCTTCCCGATCTCGGTATTCACGACAAAGTTCACACCCTCCGCCGCGAGCAGATCGACCCGGCGCTGCACGACGCGCTTGTCGAGCTTCATGGTCGGAATGCCGTAGGTCAACAGACCGCCGACGCGGTCGGCCCGTTCGTAGACGGTCACACTGTGACCGGCCTTGTTGAGCTGGGCGGCGGCGGCGAGGCCGGCAGGGCCGGAGCCGACGACTGCAACCTTTTTGCCGGTACGCTTCTCGGGCGGCTGCGGAACGACCCAGCCTTCCTCAAAACCTTTGTCGATAATCGCCAGCTCGATCGTCTTGATCGTCACCGGCTGGCCGATCAGGCCGACGGTACAGGAACCCTCGCACGGTGCAGGGCAGATGCTCCCGGTGAATTCCGGGAAGTTATTGGTTTTGTGGAGGCGTTCCAGCGCTTCCTTCCACAGGCCCCGGTAGACCAGGTTGTTCCATTCCGGAATCAGATTGTGCACCGGACAGCCCGACGTGCCGCCCGCCATGTCGATCCCCGTATGACAATAAGGCGTGCCGCAGTCCATACAGCGTGCGCCCTGCGTGCGCAGCTCCTCCTCGGACAGATGAAGGTGGAATTCTTCCCAATCTTTAACGCGCTGCTGCGGATCGCGGTCGGCCGGGAGCTGCCGCTTGTACTCCATAAACCCCGTAGGTGTAGACATCTGCTTGTATCCCCCATCCGTTCTCTTCTTATAGCTGTAGCTGCCAAATCCGTACATTTCTAATTTGTACAATACTAATTTTAATTATAGTAGCATTCGCACCACCTTAGCTGCATGGACTTTTCTGCACATTGTTTGCACTATTTAACATGTCATGTCAGCAAAAAAAGCTATCAGTGGTGATTAATATCGTTTATGGTTAAAACGCTTACTCCGAACGTTCATACACCATAAAACGGTAATCATACGGATTCTTCTCATCCCGAATTCCCTGCTCCGAGGAGACTTCCTTCCACTCGCTCCAGTCCACTTCCGGGAAATACGTATCCCCTTCGAACTCATGGTCGATGCGGGTGACGACGAGCCGGTCAGCGTACGGCAGGGTTAAGCGGTAGATCTCCGCTCCGCCAATGACCATCAGTTCATCCGATCCCTTGGCGAGCTTCAGCGCTTCTTCGGTGCTTGCAGCCACCTGGGCTCCCTCCGCCCGGTAGTCCGGGTCCCGGGTCAATATAATCGAGCGGCGGCCCGGCAGGGGCCGGCTTCCGAGCGATTCCCAGGTTTTGCGGCCCATCAGCATCGTCTTGCCCATTGTCCGTTCCTTGAAAAAAGCGAAATCCCGGGGAATGCTCCAAGGCATTCCGTTCTCCCGTCCGATGAGACCGTTTCGGTCCATCGCCCAAATCAGCGTCGTCTCCATATTCATCCCTCCAGTCCCGAATCCGGCCGGACGCCTGTCGGGCGGCTAGATCGCCACCGGCGCCTTGATGGCCGGGTGATGCCGGTAATTGAGAAACTCGAAGTCTTCGTATTCGTAATCAAAGATACTGTCCGGCTTCCGCCGGATATGGAGCTGCGGCAGTTCGTAAGGCTCGCGGGCCAGCTGTGTACGAACCTGCTCCAGATGATTTGTATAAATGTGCACATCGCCGCCTGACCAGATAAATTCTCCCGGCTCCAGGTCCGTCTGCTGGGCAACCATATGCGTCAGCAGCGCATAGCTGGCAATATTGAACGGGAGGCCGAGAAACGTATCCACCGACCGCATATTCAGCAGGCACGACAGCTTCCCGTCCGCCACGTAGAACTGAAACGCATAATGGCACGGCGGCAGCTTCATCTGTTCGATCTCGCCTACGTTCCAGGCGCTGACCAGATGCCGGCGCGAATCGGGATTCCGCTTAATCCCCTCGATCACTTCGGTGATCTGGTCAATCCGTCGTCCGTCGGCGCTCTCCCAAGTCCGCCACTGCGAGCCGTATACGGGGCCGAGGTTGCCCTCTTCGTCCGCCCACTCGTCCCAGATGGTGACCCCGTTCTCCTTCAGGTACCGGATGTTCGTGTCTCCGCTCAGGAACCAGAGCAGCTCGTGGATCACCGACTTCAGATGGATTCGCTTCGTCGTCAGCAGCGGGAATCCCTCCGACAGATCGAACCGAAGCTGCCGTCCGAAGACGGATACCGTTCCGGTTCCGGTGCGGTCGCTCTTCTCTGTGCCGTGATCCAGAATATCCTGGAGTAAATCCAGATACTTGCGCACTTGCAGCACCCCTCTCTCTATATATTGGTTCATCCTAGTTTACCATGACCGGACGCGCCTTGTAACTTCCTGCGAACAATTGCCACAATAACTTCCGCCTTTTGGAGCCGGACGCAGAGCCTCTTGCAGCTTCTCCTTCTTGCAAAAAGAGCGAAGCCGCCTCTTCAGGCGCTTCGCTCTTTCCCTGCAGGCCGCAAGCGGCCCCCGGGGCCCGCTGTGCCAGTCAGATTATTTCAGGACATGAATCGGATGGCCTTCTACCAGTTCGGCAGCTTCCATCACGATTTCGCCCAGTGTCGGGTGGGCATGAATCGTCAGCGAGATGTCTTCCAGAGTAGCGCCCATCTCAATCGCCAGGCCCAGCTCGGCGATGAGGTTGGAGGCTTCCAGACCGACAATCTGCGCGCCCAGCACGAGGTTGTTGTCTGCATTCGCGACAATCTTAATGAAGCCGTCAGGGCTGTTCAGCGACAAGGCGCGGCCGTTGCCCGCGAACGGGAACTTACCGGACTTCACTTTGTAGCCTTTCTCCTTGGCTTCCTTCTCGGTCAGACCGACGCTGGAGCATTCCGGATCCGTGAAGACAACGGCAGGAATAACCTTGTAGTCCACAACGGATTTATGTCCGGAGATCGCTTCGGCTGCGATCTTGCCTTCATAAGAAGCTTTGTGAGCCAGAGCCAGACCCGGCACTACGTCGCCGATGGCAAAGATGTGCGGGATGTTGGTGCGTCCCTGATGATCAACCTTGATCAGACCGCGTTCGTCCAGCTCTACGCCGATAAGGTCGAGGCCCAGCTCGCCATCGGTGTTCGGACGGCGGCCTACGGTTACCAGCAGGTATTCGGCTGTAACTTCCTTGGATTCTCCGCCAACCGAATATTTCACGGTAACGTCCTTATCGGTCTGCGTAGCGCTCTCGGCCTTCGCATTCGTTACGATCTCGATGCCTGTCTTCGCCATGTTCTTGGCAACCAGACGGGTCATATCCTTGTCAAAGCCCGGCAGCACGGTATCCATGCCTTCAATGATCGTCACTTTCGTGCCGAACTTGGAGTACATCTGGCCGAGCTCGGCGCCGATGTAGCCGCCGCCGATTACGATCATGCTCTTTGGAATTTCCGGCAGATCCAGAGCTTCCGTCGAGGAGAGGATACGTCCGCCGAACGGGAACGGCTTCAGCTCGATCGGGCGGGAGCCCGTAGCGATGATGCAGTTCTTGAAGCGGTAGCGCGGGGATTCGTGATCGTTAAATACCCGGGCTTCCGTTGTGCTGATGAACATGCACTCGCCGTTGAAGATTTCAACCTTGTTGCCCTTCAGCAGGCCGGCAACGCCGCCGGTCAGCTTCTTGACAACGCCCTGCTTGAATTCCTGCGTCTTGGCAAAATCCACCTTCACGTTCTCGGCCGAAATGCCGAACGCTTCGCCGTGCTGGGCGGACTCATATTGATGAGCCGCCGAGATCAGCGCTTTGGAAGGAATACAGCCGCGGTTAAGACACACGCCGCCGACTTCGGATTTGTCTACGATCAGAACTTTCTGTCCCAGCTGTGCGGCGCGGATGGCGGCAACATATCCGCCAGGTCCGGCACCGATCACCAATGTATCAATATCGAGTGAAGCGTCTCCCACTACCATATGATTACACCTCCATAACCAGCAGCTCAGGGTTAGCGAGCAGCGATTTAATGTAGTTCATAAAGTTCTGCGCCGTAGCGCCGTCGATAAGGCGATGGTCAAAGCTCAGCGACAGCGCCATAACCGGAGCGGCTACGATCTCGCCGTTCTTGACAACTGCCTTCTCGCTGATGCGGCCTGTTCCGAGGATGGCCACTTCCGGGTAGTTGATGATCGGCGTGAAGAACATGCCCCCGGCGGAACCGATGTTCGTGATGGAAATGGTGCTGCCCTTCATTTCGTTCGGAGACAGCTTACCTTCGCGGCCTCTGGCTGCAAGGTCGCTGATCGCCTGGGCGATCATCCAGATGCTCTTGCGGTCCGCATCCTTGATAACCGGTACAATCAGACCGTTGTCCGTATCCGTTGCGATACCGATGTTGTAGTACTTCTTGTAGACGATTTCGTTGGCTTCTTCGTCGATCATGGCGTTCAGGGCCGGGAATTGACGGGAAGCGGCTACCAGCGCCTTCACGATGAACGGCAGGTAAGTTACCTTGATGCCCTTCTTCTCGGCAGCCGGTTTCATGCGGGTACGGAAGGCCACCAGTTCGGTAACGTCCACTTCGTCCATGATCGTAACATGAGGAGCCGTGTACGCCGACTTGACCATGGCGTTCGAGATCGCCTTGCGAATGCCCTTGAATGGCACGCGCTCTTCTTCCTGGCTGACGTTGCCGGAAGCAGAGGAAGCTGCAGAAGCGGCCGGAGCGGAAGACTTCTCGGCTGCAGGCGCGCTGGATGCGGCCGGTGCTGCGGAGGTCTGCCCGCCGTTCATGAAGGCTTCAACATCCTCGCGGGTGATCTTGCCGCCCTTGCCGGTTCCGTTCACTTTGGAAATGTCCACGCTGTTGTCGCGGGCGAACTTGCGCACGCTTGGCGTAGCCAGCACATCATGGTCCGGAGCCGGTACCGATGCGCCGCCTGCTTCGCCGGCTTTGGCATCCGAAGGACTCGAAGCGGCCGGGGAAGAAGTCGTATCCACGTTGCCCTTGGAGGAATCCGCTTCCTGGGCGCCGTGAGCCTGATCTTCGGCAGGAGCTTCCGCGCCTTCCGGCAGATCGCCTTCCGCGTCGATAACCGCTACGGTCTGGCCGACATGGAACACGTCTCCGTCCTTCGCCAATACTTCCAGCACCGTACCGTTGACCGGGCAGGGAACTTCCACCACTGCCTTGTCGTTCTGCACTTCCATGATGATATCTTCGTCTGTTACTTTGTCGCCGGCTTTAATGAGCACTTTAATAATTTCGCCTTCATGCAGGCCTTCGCCCAGTTCCGGGAACGGGTAATTATATTTTGCCACGTTCGACAACCTCCTCTATATAAATGGTAGTACGGATAATTAAAATTCCAGCACTTTCTTCACGCCTGCTACGACGCGGGCGGGACTCGGGAGCCAGGCATCCTCGATCTGGGCGAACGCATACACCGTATCGGGCGCGGTTACGCGCAGCACAGGAGCTTCGAGGTGCAGCAGCGCCTTCTCGTTGATCTGGGCAATCACTTCGGCGGCAACGCCGGCGCTCTTCTGCGCTTCCTGAACCATTACGGCACGGTTCGTCTTCTTGATCGAAGCCACGATGGTGTCGATGTCGATCGGGCTGATCGTGCGCAGGTCGATAATTTCGGCGCTGATGCCTTCCTTGGCCAGCTCATCGGCGGCTTTGGTTGCGGTATGAACCATCAGACCGTAGGCAATGATGGTCACGTCGCTGCCTTCGCGGACGACATTGGCTTTGCCGATCTCTACAACATAGTCTTCTTCCGGCACTTCAGCGCGGAAAGCATGGTAGAGATTCAGGTGTTCCATGAAGAAGACCGGGTCGTTGTCGCGGATGGCGGCAATCATCAGACCCTTGGCGTCATACGGATTGGAAGGAACGACAACCTTGATGCCAGGGCTCTGCGCAATCAGTCCCTCCAGGGAGTCGGTATGCAGCTCGGCCGCCTTCACGCCGCCGCCAAACGGGGTGCGGAATACGATCGGAGCGTTATATTTGCCGCCGGTACGGTACCGGAGACGCGCAGCCTGTACCACGATCTGGTCCAAAGCTTCAAAGATAAAACCGACAAACTGAATCTCGGCAACCGGACGGAAGCCCTGAATGCCCAGACCGACGGCCAGGCCGCCAATCGCGGATTCCGCAAGCGGCGTATCGAATACGCGGTCTTCGCCGAATTCCTTCTGAAGTCCTTCCGTCGCGCGGAACACGCCGCCGACATTGCCGACGTCTTCGCCGAAGACCAGAACGTTCGGGTCACGCTTCAATTCGACGCGCATCGCGTCGCGGATCGCTTCTTTCAAGTTCATTTGTGCCATTGCGAGACATCCCCCTTATTGAAAATCGGCTTTTTGCTCTTCGAGATGCTGCGGTGTCTTTTCAAACATCGAGTCGAGCAGGCCGGCAATCGTCATTTTTTCGGTCTTCTCCGCTTTCTTGATCTCTTCGTTCACGGTCGCTTTCGCTTCGTCCTTCACGCGCTGCGTCTCTTCGTCGCTCCAGAGGCCCTTGGCTTCCAGATACTTGACTACACGCGCGATCGGGTCCTTCTCGCTCCATTGTCCTTCTTCTTCCTTCGTCCGGTACTTGCTCGCATCATCGGAGAGGGAGTGAGGACGGAAACGGTAGGTAACCGCTTCGATCAAGGTAGCGCCTTCGCCATTGCGGGCGCGTTCTGCGGCTTCCTGTACGGCGCGGATAACGGCGAACACGTCCATGCCGTCCACCTTAACGCCCGTGATGCCGGCGGCAACCGCTTTATGAGCAATCGACTTGGCAGCCGTCTGCTTCGCAAAAGGAGTAGTGATCGCATAGCCGTTGTTCTGCACAAAGAAAATAACCGGCAGCTTGAAGCGGCCCGCATAGTTCAAACCTTCATAGAAGTCGCCTTCGGAAGAACCGCCGTCGCCGGTATAAGTGATAACGACATTCTTCTCTTTCTTCAACTTAAAGCCCATTCCCAGGCCGATGGCGTGCAGGATCTGGGCGCCGATGATAATCTGCGGCGGCAGTACATTCACACCTTCCGGAATCTCACCGCCGTGTTGATGTCCGCGGGAATACAGGAATGCTTGATACAGAGGAAGTCCATGCCAGACGAGCTGGGGAATATCGCGGTAGCCCGGTGCGACGAAATCGCCCTTCTCCAGCGCGAATTCGCTTCCGACCATCGTTGCTTCCTGTCCGGAGACCGGAGCATAGAATCCGAGGCGGCCCTGGCGGCCAAGGTTAACGGCACGGTCGTCCCATGTGCGGGTAAAAATCATGCGGTAAGCGATCTGCTTCAGCTGTTCATCGCTGAGCTCGGGCATTTTATCCTTATTGATGACTTCTCCTTCCGGAGAAAGTACCGAAAGGGCTTCTACGTCCTCAGTGTACACTTCATAAGGAACTTTACTCATCATCTTCACCTCAACAAAAATATTTGAATATCAGCTGCCTCTGTTATAGAATTATTATACACCTGTTTCGTTCATTTCGTCAAAGAAATACGCATAAAATTTATGTTCTCAACGAATTTGTATGTATTACAGGTGTCTGGCAATCATATAACAGTTAACCCCTGAAAAACCCAAGTAAATGATTTTTGCCACAACCATCATTGTATCCTATTGCATGAGTCAATGCAAAAACGACAGGAAAGGTGTTGTTAGCGCCATGAACGAACCTGTTTTTCTGAAACGTACAATTGCCAAACATACCCTTCACAGCCGGCATCTCGGCGAAGACCGCAAGCTCCGCATCTACCTCCCGCCCGGCTATAATGAACTGCTCAGCTATCCGGTCGTCTACTGTCAGGACGGCGAGGAATTCTTCAACTTCGGACGAATCGCCACCTTGGCGGGTCAGCTTATTCTGGAAGAAGACGTGGAACCCTTCATTATTGTAGGGGTGGAAGTCAATGTAAAAACCAGAACGGCGGAGTACGCTCCTTTTGGCGACCGCTTCGATGCCTACCTGGCTTGCTTCGCTGAAGAAATTCTTCCCTATATAGAAGAGAATTATCCTGTCCGCCGGACGCCGGACGAGCGAATTATAGCCGGAGACTCGCTTGGGGGCAGCGTATCGCTGCATATCGCCCTGCGGTATCCGCATCTGTTCACCCGCATCCTGAGCCTTTCGGGCGCCTTCTATCCCGAGACCCAGGCATGGATCGAAGACGAGACCGACCTGTCACGTCTGAACCTTAATATGGTTGTCGGACTTCAAGAGACCGAATACCAGACCGACACGGGCCTTTATGATTTTGTCGAGATGAACCGGCTCACCCGGGATCTTCTCCTGGAACGCGGGGCCACCGTCGATTACCGGGAGAAGGACGGCAAGCACCTTTGGGGGTTCTGGCAGAATGAGCTTCGAGAGTCACTCCTTTATTTCTTAAACGCTTGAAACGCTTTTGATCGCCGAATTTATGAACATTTGGCAAAAACTTCGGAGCGTCAGGAGAAAGATGGCGCTTTCATTATTCTTGCGAGAGGGCTGCGGCCCTCTTTTGTCTATTCCCCGGCCGTCCGCTTCCCGGAGATTTCCTCTTTCAACCGGAATAACAACGCTTCACAGCCCGCATCTACCAATCGGTAAACTTCATCGAAGTTGCCGGTGAAATAGGGGTCCGGCACTTCACGGAACGCTTCGTCCGGCAGCAGGTCCATCAGTCCCATAATCCGCGCCCCGCTTCCGCCGGCCAGCTTGCGGACATTCGCCTCGTTCGAGCGGTCCATGCAGACGATAAAATCATACCGGTCCAGATCCTCCGGCTGCACGGTTCTGGCCACAAGCCCCGCATAGCTGATGCCATAGCGGTCCAGCAGCTCCCGGGTTCCGCCGTGCGGCGGCTTGCCGGTATGCCAGTCCCCTGTGCCGGCCGAATCCACCGAAATTTCCGCTTCAAGTCCGCTCTCTCTAATCTTGTGACGAAGCACCGCCTCCGCCATGGGCGAGCGGCAGATATTGCCGAGGCAGACAAACAATACGTTCAGCATCCTTCCCACGTCCTTTCCGCACCCGGTTGGGCGAGCGCACACAGCTTCATTCTAGCGTTCTGCACCGAATTGTACAACCTGTCCTTCTCAGCTATACTGTGGAGGAATTAGACGGCCATTGACTGGCACACAGGAGGAATACCAGGCATGTCTTCCCAACGGGTAGTAATCTTCGGCGGCGGCGAGCTGTCGGATGACTTTGTGGAGGTATTAAAGGAAGGTGATTTTGTAATCGGAGCGGACAGGGGGGCTTTGTTCCTGGTCGAGCATGGAATTTCGCCGCATACGGCTGTCGGCGACTTCGATTCGGTATCGGCGGAGGATCTGGAACGGATCCGCGAGAACAGCGGCAGTCTGATTGCCTGCGACGCCTTCGACAAAGATTTAACCGACAGCGAACTGGCGCTTGAGCTTGCCCTGGAGCGGCAGCCCGCCGAGATTCTTCTGGTCGGGGTTACCGGCTCGAGACTGGACCACTCTCTGGCCAGCATCCAGATGATGACCCGGGCGACCGACCGGCAGGTTGCATGCTCGCTGCTTAACCGTAATAACCTGGTGACTATCCTGAATTCCCATGCGGAAATTCAGGACCGGGGATATACCTATGTCTCCCTGCTGCCCTTGACTCCGGCAGTTACCGGCATCACTCTGCGCGGCTTTCTGTATCCGCTGGAGAACGCCACGCTCCGTCTGGGCCAATCGCTGGGCGTCAGCAACAAGCTGACCGGAGCTTCCGGGACTGTATCCATTACAAGCGGTCTCCTGCTGGTTATACAGAGCCGGGATTGAACCCGCAAGCTTCTAATAAATACAGGTTTGTAACCGGATTGCCCCACGACTCCACGCCCCGGAAATCCTTTATATTCAAGGGATTTCGGGGGTTTTTTGCTTTTTCCGGCCTTGTAAATATTAATTTTCTGTAACTTTTAATTGAATTTTAATAAAGCGTTTCCAACCCGCCCGGAGAGCCGGATTCACAGAGTCCATCCAATTATTAGGCTGTTTCGGACCTGTTATACTACGAATCAGCCGGGGCAGCCCGGACAATCATCACTGGAGGTACTACAGCATGAATAAGCAATATCTGATCCGCAAGGCTCTGATTATCGGAATGTGCACCGCTATGGGATTTACGGCAGTGGCCGCTTCCGGCGTCAGCACACCGACGGCAGCCGCCGCTACTGCAAGCACCGGCCAGAAGGTCGTCAACTTAGGCAAAACGTTCTTGGGAACCCCATATAAATTCGGAGCCGCAACCTCCACTACTCGCTATTTCGACTGCTCGTCGTTCACCAAATATATCTTCAAGAAGTACGGCGTCACGCTTCCCCGGACTTCCGCCGACCAAGCCAAGGCCGGACGGGCTGTATCCAAGTCCAATCTGAAGGCCGGCGATCTCGTCTTCTTCTCCAGCGGCAGCCGGGCCAACGGACGCAACGTAACGCACGTCGCCGTGTACATGGGCAGCGGCAAAATCCTGCATACCTACGGCTCGCCGGGCGTTACCGTCTCGAACCTGAATTCCGGCAACTGGAAAAAGACCTATCTCAAAGCGCGCCGCGTTCTCTAATACGGCCCTCGGCCTTTGAAAACCGATCTTTACGTCTGCGGCGCCTCTTCCGGCGCCCGGACTACATAACCGATACCCCGGACGGTATGAATCAGCTTCCGCCGCCGCCCTTTGTCCACCTTGACTCTGACATGGCGGATATAGACATCGACCACATTCGTGGCGGTGTGAAAGTCGTACCCCCATACCTCCCGCAGAATTTCGCCCCGGGAGCAGGTGTCCCCGGCATTGGACACGAGATAATACAGCAGAGCGAACTCTTTCGGCGTCAATTCCAGATCAATGCCGTCCCGGTAAGCTCTTCCCCGCTTCGGTTCAAGGCGCAGCCCGTCCAGCGTCAGGGGGACACCGCCTCTTCTCCGCCAGACCAGATGGATCAGATTGCGGCTCCGCGCCAGCAGTTCCTCAAGGTCGGCAGGCGTCGCCATACAGTCGTTGGCTCCCGCCTCCAGAGCCTGCACCACGGCCTCGGGACCCGTCCGTTCCGTAAGGACCAGAACCGGGAAGAAGCGGACGGAGCCCCGCCACTCTTCAACGAGCGGCCAAGCCGTCCAGCTTGCCGGATCGGCGAGCTCTACGACCAATACCGCCGCTTCTCCGCTCTGGAGCTTGAGCCGGAATTCATTCAAGTCTTCGCACGGGAAGAGACGGAATCCGTCTTCAATGCAAGCTGTCCGCAGCCCCCCGGGCGGAGCCTCGCCCCGCTCACTGTACCATACCAGCACCTCGTCCATTCTTGTGCGCTTCGCCTTCTTTGGTTCCCGGCTCCTCCGGGAACGGCTGTATTTGGCGGTAGCATTCCCCGAGAAGAGGCGAAGCATACGCACAAGCTCTGTCCGCGCTCCCTTGCATTCGTCAAGGGAGCGTTCTTTGTTAGCGCCCCTTGCGGCGGCTCAGCCGAAATAGCGGTGATAGAGACTGCGCGCCACGGCCGGATCGCTTGTCCCGTGAACCAGCGCCCGGCCGTCGGCGAAGATAACGATCCGGTAAGCCCCCTCGGTGTAAGTGACGAGATAGGGATTGCGCTCGACCCGGCCCGCCCCGAGCCGCGCCAGCCGGTTCGCCGTCTCTTCAAGCGGCACGGAGGAGCGGACGGCGGGTCTGATCTGAACCGTGTCGCGGCCGCAGAGCGCCTCGCTGCGCTCAACGCCGCCTGCCGACAGATAAGGGTAGGAACGCTTGTCCCCGCAGGAGGGACAGGACGCTTTTCTCGCCGAAGACACCCCGAAGGCCTGATGCTCGTTCCGCCACATATCGAAGGTCAGGAGTTGGCTCCGCAGCGCCTCCCGCCGCCCGCCCAGCAGCTTGAGCGCTTCGCCTGTCGCATGGGCCGCCACAAGCTGCACCGCTTGCGGAAGAATGCCCGCCGTATCGCAGGTATCCCCTCCGAGCGGTACCGTTCCCAGCAGGCAATTCAGGCAGGGCGTCTCCCCGGGAATCACCGTGTAGGTGATGCCATAGCTGCCGACGCAGGCGCTGTAAATCCACGGAATCCGGTACTTTTGCGCCAAATCGTTCAGAATGAGACGGGTATCGAAATTATCGGTTGCATCCAGGATCAGATCTGTGCCGGGCAGCAGTTCTTCCAATTCCTCTATCCGGGCGTCGGCGACATGCGCCTCGACCGTGATCTCCGAGTTCAGCTGCATCAACCGCCGCTTCGCGGCTATCGCCTTGGGCGTCCGGCTCCTTGCATCCGCTTCGGTGTACAGCTGCTGACGCTGAAGATTGCTCCATTCCACATAGTCCCGGTCAACAAGAACAAGCCTTCCGGCTCCGCTTCTGGCGAGCGTCTCGGCCATTCCGGCTCCGAGAGCCCCCGCTCCGACAATCAGCACCGAAGACGCTCCCAGACGCTTCTGGGCCTCCGCGCCAAAGGGAGCAAAGCGAATCTGCCGCGAATACCGGCCGTTCCGCCCCTCGTTCGGGTCCGGATTGTTCACCGGGGCTTCTTCCGCTCCCCGTCCGGCTCCTGCTTCCATCTCCCGCTCTGTGCCCATGACCGCCAGCCCCTCTCTTCCGCTTATTAAAAGGAATTTTACCATACCCCGCCGCTCTTTTTGTATGGCGAGTTTCACTCTAAGACTGCTGCCACTCTCCGGATCTGCGGCACGATGCCCGGCCGATTGCCGGGCGAAGCAGGCGCGCCAGCGCGGCTTCCAGCTCGCCGCCCCGCCGGAACGGATCGCTCTGACAGGGCAGCGGCAGCACGGGCACCCCAAGCGCCCGGCGAAGCAGAGCCGCCGCCTGCGGGGTGCCGAGCGGCAGCGCCACAGCCTGCCGCCCCGCACCGGGCGTCCCGGCGGGCGCCAGCCGCCGCCGCAGCCAGCGCAGCGACTCGCCGATCCGCCAGTCGGCGGCCGGCGCGAGCAGGATTTGCAGGCCGCATTCACCGATGCGGCCCTCCGTCCCCGGCGCCGCTTCGCCGGGCGCCGAGCCCAGATCGACGACGGTGAAGGCATAGCCGTCGTCCGGAGGCAGCCCGCCGCGGTGCCCGCCGCGGCAGGCATAGTCGACGCCGCCGAGGCGCACCGGGCCGGGCACCGGCCCGGCCTGCTCCGGCGGCGGGAGGTCATCGCCGGCCGCCCACTCGGCGATGACGCGCAGAACGGCCGACTCCGGGCGGTCGTCGACCCAGAGCGTCGAGCCCCGGCGCGACAGAAGCGCGGCCATCGCCAGCGACGCATGGGTGACGCCGATGCCGGGCGCGGCGCCGAGCAGACCGATGCGCAGCGGTTCACCATGCGCAGCGTTCGCCGCCTTCCGGGGCCGGCAGCCGTCTGAAGACCGTCCTTCCGCTCGGGAGAAGCGGGCTTCTGCGCTGTCCGTCCGTCCTCCGGCCGGATTGATCCAGGACGGATTGGCGCCGGCCGGATTTCCTCCGGCCGCATCGCCGCGAAGCAGGGAACGGAGGCTCCTTCTGCCGGAGACTTCTGCTGCGCATGTTCTTATGTTGTCCGCTTCCGCATGGCCGCCTGCCATTCTCTCCGCAGCCTTCCGCCCGGCTTCACGGTCTGCTGCCCTAAACGGCCGGGATCGCAGGGAGCCCGCCGCCGCCATCACCTCCGCAGCGCTCTGGAACCGGTCCTCCGGCCGATGCCGCAGCAGCCGGCGCAGAACCGGAATCCAGCCTTGAGGCAGACGGCCCGCCAGCCGCCGCTCCATGCCGCCGCTCCACTGGCTGTACTGTCCGCCGGTAGACAGGTACAGCAGCAAGGCTCCGAGTCCGTACAGATCGGAACGGGCGTCGGTCTGCCCGCCGGTGTACTGCTCGGGAGCTGCAAAACCGACCGTTCCAAGCTTGACCGTATCGTCCCCCGCCCCGGCCTTGAAGCTGCGCGCGGCCCCGAAGTCGATCAGCATCACTCCCCGGTCCGGCGTCAGCATCAGGTTGGAAGGCTTGATATCCCGGTAAATGACCGGAGGACGCTGCCGGTGCAGATAATCCAGCACCTCCAGCAGCTCCATGCCGATTTCGGCGATCTCTTCTCCGGGCAGGCAGCCTCCGCACTCGTTCAGCCAATCCGACAGGGTAAGCCCTTCGATATATTCCATAACCAGATAGGCCCGTCCTTCACCCGGCGGCCGGATCCAATCCGCCATCCGCGGCAGCCGCGGATGCCTAAGCACACTCAGCAGCCGCGCCTCCTCCTCCGCCAGGCTCCGGTTTCTCTCCTGCTCAGCTCCATCGCCCGGCGGGTCTGCAATCTCCTTCACAGCCCACCGGGCTCCAGGCAGACGCATGTCTTCGGCCAGATAAACATAACCTGCTCCCCCTTGCCCGATCCTCCCGATGATCCGGTACCTCTCCCCCAGCCGGTCGCCCGGCTGCAGGGACGTCTGCTCTTTCACGCGCCCATCCCCTCTCTTTCCACATAAAAAAAGCATCCCTTCTCTCCGCCTTGGCGGAAATGAAGGGATGCTTTCCCGTATATGAGGACCAGTATACTTCGCGGTCCGCCGCAAGTCCATGAGAGAAATCAACGATATGCGGTCCGTCTATGAATTCAATCTATTAATATTTAATCATATGAATAGTCACTTCATCGCGATTGTGGAACAGCTGCTTGATCCGCTGGATCTGCATCCGCTCTCCTTCAAAGATCGCCGCGATCTCCCGTATGAGCGCCAGCGGCTTCTTGTAGAGCAGCTTGACCGTCACAACCGCCGTCCCGCCCGGCGCCAGACTGTAGAGCAGGCCGCTGACCAGCTTGGCCATCAGCTTCGGACTCCAGCTCATATCGCAGACCAAGAGGTCGAATTCATTCTCCCGGAATTTGACTTCGCCGGCATTCTTCCGCAGCACTTTCAGGCCGGGATGACCTTCCAGCGATTCATGCATCCGGGCCGGATCGACCGCCGTGACCTGCATTCCCCGTTCCAGCAGAAAAGAAGTCCAGCCGCCGGGCGCCGCGCCGATATCCAACGCCTTGCGAAAGTGCCCGAACGGGATGCCGAATTCCTTCTCGGCCTCCATCAGCTTGAATTTCGCCCGGGAAATCTGGCCTTCCTCGCGCTTGAACCGAATGGCGCCGCCGTTCCAGTCCGACAGATTATCCGCCGGTCTCGATACCCCGGCATACAGCCCGGCGGCTCCGGCATAAACCGAGATCGTCCATTCCGGCTCATCCACCGTGAACTCGCATCCCAGATCGGCGAGCCGCTCCTGAAGCCATTCCCGCAGCTCGCCGGGGCTCTCCTTCCAGAACGCATCGTCGCTACGGCGCGCCTGCAGCGCCACCCGCTGGCCTTCAAGCTCGCTCCGCCGGTTCAGGTAGACGGCAAGACGCTCCAGCGCCTCATGGGCAGGCTCATCCTGGAACTGCACCGGCATCAGATGGCGCAGGAAGATCGGCGGCTGCTCCTGAAGCGTCCTTACTACCTCGCCTGCTTCCTGCGGCAGCGTTGCCAGGAAGATCTCGGCGGGAAGCAGCGGCGTACTCTTGACCGCTCCGAACAGACGCCGCAGCTCTTCCTGCGCATAGGGGGCAAAGCCGTGGTTCGCGGTACAGATGAATCGCGACGCAGCCGCTGCCCCAGCATTTCCGCCTTGTTCCTGCTCTTGTTGTTTCACATTGCTCTCCAACTCGTTCAACTGGGAATTCCTCCAGGTTTCATTTTTATCCAGGGCCGTCCGTAGGCCCATTCCAGGGCAATCGGCAGATCGTAGACACGGTTCAGCATGTCTTCGTTCAGCACTTCTTCCTTCGGGCCCGCTCCGGCCAGCCGGCCGCCATGAATCAGGGCGACATGGGTGAAGAGCGGCATGATCTCTTCGACATGGTGCGTGACATAGACCACGCCCGTATCGCGGCGGCGGAGCTTATCCACCTCCGCCAGCATTTTTTCCCGTTCATACAGATCCAGACCGGCGCAGGGCTCATCCATTATCAGCAACTTCGGATCGACCATGAGGCAGCGGGCCAGCATCGCCTTTTTCCGTTCGCCCTGGGAGAGGCTTCCGAAGGCATGGTGCGCCAGCGGTCCCAGCTTCATATCCTCCAGCAGAGCAAGCGCCTTCTCTTTCACTTCCTGCGGGATGCGCTGATAGAATCGGAGATAGGCAAAAGCCCCGGTCGCCACCACTTCCCACACGGGGTCCCGCAGCGTCAGCTTCTCCATCAGCGAGGGACCAATATAACCGATCTCCTTGCGCACCTCGCGCAGGTCCACCTCCCCGTAAGTATGGCCCAGAACAGTAACCGAGCCGCTGCTCGGGAACAGGTAGCCTGTCATCATTTCCAGAAGTGTCGTCTTGCCCGAGCCGTTTCGCCCCAGAATTACCCAGTTCTCGCCCGGCTGGATCTCAAGCGACACATCGTCCAGGATCAGACTGTCCTCCCGGCGAAGCGTCAGATGCTCCAGTCTTATCATGTTGCGGTTCCCCTCCTTATGTAATCCAGGATATGCTCTACCGACTGTACGGCATAGAGGACGGGCTCTGCAACGGACCGGTCTTGCCGGACGGCAAGCAGTGCGGGAACGCTGGATATCCTCAGGCTCTGCACGAAGGCCGGCATCCGGTTGACATCCGCCCGGATCAGTTCCACTTCTTCCGGGAGCAGATGGCCCGCTATGTCCAGCATGCGAAGCGCCACTTGGCAAGTCCCGCAGAAGGGAGAAACGGCCAGAATCGCCAGCGGTGTTCCCGGATTCTCAAGCTTCTGAAGCAGCTCCTGCTCGTCCAGCTCCCTGATCGTCAACATAGTCACCCTCTTCCCGGCTCATACGGATCATACGGACCATAACCGGCTCATTCCTTCGGCTCCGGCAGCGGACCGTTGTGCAGAAGGGTCCCTTCCGGAATATTGGGGTAGAGCGTTTCGAACATCTCCTTGCGCCCAGCCAGACTGGAGGTATGGAGATAGATCCGCTTCGGATACAGCCCTTCCAGCACCAGACTGCGCGCCACATCGCCGCCCGTACGGTCCGAAGGACCCATATCATAATCCAGCGACAGAATTCCGACCTCGCATTCTCTCAGCATAAGCAGGCATTCCTCCGTCGTCCGGGCCAGCGCGAACCCGGCCGGCGGCCGGCGGTAATCATCCATGAAGATATTAATCATGCGGGCTGTCTCCTGTCCGCCAGGAACGAACGAGACCGATCTCCTGCCGGTGCGTGCCGTCCGGTCCGGGCTCTGTCTCCAGCACCGCGATCGCTCCAACGACCGGCGGCGACGTCAGGAAGCCGCGCAGCGCTTCCGCTCCGATTTGGCCTTCTCCGATCCGGGCATGGCGATCCCTGCGCGAGCCGAAGCCGTACACAGAGTCGTTCAAATGAACAGCCGCCAGTCCGGACCAATACCCGAGCCGGTCGCCTTTCTCCAGCAGCTCCCCGGTACGCTCGGGATTCCACAACCCGGATGCATACGCATGGCAGGTATCGAAGCAGAAGCCCACCTTCTCGGGATACCGGCATAATTCGCGGACCTTGACGAGCTCTTCCAGCATCGCCCCTTCGGTTCCTCCCTGGCCCGCCTGGTTCTCCAGCAGCAGCCGGCAGCGCCCGCGCCAGCCGTCCAGGCTCTCATTGATACATTGTATAATATTTTGATAGCCTTGTAACGGATCGTTCCCCTTGAAATGCCCGAAATGCACGACGATGCCCGCCGAACCGCAAGCCTCCGCGATTTCAAGATCGTTGCGGATGGAGGCGGTCATGACCGGGCGCGGCACCGAATCGGCCGGACCGGCAGCCGGATTGGTCGGGTACGGCGTATGGGCGATGGATTGAATTCCTTTGTCCAGACCATAGACGGCACAGCGGGCCGCATCGGCAGAATCGAAAGCTTTGGGACGCAGACTCCTCGGATTCTTGGGAAAATACTGATAAGCGCCCGCACCGCTCTCCCAGGCTCTTCTGGCTGCGGCGGCATAGCCGCCGCGGGTGCTGACATGCGCCCCCACACCCTCCCGGGTGAGGGCTTTCTCAGCGGTCATGCTGACAGTCCGGACAGTAGAACACCTTGCGCCCCGACAGTTCCTCCTTCAGAATCGTCCCGCCGCACCGGTAGCAGGCTTCGCCGCCTCTGTCATAGACCAGACAGCGGTCATTGTAACGGCCCGTGACCGTATCGCCTTCCATAAAAGGCATCTCCATATAGCCTCCGATATCGGTCGCATTCCGCAGGACGGTACCCGCCGCCTCATATAGACGCCCGAGCGCATCATCCCCCAGCCCCTGGACCGGAGAATCCGGGCGAAGCCCTGCCTGAAAGGCGATCTCGTCCGAATAGCAGTTCCCGATACCGGCAAACACCGTTTGGTTGACGAACATAGTCTTCAGCGCTCCTCTTCTGCCCCGGACTCTCTCCTTGAAGCGTTCGGCGCTCATGCGCCGGTCCAGCAGCTCGGGTCCGAGCTTGGACAGCGCCGCTTCCGTCTCCTTGACGGACAGCAGGTGCAGATAACCGAGCCGGAGTCCCATCATGTACAGCCGGTTCTCGCCGAAGACAATTTCGATCTGCGTACTCCGCAGCGGACGCTGATCTTCGGTTCCATAGAACAGGAGGCCGCCAAGCATTAAATGCAGCAGGAGCCGCCGTCCGTCGCTCAGATGGAACAGCAGGTGCTTGCCGCGCCTTTCGACGAAGATGATCCGCGCGCCCGGCAGCGTCTGCCGCAGCACATCCGCCTCGACGTTCAGACTCTTCTCCCGGTTGACGATGACTTCCGTAATCGGCTTGTTCAGAATATGCTGCGACAGCAGTCTTCGGTAGTTCTCCATTTCCGGCAGTTCGGGCATGGTCGTATCTTCCCCTTTGTCTCTGATTGCTTACTTCGATTGTTGTCCTCCGGATAAAAGGCTCGTGCAGATTCACAGGTTCAGCAGTACAGCCAGTTCTTCCAGGTCGCTGCAAATATAATCGGGCTTTACGCCCGCTTCTTCCTGATACCGTTCCAGATTGCTGCTGTTCGTTATGCCCGTCAGCACCAGAATCGAGGTACAGCCCGCATGAACGCCTGCGGCTATATCCGTCCGCAGGTTGTCGCCGACCATAACCCCTTCTTCCGGCCGGATGCCGAGTCTTTCGGCGGCATAGGCGACAAGCGGCCGATTCGGCTTGCCGATGACCACCGGCTTCACGCCGCTGGCCGCTTCGATCGCCGCTCCAAGCGTACCCGCTCCGGGCATGATTCCGCCGTCGGTGGGAAGCATCAGATCCGGGTTGGTCAGTATGAAGCCTGCACCGGCTTGGATCCACCGGGAGGCTCTGGCCAACGATTCGTATGTAAAGGAACGGTCAATCCCCTGAACGACATACTGGGGCTCATCCTCGGTTATTTCAAGCCCTGCTTCCTTGCAGGCGGACCGCAGTCCTTCTTCTCCCAGTATCGCCACTCTGGCACCCGGGGATTCCTCTGAGATATACCGCGCAGCCGCCTGCGATGAAGTGCAGACCTCCTCCGCCTGCGCTTCAATCCCCATTTCGCGCAGATGGACGGCTACATCCTCCGGGGTCCGGGAAGAATTGTTCGTCACGAATAAGAAAGGAATGCCGGCCCTCCGAAGCTTCCGTATCAGAGCATCCGCACCGGCGATTATCGTCCCGCCTTGATAGAGCGTTCCGTCCAGATCAATTAATAACCCGCGGACAGGCGCCAATTGGTCCTGTTCCTTGTTCTTCATAAGGGATGGCCCCTTTCCTGCTGCTGTTCATTCATTTCATGTTATTAATATTACAACCCGTTAAATGAGAATCCGGCTCATTCTTCTCATCATTCTTCCTTCGCGCGCTTCCGACAAGACGGTTCAGCAAGCGACAGACCTGTCAATTCCTGCGGTTTCCCGGAAAATAATTTATCCCTACCCGGTCATTTCCCCGCCGGCTTATCCGCCCGCCGCACCACCGGGAAGAGCCGGAACTCCTCGGCCAGCAGCGTGTCCGGGAATACCGTCCGCGCCTCGTCCAGCAGCGGCAGGAGGTCGTCAAGCACGCTGTACCGCGAACTGAAATGAGTCAGCACCAGTTCGCCGGCGCCTGCCTCCCTCGCCGCTTCCGCCGCCTGAATCGTCGTGCTGTGATGGTAATCATGCGCCAGGTCGGCCAGATCGCTGGCGAACGTGGCTTCATGGACCAGAAGATCCGCTCCGCGCGACAGCGGCACAATGGCCGGGCACGGGCGCGTGTCTCCCAGTATCGTTACCACTCGTCCCGGCTTGGGCTCGCTGACCACATCCTTGCTGGCGATCACCCTTCCGTCCTCGGTCGTCACATCCAGCCCCTTCTTCAGCCGTCCGTATGCCGGGCCGGGCTTCAGTCCCCATTCGCGGAGCCGCTCGGTATTCAAGCTGCCGGGCCGGTCCTTCTCGGTAATCCGGTAGCCATAGCTGTCAATCCGGTGGTCCAAGAGCGAAGCTTCCACTTTAAATCCCTCATCTTCGAAGATCAATCCGCCGGTATGCTCTACGATATCGAGCTTATAGGGAACACGGGATTGGCTGATATTCAGCGACACCTCAAGGAACGCCTTCAATCCCGGAGGACCGTACACCGTAAGCGGCGCTGTCCCTCCCTGATAAGCCCTGCTCGACAGCAGCCCCGGAAGTCCGAAGATATGATCTCCGTGCAGATGGGTGACAAAGATTCTCTCCAGCTTCCCCAGGCGAAGCGGCGACTTCAGCACCTGATGCTGCGTGCCTTCGCCGCAGTCGAACATCCAAAAAGTACGCCGCTCCTCGAACAGCCGCAGAGCAATGGACGTCACGTTGCGCTGAATGCTTGGAACCCCTGCATTGGTTCCCAGAAAATACACTTCCATCGTTCCTCCACCTCCTTTCTCTTAAGCATTATTTGCTTGCAGAACGACAGAACCTCCCGCGACCGGGAGGTTCCTGTCATCCGATGCATAATCTGCGGGTCCTTAAGGCCGCCCGCTGCTTCGGCCGCTGCTGAAGCGGCGGCCGGGACTCCCGTTCATCAAGCCTTGTCCACGTTGAAATATTGGGCTTCCGGGTGAGCGAACACCATCGCCGATACCGAAGCCTCGGGCTCCATCATGAACCCGTCGGTCAGATGAACCCCGATGTCCTCCGGCTTCATCAGCTTGAACAGCGGCTCCTGATCCTCCAGATCCGGACAAGCCGGATAGCCGAAGGATACCCGGATGCCCTGATAGCGCGCGCCGTGGCGCTGCTTCATGGTCATATCGGCAGGGTCCGGGAAGCCCCAGGTATCTCTCATCATATGGTGCACACGTTCGGCCAATCCTTCGGCCACTTCAAGCGCCAGCGCCTGAATGGCGTGCGAACGCAGGTAATCGCCGTTCTCCTTTAGCGCCTCGGAACGTTCCCGCACGCCGTGGCCCGCGGTCACCACCAGGAATCCGACGTAATCCATGACGCCGCTGTCTACCGGCTTCAGGAAATCCGCCAGGCACAGATACGGTTCCACCCTCTGACGGGGGAACGTAAAGGCATGAAGAATTTCGCTTGGATCTTCCGGGTTGTAGACAAGGATACGGTCCCCGTCGGACTGGGCTGGGAAGAACCGGTACATGGCCTGTGGCGAGATCGTTCTGTCGTCCATCGCTTCCCGGAGCAATTCATCCACCGTCGCCTTCAGTTCGGTCGCACGCGGGTCTCCCGCTGCGAGCAGCGCCTCCGCCGATCCCTTGAGGCCAAGGTGGTGTCCAAGAAGCATCTGCATATTGATATAAGGGATAATATGTCCCAGAGGATAATTTCTCAGTACATGACGGTCCAAGTCCGGCGGCAAGTAGACCGGCGCCTTCTTCGATATGGAGGAGCGCACCGCCCGCGTAAGCGGCGGAAGCTCCGGCTTGGCCGGCGCGGCTGCGGCGGCTTCCGCCTCCGCTTTCATATCCTCGACCATCCGCTCCCGCTCCTGCGGATTCATCAGCCGGTTGGCCAGCGCAAGACCGTCCATGGCGTCCTTGGCGTACAGCACCATGCCCTCGTACTCGGGGGCAATCCGCGTCCGCGTGAACTTCCGGGTCAGGGCTGCGCCGCCGACCATAATCGGAGCGCCTATGCCCGCATTCCGCAGGTCCTGGGCGGTCGTAACCATCTGCTGGGCCGATTTGACCAGCAGGCCGGAGAGGCCGATGATATCGGCCTTTTCCCGCCGGTATGCTTCAATGATGCTTTCCGGTGGTACTTTTATACCCAGATTGATGATCTGGTAACCATTGTTCGAAAGGATGATTTCGACCAGGTTTTTGCCGATATCATGGACGTCCCCCTTCACCGTTGCGAGCAGAACCCGTCCCTTGACCGATGTCTCGTTCTTCTCCATGAACGGCTCCAGATGGGCGACCGACGCCTTCATCACCTCGGCGCTCTGCAGCACCTCGGCGACAATCAGCTCATTGTTGTTGAACAGCCGTCCGACTTCGGTCATTCCCTCCATCAGAGGGCCATTGATGATATCGAGCGGCGTGTACTTGGACAGAGCCTCGTTCAGATCGGGGATCAGCCCTTCCTTCGTTCCTTCCACGACATACGAAGCCAGCCGCTCTTCCAGCGTCAGTGTGGACAGCTTCTCCTGCTTGACGACCTTCTTCTCCCGGAAGGCAGCGACAAAAGCGGCCAACGTCTCGTCGTTCGTCCGGTAGATCAGCTCTTCCGCCAGGCGCCGTTCCTCTTCAGGTATGGAAGCATAGCGCTCCACCTTCTCCGTATTGACGATGGCATAATCCAGTCCCGCCTTCGTACATTCATACAGAAAAACAGAGTTCAGCACTTCCCGGCCCGCCTCCGGCAGACCGAACGAGACATTGCTGATGCCCAGAATGGTGTGGACACCCGGCAGAGCCTCTTTGATGAGGCGGATGCCGTCAATGGTCTCCTTGGCCGAACCGATATACTGCTCGTCTCCCGTTCCGACGGGGAACACCAGCGTATCGAAGATCAGATCCTCCGGCTGAAGGCCGTAACGGCCTACCAGCAGGTCGTACGAGCGGCGGGCAACCGCCAGCTTGTCCTCCGCCTTGATCGCTTGTCCGGTTTCGTCGATTGTACCGACGACCACCGCTCCGCCGTACTTGTGGAGCAGCGGAACGACACGTTCAAATTTCTCCTCGCCGTCCTCAAGATTAATGGAGTTAATAATTGCTTTGCCCTGGCTGTACTGAAGGGCCAGGTCGATCACCGCCGCATCCGTCGTGTCGATCATCAGCGGAACTTTGACCTTCTTGACGACGAGTTCGAGGAATTTCTTCATATCCTCCGCTTCATCCCGGTCCGGGTCCTGCACACAGATATCGACGACCTGGGCTCCGCCTTTGACCTGCGCTCTGGCGATCTCCGAAGCTTCCTCATATTTGCCTTCCACAATCAGCCGTTTGAACTTGCGGGAGCCCAGAACATTCGTCCGTTCGCCCACCATGTACGGCCGGTTCTCCTGTTCCACGTACACCGGGTCGATCCCCGACAGAGCAGGCGGATGACTTCCGTCCAGCGGGCGCGGCGGGTACGCGGCCATCTCTTTGGCGATGGCCCGGATATGATCCGGCGTTGTGCCGCAGCAGCCGCCGGCAATATTCAGCCACCCCTTCTCTGCAAAACCGGCCAGCTTGCGGGCCAGAGAGTCCGGCGATTCATGATAATTTCCGTTCTCGTCGGGCAGGCCGGCATTCGGATAGCAGCTGACGGCAGCCGAAGAAATCGCGGCCAGCGAACGGATGTGGTCGCGCATAAATTCCGGGCCTGTCGCACAGTTCAGTCCGACCGACACCGGCTTCAGATGCTCCAGCGAAATATAGAACGCTTCGATATTCTGTCCGGCCAGGGTCGTCCCCATCGGTTCGATCGTTCCCGAAATCATCAGCGGCAGCGTTGAGCCTGCCTGTTCCATCGCCCGCGCAATCCCGATGCTCCCCGCCTTGACGTTCAAGGTATCCTGCGACGTCTCCAGCAGCAGCGCATCCACACCGCCTTCTATCAGAGCCTCAGCCTGTTCCCTGTAGCTCTCCACCAGTTCGTCAAAGGTTACTCCTCCGGTTACCGAGAGCGTCTTGGTCGTCGGCCCCATGGCTCCGATAACGTACCGGGGCTTATCGGCCGTGTCGTAACGGTCCGCCGCCGCTCTGGCGAGCGCTGCAGCGGCCAGGTTAATCTCACGCGCGCGTTCCGGAATATCGTATTCCGCCAGAACGACCGAAGTCGCCCCGAAGGTATTCGTCTCGATCAGGTCGGCGCCGGCCTCCAGATATTGCTCGTGAATGTCTTGAATGACATCCGGCCGGGTCAGGACCAGCATTTCATTGCAGCCTTCCAGATCATCTCCGCCAAAATCACTTCCGGCAAGCGGCACATGCTGAATCATAGTGCCCATTGCTCCGTCAAGAATCAAGATGCGCTGCCTCAGCGCTTCAGCCAAAGTCGGTTTCGCCAATTGTGTGATCCCCCCGAAAAAACATTAGAGTAAGTTTAGCAGAATAAAGGGAATTCGGAAAGTCTCGATCGCCGTGAAGGCCTTCTCCTTCCTCTTGCGAAAAAACCGGCCCCCGAACGGGGACCGGCTTAGCTTATTTCTATGTAGCATCGACCATAGGCAGAAGCTGGGTCAGCGACTGAATTTCATAATGGGGGACAATGTCCGGATCGGACGGCTTGCCGGTACGGTTGATCCAGACTGTGGTCAATCCCGCAGCCAGACCGCCTTTGATATCGGTCGTCAGCTTATCGCCTACCATCAGGCCCTCTTCAGGCCGGATCGACAGCAGTTCCATGGCATGCTTGAAGATCGACACATCCGGCTTGCCTCTCCCGAAGGAACCGGAGACCACGATATGGTCGAAGAAGGAGACCAGCTCCGGCACCCCGTCAAGCTTCTCCCGCTGCAGTGCCGGACATCCGTTGGTCAGCAGCAGAAGCTTCACCTTGCCTTTCAATTCGTTCAGGACGGCCAGCGTTTCTTCATAGATGTAGGGACGGCTTCTTCGTTCCGCCGCGAAGCGGGCCGCCAGCTCTGCGGCAAGCGTTTCGTCTTCGATGCCAAGCGAGGCGAGGCCTCTGCGCCACGATTCGGTCCGGTAGGCCGGCGCAAGCTGTTCCAGCTTCCGGAACTCCGGCTGTTCGCCGGCCGTGAAGTTCGCCCACAATGCTTCGAACGGATTGATGCCGATCATCTGCGTAAAAGGAAACGTCTCATACGATTCATACAGACTGCGGGCTTCCCTTCGTACGGCTGCTTCCAGCTCCTCCGGGTCCACCTCGCCGCCTGCCCCCAGACAGGCGTAATGGAAGGCTTCTTCCACACTGCGCTCGTCCCAGAGCAGGGTGTCATCCAGATCAAACAATACGGCAGCTACTGACATCCTCTTCTCCCCTTTTCCCTTCTGTTGTCCCGCCTATTCGCGAACCAGCGTGATTTTGTGCTGTGCGGCGAACGCCTCTACGCCCTTCGACATCGCTTCGATATCATACCGGTTCGTCAGCCGGGCGAACACCCACTTGCCGCGTTTGGACTTCGGCACAATCGTAACTGTCCCGCGGGACACTACAATCTTCCCGATGTCTCCGGCGGCCAGAATACGCTCCCGGTTGAACTTGAAGGTCGAGAGCCGCGAGCGCTCGATCTTGAGGTAAGGACGACGGAAGAAGATGAGCGCGGCCAGCAGCATATACAGAGCGATGCCGATCCAGTTCCAAGCGGAGTTCACGCCCTCCGGCGTTCCGACGAGTCCGACGAAGGCATACAGAAGCCCCAGGACAAACAGCAATGTCGGGAAAATAATATTGCGTCCCCGATAAATATCGGCCTTCCCCGCAGCCGAAACGGAAGCGGAAGCTCCTTTTCCTTCTTTTTTGCGGCGGGCATTCAGTTGTTTCTGATTGCGTTGTACCATTCTTTCCCATGAGCGGGCCATGCAGCTTCCCCCTAGAATAAATTCAATGCTTCTTATGAAAAAAACGGCCGGGCTCAGCGGGTCTGGCCCGGACCGTCCTTGCCGTTGTCTTCGTCCACAATCTCGATCGATTCCAGCTGCGCGCGGAAATTGCGCCGGATGTTGCCGAGATAGATCTCGCGCAGCCGGCTTCGTTCCGCCAGTTCATCTTCCGTCAGTCCGGTATCCTTCTGCTTGCGGGCCAGCTCATTGATGCGGGCCACCAGTTCATCTATGTCCAATTCACTTTCCTCCCCTATACGGTTCAAGACTGCGGGCACCTGTCCGCAGCCATGACATTCTAACTGTGCCATGAGAAAAAGAGCTTGTCAAGGCGGCGCCCTGAGAAGCTCTTCGAAGGAACAAGGGAGATATAAATTCGCTGAAGCGCCCGGATTATTCCATCCGGGGCAGCGACAGAATATCGCCGGCCTGGATGCTGCCGTCCTCCAATCCGTTGAGATCTTTAATGGCTTCTACATAGACTACCGTTCGCATGGCTTCAGGCTTATGTTCTCTCGCGATCTCCCAGAGCGTATCGCCATAGGAGACCACAATGCGCTTCTCGGGGGCAAGCGACGAGACCGAATTGGCGAACACACTGCCGACTACCGTAAATCCCGATACCGTGAGGAGCAGAACAATCATCAAGCTGATCAGGTTCTCACGGTTGAACAGCCTGCGGGACACGGTCAGCGTTCCGGATGTATAGTCAATGATGCCTCTGTGCAGCTCGGAAGGCGCTGCGGGCTTCTCTTCATAAATGCTCCGATATGTACTGTATTTCAACATGGATATCGACCTCCAAACACTTGTTCTTACTCGCAAAAACAATATAACACGAACATGTGTTTTGTTCAACAGGTTTTTCGAACAATTGTTCCCGCAAAAACTGTCGTTTCTTTAGAACTTATGTTTGTGCGAACGGAGGTTCTATGCTATAATTTTCCCATACATTACTAGATGGGGATGATTCCAATGTCCAAGATTTCGAGCCGCCAACTGGCGATTCTGGAATTCATACGCAACGAAGTCCGCAGCAAGGGCTATCCGCCTTCCGTCCGAGAAATTGGCGAAGCCGTCGGCTTGGCCTCCAGTTCCACCGTTCACGGCCATTTGGACCGCCTGGAGAAGAAGGGCCTGATCCGCCGCGACCCTACGAAGCCCCGTGCCATCGAGCTGCTGGGCCAGGAAGAGTCCGAGAACTCGCATCAGTTCGCCCATACGGTTGCCCGTGTCCCTGTCGTAGGCAAAGTCACCGCCGGTCTGCCGATTACCGCAACGGAGAATATTGAAGACTATTTCCCGCTTCCGACCCATTTTATTGGAGAGAACAAAGTATTCATGCTCTCTGTAGCCGGCGACAGCATGATTGAAGCGGGCATTATGAACGGCGACTACGTCATCGTCCGTCAGCAGCAGACTGCCGACAACGGCGATATTGTCGTTGCGATGACCGAAGAAGATGAAGCAACGGTCAAGACCTTCTATAAGGAACGCGACCATATCCGCCTTCAGCCCGAGAACCCCGCGTACGAACCGCTGCGTCTGAACCGGGTCAGCATCTTGGGTAAAGTCATCGGTCTGTTCCGGGATATTCACTGAATCCTGCCGTTTGTCTATCCGGAGCCTTCCTGTCTTAAGGAAGGCTTCTTTATTTTTCCATTCCTTTGTTTCCTTTTGGTTCCCGGAACGTATATACCGTTACAGCCGGCCGTTCTCCTTATAAGGAGCCAGCATTTCGGCTATTTCCGGAAGGGAGCGTACGACAAGAATGACAACGACACAGACCATTAGCTATGGGGGAGGTTCCGGTGCATTGGGCGTTCTGTTTTTTCTGATCTGGCTTGTATTTATTGTCATTGGCCTTTATCTGCTCGTTCTGCTGATTAAACTGATGAAGAGAGCCATTGAAGCGCTGGACTTGTATAATTACTCGAAGAATCAGGAGATTCGACATTCACAGAATGCTTCCTACCTGCGGCCGTATGTCAATGATCCCCCTTCAACCCCGCCTTCGGATTCACCGAATCCCGGTAGAGGCGGACCATCATCTTCTTAAAAGTATCGTACTTGTATCAGGGTGTCCCCTTCTTCACGGCAAGAGGCAGGCCCGCGGAACCTTATCCGCGGCCTGCCTCTCTGCATGTTAACGTTCATGCTTGCCGGTATAGGCAAGTCAGACTCCAGCACCCGGCATCATGGGCATCATTCCGTTACCAATGCCGGGGTATCCGGCCCCTGAATATCCCGCCCCTGCGTGGTGCTGCGGAACTCCTTGACCCGGGCCATAACCGTATCCCCAGGCTCCGGTCTGCGGATAGGACTGGGGATAGTGGGCTGCCGGCCAGGCGCCTTGGGCGGCGGAAGGATCGCAGCACAGCGGCGGGCCCAGAATCACCGATTCCGTAATCGGGGATACCGCTTCTGCATATTTTGCCGGATCGATGCAGTAAGCCATATTCATGATCTCCGGCGGCGTACAGCGGAGGAAATCGGAACCGAGAACCACATCAGCCGTCGGCCGGTCGAAGATCGTCAGGAAATGCGAGTGCTCCCCAACTCCGACAATCCAGTGGAACCACCCCTTGGGGAACACCGCAACCTGGCCAGGTCTGAGACAGTAGGTCATGCGGTGCTGAGTGAACGGATTAAAGACCGTGGTCTTGACTTCTCCGCAGATTACATAGACCATCTCATTCACGCTCGGATGCCAATGCGGCTGAACCACAAAACCTTTGTCCAGGTGAATACTGAAGAAGCCGTTGACGATAGCCGGGAACTCTTTGCCGAACAGCTCCGTCACATAATTCCGGTCGTCCCGTTTGTAATACAGCGTCACATTGGAGTCGGCGGCCAAGGTCAAATCCGGGGACTGCAGAAGCTCATTGTGCATACAGAAATCTCCATCCTCTCTGGGTAAACGTCTATCCACCATATGCCCAGAGCCGGTAAAGGGTGCAGCCCTCTGCACGCAAAAAATCCCCGGAGCCATTCGGCCCCGGGGATTTCTCCCGCTTCCTTAGTACAGCGTGATGTACTGATTGCGCTCCCAGTCGTGGACCTGGGTACGATAGATATCCCACTCGATTTCCTTCAGTTCATAGAAATGAGCCAGAGCGTGCTCGCCCAGCGCTTCCGTGATGACCGAGCTGCGGATCAGCTCGTTGAGCGCATCCTTCAGGTCGGCCGGGAGGCTCGGGATGCCTTCCTCGATCCGCTCTTCTTCCGACATCACGTAGATGTTCCGGTCGATCGGAGCCGGAAGCTCCAGCTTACGCTTGATGCCGTCCAGACCGGCCTTCAGCATCACAGCCAGAGCCAGGTACGGATTCGCAGCCGGGTCCGGGTTGCGGACTTCGACGCGTGTGCTAAGACCGCGGGAAGCCGGAATGCGGATCATCGGACTGCGGTTGCTCGCGGACCAAGCCACGTAGCAAGGCGCTTCGTAACCCGGCACAAGACGCTTGTACGAGTTGACGGTCGGATTGGTAATGGCGGCAAAAGCGCGCGCATGCTTCAGAATGCCGGCCATATAATAACGAGCGGTCTCGCTCAGGCCGAGCTCGTCGCTCTCGTCGTAGAAGGTGTTGATGCCGCCGTTGAACAGCGACTGATGGCAGTGCATGCCGGAGCCGTTCATGCCAAATAAAGGCTTGGGCATAAACGTGGCATGGAGGCCGTGCTGACGGGCTACCGTCTTCACGACCAGCTTGAAGGTCTGAATCTGGTCGGCCGCCTTGATGGCGTCGGCATATTTGAAGTCGATTTCATGCTGGCCCGGAGCCACTTCATGGTGGGAAGCTTCGATTTCAAAGCCCATTTTCTCCAAGGTCAGAACGATTTCGCGGCGGCAGTTCTCGCCAAGGTCCATCGGCGCCAGATCGAAGTAACCGCCCTGGTCGTTCAATTCTGTAGTCGGGTTGCCTTTCTCATCGGTCTTGAACAGGAAGAATTCCGGTTCCGGTCCGACGTTCATCGATGTGAAGCCTATTTCTTCGGCTTCCTTCAGACAGCGCTTGAGAATACCGCGCGGGTCGCCGGCGAACGGCGTGCCGTCCGGCATGTAGATGTCGCAGATCAGACGGGCGACCTTGCTGTCGGTTACCCAAGGGAATATGACCCATGTGCTGAGATCCGGATACAGGTACATATCCGATTCCTCGATCCGCACATAGCCTTCAATGGAAGAGCCGTCGAACATCATCTTGTTGTCAAGCGCTTTCTCCAATTGGCTGACCGGAATTTCCACATTCTTGATCGTTCCGAGCAAGTCGGTGAACTGAAGACGGATAAAACGGACATTCTCTTCCTTGGCAATACGCATAATATCCTCTTTGCTGTAGCTCACGATACCTCTCCCTTTCAACTCTATATATTATTTATTGAAAAACCTGGACAGTTCTCCCTGAATAAGCGAGACCTGCCCCGGTCTCTTCCCGGAGACCAATTCTTGCTTCAGCAGACGGTGCAGCTGGGAATCGGACAATTCCCTGCGCCTTACCTCCGTATCCGGGGTAATGACCGTCGCTTCTTCGGATTCCTTCGATACGGGATTCATAACCTGCTTGATGCCGGCGATATTGACCCCCTTCTCGATCAGGGCCTTGATCTCCAGGAGCCGCTCCACATCGTTGAAGGAGAACAGGCGCTGATTCCCCGACGTTCGCGCCGGAACAATCAGATTGTGCTGCTCGTAGTAACGGATCTGGCGAGCGGACAGATCGGTTAGCTTCATAACTATGCCTATCGGGAATAAGGCCATATTTCTGCGGATTTCATCGCCCATGACTCATCCAACCTTCCAATGATCTTTTATCTGGTTATCATTGTACATTTCCTTATATGGCGTGTCAATGGCGTGTGAGATTTACTCACAATAATTTACGATTCCGCATCATTTGCAGAGCTTTCATTACTCCGAATTTTACATGGGAATAAGTAAGCCCTCCCTGCATATAGGCAATGTAAGGCTCACGGATGGGCGCATCGGCAGACAATTCCAGGCTTCCGCCCTGAATAAACGTACCGGCGGCCATGATTACAGGATGCTCATACCCCGGCATATCCCACGGTTCCGGAACGACATGGCTGTCCACGGCCGCGGCATTCTGAATCCCTTGGACAAAAGCAATCAGATGCTCCGGTTCATGGAACCGGATCGCCTGAATGAGATCGGTTCGCGGATCCCGCCAGGAGGGCTTCGTCTCGAACCCGCACTGCTCAAATACGGCCGCGGCGAACAGGCTGCCCTTGAGCGCTTGTCCCACAATATGGGGCGCCATGAACAAGCCTTGATAAATGCCGCGGGTCGTCCCCAGCATCGCCCCGACTTCGCCGCCGATTCCAGGCGCCGTCAGACGGTAGGCGGCCCGTTCCACCAGATCCCGGCGGCCGGCAATGTAGCCTCCAGTCTCGGCGATTCCGCCGCCGGGATTCTTGATGAGCGATCCGGCCATCAGGTCGGCGCCGACCTGTGTCGGCTCAAGCTCTTCGCAGAATTCGCCGTAGCAGTTGTCGACGAACACTACCGCGCTGCGGCTCAGGCTTCGGATGCGTGCCGCCATCTCGCCGATCTCCGCCACGGTGAAGGATGAGCGCCAGTCATACCCGCGAGAGCGCTGAATGCCGACGACACGCGTCCGTTCATTCACGGCCTGCTCCACACCCGCCCAGTCTACGCTGCCGTCCGGCAGAAGGGCCACCTCGCGGTAGCCAATGCCGAAATCCGCCAAGGAGCCGGTCCCGTCGCCCGCATGCCCGATTACTTTATGCAGCGTATCATAAGGACGGCCCGTGATATAGAGCAGCTCGTCTCCCGGACGAAGCACGCCGAAGAGCGCCGTCGCAATCGTATGGGTCCCGGAGGCAAAATGCGGGCGCACCAGCGCAGCCTCGGCTCCGAACACATCGGCATAGACCGCTTCCAGCACCTCTCTGCCCCGGTCATTGTATGCATATCCGGTAGAACCGGCAAAATGAAAATCGCTGACTTGGTGGCGCTGGAACGCTTCGATCACTTTCCACTGGTTGCGGTCCACCGTCCGCTCCAGCTTGCGGACCGCTTCCCCGATAACCTGTTCCGCAGCTTCCGCGGCTTGTAAAAGATCCTCTGCAAAGACTGACATCTTCTTCTTCTCTCCTAACCTGTACATCCCATTCTCATAACAGAAAGCGGCAGCAAGCTGCCGCTTCATATGGCTGCCCGGCGATACCCGCCGGTTATGCTTCAAGCATCTAGGACTCCTCAGCCGGTTGTTCGGCCGACTCATCTACGTACTCTGCCAGCTGATAGCCCCATTTCTCATAATCATCCTTATTCAGCCGGACATGATAGAGAATATCGCTGCCGTCAAAGGTCTGATCCAGCACATCGCCTACCCGGTACAGCAGGGACGACAAATCGCCGCGGTTGCCGGGAATGCGGAAGGTCAGCGTCTCGCCGGACAGCTCGTCCTGCACCGCTTCCGCCACCCGGGCGAGATCGTCCGGACTGAAGGCGCTGATCTTGAGATATCCCGGTCCGGACGGCAGCATTTCCCGCTGCTCCGGACTGCAGATATCGATCTTGTTAAATAAAACAATTTGCGGTTTCCCGGCAGCTCCGAGTTCCCCGAGAATACGTTGTACGACTTCCATTTGCTCTTCGCGGTTCGGAGAGGAAGCGTCAACGACATGAAGCACCAGACTGGCTTCGTTCACCTCTTCCAGCGTTGCCCGGAAGGCCGCCACAACTTCATGGGGCAGGTTCTGAATAAAACCGACCGTATCGGTCAGCACCACTTCCTTGCCGCCCGGGAGTTCAAAGGCCCGGGAAGTCGGGTCCAGCGTCGCGAACAGCTGGTTCTCGATATATACGTCGGCATCGGTGAGCTGCTTCAGCAGCGTTGATTTGCCGGCGTTGGTATAGCCTACGAGCGCGACCTGCACGGCCCCGCTCTTGCGCCGGCGTTCGCGGTGAAGCGTGCGCGTCTTGACCACTTCGTCAAGCTGCCGTTTCAGCTCTCCGATCCGGTCGCGGATATGCCGCCGGTCGGTCTCGAGCTTGCTCTCACCCGGTCCCCGCGTCCCGATGCCGCCGCCCAGCCGGGACAGATTCTTGCCGTGTCCCGACAGACGGGGCAGCAGATAGGAGAGCTGCGCAAGCTCTACCTGGATGATGCCTTCCCGCGTCTTGGCCCGTCCGGCAAAAATGTCCAGAATGAGCTGGGTCCGGTCAATAATCTTCAAATCCAGCGCCTCTTCCAGGTTGCGGACCTGCGCCCCGGAGAGCTCTTGGTCGAAGATCGCGGTATTCGCGCCCAGCGCTTCGGCAGCCATCCGCACCTCTTCCACCTTGCCTTTGCCGATGAACCATCTGGAATCCGGTGTTTCCTTGTTCTGCCTCAGCACATCCAGCACTTCGACGCCTGCCGTCTCGGCAAGCTGAACCAGCTCCTGAAGCGAATATTCAGGGTCCAGTCCCGTCCGTTTGATCTCATCAGTTACCAGGCTGACCAGGATTGCCCGGTCCTGAATATCGGTGTCCGTCTCGTGGGTCGTAATCGCCATCGGTTATTCCTCCTCCGCCCCCGAAGTCCGGCGCGCAGAGCGCGCCGCATGACCCAAGGACTTGCTACGATTTAAAATCTTCCGCCCGAAGGCTCATCAGTTCCTGCTTGCCCGGATTCCCCTGCTCGTACTGTCCCAGCAGCCGGACCGCTTGAGACCGGATTGCTTTCTCGATGGCATTGCGGACGTATCTGGCATTGCTGAACGCATGAAGACTCTCCTCCCGCTCGGTCATCAGCTGCTGCTTCAATTTGAGTATGGCCTGGGGCATGAGCAAATAATCCCGCTCCTTAGCCATGAGCTCCGCGATCTGTACCAGCTGGTCGATGGTATAGTCCGGGAATTCGACCTGAATCGGAAACCGGGAAGGCAGTCCGGGATTGCTCAGCAAAAAATAATCGATCTCGCCGGAATAGCCGGCCAGAATCAGCACGAACTGGCTGCGGTGATCCTCCATCGACTTAACCAGCGTATCAATCGCTTCCTTGCCGAAATCCTTCTCTCCGCCCCGGGCCAGGCTGTAGGCCTCGTCTATAAAGAGAATGCCGCCGAGCGCCTTCTTGACCAGATCGCGCGTCTTCTGAGCGGTGTGGCCGATATATTCGCCGACGAGATCCGCACGCTCCACCTCGATCAGATGGCCTTTCGCCAGCACGCCCATACGCTGAAGCAGCTTGGCGACAATCCGCGCCACCGTCGTCTTGCCGGTTCCGGGATTGCCTTTGAAGATCATATGATACGCCTGCCCGCCGCTCGTCAGCCCTGCCTGGGAGCGCATCTGGGCGATCTGCAGCAGCGCGTAAATCTCAAATACCAGCTCTTTAATGTTGTCCAGACCTACGAGAGCGTCAAGCTCTCCGCTGATCTCCTGGAACAGGCTTCCCCGGACAGCCGTCTTCGGCTTGGCCGGTTCGCTGGTGGCCGAGGAGCCGCCGCCCGGCGGCGTATCCGAATTTCGTAGAACAATATTGATCTGCCGGGACGGTCTGCCTTCCTCCCGCCCGTCCGCCGCTGCCGCGCCGCGTACGTTCATGAATTCACCTCATCACCTTAGAAGGGCTGATTGTTCCATATCAGTCTATTCCCCCAAGGCAATGCTTATTAGCAGATTACCCATTTTCCCCCGAAACGGACCGCCGCCTAGAACCAGTCCTGAAGCTTCCATTTGGTAAAAGCGAGAATTTCACGGCTCTTGTATTTCCACATCGACATGACCTTGGAATCCGTCAGCGCCAGCTCCGGCTGCCGGTATCCCAGCTCTTCCGCCATCTCCAGGGCGCGGGCGCCATGGAAGGTATGCGTGACAATCACGGCCGATTCCCAGCCTTGAGCCTTCATGACCGCCCGGCTGAATTTCAGATTCTCATAGGTGGAGGTCGCCCGGTTCTCCAGCAGGACAGCGCTTTCCGGTACACCGGCGGCAACGAGGTAATTCTTCATGCCCTCTGCCTCTGTATAGGGAAGTCCGGGCTTGTCCAGTCCGCCGCTTACGATCAAATGGCGGACCGTACCGTTCCGGTATAATTCAAGCCCTTTGTCCAGCCGTTCCTTCAGCCCGGGACTCGGTTCATCACCCCACATGGCCATTCCCAGCACAATTCCCGCGTCGGCCTTCTGCAACGGTTCGCTCGTGGATGCGCTGTTGATCGTTACCAGCAGCCAGATGCACCAGGCAATTCCGGAGACGGCGACCATGGCGAGCACGGCAGTTAGCGCTCTCTTGGCACCGGGAGCCCGGCGGCGACGTCGACGACGGCTGTCAATCATCCGGATCGGTGAAGAACCGCCCATATTCCCCATCATTGCGGCTTCCTCCTAAATTCCCCGTGCGAGAACAGCTCGGCCCGATGCTTCAGCGAGAGGGTGAAATAAGGAAAAACATGCGCATCAATGCTGTGAAGCAGCGAACGTGCCGTCTTCCAGGCCAGATTATAGTCGCTGTCCGAGATATCGCCCCGCTCCAGCGCCTCTTCCAATTCATCTTCATCCAGAAGAAAGACCTCGCCGTTCCATAAGACGACCACGTCCAGATAAAGATCGTCGAACCACGGCACCCCCTGATCGGTGACGCCCTGCACCTTGCAGGTATCGATATACCACTGCACGATATTCTGGCGGTCGTCGAACATGGCGGTGACGATATAATGGCTGTCCTTGGGAAAATACTGCAGCCAGGAGTACCCTTTGTCCGCAATGCGGTATGTATGCCGCCCGTAACTCTTCCACAGCGGCTCTTTCAGTCCGTAGATGGTATACAAGGTAATGTAACCGCTGAATTCCCGGGTCTCGACATACCGGCAGGCGAACCCCCGGCGGGTAATCCTGCGCCAATTGGCCCGATCTCCGAATTTACGTTTCATAGAATGACCCTCTCCATCATGTTAACCACAGCTTACCACATTTACAGAGGACTCACAAAGCCTGCAATTCCGCACAAAAAAGAGCCCCCGCTTCAAGCGGGAGCCCGTGATGATTCAATGATAGGCCGGCATTGGGCCGCCGGGCCGTCCCGTCAGCCGCCCAGTCCGTCGACCGGCTGGGCATCTTCGACTCCAAGGCCATTGCCGTTGCCTTGTCCGTTGCCCTGGCCTTTGCCCCGGCCGCTGGCAGGGCCGGTCTGGCCTTCTTTCGCTCCGCTATCCGGAGTGGCCGGTTCTGCGGCGGGCGCAGCCGCCGGATCATCGGCACTCGGCGACGGTGAAGGGCTCGGCGACGGCGGAACCGATACGGCCGGAGGCGTATTCTCGCCTCCTCCGTTCTCTCCGCCCGCGTCCGGATTGCCCTGCTCGCCGCCCGGCTGGACAACGCCGCTCTGGTCGTCGGTCGGCGGAACCGAAGGCGGCGGCGAGGCCGAAGGCGAAGCCGACGGTGAAGGCGAAGCGCCTTCCACGAGCACCGTCACCTTGTTCGACGGATCGCTCTCCGTCTGGGTGTCCGAATAATAAGCTGTTACATAGTATTCGTACGTCAGACCGGCCATGGCACTGAGGTCACCGGCGCCCGGAGTCATCGTGCTCAGGAGGAGCGTGAAATCGGACTCCGAAGACTCCTTCCGGTAAATCCGGTATTCAGCTCCTGCTGCCGCGACCGGCTGCCAGGCAAGATTGACGGTACCGGTCGAAGCGTCATAGGAAGCGGAAAGTCCGGTTACCGGCTCGTTCGGGTTCTCCGTCGGCGACGGGGAAGGAAGCTTGAGATTGTCAGGCTTCGGGAACGACTTGGCCGGATAGTTCTGAACGACCTTCTCCATCACCTTGCCCCAGAAGGCAGCGGCCAGCGGACTGCTGTTCTTCAGCAGATGCTGACGGTCAGGGTCGTCATAGCCCATCCAGACGGCAGCGGTCAGTTCCGGCGTGTAGCCGACGAACCAGACGTCGCGGTTGGAACTCACGCCTGAGTATCCGCTCTGCGTCGTACCGGTCTTGCCGGCGACCGGACGGTCGATCCGGGCTTTGCGGCCGGTGCCGCTCTGCACAACCTCCTGCATCATTTCGGTCATCTGATAGGCGGTGCTCTCCTTCATGACGCGCTTGGCGGTAGTGTCGGCTTTGTAGACCGTGCTGCCGCTGCTGTCCTGAATCGACTTAATGGCATAGGCTTCACGAAGCTCGCCGCCGGTGGCAAAGGCGGTGTAGGCCTGCGCCATCTCCAGCGTATTCGTTCCTTTCTCCATCCCGCCGAGCGCAAGCGACAGATTGTTGTCGGTGTCGCTGAGCGTAAGGCCGAGCTGACGGGCGAATTTGAATCCGGTGTTGACGCCGATCTCGTTCAGCAGCCAGACCGCCGGAATATTCTCCGACTTCGTCAGCGCTTCGCTCATGCTGATCGACTTCGAGTAGCCGTGCAGGTTGGTCGGACAATAGTCGCCGAAGCACTGCTTCTCGTTGCTGACCGAGGATTCCATCGTGAACTTGCCGGATTCCAGGGCGGGCGCATAAGCCACCAGCGGCTTGATCGACGATCCCGGCGAACGCCGGCTGCCCGTCACGCGGCTGTAGCCCTTCTTCTCGTAATTGCGTCCGCCGAGCAGCGCCACAATGCTGCCGTTGTCCTGGTTGATGATGACCATAGAGCCCTGGACGGGCTTATCGTCAACGCTTTTCTCAAAATTATCGCTGTCGGCGAAGGCATCCTCCACCGTCTGCTGGGCGTCCTTGTCCATCGTCGTATAGATCTTGTATCCGCCGATGTTGAGGTCGTCCTCCGTAAGCCCGAACTTGTCTTCGGCCTCGTCGATGGCAAAGTCGATGAAAGCCTGGTACTTCTGCTTCTTCTCCGGCGGCTTGTAGTTGTAGTTGACCGCCTTGGCCTCATCGCGCTCCTGCTCCGTAATATAGCCCTGCTGATACATCAGTTCCAGCACGACGCCGCGGCGCTCCTTGGAGAGCTCGGGATTCTTCAGCGGATTGTAGCGGGAAGGCCCCTTCGGCATGGCCGCCAGCGTAGCGATTTGCCAGAGTTTGAGCTGGTTCAGATCGCTTTGGCCGAAGTAGCGTTCGGACGCCGCCTTGATGCCGTACACCGTACCGCCGAAGTTAATGCGGTTCAAATACATCGTCAGAATCTGGTCTTTGGTCTTCTGGCGCTCCAGCGCCATCGCAATCGACATCTCCGTCGCTTTGCGGAAGAACGTTTTGTCGCGTGTCAGAAAGATATTCTTCGCGAGCTGCTGCGTAATGGTACTGCCGCCCTCCACCATGCTGCGGGCCACCACGTCCTTGGCCGCTGCGCGGCCGATCGACCAGAGATCCACCCCTTTGTGCTCGTAGAAGCGCTTGTCCTCGGTAGCGACGAACGCCTGCTTGATGAGGTCCGGGATCTTCTCGCTCTCGACAGGATCAATCTTCTCCAGGGAGAGCTCGGCGATCAGATTGGCATTGCGGTCATAAATCTTCGTCGGCGGATTGACCGTCAGCTTATCCTGATTCTCGTTCAGCAGCTTCTCGCCGCTGAGCGTGATGAACAGGTAGCCGCCCATGGCCAGCAATACAGCCAGAGCCGTCGCAAAAAAGAGCGTCCAGAGCACCCGTTTGCGGGTCAGCCGCTTCTTTTTCTTCTTGGGCGGTCCGCCGTTGCCTCCTCCGCCCTTTCCTCCGCCTCCGCCGGCCTCCCGGCGGTATACGCTCGGATTGCGCTTCACCCTTGACAATTCTTCTCTAGACATGATGCCTCCTGACTCCCTTAGGGTTGTGGAACAGCTGTTGCCGAATATATGCCGCCGAATGAAAAGAACAACCTTCACAGGTTGCTCTCTCACCCCTTATTCAAACGACGATCACACGTAAAAGTTTCATTTCAAACCGGTACGGCTCCTATTCCTCGGGGCTGTTGTTGTCCTGAAGCAGGGATACGCTGCGCTGCGGTGTGAAGGTGGAGATGGCATGCTTGTACACCATCTGCTGGCGTCCGTCGCTGTCGATCACGATCGTGAAGTTATCGAACGCCTTGATGATTCCGCGAATCTGAAAGCCGTTGGTCAGATAGACGGTAGCCGGTATATTTTCTTTGCGCAGTTGGTTCAAGAACGTGTCTTGGATGTTAATGGATTTGTTCATCAGCCGTACCCCCAATGGTTCGATTAGATTGTTCGGAAAGTATATTCAAGAAATCAGCGAAACTTTCCTGCTATTATAGCACTTAAATCTGCAAAACTCCCGGAAAAATTTGACCCGTCCGAGACGTCGATCCAGTGGATGTCGCGCATATGACGGAACCACGAGAGCTGGCGTTTGGCAAAACGGCGGGTGTCGCGCTTCAGCAGCGCCACCGCTTCTTCCCGCGTCGTTTCGCCCTGAAGCCAGGCGGCGATCTCTTTGTAGCCCAGCCCCTGCATGCTGGGGAGCGACCGTTCATAGCCCCGGGACAGAAGCCGTCCGACTTCGTCTTCCAGTCCTTCTTCCAGCATTTCGTCAATCCGGTCTTCAATACGGTTATATAGCATTTGCCGGTCCATTGTCAAACCGAGCAGGCAGAGATCGTAGAGCGGCTCCCGTTCCCGTCCCGCCAGACTTTCCGCCTCCCGTTGCCCTCCCTGGAGCGCAATTTCCAGCGCCCGGATTACGCGCCGCCGGTCATTGGGGTGCAGCCGGGCTGCCGCGGCGGGGTCCGCTTCGGCCAGCCGGCCATGCAGCGCCGCATTTCCGTGTTCCTCCGCGAAGCGCTCCTGTTCGTCACGGAACGCTTCGTCGGCCGATACGCTCGAGAAATGAAAATGGTAGCACAGCGACTCGATATAGAGTCCTGTACCGCCTACAATGAACGGCAGGCGGCCCCGTTCCGTAATCTCGGCAATCCGCTGCCGGGCTTCCGTCTGGAAGTCGGCGGCGGAATAAGGCTCGTCGGGGCTGCGGATGTCGATCAGATGATGGGGAACGCCGTCCATTTCCTCCAGCCGGATTTTGGCCGTGCCGATATCCATCCCCCGGTAGACCTGCATGGAATCCCCTGAAATGATTTCGCAGTTGAACGCCTTGGCCAGCGCAACGCTGAGCTTCGTCTTGCCGACCGCCGTCGGACCGACCAGCACAAGCAGGCGCGGTTTGTCCGGCTGCGGGGCCTCTCTTGCGGAAGCCCGGTCTTCGTTAATCGTCAATCCGTATCACTCCATATGAGGTTTTGGCATGGTTCCGGGCCTCTTCGTCAAAACCGAGGCGGCGGAACTCGCTGCTGCCCTTCTTCTCCTTCAATATCACCCGCTTGCGGGCGACCCGAACCGCCTCCCGGACGCTCTCCTCCGACAGCGCCGCGTCGTTCGCATAGGCGCGAAGCGGCGAAATCGCTGAAGAGTCCTCCAGCGGTTCCCGGAACATCGGATCGAAATACACAATGTCGAGGCTCTTTTCCGGAAGGCTCCGCATATATTCTAGATGCTCGCTGCGGACAACACGGATGCGCCGCAGCGCGTCGTCAACCGGCGCAAGTCCCGACCGGTACGAGGTCATGCCCTCCTTCAGAAGCGCATGCAGCGCAAGCGAGCTCTCCAGCGCCGTCACCGCGGATTCCGGACCGCCGTACACGGCGAACAACAGGGAATCCGTACCGAGGCCGGCCGTGCAGTCCAGCACGCTGTCGCCGGGCCTCATGTCCGCCGCTTCCAGCATCGGGTCCCCCTCGCCGCGGAGAATGCGCTTGGCGCGGACGAACCCCATGCTGGGATGGAACTCCAGCGGCGGACGTCCGGGACGGAGAAGCCGGACGTCCTCCTGCAGAACCACAAGCACCTCGGCCCCGTCCCGGCTGGCGGACAGTTTGGCTATCGAGAAGTGGCCGCGCGGAACGTAAGGCGCTCCCACCTCGGCGGCAAGCTGCTCCGCCCGCCGGACCACTTCGGGCTGGGGGCGGTCCCCGGTAGTAATAATCATGAAGCCTCGCTTTCTCCCGCCCGGGCAACCGGCAGCGGGTAATCCGTTGATACTATACTTGATTCTGTTACGCCTAGTGACTTTATCTGAATTGCGTTATCCGTTATTTTTCCGTTCTGCGAACTAGGAGTATCTTTCTACGGGAAGGCGGGCGGCTTGCACGCCTAGTGACTTTATCTTGTCGCACCCTGCGGTGTTTTTCCCGTTCTGCGAACAAGGAATATCTTTCTACGGGAAGGCGTGCGGCTTGCACGCCTAGTGACTTTATCCTGTTGCACCCTGCGGTGTTTTTCGCATTCTGCGAACTAGGAGTTCTTTCTTCGGGAAGGCGTGCTTACATAACACGTTTGAATAATTTCTCCAGGTCGTAGGCGGTGAACGAGATGACGATTGGGCGGCCGTGCGGGCAGGTGTACGGCTGGCGGCACGCGGCGAGGCGGTCCAGCAGCGTCACGGCTTCCTGCTCGGTCAACTTCTGGTTGGCTTTGATCGACGCCTTGCAGGAGCAGAGGATGGAAGATTTCTCACGCAGCTTGGCGAGATCTATATTTCTCTCGCCAAGCACCCATTCGGCCATCTCCTCCACAATCTCCCGCTCATCTCCCTGCGGGAACCAGTACGGCAGCGCGCGGACCCGGAAGGTCTGGCCGCCGAAATGCTCCAGATAGACCCCGGCCTGTTCGAAGACCGGCAGCCGTTCGGCAAGCTGGCGGCTCTCCGACGGCGTGAATTCAAGCGTAATCGGCAGGAGCAGTTCCTGTGACGCGTCCGCCGGACGGCCGAACTTCTCGTAATAATACTCGTAATTGATCCGTTCATGGGCGGCGTGCTGGTCGATCAGATACAGCCCCTCGTCGTTCTGGGCGATGATGTAGGTGCCGTGGTGCTGGCCGATATAGGCCAGCTCCGGAAACGGCGGCAGCCCCGCGGCTTCCCCGGCCGGGGCGTACAGCGCTTCGCCGCCGGGCACCCCGGCGGCGGGTCTGCGGGCGGCCGCGCCGTAGCCGGCCCCGGGTTCCCGCAGCCGGGGCGGCTGCCCCGAGGCGCCGCCGTAACCGGCGCCCCGGGGACCGGCCGCAGCCGCAGCTGCGGGGCGCCCACCGGAGGCGGGCGCCGAATCGGCGCCCCCGGAACAGGCGCCGCCGGGATAGCCGCCGGTGCCGTAGGCCGGCGGCTGCGGGCGGGCCTGGGCGGCGCCGGGCCCGGGCTGGCTGCCGGACGGAGCGATGCCGTCCGGCACAGACGCGCCGGACGCCGCCGGCACGTCCGGCAGCGGGGCGGCGGCCGCGTCCCCGACCGGGCCGCCGGAGCCTTCAGCCGGGGACGGCGCAGCGCCCCGGCTGTCTTTGGAGAACGCAAACTGCTCCTGAATAAAAGACGAGCTGCCTTTGGAGCCGATCGGCTCGCGTCCGGGGCGCGGAATCAGATTCTCGCCCAGCAGCACCTGGCGGAGCTCGCGTTCCACGAACGCATACAGCTCCGTCTCCTTGCTGAACCGCACCTCCAGCTTGGCGGGATGCACATTGACGTCCACAAGCGACGGGTGCATGTCCAGATTCAGCACGAGCAGCGGATAGCGGTTGATCGGCAGCAGCGTATGGTAAGCCCGCAGAATGGCGGCGTTCAGTCCCCCGCTGCGGATAGAGCGCCCCCCGATAATGGTCGAAATGCCGTTGCGGTTCGCGCGCGTCCACTCGGGGCGGCTGATGTAGCCCGACAGCGTATAATCCGGATCTTCGGCGCTTACGGGCAGCATCGCTTTGGCGGCGGATGTCCCGTAGACGGCGGCGATCACCTGCAGCAGGTCGCCGCTGCCCAGCGTCTGCAGCAGCGGGTTGCCGTTATGGCGTAGCGTGAATGAGATGCCGGGATGCCCGAGCGCCACCCGGTACATCACATCCGAGATATGTCCCAGCTCAGTCTGGATGCTCTTCATGTACTTCAAGCGAGCCGGCGTATTGTAAAAAAGCTCGCGGACCGTCATCTCCGTCCCCCGGGCGGATGCGGCGTCCTCCTGGGTCACCAGCCGGCCGCCCTCGATCTCCAGAAGACGGCCGCGGCCGTCGTCGCCTGCTGCCGTCAGCAGCGAGACTTTGGCTACTGCCGCAATACTCGGCAGCGCCTCGCCCCGGAATCCGAGGCTCGTGATCTGGAACAGGTCACGGCCGCTGGCGATTTTGCTGGTCGCGTGCCGGTAGAACGCCGTCTCGCAGTCTTCCGGTTCGATCCCCGAGCCGTTGTCCTTGACGCGGATAAGCTGCAGTCCGCCTTCTTCCACCGTGACTTCAATCCGGGTGGCCCCGGCGTCGATGGCATTCTCCACCAGCTCTTTGACGACGGAGGCCGGCCGTTCGACCACTTCCCCCGCGGCAATCTGGTTCGCGATATGTTCATCCAGCACATGGATTCTGGCCATAGCCATCCCTCCCGTTAAGGCCGGCGGCGGGCGTCGCTGCCGCTCTTCCGGCCTGCATACTTGTACTTGTATTTCAGCCTTTACTCGGACCTAAACTTTGCCTTTCCGGAACGAGCCCCGTCCACGCCGGTGGACACCGGACGGAACCGGCCGCTGAGGCATTCTGCGGCTGAGGGTTCTGCTCTTCAGAGCGTTCACCGGCTGCGGATTCTGCCCTTCAGATCGTTCAGCAGCTGCATCGCCTGAAGCGGCGTCATGTTCATAAGATCGGCGGTCTCGAGAGCCGATACCACCTCGGCGGCAAGCTCCTGCTCGCGCGTCGGAGGGGCGGCTCCTTTGCGCCCCTTGCGGGGCTCCTCGTCGCCGAAGATGGAGAGTTGCACGACTTCCTCCCTGTCCCTGGCGCTTGTGACCGTCAGCGCTTCCCCGGCATCTGCCGGTTCCGGAGAGGCAGTGGCAGCGGCAGAGAGAGGCATTCTACCTGCCGAAGTCTTCTCTCCGGCGGTTCCAGGAACCGCCGGCGCTGCGGCTGCGGCGCCGACCTCGGCCGCGCTCTGCTCAATGGCCTGGAGCAGACCGTAGGCTCGTCCGATAATGCTCTCCGGCAGTCCGGCAAGCCGGGCACAGTAGATGCCGTAGCTGCTGTCCGCCGCTCCCGGAATGAGCTTGCGCAGGAAGTTGACCTTGTCGCCGCTCTCCTGCACAGCCATGGAATAATTGCGGAGGCTGTCCAGACTGTCTTCCAGATGGGCCAGCTCGTGAAAATGCGTCGATACCAGCGCTTTGCAGCCGATCTCGTGATGGACGAATTCGATGACCGCCTGGGCAATCGCCATTCCCTCCGAGGTAGACGTTCCGCGTCCGAGCTCGTCGATGATTATCAGGCTGCGGGGCGTCGCCTTCTCGGTCATCACCTGAATATCCGCCATTTCCACCATGAAGGTGCTCTGGCCGCCGATCAGGTCGTCCGCCGCCCCGATCCGCGTGAAGATGCGGTCGATCAGCGGAACCTCCGCCCGGTCGGCCGGCACGAAGCAGCCGATCTGGGCCATCACGCAGATGAGCGCGACCTGGCGCATATAGGTGCTCTTGCCGGCCATGTTGGGGCCGGTAATGAGCGTAATGCGTCCGTCTTCCTTCGTGAGCCGGCTGCCGTTGGCGATGAACGAGCCGTCCCGCAGGACGGCTTCCACGACCGGATGGCGGCCGCCTTCGATCGTCAGATCGAAGCCGTCCGTCAGCGCCGGACGCACGAACCGCTGCTCGGCGCTGACGGAGGCGAGGCCCTGATACACGTCGATCTCGGCCACTTTCTCAGCGAGCGATTGCAGGCGCGGTATCTGGGCGGCGAGCAGTTCGCGCAGCTGGGTGAACAGGCTGTACTCGAGATCGGTCATTTTGTCCTGGGCTTCGAGAATGAGAGCTTCCTTCTCCTTCAGCTCCGGCGTGACAAAGCGCTCGGCGTTGGCCAAGGTCTGCTTGCGCTCATACCTTCCCTCGGGCAGCGCTCCGAGGTTGGACCGGGTTACTTCAATATAATAGCCGAACACTTTGTTGTAGCCGATCTTCAGCGACTTGATGCCGGTGATCCGGCGCTCCTGCGCCTCCAGCTCCGCAATCCACTGTTTGCCGCTTGTGCTGGCGCTGCGCAGCTCGTCCAGACGTTCATGATAGCCCGGCCGGATCATCCCGCCGTCGCGGACCGACACCGGCGGATCATCCACGATGGCCGCCTGGATCACTTCCCGCAGATCGGCGCATTCGTCGATGGCGTTCCCGATCTCACGGAGCGTGGCCGAGCCGGAGGACAGGCACAGCTCTTTAAGCGCCGGAATCTGCTCCAGCGACAGCTTCAGTGCGTTCAAGTCCCGGCCGTTGGCGCTGCCGTAGGCGACCCGCCCGGTCAGCCGCTCCAGGTCATAGATTTCCTTGAGCGCCAGACGAAGGTCTTCGCGCAGAATAAATTGATGGTACAGATGATCCACCGCGTCCAGACGCCGCTCGATGGCGGAGCGCTGAAGCAGCGGCTTATCGATCCGGCGGCGCAGCAGGCGAGCGCCCATGGAAGTCTCGGTGCGGTCGAGCAGCCAGAGCAGCGAGCCTTTTTTAGAACGCTCCCGCACCGTCTCGGTCAGCTCCAGATTCCGCCGGGTGAACGGATCGAGAATCATGTAGTGTCCCGGTTCGTAGGACGAAATTTGGCTGAGCTGGCCGAGCGAACGCCGCTGGGTCTCGCCCAGATAGGCAATGAGCAGCGCCACGCACCGGGCCCGCTCCTTCTCCAGCCGCGTCCAGGCCCCTTCGCCGAACTGGCTTCGGGCCTGCTCGTCGTCGCGCTTCTCCCACGGGGTGTAGACGACCGGCCGCGCTCCCGGGAGCGTCTCGCCCTTCAGCAGCTCCAGGAGCTGCGGGTCGCCGATAATTTCGGCCGGTTCGTAGATGCCGATCTCCCCGCGCAGCGAATCGGTCTCCGCCGGCGAACTGGTCACGTACAGCTCTCCTGTGGTCAAATCGCATGCGGCCAGGGCGGCCATTTCTTCCAATTCGGTCACGCAGACGAGATAGTTGTTGGTCTTGTCGGCTACAATCCGTCCGTCCATGACCGTTCCCGGCGTCACGACGCGCACAATGTCCCGCCGCACCATGCCTTTGGTCGTCGCCGGATCGTCGAGCTGCTCGCAGATGGCGACCTTGTAGCCTTTCTCGATCAGACGCTGGATATAGCCTTCGGCGGAATGGTAGGGCACCCCGCACATCGGAATCTTCTCGCCTCCGCCGCCTTCGCGGCCGGTAAGGGTGATCTCCAGCTCCTTGGAAGCCAGCAGGGCATCGTCAAAAAACATTTCATAAAAGTCGCCCAGCCGGAAAAAAAGGAAGGCATCTTTCGCCCCTTCCTTGACCTGCAAATATTGTTCGATCATTGGCGTGTATTTTGCCATGGTTCTCCTCCATGCCTCTTCATGCTGTTGTCTATTATATCACACCCGCGCCACAGTTCCCGTACATCCTCCGATTCATCCCAGGTCAGCCCCGCTTCGATCCGGCGGAACAGCGGCTCGGCCGCTTCCGCGGCCGCCGCATAGCCAGGCAGCCGCCGGAGATCGTCCGCCAGCGCCGGGAAGACCGCCAGCAGCGGCTCCTTGTCGCCGGCATAGTACGCGCGGTGTGCCCTCTCGCTGTCCAGCGGACGAAGCTGCAGCTCCTCATACCGGGCAACGATCAGATGGCCCAGATGGACCGCGCCCTCGGCGACGGACGGAGACACCAGGAAGCTCGGGAGCGTCCGGTACTCGAAGCCGCCGTGCGGCTGGAGCCGGAAGTCCCCGAGCGTGCCGTAGCGGGGACAGCGCCCGGAAGCCCGGCTGTCCGCAAGCAGCGCCATCGGCAGCGCCAGGTAGTTGTCGAGCGCGCGCAGCAGCGGCGCCGTCAGCTGCACGCCGCTGAAGTGCAGATGTCCGCCGAGCGCCCAGCCGCGCAGCGGCATCCCTCCCGCGCGCCAGGCCAGCCGGCGGTCGGGCATCAGCCGGTCCGCCAGGCGGGCGGCGGACCGGAGCTGCGCCAGCAGCGCGCGCGGCGCCGCCTGCGCGGCCGGGCGCAGCTCGCCGACCGGGAACAGGCCGCGCGTTCCCGGAGGACCAGCGTCGCAGCCGGCGACGCCGTCCCGGGGCAGATACCGCGACGCCGGCACGACGCGGCCCGTGTCCTCCCGGAGCACGAGAAACTCCGGGTCCATGCCCATCAGAAGGCCGGGACGCCCGCCCGGCTCCCCGGCCAGAGCCCGGCGGAGCGCCGCTTCCGCCGAAGCGTACGGCTCCGGCAGGCGGCCGTCCCGGCCCGCCGTCGCCGGACGGACCGCCAGCACGGCGAAGCGTCCGCCGCCGAGCGCCGCCAGCTCGGCTTCGCCGCTGTCAAGCCCGAGCGCATACAGCGCCCGGACTGCGGTACGGCAGGCCCGCCGCAGCAGCGGGCCCGTCTCTCCGCCCTGCTCCGCCCTCTCCCCCGGGCCCGGGGGCGCCTCCGCAGACCGGCCGGGGAACGGAAGCGCGGCCGGCCGCCAGACGGAAGCCGCTCCCATCGCCGCGCCGGCGCCCGTCAGCCGGTACTGGAGCGGCCGGAGGTCGTGGACCCGAACGGCGCAGCACAGCTGCGGACTGCCGGGCCCCGGCGGCGATTCGGCGTTCCCCCGGGGCCGGTACATTCCGGACGCGCGATTTTGCAGCAGCAGCTCCCTTCCCTGCCGTTCCCGTCCCTCTTCAGCGCTCTCCTTCTCCAGAGCCGCCGCAAGGCCGCTTCGGCGCAGCCGCTCCTCTCTCTGCTCCCGCGACAGTTCCCGAAAGACTCCGATTCCTTCGTTCATGCTCCGCGCCTCCCGAATTTTTCCGATAAAAAAGAGGGCATCCGCCCTCTACGCCGCCGCCCTCGGTACATATCATGTATTACCTCTAAAATTCGCTCCCGTCTTCCGCCAGCAGCGGCGGGCGGTGTCGCTGGCCTTACAGTTCATCATCGAGCGCGTCGGGGTCCAGATCCTCGAAATCAAAGCCGTCTTCCTCAAAGTCGTAATCCTTGTCGGCATCCTCGTCCGTCTGGTCGCTGACAAAAACACGGACTTTCGTTTCGGCCACCAGCTCCGCCTCGAATTCGCGCTCCACGCGAATCGTCACGCTGCCGCCTCCCGGCGAGACGCCCGCTTCCACGCAGTTCGGTTCCTGCGTTGCCTCCGCAGAGACCTGAGCCGTGGAAGCGCGGTGCTTCGGATCGAGATAGTTGAGCGGCACAACCTCTACATACGACACGGTCTCTTTGGCGACTTCGGTCTGCTTGTTCTTGTCATACGAATACCAGATGTTGATATCGTAGGACCCGATGACTTCGATGCCGCTTCCCGCCGCTACCGCTTCGTACTGGTGGTTGATGATCCAAGCCCCCAGAATGCTCGTGGGATGATGCGGCGGCGTTACGGTGTGGGTGGCGGTCGAGAACTTGCGTCCCTTGCCGCAAATCGCTTTGGTGATAATTTCCCTGGTCTGGCGTTTATGGCTTAATGACATTCTTAAACCTCCTCCATACAATCATTCACTATCATGTGTATGCAGGACATGGGCGTTTGTTGATATGTATTTTTTGGTTCGGAGCCAAGCGCCCGTCATCAAGCTTCTTCCCTGTTATCGCTGAATAATCCGGACCATTTCAAGCTGGCGCTCCCGGCTGAGATCAATGAAGGTGTCCTCGACGCGAAGCAAGGGCCGGAGCGGGTCGTGGTAATGGATGAGCAGCACTTCGCCCAGCCGTCCGTCGCTGAGTTCGGCGAGGTTGCCGACCATCGATTCCATCATTTTATGAATGAACAACCGGCAGATGAACGGGTCCAGCACGCCGAATACGTTCTCCTCCATCTGCCTGAGAATCTCATAGAGCGGGGACGCCTTGTGATAGGGCCGATCCGACGACATGGCGTGGAACACATCGGTTACCGCCACAACCCGGCTGATCTCCAGCTGCTGGTCGCCCGGTATGCCGTGCGGATAGCCGCTGCCGTCCATGCGTTCGTGATGCTGAAGGGCGACCAGCGCTTCATTGTGGTTCGTCCCGACCGTCTTGCGGATAATTTCATAGCCGAAGGTGGTATGCTGCTTGACCAGGTCGAATTCTTCCTTCGTCAGCTTGCCGGGCTTGTTCAGCACCTCTTCGGGAATGACCACCTTGCCGATGTCGTGGAGCGTAGCCGCAATCGTCAGCTGCATGAGATGGTCTTGCCCAAGCCCCATCCATTTGCCGAGCAGGGTCGAGAGGATGCCGACGGCGATATTGTGCCGGAAGGTATAGTCGTCCTTGGATTGGAGCGTCTCCAGCACACCGTAGAAATCGTTGCTCTCCGATACGGCCTGGATAAAAGGAAGCACTTCATAACGCAGCTCCATCATGGGAATGCTCTTGGTATGTCTGGCCGTTTCAAAAATTTGCTCCATGGCGAGCGTTCCGCTGTCTACCGCCTTCTGAAACTCCTTCGATTTCCCCCGCCGGTCCGCCACATCGCTCGGGTCCAGATAGATCCGGTGGCTGGTCAGAAGCCGCAGATTGTTCTCATCCAGTCTGGAAGCGGCGGGCAGCACCAGCACCCCCCGGTGATTGAACACATCCCTGGCCAATTCCTTGCCCAGATACTGATGATTGAAACTCTCCATTGTACTCACCTCAAATAGTCGTAAAAGGCACAATATCCAACCTTTATATCGGCATCTGGACGGTCAATTGTTAGTTTCTGGAGGCCGAATCTGACACCGAGCGTCAGGAACGGACCCTGCGCGGCATGACCGGCGCCTTGTAATCCTTGGCGATTTTGAGATAAAGCGCAAGCTCGCGGCACAGCTGGAGAATCGCGGAACGCACCTCGAATTCTTCCCGTGTCCCCGGGAGCTCCATGCCCCGGAACTCCTGCTCCAGCCGGTTCAGCAGCATTTCCGTTCTCCCGGTATAGGCTTCTTCGACGACATCTCCGCTGAGCTGCTCGAACAGTTCGGCGGTCATATCGCCGTGAGGCATGTGCCGGTACACCTGGGACAGCAGCTGCAGCATATTCTGAACCGATTCGAGCTGTTCTCTTCGCATGTAAAAATAGACGTTCCAGGCTTCATCGTGCCGGATAACGGCGTTCTCCATCTCGCGGGCCGCTGCGGCCAGTCCCTGTTCAATCGTCTTCTGGGCCAGCAGCAGCTCCCTGCCGTCCCAGACATGGCCGGGATCGCGGAGGGTGGCGGCCATCTGCCGGAAGATGACCGCGAACAGCCCGTCCACCTCTTGGCGGATGCCGTACATCAGCCCTTCGGTCTTCGGCATATACACCAGATTCACCAGACCGGCAGATCCCAGCCCGATCACCAGCAGCAGCACCTGCTGGAGCAGAATATGCAGGCTGAGCTCCGCCTGTCCGAACACCCGGAACACGATAACCGAGCTGGTTACGATCCCTTCCTTGAAGCCGGTCTTGACGATCAGCGGGAATCCGAGCAGCACGAACAGCCCGAGCACCCAGTAATGGAACCCGAGCAGCCAGAACAGCAGCGTTCCGCAGGCCAGTCCGACAAGCGAGGCAAAAAAACGGGCGGAGATCGTCTTCAGACTCCGCTTCCGTGTGACTTCCACGCCCAGAATGGCCAGCAGGCCGGCGCTCTGGGCGTTCGGTATGCCGGCCGCGGCGGCCAGCAGAATCGACAGCAGCGTGGCCGCGGCCGTTTTGATGATGCGAAAACCCATACCTTTCATCCTCCCGTACCTGTCCTTCCCATGGTACTTGATTTTGAAGGGACCGACAACCGGGGGAGTTCACCGTCTGGACAGCAGCAGCTTCTCCAGATAGACAACGATCTGGTACATGGCCGTCGCTACGGCGGCTATGATAAGCAGGCTGGACATCACCAGCGTGAAGTTGAAGACCTGAAAGCCGTAGATGATGAGATAGCCGAGGCCGCTCTTGGCCGTCAGAAATTCGCCGACGATAACGCCGACCCAGGACATGCCGACGTTCACCTTGAGCGTCGAGACGATGGCCGGATAGGACGAGGGGAGAATGACCTTGGCGAACACCTGCCGCCGCGACGCGCCGAATGAGCGCACAAGCTTGATATAATTGCTGTCCACGGAGACGAAGCTGTTGTATACGACCAGCGTGGTCACGATCACCGTAATCGACAGGGTCGTCGCGACGATGGCAGTGAAGCCTGCGCCGAACATGACGATAAAGATGGGACCGAGCGCAACTTTGGGCATGCTGTTGAAGACGACCATATAAGGGTCCAGCACCGCGGACAGAAAAGGAGACCACCAGATCAGCACCGCCAGCAGCGTGCCCATCAGGGTTCCCAGCACGAAGCCTGCCGCCGTCTCGGCCGATGTGACGCCGAGATGGTGCCACAGACTTCCGTCTGCCATATCGGAAGCAATCTGCCTGAACACCCGATCCGGGCTGCTGAACAATAGCTCATCGATCCAGCCGAGGCGGGCGGCGCCTTCCCAGAAGACGAACAGCAGGATCAGCACACTTCCCCGGACGGCATTGACGGCCCGCTTCCGTCGTCTGCGCGCCTGCCGGAACGAAGCCTGCCGGTCCTCGAGCCAGGCCTGGCGGGATTCGGCGTCCGCTGGATGTTCATCGGCCGCTTGCTGCATGCGATCACCTCCTTATTGAAGATTAATTCTCCTGCCCGGCCTGCTCCATTTCCTTCCACACCTGATGGAACAGACCGGCGAACTCCGGCAGATCGCGCGCATACAGCGGAGGCGTCTGCCGGATGCTAGCGGGAATCTCGAAGATGCGCCGGACCCGGCCCGGGTTGCGGTCCAGCAGAACGACCCGGTCGCTGACGGCAATGGCTTCGGACAGATCATGGGTGACAAGGAGCGCCGTCGTTCCCCTGCGGCGGAGCGTCTCGGATACGAGGTCCTCAAGCTGAAGCTTGATCTGGTAATCGAGCGCGGAGAACGGCTCGTCGAGCAGCAGCAGCGCCGGATCGGTCGCGAGCGTCCGCACCAGCGCAACCCGCTGGCGCATGCCGCCCGAGAGCTCCGAGGGCAGCGCGTTCTCCTTGCCGCCGAGGCCCATATCGGCAAGCAGCGCCCGCGTCTTCTCCCGGCCCGCTTCATCCAGCCGGCCGGTCAGCTCCAGCCCGAGGAGAGCATTGTCAAGAATGGTCCGCCACGGGAACAGATAGTCCGACTGCAGCATGTACCCGACGCCGGGCGACGGCCCCGTCACCGGGCGTCCGAGCACGCCGGCTTCGCCTCTGGACGGAACCAGCAGACCGGCCACAATCGACAGCAGCGTCGTCTTGCCGCAGCCGCTCGGTCCGACCAGGCTGACGAACTCGCCGGGCATGACGCTCAGATTGACCTTTTCCAGCGCGAGATAAGCCGCCTGCTCCCCCAGGTAAGCGTGGGTGATGTCGTTCAGTCGGATAGCCGGCTCCATGAGCGCTACTCCCCGTTGTCCCGGACAGCCTGCCGGGCGAATGAATTGTCGACAATGGCCGAGGCCGGAACCCTCTTCTTCAGTTCGCCGGAGAAGGACATTACATCCAGCAGATTGTTCCACTCCTTGTCGTCGATGACCGGATCTTCGGCGTAGGTGTCCTGCTCCTTGTAGCGGGTGATCGCCGAGACAACGATGCTCCGGTCGGTTTTGTCAAAATACGGCATGACCGCATCCGCAATCTGGCCGGCGTCATGCGATTTGACCCACCGCTGGGCGCGTTCGATCGCCTTCGTGAATTTCCCGGCGGCCTCTTGGTTCTTCTTGATGTAGCTGCTCTTGGCCATGAACACGGTATAAGGCAGGTAGCCGCTCTCCACGCCGAACGAGGCGACTACGGCTCCCCGCCCCTCCTTCTCGAAGATGGAGGCCTGCGGTTCAAACAGCTGGACATAGTCTCCGGTCCCGGAAGCGAAGGCGCCGGCAATATTGGCAAAGTCAATGTTCTGAATCAGCGTAAGATCCTTCTTAGCGTCGATTCCTTTCGCATGGAGCGTGTAGGCTCCCGCCATCTGCGGCATTCCGCCCTGGCGTTGTCCCAGAAAGGTGGAGCCTTTCAGCTTCTCCCAGCTGAAATCGGGGTCCGGCTTGCGGGCAAAGAGAAAGGTACCGTCCCGCTGCGTCAGCTGGGCGAAGTTGATGACCGGGTCCTTGGTGCCCTGCTGGTATACATAAATGGACGTTTCCGCGCCTACCAGCGCTACGTCAATCGCCCCGGAGAGCAGTGCAGTCATCGTCTTGTCGCCGCCCGGAATCGTCTGCAGCTCCACGTCCAGCCCTTCATCGGCAAAAAAGCCCTGGCTCAGCGCCACATATTCCGGGGCATAGAACACGGAACGCGTCACCTCGCCGACCCGGATCTTCACATCGGCGGACTTCTTCCCGCAGCCGGCGGCGAGTCCCGCAAGCATCAGCACAACAAGCATGAGCGCAACGGCTTTATCCTTTGTCTTCCTCATGGACTGTTCTCTCCTTTCCGTTCTTTCGGGCCGATGCCCTTTTTTGGCATCATATGCGGAGGAGATTCAATCGGTTCAGAGAGGGCAAAAAAGAAGTGCAAACGTTTGCCGGAAAGTGTATGATGACGATATCCGCCGGTTTCTAAAACGCTTACGAAACCGGCCGCGAGAGTACCGCCCCTACGAAAGGAGAACTTAATTTCACTATGCACTCCACTTATCTGCGCAGAGCCGGAGCGGCGCTTCTGCCCTGCGCGCTTACCGCTGCTCTGCTCGCCGGCTGTTCGTCCGGCAACGACCAAGATACTTCTGCCGCTTCTTCAGCTGCGGCCAGGCCTACAGCCTCGTCCCCGGCTTCCGCGGCTCCGGCCGCAGCAGCGCCTTCGGCAGCGGAAACGGCAGTCGATGAACAGCCTTCCTCCGTCTATTATGAAATCTTCGTGCGTTCCTTCTACGATTCGAACGGAGACGGCATCGGCGATCTCAAGGGGATCACCGAGAAGCTGGATTACCTGAACGACGGCAATCCCGACACGCACGACGATCTCGGCGTAGGCGGAATCTGGCTCATGCCGATCAATCCGTCTCCAAGCTATCACGGATATGATGTGACCGACTACCGGAGCGTGAATCCGGATTACGGCACGGTAGAGGACTTGCGCGAACTCGTCGCAGAGGCGCATAAGCGCGGGATCAAGGTGATTATGGACCTGGTGGTCAACCATACCAGCAGCGAGCATCCGTGGTTCAAGGCGGCCGCAACCGACCCCAAGAGCCCTTACCGGGACTGGTACGTCTGGGCGGAAGACCAGGGCCGCTCGCCGGAGGGCGTCAGCGCAGCCGGCTCGGGCAATCCGTGGCATTCCGTTCGCGGCTCTCATTACATGGCTACCTTCTGGGAGAAGATGCCGGATCTGAATTTCGATAATCCGAAGGTTCGGGAAGAGATGAAATCCGTCGGCAAGTTCTGGCTGGACCAGGGACTCGACGGCTTCCGCCTGGACGCGGCCAAACATATCTATGAGGATACGGCGGCGGACCGCGGAGACGCCACAACCGCGAAGAACGTGGCCTGGTGGCAGGAATTCCGCAGTTCCCTGACTGCGGTCAACCCGAACGTCTATCTGGTCGGGGAAGTCTGGGAGGATTCGGCGGCCACAGTCGGCGCCTATCTGAACAAAGCGTTTGATTCGGGGTTCAACTTCGGCCTGTCCGAGTCCATTCTCAGCGCGGCCGGCTCGGAGAAAGACAATGGCCTCGCCTTCTCTCTCGAACGGACGTACAAGCTCTACGGCAAAGTATCGGAGGGCAGCTTCACCGATGCTACCTTCCTCGGCAATCACGACGTCAACCGGTCGATGACCCAGCTTCAGGACAACGCCAACCATGCGAGAATGGCAGCCGCGATCCAGCTTACGCTGCCTGGCAATCCGTTTATCTATTACGGGGAAGAGATCGGCATGCGGGGGCAGAAGCCCGACGAAGGCATCCGCGAGCCGATGCAGTGGTACCCGTCCGGAAGCGGACAGGGCCAGACCACCTGGGAACAGGCGGCGAACAATCCGGCCGGAGGGGCCAGCGTCGAGTCGGAGAACCAGAAGGCCGATTCGCTGCTCAGCCATTACCGCAAGCTGATTGCGCTTCGGAAATCGACTCCTGCGCTTCGGGACGGAGCTGTTAAGGAATATAGCCCGGGCAACGCCGGAGTAATGGCCTATGAGCGCATCGCGGCAGACGGCCGTGCGCTTGTGGTTCATAATCTGACCGGATCGGGCCAGACCGTGAAGCTGGAGAAGACGACAGACGGGGTTCTATATGCCTCGGTTCTTGGCGACACTTCCGGGCAGGCATCCCTTAAGGACGGTTCGCTCTCTCTTCCTGCTTATACTACCGTCGTTCTTCAGCCTTAGAGAGCCGGAGAACAGCCCCGGGAGGACGGAGCAGCCAGCCGGCCAGCGTCTCCCGCAGACTGTTGTCTGCCGAGCGGCGCCGCTGACATCCGTCCTCCGAAGGCGGGCTGCCGGATGCATTCGGCACGCCGGTGCGGATGGCCCCCGGGGGATCTATTCCTTCCGGATCAGGCTGAATCTTTTATTCTTTATGTTATCATAAGCTGATTTTAAGGTAAATTTAAGATAAGGAGGATACTATGATGTCATGAAATAACTTTTGAAGAAGGTGATTTCAAGTGAGGATGCTGATTCCGTTCCAGAACAAGATGATCCCCGTCTATTTCACGACCGAGAACAAACAGCCGACGCAGAAAGTGCTCCGTCTGCTGACCAGTGCGCTGGACCTGAAGATCAAGAAAGGCAAGAACGCAATCAAAACATGCTTGAATTCTCTGATAAGCATCGAAATCAAAGGCTCAGAGGCCATATTGCACAGTTATAGCGAGAATGATACCCTGGCGCTTTCCCTTTATTAAGGGCAAGGGAGTACGGACAGCGCCGCATTGGGACAGACACAAGCGGCAGTTCAAGGAAGAGCCTTCCTGAACTGCCGCTTGTGTCTGTTCGCTTATCTCCCGTATTCTGCCGTCTCTCAATTGCCTGCGCTCTCATAACGTCTCAGCCCGGTACGGAAGAGCAGGAGCGCGGCTGCCGTGCAGTAGACGGCGACCAGGGGAGCCAGCCACCCGTATACGGCCCATTCTCCCGCCCCCAGCAGAGCGGCCGCCGGGAAGAAGCTCACAAAGGCAAACGGGATGGCCAGTGAGATGAACAGCTGCATGCCAAGCGAGAATATCGTAATCGGATACTTGGCGAACTCGCTGAGATTGTGGACCATCAGCGGAAAGGCGTTGCCGGACGCCTTGATCCAGAACGCCGAGCAGTTGGCGGCCAGGTTGATGGCCACCCGGATCGTCAGTGCCGAAGCCATCATCACGAGACCGCCCAGAACGGTCCATACATTCCAATCGATCCGGATATGGGCCAGGGACATTCCGATGATCGTACCGCCGATCAGCACATTGCCGATGCCGTTCATGCCGATGCCGGCGCAGAATACTTGCAGGACCAGCGGGACGGGACGCACCAGATAACGGTCCAGCTCCCCCATGTTCACCAGCCGCAGCAGCCGCCAGGTCCCCTCAAAGAACAGCGAGCCGATTCCTTCGGAGAAATACACAGCCGCATACATAAAGGCCACCTCCCACATCGTCCAGCCCTGAATGTCCGGAATCCGGGAGAAGACCACCCACAGGAACAGAAACCCGACAACTTGGGTCAGAGCCGCCGCTCCGATCATGATATAGAAGTCGGATGTATATTCCAGAATCGCCTTCAACTGCTGCGTGAAGAGCCGTCGGTACAGGAAAAGGATTCGGCGCAATGACATCTTCTTCATCCTAGCCTCCATGAATTGTAATTTGCCGCACAGCCCAGCTCCAGAGCCGCTTGCCCAGCAGCCACAGCGCCGCGATCCAGAACCATTGGATAGCGATCAGTTCGGCGGCATGCACCGGGGTGTGCATGCCAAGGAAGATCGTCGTCGGAGTGCTGACGATGCCCTGGAAAGGCAGCGCCATCGCCGCCGTTCTCAGCCAGCCGGGGAAGAACGCCAGCGGCACGAGTGCGCCGGAGAGCAGATTGGTGACGGCCATCCGGGTCCAGATGATGCCGATGCCGCTTGTCGTGTAGAAGCAGAGCATGGCAGTGCAGTAGATCAGTCCGAATTTGACCAGGATCGAGGACAGCAGGCTGACCGCGAACAGGGCGGCGTTAAGCCCGTTCTCCGGCATCGGGATGCCGAAGGCGAGCGCTGCCGCTGCTCCGATCAGCAGCGCGCTTAGAATCCCTTCCAGCACGCAGGAGCCCAGCGATTCGGCAAGCCTCGCTTTTTGGAAGTCAATCGGTTTCAACAGATCCATCGCCACCGTACCGTCGATCACCTTGCCTGTAATTCCCGACTCGGAATAGTAGGACAGCATCGAATTCACAAAGAAAGTGACCAGCAGATACGTCTTCATCTCTCCCCATCCGTACCCGGCAATCTCCGTCTGGCCGGCATAGATCGCCTGCCACAGATAGAACATGGCGATCAGCGTCACGAAATTCCCGAGAAAGCTGAGAATAAAGGACAACCTGTAAGATAACGTGTTCTGCATGGCGCATACGGCAAGCGACCTGTATTTCTTGAATCCCTTCATTTCAGGCGGTCACCTCCCGCCGCGTACGCCGGCTCCGGCAGATTCAAATCCAGCTTCCCTTCATAGACTTGGCGGATAATCTGTTCAATGCCCGGCTCGTCGATGTGAAAGTCGATCACCTCCGCGCAGGCAATTACCCTCTTCACAATTTCACTGGCCGTAATCCGGAACCGATCAAAGCAGATAGCCAGCCGCAGCGGCCCGTCCTCCTCCGGCGCAAGCCCCGGAATATCCCTGAACAGCCTTCCGGGATCGGGAATCGGAGAAGCCAGTTCCAGATGAATCGTCCGTTCTCTGGCAAAGGCATCCTTGACCTCTTTCAATCTCCCGTCAAAAATGATGACGCCGCGGTCGATTATCACGAGCCGCTCGCAGAGATCCTCAATATCGCCGAGATCATGGGTCGTCAGCATGACGGTGGTTCCCTTCTCCCGGTTCATCTGCTTGATGAAGCTGCGGATGCGCAGCTTGACCGATACGTCGAGTCCGATCGTCGGCTCATCCAGATAGACAATCCGGGGATCGTGCAGCAGGGCGGCCGCGAGGTCCGCCCGCATTCGCTGGCCAAGCGACAGCTTGCGCGCCGATAAATGCAGAAACTCGTCCAGCTCCAATAATTCTGTGAACGCTTTCATGTTGCGGTTGAAATCGCCGCTCGGCACTTCATAAATGTCCTTCAGCAGATTCAGCGATTCCAGAACCGGAATGTCCCACCAGAGCTGCGTCCGTTGGCCGAAGACGGCTCCGATGCCCGCAGCATTCTCCATGCGCTGCCGGTAAGGATCTATTCCGTTCACCCGAATCTGCCCCGAGGTAGGAACAAGCACCCCGCACATCATTTTGATTGTAGTCGATTTGCCGGCTCCGTTCGGGCCTACATAAGCGACGCTCTCTCCTTCTTCAATCTTCAGGTCAATTCCCTTGACCGCATGTTTGTCTGCATACTGCGGCCGGATTAAATGTTTAAGCGCTCCGGACAGACCCGGTTCCTTCACCGCCTGCCTGAATACCTTGTTCAGACCGCTGACTTCAATCTGACTCATTGAGCACCCCTCTTATGTATGCCGTGAAACCTCTTCCATTATAAGGGATGCCCTTCTTCCTCCATACCACCCCGATTAGTGCAATAACCGGTCATAATTAGTTGTTCCGCTCGGTTAAGACCGTAAGACTGCCCATCAAAAAAGGCATGCCCGGCGGGCATGCCTGTCCACAGCCGCGATGGCCGTCTGAAGCCTCTGCGGTCAGCCAATTTTATAATGGCCTTTCTCGGCCTTCTCGGCCTTCTGAATACGAAGCTGGAACAGCTTGACCAGATTGACCTTGGTATGCTCCTCATGACAGTTGTCCAATTTTTTAATAATAAAGCGGTCTATGGACATGTCCGATCGCTCCCTTTTCCTTGGATTCGGGCCTTGCTTCGCCGGTCCTTCCGGGGCCCTTGTATCCCCTATATAACCGGACCTCTCCCCGCTTAAACCCGCCAATCGGCGCGCGGCAAGGGGCGCAGAACGCCATAATCCGACCCGCCCCCAATATCTGGGGGCTCGCTTTGGCAAGAGAACATTTCCATCCCTTTATCTGGGAGCCTCCGAGGACCATTTTGTCGAAAAATTTTTTTTGGAATTCCGGTTTCATGCCGGCTTGAAGATCGCTGTTGACACTAACTTTGTTATCAACTATATTATTTATAGTTAATGATTATTACTTACACATACAGAGGAGACCGTGATTATGTCGAAAGTGTTGTTTATCAAAGCCAATAACCGTCCTGCCGAGCAAGCCGTCAGCGTTAAGCTGTATGAAGAATTTCTGAATGCCTACCGTACTTCGCATCCCGAAGACGAGATCACCGAACTGGACCTCTTCGCCGCGGAGCTTCCTTACTATGACCACTCCATTCTGACTGCGCTGTACAAGGAAGCGAACGGGCTGGAACTGACCGCCGAAGAAGCCAAGCTGGCCGCGCTGGTGGGCGGATACTTCACTCAGTTCGCCGACAGCGACAAGGTGGTATTCGGCTTCCCGCTCTGGAACATGACCGTTCCGGCCGTACTTCACACGTACATGGATTACCTGGCCCAGGCCGGCAAATCCTTCAAGTACACCGAGAATGGTCCGGTGGGCCTGCTGACCGGCAAGAAGGCCGTGCTGCTGAACGCGCGGGGCGGCGTCTATTCCGAAGGACCGGCTGCCGCAGCCGAAATGGCCGTCAACTACGTACGGGGCAACCTGAAGCTGTTCGGCTTCACGGACATCCACGAGATCATCATCGAAGGCCACAACCAGATGCCGCAGCAGGCTGCCGAGATTATCGGCAAAGGGCTGGAGAACGCAAGAGAAGCCGCTCTGACATTCTAAATTTCATCTGCTGCAACGTTAAAAGCCGGGTCAGGAACTCCTGATCCGGCTTTCTTTATAATTTCATGGTTCGGATTGATCTTAATTTTCTTCCCAATCTCTGCGCCACGATTGCCGCCCGGCGTTCCGGCTGCCGCTCTTGACCGAAGCCGCGCCGGCCTTGCGCTTGTTCTTCTGCTCCTTGGCGCTCTGATAGAGCAGCTCGCGCTGGGTTTTGCGGAAATTCAGCAGCCGTTTCTCTTCCAGTCTGCCGTCTGCCGCCGCTTCCAGTACGGCGCATCCCTCTTCCCGCTCATGCCGGCAGTCGGCATAGCGGCAGCTTGCGGCCAGCAGACCGATATCGGCAAAAGCCTGCTCCAGACCGCCTTCGTCGTCCCGAAGCTGAAGCTCCCGCATTCCGGGCGTATCGACCAGGACAGCGCCCGAGGGCAGAACAAACAGCTCCCGGTGCGTTGTCGTATGACGCCCCCGGCTGTCATCTTCTCTGACCTCCTGGGTCCGCTGCAGCTCCCGGCCGCAGAGCCAATTGACCACCGTCGATTTGCCGCAGCCGGAAGACCCGGTCAGGGCTACGGTCCGGCCTGGGCCCAGATAGGACTCCAGCTGTTCCCGCCCGTCGTCCCTCAAAGCGCTTACCGCATGAACGGGAACGCCGGGCGCTGCCGATTCCATCTCGCCGATGCGCCGCTCACGGTCTTCGCACAAGTCGGCTTTGGTCAGCAGAATTACCGGCATTGCCCCGCTGTTCCAAGCCATAATCAGATAACGCTCCATCCGGCGGACATTAAAGTCATCGTTCAAGGCGGCTACCAGAAACAGCGTATCGACATTGGCTGCAATCAGCTGTCCCTGCGACACTACCGTTCCGGCTGCCTGGCGCAGGATCGCGCTGTTTCTCGGAAGCGCCCCTTCGATCTGGAGCAGCCGGCTGCCGGCGGGCCGCCGGACGGCCACCCAGTCGCCGATGCCGGGATAGTCTCCGCCTGCCTCCAGGCGGTGGCGGTATTTGCCGGAGAGGCTGCCCCGGTATTCTCCGCCCTCCGCCGCCAGTTCAAATTCGCTGCCGAAGTCTCCGATAATCCGTGCGGGCTCCAGCTCTTCGGGCCAGCGTCCTTCCTGCCAGCGCCGATGCCATTCTTCATTCCATCCATAAGTCGTCATGTTCATTGTTAAAGGATTCCTCCAAGAGTTTAGGTTGGGTCTTGCAACCGCGTTCTCCCGGATTACAGGCCTGCCTGCGCTGCAAAAAGCCCGCCGGAACATCCAGAGTTCCGGCGGGCAGGGTCCTGCATATTAGAGACGGGCTTGGCAACGCCGCCCGTCAAAAGGCACAGCAAAGCTGGCGTACCTGCAAAAAAGCCGCCGGAACCCCAACGGTTCCGGCGGCGCTGTAATTGACGCCAAAGATATAGGCTGCCAAAGTTCAGCAGCGGCACTTCAACAATCGCACGGCATTAAGACCGGCGAAAGCCTGCTTCCGGGGGACGCGTATAGGGATCGCTATTCAGTTGACGGGTCTGTACGCAATAAGCCATCATAATACATCGTCTCCTTCCGGTTAATCTGAAGCCATCATAACGGGTCGCGGCAGGAATTGTCAACTCTTCAATTTTGGCGTCAGCCAGGCGCCGACGGCTTCCGGCAGCTCCGCCAATCGATCGATCACAGCGAACGGACGCGCCGTCAGGCGCTCGTCCCAGCCGTGGCGGCGCCTCAGCCAGACAGCCGGGATTCCGGCGTCCCACGCGCCCTGAATGTCATTGACGGGATGGTCGCCTACGAACAGCGTCCTGTCCGCCTCCACGCCGAGCTTGCGCAGCGCGAAGCTGTAGATTCCGGGATCGGGCTTCGCAATCCCCGCTTCTTCCGAAATGACAATGGCGTCGAAGTAGCGCCGAAGGCCAAGCCGGTCGATTTTACCGTTCTGAAGCGCCGTCTTGCCATTGGTTACCAGCCCCAGCCGAAGCCCACGGTTCCTGCAATCCTCCAGCACCTGCTCCGCCTTCTCCATCACGGCAAAATGCCCGGTATACGTCCGGTCGTAATAGGCGCGGATTTCTTCGGGGCTCAGCGGCCGGCTCCACGGCAATTCCCGGCTCAGCTCGGCAAAATAACCGTCCTTGTCCCGGTACCCGTCCGCGTCGCGGACAATCATGTCCTCGGCGGCCGCTTCCCGCTCCGCCTCGTCCAGATGAGCCATGAACTCGCCTGTCATCGCCGTGCAGAAGCTGCGGAACGTCGCGTCCCGGTCCATCAGCGTATTGTCCAGATCAAACAGAATCCCTCTCGCGTCTCTCTCTCCACCGTTCACTGCATCCATTCCTTTCGTCTCTCGCTTGCCACAGCGTCCATTGTACCGCGTACAGCAGATCAAGGGCAAAAAGAAAAGCACCTTGCGGTGCCAGAAGAAGCAGAGAACGGCAGTATCGGCAATCCCCTTATTTGAAATACTCTTCGCGGTGCGTCAGCATCATTTCCTCGTCTGTAATATACAGCGGAAACGGCGGCATTTCCTTGAGATACCGTCCGCTGGCCAGCAGCCGGTAATGAACCTGGGGCAGCCTGACGTCTTCCATAAGCGGAAGCTTGCCCGTGTCGCTGAGGTAGCAGTCGACGGCGGATTGAACCATATCCAGATAATACGGAATCAGCCGGTCGTCCTCGGAGAAAATTTCGAACGTCTCTCTCGACATATAGAATTTCTGTTCCGTGGTTCCCCCGAGATAGCGGGTCAGCCGGTTCAGATCCAGACTCTTGTCCTCTCGCAGCAGCACGGTACGGTTAATGGAGGCGGGCATATCCTTCTCGAACTGCCGGACAGCCTGCTTGACATCCGGCAGAGTGACGGTGATTTGGCGGGGAGCGTCTTCGGTTTTGCGATTTCTTTTGAAAATCACCATGTTCGTCTCCTTCCCACATAACGTAATAGAATACGCTTACAATTACATTTTATGCGAGATTGCCGAATATTAATAGCTAAAACTCCGTTTTCACTTTTTTGTTGAAACTTTGTGATGTTTATTTGACATTCTCCCAATGCGTCCATATTTCAGGCGGATTAAGGGTATACTTCCCGTCTTCACGGTACATGAACTGGTGCATAATAAACTCCCGCCGGATCGTGGCATAATCCTCATGATAGGTCTTGATAAATGCATTGATCTCCTTCTCGGTATACACCACATCCGGCTTAAGCTGTTCGACCATGTGCTCCAGCACGATCAGCTTCTTCTTGTACTGAACCGGAAGCTGCCGAAGCTTGCCGTCCTTCGAGTAGAAATTGGACAGCACCGTCTCTTTCTGCGACCTTGCTCCGCTCTTCTCCTGCATTTGCTGTACCCCCTTGTTCAAAATGAATTGCAGCGACGCGTCTGCGCCGTACCGGATAAATTCCTCATTGAGCTGAAAATAAACCGTATTCTTGTCTCTCCGCTCCTTGATAAGCGCGGCCGAACGCAGCTTGGACGCATGATGCGTCACGGTAGGCTGCGACAAGTTCAGCTTCTCGGCCAGCGTCTGGCCGTTCAGCTCGCCTCCTGCAAGCAGCAGGAGCATCTTCAGCCGGGTCGGATCGGCCAGTGCTTTGTGATATTGGACAATGGCTGCAAGCTGCATCCCGAATCACTCTCTTCTCGATCAATAGTATAGATATATATCTAATTATATATTTGTCTAATCAGATTAGCAACCCGGATCTATCCGATTGGATAAATTCCTGCTTTTGCTGTAGGATTTGAGTTATCCGCATGCCGTTGCGCATGCTCCATTACCCTACTCGATACGGAGGTAGTTCAAGGAATATGATTGACGTCATCATCATCGGCGCCGGGCCCTGCGGCCTGTCCGCCGCCATCGAAGCCGGGCGCCAAGGGCTTACCGCGCTGATTGTGGAGAAGCACTTTATTGTCCACTCCATTTACCTGTATCCGAACGGCATGCAGTTCTTCAGCACCGCCGAGCTGCTTGAGATCGGCGATGTTCCCTTTACCTCGCAGAACGACAAACCTTACCGCCAGGAAGCGCTGGTCTACTACCGGCGGGCCGCCGAGCGCTACGGCCTCCGGATTGCCGCCTATGAAGAAGCCGTCTCGGTGCAGCGCCGCGCCGACGGGAGCTTCGAAGTTCATACCGTGAATAACCGCGGCCAGCGGCAGGTGCGGGAGGCCGCCCATGTCGTCATTGCCACCGGCTATTTTGACCAGCCGAACTGGATTGGAATACCGGGGGAAGAGCTCCCGAAGGTCACTCATTATTTCAATGAAGCCCATCCTTACACCGGCATGCGCGTAGCCGTCATCGGAGGCAGCAACTCGGCCGTCGACGCCGCTCTCGAGCTGATGCGGGTCGGCGCCCAGGTGGATATGATCTACCGCGGCGACAGCGTCTCGGACAATATCAAGCCTTGGGTCCGCCCCATCTTCGAAAGTATGGTCGAGAAGGGCAAAATCACCCTGCATCTCCGTTCCCGGGTTACCGAAATTACGGCCGACACCGTAACCGTAACTCCGAATGACGGCGGAGAGAGCTTGAAGATCGAGAACGATTTTGTACTGGCCATGACCGGCTTCCGTCCGAACCGCGAGCTGCTGTCTTCGGCCGGCGTGGACATGGACGACAATATGGATAAGCCGGTGTTCAATCCGTCCTCGATGGAGAGCAATGTGCCGGGTCTGTATATTGCCGGGGTCATCGCATCCGGACGCAACGCCAATGAGGTCTTCATTGAGACCGGGCGGGGCCACGGCAAGCTCATCGCTGCGCATATCGCGGCGAAGTCTCTGTAGGAGCAGCGCCATGGACATGACCTCTCTGCTGCTGCTGGCACTGGCGGCTCTGGGCATTGTCAGCAGCAATTCGGCGATTACGATCTCTATGCTGGTTCTGCTGCTGGTTCGGGTGGCCGGGCTGCACCAGGCTTTTCCTTGGCTCGAAAAATACGGGCTGACGGCAGGCATCATCATCCTGACCATCGGTGTCATGACCCCGCTGGCGAGCGGGCGCATTACGCCCGGCACTGCGCTGCAATCCTTCCTGCACTGGAAGTCGCTGCTCGCGGTCGGCGTTGGCATGCTCGTCGCCTGGCTCGGAGGCCGCGGCGCTTCCCTGCTGGGAAGCCAGCCCACCGTCGTCGCGGGGCTGCTGATCGGCACTGTGCTCGGGGTGGCGCTCTTCAAGGGCGTTCCCGTCGGCCCGCTGATTGCCGCCGGCATCCTGTCGCTTCTGATCGGACGGATGTAGGCGACCGCTCCGGTTGACTTTTGCCGGTGACAGTGTTTTGATAATTCTAGGCTATATCCCGCGTTAAACGCAGTCCCGACAGCCCCAGGAGGATAATGATGTCCAGACAATTTGTGACGGAAGCCGTCATGATGGCCATATACGGTCAACTGCTCGTCCCCGCGGAACCGGTGGAATATCTCGTTCCCTACACCACGGTGCTGGAGCTCTACGAGCTGAAAGACAGCAGCGAGCCGCTGATGAACCACCCCGAAGACGAGCGGCATGTGAAGGAGAAGATCGCCGAGCTGATCTCCTACTTCGAGGAACCGCTGAACCAGAAGAAGCTGCGGCGGTGCCTGAATATGCCCTGGTCGAAGAGTCCTTCGATTCTCGTCGGGGAGAGAGCCCGGATTACCGTGGTCAACGGCGTTGACAATGCCGCTTACGGCGAGCTGTTCGATCCGATCGAGACCGAGCTGCTGCTGGCTTCCCAGCGCGAGAATGCGCCGATCCTGACCGATCAGCTCGAGCTGATTCAACGGATTATAGAAGGCGGAGTTCCAGTGCAGGTCTATGATATCGACGATTTCGAGTATGCCATGGAAGAAGAACCATTTCGTTCGCACTGACGGATGAATGGTCCTTGCTTACGCAGCAAAGCCCCGGCCTGAAGAGGCCGGGGCTTTGCTGTTGCTGCAGGAACGTCCGTCTATTCTGACGCCGGAACCGGCGGCATTTAAGCTTGTTCCCTGGCAGAAGCCGGTTCGTAGACATAATCAATGTCGTCTTCCGCCTTGTCATAGACGATGCTCAAGTTGTAGCCGTCCATATACCACAGATCCTGCTCCTCCAGGTAGAAGAAGACGCCTTCGCGCGTCTCCTGCATCCCCGGGCGGACGGCCGGCTGGGCGGCGATGCCGAGCGAGAAGCCGGGATGCAGTCCGCCGCCCGAGCTGTAGCGAGGGAACAGGCGGAGCTGGGCTCCCTCCTGGAGGGACAGCTCTCTTTTGAACCAGGAAGCGGCTTCCGAACTAACCGTGATGCTCATCATAGCTCATCTCCTTATCCTCTTCATCATAGCTAAAATTCCCCTGTTTCCAAACCGGCTGCCGGTCAATACTTAAAATTTTTCGCATTTTGTTCAAAATTACGTTTGACAATTTCTCGGACCGGATGATAAAGTGTAGACGTAGCGATTCAACTTCTAGTAATTACCAATTTCTTAGAAAGGGTGATCTCGGTGTTTAAACATAGACTTTATTCCATTTCGTTCCAGGCTATTCTCCGTCCCCAACCGAATACCGAAGCGTCCCCTTTTGTGAAGAAGTCTTCCTGAGCGCACGGCGTCCGCCGCCCTGCATCTACAGGAAGAATCGTTCATAATGAGTGCGGTGCGCTTAGCACCGTTCACATGATGCGTTTGCTTCCTACAGGCATATCATCCGTTAACGGATGGTATGCCTTTTTTGGTTGAATGGCGGAGCCCAGGAAGGAATTGTCCTCCCCGCCGCTCCGGTCGCTACCCGATTGACGCAAGCTTTTAACGAAAGGATGAAATACGGATGATATTTTCTGTACTCCGCAATCTCGGCTGGTTCTTCCGCCGCGAGAAGAAGCGGTACACCATCGGCCTCTTCATGCTGGTCCTCGTCGGCATCCTCGAACTGCTGCCTCCACGGCTGCTCGGGAACGCCATCGACAGGATCGTCAGGGGCTCCATCACGTCCGGCGCCCTGATCGCCTACATCGCGGGCATTGTCGGCCTGCTGGCTGTCATTTACGGCATTACGTACATATGGATGCACAGCCTGTTCGGCGGCTCCAATCTGGTGGAGCGTCTCCTTCGCTCCCGGTTCATGAATCATCTGATGACGATGACCCCCTCGTTCTTCGAGCGCAACCGGACCGGTGATCTGATGGCCCGCGCCACCAACGATATCCGCGCCGTGTCCGTAACGGTCGGCTTCGGGATGCTGACCCTGGTCGATTCGACTATCTACTTCTCTGTCGTGCTGCTGGCCATGGGCGTGCTGATCAGCTGGAAGCTGACGCTCGCCGCCGTACTTCCGCTTCCGCTGATTGCCTTGGCGATGGTGGTCTACGGCAAAGCGATCCACAAACGCTACACCCTGGCCCAGGACGCCTTCGGCGATATGAACGACCAGGTGCTGGAATCGGTCTCGGGTATCCGCGTCATCCGCGCCTATGTCCAGGAACGCCTGGATGAGAAGCGGTTCGGCGACATCACCGACGACGTCTACCGCAAGAACATGGCCGTTGCCCGAATCGACGCCTTCTTCGAGCCGACGATCCGGTTCTGCGTCGGTCTCAGCTACATCATCGGCCTGACTTACGGCATGTACCTCGTCTTTCACAGTGAAATTACGCTAGGCGACCTCGTCTCGTTCAATATGTATCTCGGAATGATCGTCTGGCCGATGTTCGCCATCGGCGAGCTGATTAACCTCATGCAGCGGGGCGGCGCTTCGCTCGACCGGATCGACGAGGTGCTTCACACCCGGCCGGATGTTCAGGACCCGGAAGACACCGTGGAGGTCTCCTCACCGGAGACCATCGAATTCAAGGACGCCACCTTCCGCTATCCGACCTCCGCGCAGGACAATCTGCGGGAAATCGACCTTACGCTCCGCCGAGGCGAAACGCTCGGCGTTGTGGGACGGACCGGCAGCGGCAAATCCACGCTGCTCAAGCAGCTTCTGCATGAATATCCGACCGGCAGCGGCACCATAGCCGTCTCGGGGGTTCCGATTAACCGCATCCCGCTCGACCGGCTGCACAGCTGGATCGGCTATGTGCCCCAGGAGCAGATTCTCTTCTCGAAGACCGTCCGCGAGAATATTCAATTCGGCAAGCCCGGCGCTTCCGACGATACCATCATGGAAGCGATCGCCACTGCGGCCTTCGACCAGGATCTCGGCACGCTGGAGCGCGGCCTGGATACGCTCGTGGGCGAACGGGGCGTCTCGCTCTCGGGCGGACAGAAGCAGCGCGTTTCGCTCTCCCGCGCTTTTATCGCCGAGCCGGACATTCTGATTCTGGACGACGCGCTCTCCGCCGTTGACGCCCGCACGGAAGCCCGGATTGTAGACAACATCCGCGAACACCGCCAGGGCAAGACCACTCTGATCGCGACTCACCGGCTGTCCGCCATCGAGCATGCCGACCAGATCGTGGTTCTCGAGGACGGCGCCATTATCGAGCGTGGTACGCACGAAGAGCTGCTGAAGCAGAACGGCTGGTACCGGGAGCAGTACGACCGGCAGCAACTGGAGAATAATCTGAACAACTAGGCCGAAGCTAGTAAAACTAGGTTTATGCTTCCGATGCAGTTTTACCGAAGATATTCGATGAAGCGGAAGCTAGTAAAACTAGGTTTATGCTTCCGATGCAGTTTTACCGAAGACATTCGATGAAGCGGAAGCTAGTAAAACTAGGTTTATGCTTCCGATGCAGTTTTACCGAAGAAAACCCGATGAAGCGGAAGCTAGTAAAACTTTTAGGAGGTTATCCCTCATGAAATCCAATACAGGCAGGCGCTTGTTCCAATACGCGCTGCATGCCAAGAAGACATTCATCGCAGCTCTGCTGCTGCTCTCCATCGGGGTAGCGGCCGAGCTGGCCGGGCCTTTTATCGCCAAATCAATGATCGACAACCATATGCTGGCCATCGAGAAGCCTTACTTTGTCTCGGAATCCTCTCATCAGGCTGCGGAATACCGGGGCGCTTATTACAAGCGCGGTGACCGGTTCGAGCCGGGGGAAGCCAGAGGCCGGGAGGTCCGGCTGCTCCAGATCGGCCGGAGCTTCTATTTCATTGGCGAGGCGGTACCCCGGACGGAAGGCGAACGCAGCTTCCGGGACGGGACCCTGACCATCGCCCGGGACGGACAGTCCGTCAGCTATCCGGCGGCGAAGCTGTCGGCGGGCGAACTGTTCGCTTTTTACAAACCGGAGTTCCCCGGCATCTACCGGCTGGTCGGCCTATACGGCATTCTGCTGCTGGTCTCGATTATCGCGGAGTTCGGCAAGACGTACTGGCTGCAATCCTCGGCCAATCAGGTCGTCCGGAAGCTGCGGACCGATGTGTATGCCCATATCCAGCGGCTGCCGGTTCACTTCTTCGATAACCTGCCGGCAGGCAAGGTCGTCTCCCGGGTGACCAACGACACCGAAGCGGTCAAGGATCTGTTCATTGCCGTGCTCTCGAATTTCTGTACCGGCATCATCAACATCACAGGCGTATACATCGCGCTCTTCCTGCTCGATTACCGGCTCGGTCTGGTCAGCCTGTTCATTCTGCCGGTCATCGTGCTCTGGATTGTGCTCTACCGCAAGGTGGCCACCAAGTACAATACGGTCATCCGCTCCCGTCTGAGCGAGATCAACGCCATTATTAATGAATCCATCCAGGGCATGTCGATCATCCGGATCTTCCGCCGCCAGAAAGAGCGGCTGGAGGAGTTCGAGACGCTGAACGACGATTACCTGAAATACCAGAACAAAATGCTGAACTTGAACTCCTTCACCTCCCACAATCTGGTCGGGGTGCTTCGGAATGTCGCTTTTGTGATGGTGCTGTGGTATTTCGGCTTCGGCAGCCTGTCGGGTTCCACCGCTATTTCGCTCGGCGTGCTCTATGCCTTCGTCGATGTGCTGGGCCGGATGTTCCAGCCGATCACCGGCATGGTCAACCAGCTGGCCAACCTGGATTCCTCGATGGTATCCGCCGGACGCGTCTTCAAGCTGATGGACGAAGAAGGCGAGCCGGTTACGGACGGATCGATGCCGCGCTACAAGGGCCATGTGGAATTCAAGAACGTCTCGTTCGCCTACAAGGAAGGGCATGAGGTGCTCAAGAATATCTCCTTCCGGGCGGCGCAGGGCGAGACGGTGGCGCTGGTCGGACATACCGGTTCGGGCAAAAGCTCGATCATCAACCTGCTGTTCCGGTTCTATGATCCGCAGAAAGGCTCCATCACGATCGACGGCAAGGAGACCGTCTCCATTCCGAAGCAGTGGCTGCGCAGCCATATGGGCATCGTGCTGCAGGACCCGTATCTGTTCACGGGCACGATTGCGTCCAACGTCAGTCTCGGCGACGAGCGGATTACGCGGGAACGCGCCGAGCGCGCGCTTCGCGAGGTAGGCGCCGACCGGCTGCTGGCGCATCTGCCCCAAGGCTTCGATGAACCGGTCGTGGAGAAGGGCAGCACGCTGTCCGCCGGACAGCGCCAGCTCATTTCATTCGCCCGGGCGCTCGCCTTCGATCCGGCGATTCTGATTCTCGACGAGGCGACCTCCAATATCGATACCGAGACCGAGAGTCTTATTCAGGAAGCGCTGGAGGTGCTGAAGAAGGGCCGGACGACGTTCATCATCGCCCACCGCCTGTCCACCATCCGAAGCGCCGACCAGATTCTGGTGCTGCATCACGGCGAGATTGTCGAACGGGGCAGCCACGAGGAGCTGATGGCAAAAGAGGGCCGGTACTACCGGATGTACCAGCTTCAGTCGGGCAATGCAGGCGGTGCGGCCGCACCTTCCCCTGCGCCGGTGCTTTCTCCGCTTCCGGGCAAATAGACGCTTCTGCGGCTACTGCAACGAACAACGCCTCCGGGCTTCCCTGATCGGGAGCCCGGAGGCGTTGTTCGTGTGCGGCGGCGTTGCTCTCGCCTGAATGCCGGGGGCCGCCCGGCTTCCTGACTTCTCCTTCTGCCAGGGGTCAGTTCCGCTTGGATTCGGGCGAATTCTCCGCAGCCGTGACGGCTGCAGAAGCGGCCATCGGCTTATAGAGCCCTTTGATATCCTGGGCGTTCTCCCGGTTCAGCCCGGCATACATCTCGTCACAGTATCCCTGGAGCTTCACCTCCAGCCGCCGGGCCTTGTTCTTGAACCGCTTCAGCTCGCGGATCATCCGGGTCCGGCCGGCCGGGGTGAAGGTATCCTGAATCCGTTCTTTGAAATAGTCGTGTACGATATAATTGCGCTGCTTCCATACCTCCTGAAGCTGTCGCGTCTCTTCCTCGGAGAAAGGGAAGTAGTGAGACAGCTCCCGGATCAGCTGACCCAGCGAATTGCTCAGCTTGCGCTGGTACAGATCAGTCAGCTCTTCCTCGGACAGTGTCTTTCCCTGCGACAGCTTGGTCAGCAGCAGGAGGTTGGTCAGCTGCTGTTCCAGCGCTTGGCCGTAGAAGACGGCGAGGCCAAAATAGGCGAACAGCTCTCTGGAATGTTCGCTTTCCGGCAGTTGGCTTCCCTTCATTGTCCCTCCCGTTACGTCTGCGTATTCCCTGTTACCCGGGCCGGTTCATGATAAAAGCCAGCCTCCGCCGGACCTGCAAGCGGAAACTGGCTCCGAACAATATTGTTTATTGTACCAGCCTGCCCTTCGTTTAGGCAAGCACGGTCACGAGGCTGCTGACTTCGCGGCACAGCTCGGCGCAGCGGCGGCAGGACTCAATGCAGTCCAGACAGTGCGTCTGCTCATGGCGCGAGCATTCCTCGGCGGTTGCTTCGCAGATATCGGCGCACAGCCGGCAAATATCGGCGACAAAAGGACTCTGGCGCGTCATCGCCTCCATGGCGAAGCCGCATATATCGGCACACTCGCGTTCAAGCAGCACACAGTCGCGAAGCCGGGCGAGCTCATACTCCTTCAGGTTGGAGACATAGCTGTAGTTGCAGGCTTCCATGCATTTCAGACAAGCGTCAATGCAATCCTGGTATAGAATTCGGGTCATCGCCTTGTACCTCCGGGTCGTATGAATTAGGTTATGCCTTCTATATAACCGCAAGCCCCAAGCTCCGAACCAGAATGCCCATAGGCGGTACCCGACCATGGACTGCCGCCGTCCTGCCGGCCTGCTCTTCAGGGACTCCCTAGAGAGTGCGGCGCACTCTGTCCGGGCGTCCGGCCGCCCGGCGCTCCAGCTTCAGCAGCTTGCTGCGAAGCTCCGAGGACGAGAAATGCTCCCCGATGAAAACGGCCACGTCGGGCAGATCGCCCTGAGGGGTGATTTTCATAAAATCGGCTTCCCGGTAAGCATACTGGAACAGGAACCGGCTGGACGTATCGCTGAAGCTCACCACGCCCTTCGCCCGGTACACATCGCTGGGCAGATCCCGGATCAGAGCTTCAAATTCCTCACTGTTCACCGGAAAAGTAAAGTAATGGGTGTAGGCCATCACATGGTCATGGGTCCGGTGGGTTCCCGGCGCTCCGGCTCCTTCCTCCCCGGTGCCGGCGCTGCCCTGCGCCTCATCGCCCGCATCCCCGGGTTCCGCCTCCGCTTCCCATCCGGCGTGGATGTCCGCCTGCTCCATCCGTTCGAGCAGCTCGGCGGGGTCCACGGCACAGTTCACCGCCGGAAGGAGATCGGCGTACGCGTTCCAGCGGCGCAGCACATCGGCGACCTCTGCCTCCTCCTCCGCGCTGACGCGGTCGGTCTTGTTCAGAATCAGCACGGACGCAGAGCGAATCTGCTCCTGCATGAGCCGGTAGGTGGAACCCTTCTGGGTGCGGTGCAGCTCCAGCAGATGGGCGGCGTCGGCCACGGTGATCAGCCCCTTCAGCTCCAGCCGCTGATAGAGCGAAGTCTCGGTGACGCTGTCGATAATCTCGATCGGGTTGGCCGCGCCCGTCGCTTCGATAATGACCAGATCCGGCGATTCCCGCTTGATGAGCGTAGCCAGCTCGGTGCTGAGATCGCCGCGGATCGTGCAGCAGATGCACCCGCCCAGCAGCTCCGCCATCGGCACGGTCTGCTCCACGAGCAGTCCGTCCAGATTGACTTCTCCCAGTTCGTTCATAATGACCGCCGGACGAAGGCCCTGACTCTTCCAGTGGGCCAGCAGGCGCTGGAGCAGCGTCGTTTTGCCGCTTCCCAGAAATCCCGACAAAATATAGACCGGCAGCGGCTTGGATGCTTCCATCCGTTCGCCGGCATCGTACCCGGTTCCGATAACAACCTCATTATTCATCTTCGATAGCTCCCTTGCCCCGTTGTTGTCATCTGCGAGTGTACTATAAACCGGCGGGGAAGCACAACCTTGCGGGAGCCTCCGGTCTATCCTATGATGGAAGGACAAGGAGGGATTGCCATGAAGGATTCTGCCCAGGAACACCGAAGCCAGGCGCCGGGCTCCGTTGCCTGCTGCGTCATCACCGTATCGGACACCCGCACACCGGAGACGGACAAGAGCGGTACGCTCATCCGCGATCTCCTGCAGGAGAACGGGCACCGATTAGAGAGCTACACGATAGTCAAGGACGATTACGATCTGATCCGGGAGACGATCTATTCCGCTTCCACCCGCGCCGGCGTCGAAGCGATTCTGCTGACCGGGGGAACGGGCATTTCGCCCCGGGATTCCACTTATGAAGCCGTCACTTCCCTGATGGACAAAAATCTCCCGGGATTCGGCGAGCTCTTCCGTCTGCTCAGCTTCCAGGAAGACGTCGGACCTGCGGCCATGCTGAGCCGCGCCATTGCCGGCACCATCGGCAGCAAAGCCGTCTTCTCCATGCCGGGATCGGCCGCAGCCGTCCGGCTGGCGATGAACCGGCTCATTCTTCCCGAGCTCGGCCATGTCATGCGCGAGATATACAAGAAGGAGAGCTGACTTCTTCTGCCGCCCCCGGTACGGGGCTGTTCAACCTGTCTGCGACAACATCGGGATCTGTTGGTACGCTTCGCTTGCCGCGCTGGTTGCCGGCTGTCTCGCGATGGTCGCGCTAACCGCGCCCTTCTGCTCTCGGCCGCCGAGCGGCACGCGCGCAGCAAGGGCAGCTGGAGCCTGTTCTGACGGGGCGCAGCCAAGCAACAACAGAAAGGCTCCGGACGGCTTGTCTAAGCCATCGGGAGCCTTTTCGGTTGTCAGAAATTTCTTAATCGGGAGGGAACCCTCCGGGCTCCCCCTGTCTTTTTTACAGATCGGGATGCTCGTGCTTCGCCTTCAGGCGCACCCAGCGCCGCTCCACTTCTTCTTCAAAGCTGCGGAGCGCTTCGGCATTCTCTTCCTTGAGCAGATGCTTCGTCTTGCCCATGCCTTTCAGCCATTCGGTTACCGGCACGCGCTTCTCCTTCTCTTCGGGATTGTACGTAATCGTCGTAATGCCCTGCTCGACTTCATACAGCGGGAAGAAGCAGGAATCGACCGCCTTGCCGACGAGCTTTGTGCCGAGCGCATCCTCGGACATCCAGTTCAGCGGGCAGGCCGACAGGATTTTCCCGTAAGCCAATCCTTCATTCTGGGCATACCACTGGGCCTTGGCCGCCTTCTTGACGAGGTCCTGCGGGAAGGCTTCGCAGCCGGTGAAGACATACGGCACATTCGTAGCCGCCATAATCTGCGGCGTGTCCTTATGCTGGGTCTTCTTCCCTTGCTGCGTCTTGCCGATACTGGACGTCGAGGTCCGGTGGCCGATCGGCGTCGAATACGACTGCTGGGCCCCGGTATTCATATAGCCCTCATTGTCGTATTCCACAATGATCATCTTGTGGCCGCGAAGAGCGGCTCCGATGGCCGGGCCCATGCCGATATCCATGCCGCCGTCGCCGGTGACCATCACAAAGGTAAAGTCGTCCTGGAGCCCCAGATGATCCAGCTCGCCCCGCCGTTTGCGCTCCCAGAACATTTCGACGACGCCGGACATTGTCGCAGCTCCGTTCTGGAACAGGTTATGGATGAACGTAGATTTGTGGGACGAGTAAGGATAACCCATCGTGGTGACAAAAGCACAGCCCGTATGATACAGGGCCACGACATCGCCCTCAATTCCCTTGAAGAACAATTCCAGTCCGGAGAAAATGCCGCAGCCCGGGCAGGTGCCGTGTCCCGGCGACAAGCGCTTCGGCTTCGCGGTCAGACTCCGCAGCGGCGGAATCTTGACCTTGAGCTTGCCAGTATCGGGGTCCTTGTCTACCGCAATCAGGCCGCTCTTCAGCTTGTCGAACGGGAGCGGCTTCAGCGTCCGCTTCGGCTCGCTGCCCGGCAGTCCGGGATTGTGTCCGTAGTAGTCGAACGGCACTTCTACCCGGCCCGTCTCGGCGGCTTCAATGGCAAGCCGGAACAGATGATGTCCGTCTTCCGCGTAGAAGTCCTTGCCGCCGAGCCCGTAGATGCGGCTGATGACCCGGGTCGTCGTGTTGCCGTACGTGAACAGGGCGGCTTTGATTTCATTCACCATGTTGCCGCCGTAGGCTCCGTAGGAGTCGGCGCGGTCGCCGACCGTGATCGCTTTGACATGTCGGAGCGCTTCCGCAATCTGCTTCTGCGGGAACGGGCGGATCATATTCGGCGAGACGGAGCCCGCGCGGATGCCGCGGGCGCGGAGATCGTCCACCACATCCTTGATGATCTCCGAAGCAGAGTTCATCAGGAATACGGCAACCTCGGCGTCCTCCATCCGGTACTGGGACAGGATCGGATAGTGGCGGCCGGTAAGGTCGCCGAATTCCTTGGCAATCTCTTCAAACACTTCGCCGGCATTGTACATGGCAACGGACTGCTGGTATTTGTTATTGATATAATCCGGCTCGTTCATGTAGGGGCCGATCGAGACCGGATGATTGCGGTCGAGCGCATCGTCGTAGCCCGCCGGCTGCGGACCGATGAACTTATGCACATCCTCGCGGTTCGCGAAGGCTTGTACCCGGCGCTTCTGGTGCGAGGTGAAGTAGCCGTCCATCGCCACCAGCACCGGCAGGCGCACCTTTGCATGCTCGGCCAGCTTGATGGCCATAAGGTTCATGTCATAGACCGACTGCGGGTCCGGACACATCAGGATCGGCCAGCCGGTATTCAGCGCAAAATAAAGATCGGAGTGATCGCCGTGAATGTTCAGCGGCCCCGACACGGAGCGGCAGACCAGATTCATGACCATCGGCATCCGGGTGCCGGACTGGACCGGCATTTGCTCCAGCATATAGAGATAGCCCTGGGCGCTCGTAGCATTGAATACGCGGCCCCCGGCGGCGGATGCTCCGTAGCAGATGCCCGCCGAGCTGTGCTCGCCGTCCGAAGGAACGAGCATAATGTCATGCTGTCCGCTTGCCTTCATCGTATCCAGGAATTGTGCTACCTCCGTAGACGGCGAAATCGGAAAATACCCCATGACATGATAATTGATCTGATGCGCCGCGTAGGCGGCCATCTCGTTGCCGGATTCGTACAGGAATTTCTGCTCCACGGTGGCGGAGCCCATTTCCTTCTCATAGTCAATCGCCATTCTGAACTCACCTTACCTTCCCTTAATCGGAATTCTCAAGCCTGGGGCAGAAGCTCGAAGCTGTGCCGAACCGTGCGCTCCTCCGCCAGTCCTTCCTTCTCCCGGACCCGGGACAGGGCCGAGGTCGGGCAGACTTCCACGCATTTCAGACAGCCTTTGCAATATTGGTAGTCGATCCCCTTCAAGAACATCATGGACCGGCCTTTCTTGTTCACGGTCTCCTCCCATACGAAGCACATATCGGGGCAGACGGAATCGCACTCGGCGCAGTGAATGCACGATTCGCTGTCATAGCTCGGCATCATTCCCGAACGGGAGATGCTGAGGTCCTTGAGAAAGCTCATTCCCGGATTGACCACCGTACCGCCCATCGGCTGCGTCTCATAGCCCAGGGCCGAGACGTCGGAACGGACGAACGCCGGCATGCTCACGCCGTCCGGAAGGCCGAACTGCTGAATCTTCACTTCATTGTAGCCGCGCTCGAACGTCGTCAGGGCAGCCTGCACCGCTTGCGGATATTTCTTACCGAGCGATTTCTCGATAACGCCCTTCATCGTAACCGGGTCGAGGAACGGGCAGAGACGGAAGATGGCCCCGAGCATCGCCATATTAACTTTGTTCTTCTCCTCCAGCGCGATGGCGGTGGCATCTACAACCACCAGCGTGCCGGCTGTCAGGCGCAGGGTCTCCTTCAGGACTTCCGGCGTGCGGGACGAGTTGACGAGTACGGTGCTCGAAGCATAGACTCCGCTGACGACATTGACCGTCTTGGCCAGCGCTTCATGGAAGACGGCTACAACATGCGGCCGTTCCACGGGCGACGTATCGCGGATCGGCGTATTCAGATCGCAGAACCGGATATGTGCCTTGACCGGCGAGCCCTTCTTCTCCGAACCGTAAGAGGAGAAGCTGACTCCGTTCAGGCCCGCGCCGACGACGCCGGCTTCGGCCAGCATTTTGCCGGCCAGATTGGCTCCCAGCCCTCCTATGGATTCCAGGCGGATTTCGAAGAAGCCCCGTTCATTGATTGCAGGCAACTGTACCACCGACATAACCCCTTTCAGTGTTAGCTAGAATAACATGCACTTTGACTTTTTCACGATTGTATCGTGTTTCCAGTTGTTTTAAAGTGACAAATCTTGCAGTCCGTCCGGTTCCAAAATCATATTATTTTATCGGCGCAGCAGGGTTTCTCTTATACGCAACAAGCACCCGACAGCACTGCGTAAATCCAACCAGAGATAACCTCCCACGAAATTCAGCAGAGTGAACATTTAGTGGCTGAAGCCTGCTCGGCCCACAAGAAGTCCCCTTAATTTAGCAATAAAATTAAAAATTAAGATGTTAAATTCCTCACAGTCTTCATGACAAAAATCACAAATTCATCCCGTGAACGCCAAAAAGCCTCTTCCCCAACCGTACGGCCGGGAAAGAGGCTTGCTCCTTGAGAAATCCGCTTTGACAGGTGTTCTATTGTTGTTTCTATTCCTCTTCGGTATGCAGATGCTCCGCAATCAGCTCCTGCTTGCGGTTCCAGACCGTCTCGCTGAGGCTGACCCGGTAGACTTCAGGATTCAGCTTGCGCAAATACTCGGGCCAGAACAAATCAAGCTGGGAGCGGTGGTAGGCGCGGATGGCTTCCAGTGTCGGAAGTTCATAGACCTGCAGACCGTTCGTGAAGATCGGCTGAAGCATCGGCATCGCTTCGTAGCGCTCGACCTTTTTGCGCAGATACGGGTGCAGCGGGTTGAAGATCTTCAGCTTGCGGCCGGAGCGGGGCGCTTCTTCTTCCGGGAAAGCCAGATAATCCGCCAGCGCTTTGCCCTGCTCGCCGATAATCCGGTAGACCTCCTTCTTCCCGGGGGTGCTGACCTTCTCGGGATTGCTGGAGATTTTGATGGTCGGCACCATCCGGCCGTCGGATCCTTCAATCTCCACCAGCTTGTAGACCCCGCCGAGCGAAGGCTGGTCGGATGCGGTAATCAGTTGGGTGCCCACGCCCCAGGTGTCGATCCGGGCACCCTGGGACTTCAAGTTCATAATGGTATTCTCGTCCAGATCGTTCGAGGCTACAATTCCCACGTAAGGCAGTCCCGCTTCGTCCAGCATCTTCCGGGCCTGAATCGAGAGGTAGGCCAGGTCGCCGCTGTCCAGCCGGATCCCCTTCATCCGTTTGCCCTGGGCTTCCAGCTTCTTGGCGGTCGCAATGGCGTGGGGAACGCCGCTGCGCAGGGTATCGAACGTATCAACGAGCAGCGTCACCCCGTCCGGCAGCACCCGGGCGTAGGCATCGAACGCTTCCTGCTCGCTGCTGAAGCTCTGCACCCAGGAATGGGCATGCGTGCCCTTGGTCGGGATGCCGAAGAGGCGTCCGGCCAGCATATTGGAGGTCGCGTCAAAGCCGGCCACATAGGCCGCTCGGGCGCCCCAGACCGCGGCGTCAGCCTCCTGCGCCCTGCGGGTGCCGAACTCCAGCAGCGTATCGCCGGCGGCCACCTGCTTGATGCGGGCCGCCTTCGTAGCGATCAGCGTCTGGTAGTTCATGAAGTTCAGAATCGCCGTCTCCACGAGCTGGGCTTCCATGATGGAGCCTTCCACGCGCACCAGCGGTTCCTCGGGGAAGATGACCGCGCCTTCCTGCATCGAATGAATCGTGCCCTGGAAACGGAAGCGCAGCAGCTCCTCCAGGAAGGCCGGATCGTAATTCTCTTCCTGCTCCGAGAGATAGCGGATGTCCTCTTCGGAGAAGCGGAGCGTGGAGATATAGCGGACAATCCGCTCCAGACCGGCGAATACGGCGAATCCGTTGCCGAAGGGCAGCTTGCGGAAATAGGCCTCGAACACGGCCCGGCGCTTATGGGTGCCGTTCACCCAATGGGCGTACATCATGTTGATCTGGTATTTGTCGGTGTGAAGTGCCAGTTCCTGATTCAATTCGTCATCTCCCGTCTCTCGCCCTTGCTGACAACCTCGGCTCCCAGACTTCCGGCAAAATGGCCCAGAGCCCAGTCATGGCCCTGCGGATTGAAGCTCGCGACCGCGTCCTTGTGGACGACGATGGCGTAGCCCCGGTTGTACGCATCCACGGCGGTATGCAGCACGCAAATGTCGGTGCACACCCCGATCAGATGCAGCTCCGTGATGCCCCGGGCCCGCAGGCGCAGATCCAGATCGGTACCGCAGAAGGCGCTGTAGCGCGTTTTGTCCATCCAGTGAATCTGGTCCTGATGCGCCTCGTAGACGGCCTTCAGCTTGCCGTAGAGCTCGCGTCCGGCCGTATCTCTCAGATTGTGCGGCGGAAAGAGCGCGCTCTCGGGATGGTAGGGATCATTCGGTTCATGCAGATCGACCGCCATGACCACCTCGTCGCCGGCATCGGCGAATTCGCGGGTGAGCTCGCAGATCCGGTCCTCGATGTCGATGCCCGGCTGCCCCACCGGCAGACTTCCGTCCACAAAATCCTTCGTATAGTCAATGACAATCAGCGCTCTCACAGATCCGCACTCCTTCGTTGGCGTTATTCGTCCGGCTGTCCGGCCTCAGGTATAAATGGACAGCAGCGGAACGTGGTCGGTGAACATATAGAGCTGGGCGGGACGCTGCGAATACTGATTGGAGCTCAGCGGCCGCCCCTCTTCATCCCTGACTTCCTGTAATATACCCTGCCGGCTGCGGGTTGACGTAATTTTGCGGATAAAATTAGGCTCCTTGAATTCCGGCACCACGGTCTGAATGACCTGATACAGCTCGCTCAGCGTGAAATGCGGCGGAAGGAACTGCCGGGCAATCGTCGTCTGAAGCATCTGCTGCTGAATCCGGTGATAGGCATCGGTAATAATCTCCCGGTGGTCAAAAGCAAGCTCCAGCTCCTCCAGCGCTTCCTGCAGCGTGAACAGTCCGACCTCGCCGGCGTCGTCCGACGCCTGCCGCTGTTCCAGCATCCATTCTTCTACCAGGGCAAAAAAAGCATGGCTGATGATCCAGCCCCGGGGGTCCCGTCCGGGCGTGCTGTATACGCCCAAATATTCCAGATGGCCGCCGTCGACGCCCGTCTCCTCCTTGAGCTCGCGCTTGGCCGCGTCATAGATGGATTCATCCTCCTGGCAAAAGCCGCCGGGCAGCGCCCACATGCCGGCGCAGGGCCACTTCTTGCGTCTGATCAGCATGACCTTCAGCTCGCGGAGCGGCAGCGTCTTCGTCACGGTCTTGCGCTCGCGCTTGGTGAGCGTGAACATCACGATGTCGGCCGGCACGCCGTCGGGCGTGCGGTATTTGCTCGCATTGTATCGAATTTCCGCGTTCTCGTTCAATAGTCTTCATCCTTTGCCGTCCTGGTGGTTGTTTCGCACCTATTAATGTAACAGACCTTTTCCGGCAAAAGCAATATAGGGGGCGCCAGATCGAACATTATCAAAAGTTGTCGCATCCGGTTGTTCCGATCTACGCCAAAGGCCGCCCACCGGGCGGCCTCCTTGTTCATCTGTCGTCCTCTTATCTGTATCTGCTTCGGTTCATCAGTCCCCGCAGCTCGGCGGGGGCGCTTCCGCGCCGGTCTCGACATGGATCTTCTCCGATACGGTATCCTTGATGGCCAGGATGACGAGCTGGAGCAGATCATTGATCTCGCTCTGGCTCTGCTGAAACTCATTGACGAGCGGGATGCTGTCGATCTCGGCCTGAAGCTCGGCGATCTCCCCTTCAATCCGGGCGGCCATTTCCCGGTTGCCGAAGCTTTCAAAAGCTACAATTTCCTTCTGCTTCTTCTTGATGGTGCTGATGAGCCCCTGCACCCGTTCATGGTCGCGGATTTTGGCCTCGGCCTGCCGGAAATGCCGAACTTCCTCGCTGGTTGAGATCAGGGATGCCAGTTCTTTGGCTTTGCCCATAATCCGGTTGCGCTCCACCGTGTCTCCGGCAGCCGTGCTCTGTCCGGTTCTTCCGTCCTTCTCTTCAGTCACTTGGCTTCGCTCCTTCCACCGGGATCAGTTGGCGGCCAGCGCCTCGGCCGGGACCGCCTCTCCCTTGATATACCAGGTCTTGGTGTCGGTAATCTTCACATGGACGAAGCTGCCGATCCATTCCGCCGGGCCTTCAAAATGCACCAGCTTGTTCGTCCGCGTCCGGCCGGACAGCATGTTCGCATTGTTCTTGCTCTCTCCTTCGACCAGCACTTCCAGCGTCCGGCCAAGCAGCGCGTCGCTTGCGGCCCGGGATTGTTCGGCAAGCAGGGCGTTCAGCCGCTGCAGCCGTTCATTTTTGACTTCTACCGGAACATTGTCTTCCATGGCCGCCGCCGGGGTACCTTCCCGGGGTGAATATATAAAAGTATAGGCCATATCGTAGCCGACTTCCCGGACCAGCGACATCGTCTCCTCGAACTGCTCGTCCGTTTCTCCCGGAAAGCCGACAATAATGTCGGTGCTCAGCGAGAGATTCGGCACGGCCGCCTTCAGCTTGCCGACCAGCTCAAGGTAAGTCTCCCGCGAATACTTGCGGCTCATGCGCTTCAGTATGGCGTTGCTGCCCGACTGCACCGGAAGATGGATGCTCTCCATCAGATTGCCCCCCTTGCCCAGCGCCGCAACCAATTTATCGTCGAAATCGCGGGGGTGGGAGGTCATGAACCGGATGCGCGGGATGCCGATGCCCCGCAGGTCTTCCATCAGGTCGCCGAACGTATAGTCCCGGTCCTCAAAATCCTTGCCGTAGGCGTTCACATTCTGGCCGAGCAGCGTGACTTCCTTGAAGCCCTGGCGCGCCAGCTCGCGCAGCTCCGCAATGACATCTTCAGGCAGACGGCTCCGCTCCTTGCCCCGGGTGTAAGGCACGATACAGTACGTGCAGAACTTGTCGCAGCCGTACATGATATTGACCCAGGCGCGCATGCCCTCCCGCTTCTTCGGGAGGTTCTCGATAATGTCGCCCTCCTTGGACCAGACCTCGACGACCAGTTCCTTGCTGAACACCGCTTCCTTGATGAGCGCCGGCAGCCGGTGGATATTGTGCGTGCCGAAGATCATGTCAACGAATCCGTGCTTGGAGAGAATCCGGTTCACGACTCCTTCTTCCTGGGACATGCAGCCGCAGACGCCCAGAAGCAGCCCCGGCTTCTCGGTCTTCAGATGCTTCAGGTGCCCCAGCTCGCCGAACACTTTATCCTCGGCATTCTCCCGGATGGCGCAGGTGTTCAGCAGGATGAGATCCGCTTCATTCCGGTTGTCCGTCCCGCGGTAGCCCATCTGTTCGAGCAGCCCTTTCATCGTCTCCGTATCGTGCTCGTTCATCTGGCAGCCGTAGGTGGTGATCGAATACAGCTTGCCTTCGCCGAAGCGCTTCATCTCTTCGGGAATGGCAAAATCGTAATGAATCTGGATTTCTTCCTTGCCCCGCCGTTTGCCTTCCTTGTAGTCCGGCTGGCTGTTGACCTGAATGGTCCGTCCCTTGATGCGGTAGGTCGCTTTGCCGTCTTCTTCCGAGATCAGCTTGGCGCCGCTGAAATCAAAATACCGGGAGTAATCCTTGGTTCCCTTGCCGGATTTTAAGTCCGGTGAGCCTGGCTTCTCCATCGTCATAGAGGTCACGTCCTTTTATCGTATACAGATAATCGCTGAATTGAATTTCATTGCAATTTAAAATTATAGCATACCCCGCCGCGTTGCGCGACGAGATCGCACCGGCATTGCACGTTTCTCCGAACCGGATACCCGGGCATATCAAAAAGACTTCCCCGGCATCCGGGGAAGTCTGTACAGAGCTGGCGTTCTGCCTATTTGGCAGCTTTGGCTGCGTCCAGAATCGCCTGGAGATAGCCCTTGGTGTCCACCAGCGTCGCGCCGCTTACGGCGTCGACCATCTGCTCCGGTGATTTCGCCTTCAGCGACATTTCCAGTGATTTGATCGTCCGGCCGGTGGCAAATTTCTCGATGGCGGCCAGATTCTTGTCATAGGAGACCGTCGAACCGGCAGCTTCCTTCATATGCTCGCTGTAGTAAGCGGCGTTGGTCTTCTTGGATGCCAGGACCATGTTCGGGTCCTTATAGTTCGCGCCGAAATCCGAATCGGAATTCGGTACGCCCGTTACCGTGCTCTTGTCCATGAATTGGTAGTCATCCACCGAAGCGGCGACAATTACGCCGTTCTGTACAACGGCTACGGCCACAGTAAAGCATTTCTTCCCGTGAGCGGCTGCTTCGACGCGTCCGACCTTCAGCGGAGCCGCGGCTGCCGATACCGGATGAGCATTGTTGACGACGGCTGCGCCGCCGCCCAGCAGGGCCAGCGAGAGACCGGCGGCTGCGAAGATTTTTGTTCCCTTTTTCACAAACATTCCCCCAGATCCAAATAATATAAAGCGTTTACATTCTTATTTTAAGGCTGTCCTGACCGTTGGTCAGTTAAAAATGTTACGGGGAAAATGTCAGGAATCTCCATTGCAGTCAGCTTCGGGCGGAGAGCAGCGCGAGAATTCTCCATTCCGAAATGCCGGTTCGTTCCTTTGCCACACGGCAGCCGTGTTGACGCGCTGTACGCCGACAGCTCAAAAAGCCGGCCAAGTGACCGGCTTGCGCCTTCCAGTTGTTCTCCGCTTGTTCGCATGCCGTTCATGGGCTATCCCCGGGGTGGGAACGGATCATTGCCGTAACTGTGCGATTCGGAGATTACGCCATCCTTCTTGTGAATCTTCAGCTCGGTATGCGCCTCTTTGGCTTCTTCGCGTCCCGCCTCCTCGGCCTCTTCCTTGGTTCGGTGCCGGCTCAGCTCCTTGCCTTGGCTCTGATTGACCCAGCCTTCGTCTCCGTCCGGCGTAACGTGAATATTCTCCTTGCGCTTGTCACTCATGTTCGTTGCTCCCTTCGGCTGCGAGAATCCGTTCTGCTAATGTATTACCCGCCTGAACTCCTACTTCAAACGAAGCTGCTGCGCGGTCCGCCCGCCTTGACTTTCCGCCCCATCCAAAAAGGCTGTCCCTCTCGGGACAGCCTTCCACAGAATAATAATGGCCGATTCTTATTCTACAATCTCCGCCGTGTCGCCGTTCTTAGCACCGGCGGCATTGGCTTCGTCGGTGTCAATGTGCATATCCAGCTTGAAGTTGTCGGATACGCGGGCAATGACATTCTCAAGCACCAGACCGCGTTCGCCGCCAAGGCGGACCTTCAAAAGCTGCTGGTCGGCAATGCCCCAGGCAGCCGCTTCGGAGGTATGGAAATGAATGTGGCGGGCTGCCACGATCACGCCTGTCTCAAGTTCGACCTCCCCGGCCGGACCTTTAACCAGAATGCCGGGCGTTCCTTCAATTTTGCCGGATTCCCGGACAGGCGCCTTCACGCCGATCGCGAACGAATCCGTGCGGGAAATTTCAAGCTGGGAAGCCGGGCGGGCCGGGCCCAGGATACGAACCTTGTCGAATTGGCCTTTCGGACCAATTACGGCAACCTGCTCGTTCGCCGCGAACTGGCCGGGCTGGGAGAGCGGTTTGAATTCTGTCAGCTGATAACCGGCGCCGAACAGCGCCTCGATGTGCTCCTGCGTAAGGTGAATATGTCGGGCCGACACACCTACGGGTACAGTCTTGCTCATTGTCAAGTCACTCCTTGAATTTTCTCTAGTATCTGTACAAGCCATTGACCATTATACCTCTAATTACCCAAAAGAAAAAGGAACCCACGTTTACGGGTCCCTTTTTCACAATCTCTTCTTATTTGGGCCCCCTCGGATTCCCTTTATTCACAGCGCTGGAAGGCAGATGGTCGGAGAGGAAGCGCACCGCGTTCCCGCAGCTCCAGTCCCGGACCGCATTCTCGGGATACCTTTTCAGCAGAAGATCCAGGAAGGCAGGGAATCGGCCCGGATGCTCCAAGCCGCGAAGTTTGTCATCAATCCCGTCAAAATCCGACCCGAACGCCAGACTGCGTTCACCCCCCAATTCGCAGATCCGCTCAATATGCGGGATCAGATCTTCCGCCTTTCCCTGACCGCCGTCAGTCACGAACCACGGAAAAAAATTCAGTCCGATCAAGCCTCCGCGTTCGGCAATGGTCCGAATCTGATCGTCTTCCAGATTGCGCCGATGGCGGCAGCCTGCTCTGGCATTGGAATGAGAGGCGATAATGGGCCGTACGAAATTCTCTGCCACCTCCCAGAACCCCCGTTCCGAGAGATGCGACACATCCAGCAGCATCCCATGCTCGCTGCACCATTCCACCAGCCGCTTTCCTTTGGCAGTCAATCCGCCGCCCCGCTCTTCCCCAATTCCGTCCGCCGCCCAGTTGGCCCCGTTCCAGGTAAGGCTCAACAATCGGACTCCAAGCTCATACAGCACTTCCGCGTAGAACAGGCTCCCTTCCAGGCAGTCCGCTCCCTCCAGCGACAGGAGCGCCCAGCGCTGATCCGGACGTTGGAGACGATTCAGCTCGGCGGCTTCCTCTCTCCAGCAGAGCGGCCGAAGCCCTCCGGCTCCGATCACTTCTCTCCGGTAGCATTCGATTTGACGCAGCGCCTGCTCCAGCCGCGGAGAGCCGGAGCCGGGCAGCACGAATACGGCGAAGCACTGCAAGCTCACCCCGCCTTGGCGCATGCGCTTCAAGGTGACATCCAGACCGGAAGAATCTGCAAATTCCAGTTCGGGATTCCGCGCCAGCTTGCTGAGCACATCACAGTGAAGATCGGCGACAGGCCATTGTGAACGTAAAGGCATATTGCTTTCCTCCCTCTCTTGTAACAGCGTATGCAGCCGGTCAAGTCCCTATTTCCGGAACAGCAAAAAAGCAGCGGACCGCCTCCCTGCGCAGGGCTGCGGTCCGCTGCTCGCAATCTATGAATACACTCTATCTGGGCTCCACAATCAATTTGATGGCAGTACGGTCCTCGCCGTCGATCACAATATCGGTAAAAGCAGGAATGCAAATCAGATCGACGCCGCTAGGCGCAACGAATCCCCGGGCGATGGCAACGGCTTTGATGGCTTGGTTCAAGGCACCCGCTCCGATCGCCTGCAGCTCGGCGGCTCCCCGTTCGCGAAGAACGCCCGCCAATGCGCCGGCAACAGAATTCGGATTGGATTTAGCTGATACTTTTAATACATCCATAGTAAGTACCTCCCCTGGGAGAAAATAGTATCCTGCCACTACTGTATGATGTTATTCGCGAGAGAAGAATCTATTCCTTCTTTTTGCAAATGTCCCGGCCAAAAATGGTACTAAAGATACTCTTGTTGGATATTAGAAATATCACACTACTCCCAGATAATTAAGGCAAACTGCCAAAAGCCCTACTACCACCATCCTTCTCTAATCCATTACCCATTCATCTTCCAGGATACGGATTTTCTGTAATTTCGCCGCTTTGCCCGTGGTTTCATCGAGTTCCGCATACAGGCCATGAAGCTGCCATTTCCCCTCATCTACCGTAAATCGGGATGGAAGCTGGGTGGTAAATTTATAGAGTACTGCATCTTTTTCCATACCCAATATTCCTTCTCTTGAACCAACCATCCCGGCATCCGTCAGGTAAGCGGTTCCTCCTGGAAGAATAACATCGTCGTTGCTTTGAACATGGGTGTGGGTACCTACCACGATGGAAGCGCGGCCGTCCATAAAATAGCCCATTGCTATCTTCTCGGACGTCGCTTCTGCATGAAAATCCACAAGGATGCATTTGTGGTCTCTGCGCAGCTCCTCCACAATCTCTTCACCGATCCGGAACGGATCGTCAATCGCCGGCAGGAACGTGCGGCCCTGAAGATTGACAATCGCCAGCTGCTTGCCGTTCCCCTTGACGACCGTATAGCCGCGACCGGGTGTACCCGGAGGGAAATTGGCCGGACGCACCATGCGCTGTTCGTCATCAATGAATTCAAAAATGTCCTTATTGTCCCAGGTATGGTTGCCCATCGTAATGCCGTGAATGCCCCAGTTAAAAAACTCGTTGGCGATCGCCGAGGTGATTCCCCGTCCCGCCGCTGCATTCTCGCCGTTGGCGATAATAAGATGCGGCTGGTACTTGGATTTCAGCTTCGGCAGCATTTCGCGCAGCGCCTTGCGTCCGGTATTGCCGACGATGTCTCCGATAAACAGAACCTTGATGATAATCTCCTCCGATTTCTGATTGACTGCCGTATCAATAAAAGTGGCGCCGGATCGGCGCCACTTTAGGATTTCCTGCCTTATTTAGCGTATTCCACCGCGCGGGTCTCACGAATTACCGTAACCTTGATATGTCCCGGATAATCCAGTTCATTCTCGATGGTCTTCGTGATGTCACGGGCCAGTCTGAAGGCTTCCGCGTCGTCGATCTTGTCAGGCTGCACCATCACGCGAACCTCGCGCCCGGCCTGAATGGCGTACGATTTCTCGACGCCCTCGAAAGACTCGGAGATTTCCTCCAGCTTCTCCAGACGCTTGATATACGTCTCCAGCGTCTCGCGCCGAGCTCCCGGTCTTGCCGCCGACAAGGCGTCGGCTGCTCCAACCAGCATGGCGATGACTGAAGTCGCTTCGGTATCGCCGTGATGAGAAGCGATACTGTTGATAACGACCGGATGTTCCTTGTATTTCTTGGCAAGCTCTACGCCGATTTCAACGTGCGAGCCTTCCACCTCATGGTCGAGCGCTTTGCCGATATCATGCAACAGACCGGCTCGTTTAGCCAGCACGATGTCTTCCCCAAGCTCGCCCGCCATAAGTCCAGTCAAGTAAGCCACTTCCATAGAGTGCTTCAGCACGTTCTGGCCGTAACTGGTCCGGAATTTCAAACGTCCCAGAATCTTAATCAGATCCGGATGCAAACCGTGCACGCCTACCTCGAAGGTGGCCTGCTCGCCATACTCGCGGATTCGTTCGTCCACTTCCTTGCGCGATTTGTCCACCATCTCTTCAATCCGGGCCGGATGGATACGTCCATCGGCAACCAGTTTCTCCAGAGCGGTACGGGCTACTTCGCGGCGAATCGGATCAAATCCCGACAGAATGACCGCTTCCGGTGTATCGTCGATAATCAGATCGATTCCGGTCAGCGTCTCGAGCGCGCGGATGTTGCGTCCCTCGCGGCCGATAATGCGTCCCTTCATCTCTTCGTTCGGCAGAGTAACCACCGAGACTGTTGTTTCCGCCACATGATCGGCGGCGCAGCGTTGGATGGCCAATGTAATGATCTCGCGGGATTTCTTATCCGCTTCTTCCTTGGCCTGCTGCTCAATCTCCTTGATCATCTGCGCAGTTTCGTGGCGAACTTCCTGTTCTACATTGCTGAGAATAATGCTTCTAGCGTCTTCCATCGTCAGGTTGGAGATACGTTCCAGCTCCGTGACCTGATTCCGGTAGATGACATCGATTTGTTGCTGGGTCTCATCAATTCGTTTCTCTTTGTTAGCCACTTGTTCTTCTTTTCGTTCAAGCGATTCCATTTTTTTATCCAGCGATTCTTCCTTTTGCAGCAACCGTCTTTCCTGACGTTGGATTTCATTCCGACGTTCACGGGTTTCCTTCTCGGCCTCGGTACGGATACGATGAACTTCGTCCTTCGCTTCCAGTACCGTCTCCTTCTTCTGCGCTTCCGCTTCCTTCTTCGCGTTCTCCACGATAAGGGCGGCGGCTTCTTCCGCACTGGAAATCTTGGCTTCTGCAAGGGATTTGCGAATAAAATAACCGAACCCAAAGAATAATGTCGCTACAACGAGAACGATGATGATCCAGATCCAAGTTGCCATCTGTTTCACCTCCTCGTTGGTTCCTCCAAGGCATTCCCTGGGACTTGTGCAGCTGTCGTTGAACCATCCATAACGGATGCCATACTGCACACTTGTTGCGCATGGTCACAGCCCGCCGAATCCGGCGATTAACATTCATATAAGTGGAGACAAGAGCCGGATTGCCTTTAAGACCCTTTTTGGGAAGGAAAAAGGGCTTTTGAGGTCATGCCGATTCATGATATATTTTATTCTTTACAAAAAGACGTTGTCAAGAGAGCGGTTCACGGCTTCAAAGTCAATAGAAGTCTTCAATTTCCTCTTCGCCTTCTTCCGCTTCCAGCTTTCGCAGTTCATTCAACACCCGGCGCACGATATCGCCGGAATACCCCCGCCGCATCAAATATGCGCCCGTCTTCCGCCGCCGGTCGATTGCCTCTCCCTTGGAGGAACTCCACTTCCGGCGTCCCAGCTGCAAGGCCCCGTCGAACTCCTCTTCCTCGCTGATTCCTTCAAGCGCCTCCGCAATCAGCGACTTCTCGATCCCCTTCTCCCTCAGTTCCTGACGCACCCAGAGCTTGCCCTTGCGGTGTCCGGTAATCCGCTGCTCCGCCCAGCGGGAAGCATACTGCCGGTCGTCGACGAAGCGCTCCCGGGTAAGCCGTTCGACCGCTACTTCCACCACAGACTCGCTGAATTCCTTCTGGCGCAGACGACGCGAGATTTCGACTGCTGTTCTCGGCTTGCTCTCCAGATACCGAAGACCTTCCGCATAAGCCCGCTGCCGTTCATCCGCCTGGATGATCTCCAGCAGTTCCGTCTTCCCGAAGCTCCGGCCAGACATCATCCGGTACTTAATCATAATATCTTCGTGGATCGGAACGGCAATCTCTCCAAAATAAATGATATACCGGCTGCGGGATTTCTTCATTCTCTCTACCCGGGTAATCTCCAATTCCGTATGTTCCGGGAATGCCAGCAGCGGGTCTTCTTTCTCCTCCTCCGGTTCGGGATTCAGCTGAATAACCATGTGAATTGTCTCTCCCTTAATTTGTCATTGGCTGTAGCAAAAAAGACGCCCTGCATTCTTTCACAGGGCGTCCCGCTCTAAATTCCGCTTATTCCATTTCCAGCAGTGCCTGCTCTTCCTGCTTCTCTTCTTCCAGCTGCGCTTCCGTCGGAGCTGCAACCAGTGTAGTAAGATTGCTCGCTTCGCGAATCTTGTTCTCGATTACTAAGGCGATATCCTGATGTTCTTTCAGGAACTGCTTGGCATTCTCACGTCCCTGACCGAGACGCTCGCCTTCGTAAGAGTACCAGGCGCCGCTCTTATTCACTACATCCATTTCGGTGGCAATATCGATAATGCTGCCCTCTCTCGAAATGCCTTCGCCGTACATAATATCGATGTCGGCCTGCTTGAACGGAGGAGCCACCTTGTTCTTCACAACCTTGATTCGCGTACGGTTACCTACAATGTCGTTGCCCATCTTAATGCTCTCTACGCGGCGCACATCCAGGCGGATGGTCGAGTAGAATTTCAGGGCGCGGCCGCCCGGCGTTGTCTCCGGATTGCCGAACATGACGCCAATCTTCTCGCGAAGCTGGTTAATGAAGATGGCAATGGTCTTCGATTTGTTGATGGACCCCGACAGCTTGCGCAGCGCCTGGGACATCAGACGAGCCTGGAGGCCCACGTGGGAGTCGCCCATCTCGCCTTCAATCTCCGCCTTCGGCACCAAGGCTGCTACCGAGTCCACGACAATAATATCTACTGCACCGCTGCGGACAAGAGCTTCGGCAATCTCCAGCGCCTGTTCGCCGGTATCCGGCTGAGAGAGAAGCAGTTCGTCGATGTTGACGCCAAGCTTGCTTGCATAGCTCGGGTCGAGCGCATGTTCCGCGTCGATGAAGGCGGCCTGTCCGCCCGCTTTCTGAACTTCGGCAATGGCATGCAGCGCAACCGTAGTCTTACCGGAGGATTCCGGTCCGTATACTTCTATAATGCGGCCCTTAGGGATTCCGCCGATTCCCAGAGCAATATCCAAAGCCAGCGATCCGCTGGGTACAATCTCCACTTGCATATGGGTGGATTCGCCAAGCTTCATAATCGAACCCTTACCGAATTGTTTCTCTATTTGACGAAGCGCCATCTCCAGCGCTGCACGACGATCTGACAATCAGATCACATCCTTTTCCCTGTTTATATATATATAATACCTTGTTTTGAGGCCTTTGCCAAGCATTTTCTCGAACATACATTCGTTTTTTTTGTTCCCCTTCAAGCGCGGACGGCCCCTCCGGCGGGAGGGGTCAGCCGGCTTAAAAAAGGAAAAACCGCGGCAAACAATAGATTGCCACGGTCCTTCCGTATACTTCCATTATATAGGATGCAGGTACTAAAATCAAGCGAGATCCGAGCCGCCCAGCGGCGTCTCTACATCCTCGCGCTCCTCCAGCCGGCGCCACAGCCGGTACAGAATCGACTTCACCGAACGGATGCGGATCGTCTCCCGGTTACCGCTCAGGTTAAGCTCGAACACTTCCGTTCTTCCTCCCCGCTCGGCGATGCCGATATAGACCAGCCCCACCGGCTTGCGCTCGGAATAGGCCGGACCCGCCACTCCCGTGATCGACAAGCCGAAGTCGGTATCGGTCAGCATCCGCACCTGCTCGGCAAGCACTTCGGCGACTTCCCGGCTGACGGCTCCGGGGGCGTCCGGACCTTCCAGATAATCCTTGGGCACATTCAGAAGCTTCTGCTTCATTTCGTTGGAATAGCAGACTACACCGCCAAGGAACATCGAGGCGCTGCCCGGAACGCTCGTAATGCTGCTCATCAGCAGCCCTCCGGTGCAGCTCTCGGCGGCGCTGACGGTAAGTCCCGCATCGGCCATCCAGTCGACGATAATCTTCTCCAAGGGCACGTCAATGTCCGCATACATATGCTCGGGAAGCAGCGCCTGAATCTTGTCCTGCAGCTTACCCAGCTTCTCCATAGCTTCCCGCTCCCCGGGAGCCTTGGTGGAGATGCGAATCGTCACTTCGCCCTCTTTGGCATAGGGGGCGATCGTCGGGTCCGTCTGATTGCGAATCAGGTCAATCAGACGGGTCTCCAGCTGCGATTCGCCGATCCCGGCGAACTTCAGCATTTTGGAATACAGCGGCATTTCATCGGTCAGCGCATGCTGCAGCAGCCAAGGCTTCGCCTGTTCCGTGAACATCGGCTCCATCTCCCGGGGCGGTCCGGGAAGGACAATATAGAACCGGCCGTTCTCGGCCAGCGCCAGCCCTACGGCTAGCCCTGTCCCGTTGGGAAGCGGAGTCGCTCCGTCGATCATAAGCGCCTGCTTCCGGTTGTTCTCCGTCATCTCGCGTCCGCGGTCGGTGAAGAAGCGTTCCACCTGATCCATGGCAATGCGGTCGGTATGGAGATCCCGGCCCAGAACGGCCGCCAGCGTCTCTTTGGTCAAATCATCCTCGGTCGGCCCTATGCCGCCGGTGAACAACAGGATGTCCGCCCGGCCGCGGGCAATCTCCACCGCTTCCTGCAGACGCGCCGGGTTGTCCCCGACTACGGTCTGGAAATAGACGTCAATACCGAGCGCCGCCAGTTCCAGCGACAGGAAGCGGGCATTGCTGTTCACAATTTGGCCAAGCAGCAGTTCCGTTCCGACTGCAATAATTTCTGCTTTCATCCTCGCCTCGCGCCTTTCGGGTCTGTATTTGTATTCAAGCGTTGTCCAGCTGCAGCAATTCCTTGTTCTTGACAAAATAGTCCACGCCCGAAATGATCGTTACAATGGCCGCAGCCCAGATGGCTATATCGTCAAACGGAATACTGATGAACTGGAACGGGAAATTGTTAAGCAGGAGCAGTGAAATCGCCACGATCTGAAGAATCGTTTTGAGCTTGCCCCATTTGCTCGCCGCGACGACCTTCCCCTCCAGAAGAGCGATCTGGCGAAGACCGGTCACCGCGAATTCTCTGAATATAATGACAATGACAATCCACGAATCGCAGCGTCCCAGCTCGACCAGCGAGATCAGGACGGCCGAAATCAGGAGCTTGTCCGCCAGCGGATCCAGCAGCTTGCCCAGATTGGTCACCAGGTTGTGCTTGCGGGCGATATAGCCGTCGATCCCGTCCGTACTCGCAGCAAGCAGGAATAATATAGCTGCAATCAAATGATTGACGGACAGTTCAAAGGAACCCCAATGCAGCTGTGCATAAAAATCAAAATCCACCAGCAAAAAAAACATCATGATCGGAATCAGACATATCCGCGCAAGCGTGATGCGGTTGGGCAAATTCACGAATCTTCCTCCCCCGGACTCTTATAATTTAGCCATTAAACGGTCGAAGCAAACAGCAAAGCACCCCGCCATCGGAAAGCTGGCATCCGGCGGGGCGCGTCCATCACTTCAGGTTCGTGAACTGCAAATCCAGCGGCAGATCCGCTTTGCGGAGCAGCGCGATAATCTGCTGCAGGTCGTCGCGGCTCTTGCCCGTAACCCGGATCTGGTCACCTTGAATCTGGCTCTTCACCTTAAGCTTCGAGTCCCGGATCAGGATGTTGATCTTCTTGGCATTGTCCTGGTCGATGCCCTGCTTCAGCCCGAGACGCTGACGGACCGTGCCGAGAGATGCAGGCTCGATCTTGCCGTAATCCAGATTCTTCAGCGTAATTCCCCGTTTGACCATCTTGGACTGCAAAATGTCAATAACAGCATTCAGCTTGTATTCATCGTCGGAGGCGATGATAAGGGCGTCCTTCTCCAGCTTCAGGCTGCTCTTGCTTCCTTTGAAATCGAACCGGTTCTCAATTTCCTTCTCGGTCTGATGAATCGCATTGGTCAGTTCCTGAATATCCATCTTCGATACAATATCAAACGAGCTTTCCGAACTCATGCTTCCACGTCCTTTTTACAATACTTTCTTGCAGCTACTCTATTATATGAAAAAGTTCCATCCAAGTCTAACCCGTGAACGGAGCAGCAGGATTATCCTTCCACCCATGGAAAAGACCCGCGAACGCGGGTCCTCTCTCCTTGCGGCTTCCGCCGGCTCGGGGCATGGCGCGCCTGCCCCTTTAAGGCAGCCTATCTGCTGCGGGCAGGGTTCCGGAACATATCCAGAATGCCCAGCACGATATGGGCCAGGCCGAATCCCAGAATACCGTAGCCCCAGGCCCCCGGGGTCAAATAATAACCGAGCAGGCTGACAATGATGCCCAGACCGGTTACGATCCAACTGACCGTCATGATCATACACCTCGCTTTGGTGTGAAGAAACTGTAAATCAACGTTAGTTTCTCCATCTGCCACAAGGGTATGCATCGGGGCTTAATCGCCGGATTGTTCCGTGCCTGCTTCTGTTCCGGCAGCATCGCCGGCTGCACCGCCGTCCGCGGAAGTGCCGGTCCCGCCGCTGTCCAATTCAAGCAAAATTCGCGAGGTCGTCTTGCCGTCCGTCACCGTCTGTCCGTTCACGGTAATGGTGGTATACGGCGAATTGCCGGATTTGATGTACAGGCCCGCGCTGTCCAGCGTATACGTGAAGTGATCGCCCGAGGCCGTTGTGGCGAAATTCAGCTTCTCTCCCTTGGAATTCGTTCCCCGGTATACTTCCAGCCAGCTCTCTCCGGTGGCGTCAATGACGACCTGCGGGGCGCTGCCCGTCACTTTGAAGACGGTGGTCTTGCCCGACTTGCGGTCTTGAACGACTGTCCCGTCCGCCTCCGGAGACGGGGATGGAGACGGCGACGGGGAAGGCTCAACCGACGGCGCAGCCGAAGGATCGGCACCGGCTCCCGCATGGGTAGGCGCCGGGCTTGCGGCCTGTCCGGCCGAAGGGGCGGCGCTCGGCAGCTTGGAACTCTCCGTTAAATTAACAGGGTCCGTCTTCTCGCTGTCGGAATGTCCCCAGTTCGAGGCATAGATATAGATCACCGCAAGAATCAACACGGGGAACACCCACATCAGCACCGTCGGAAGCCACTTGACGCTCCGCTGACTCTCCGAACGACGGCTCCGCTGCGACATGACAGTCTCCATCGTCGACGGCTCGGCAGCCGGAGGCTGGACCATTCCCTGCTCCTGCATCAGCTCGTCGGGGTTGACTCCGACCGCCTCCGCATACGTCTTGATGAACGCCCGGACATAAAAGCTTCCAGGCAGAGCCTTGTAATCTCCGGCTTCAATCGCTTCCAGGTATTTCTTGCGGATCTTGGTGACTTCCTGGACATCGTCCAGGCTCATCCCCTTCTGCAGTCGCGCTTCCTTCAGCTGCCGGCCAAGTTCCGACATGCTCTCATCTCCTTTTATCCGTCCGGCCTACAGGTCGTCGCTGTAGCTGGCTGTAAAGTTGTCGTACACAATCTCTTCGCCCGGAGTGCTCCGAAGCTCGATAATAATATCAAAATCATCGAACGTGTAGTTCGATTCTCTCACAAAAATATCGGGATGCTCGATCACCTTGGTGCTCGGCATCGACATGATCGCCTCCAGCAGCTGATAGTGCTTCTCGCTGGAACGGATGGTGCTGATGATGCCGTCAATAATGAACACATTATGCGGATTCATCTCGTCCTCGGCCAGCTGGCTTCGGACCGTCTGGCGCAGCAGCGTCGAGGACACAAACGTCCACCGCTTCATCGCGCAGACACTGCCCGCAATAATGGATTCGGTCTTGCCGACGCGCGGCATTCCCCGAAGACCGATGACTTGATTGCCCTCCCGCTTGAACAGTTCGCCCAGGAAATCGACAAGCAGCCCCAGTTCATCCCGGGTAAAACGGAAGGTCTTCCTATCGTCGGAATCCCGGTCGATGTATCGGCCATGCCTTACCGCGAGCCGGTCCACCAGTCTCGGCGAACGCAGCGCGGTCACCGTTATATTCTCCACCTTCTTGAGCATCTGGCCCAGAAGGCTGATCTTCTCGTCGTCGCTGGTCTCCAGCAGCATCCCCCGGGTCTTGCCCTCCACCCCGTTGATGGTCAATATGTTGACTTCCAACATGCCCAGCATGGAAGCGATGTCGCCGAGCAGTCCCGGCCGGTTCTTATGTATCTTGTATTCCAGATACCATTGTTTGTATTCCAAGCGATTACACCCCGTAACTTCCTAGTTCCCGGATTCGACCTCTCCCGCCGGGAAAGGCAAAAAATCGACAGCCCGTTGACGGGTCCGGGTCATGTTAATGATATATAAAAAGAAAATGAAAGGCAAGCCGTGAAAAACCGCATATGTAAAAAGCCCCCGCTAAGGGGAGCTTCTTGCACTGCGGCAGGCTACGCGTTTTTTTTGGCCAGCCTTACCATGAGCGACGCAATGGTATGGCGCTCGGCTTCGTCGCCGACGTCCCACAGCTCCTTGATCGCCCGGTTGGAAGGGTTCTGGGGATCGACTTTGTTATCGAGGAACTCCCCGATCTCAAAGGCCAGCTTGGAAATGGTATCTTCGCTCATTCCCATCTTCTCGGCCTGCACGACCCGTTCTCCCAGAAACTTCTTCCACGTATCAAAATTCTTGATAACGGATGACTCTGTTGACATCTTAAATCCTCCTCATGATGAGATTTAATAGCAACAGTCTTACTATGTCCTTCCGCCATCCCGGTTATGCCTGGTGAGTGTTCCCAAGCTCTCCGAAGACGTTCTCAGGTGATCCAGCCCCCGTTGGGGCTGATGACCTGGCCTGTAATGTAACCGGATTCCGGCAGCGCGAGGAAATAGACGAGCGAAGAGACATCCTCCGGCGACGCGAGCCGTCCCGCAGGAATTTCTTCTTCCAGCGAACGGACCTCTTCATCGGCAAAGCCTTCCATCATCCGGGTCATCACGGCTCCCGGAGCGACGGCGTTCACCGTCACGCCGGAAGGCGCAAGTTCCTTGGCCAGAGCCTTCGTGAATGCATTCATCCCGCCTTTGCTGGCCGAATAGGCCACCTCGCAGGAAGCGCCCGAGATTCCCCACACCGACGAAATATTAATAATTCGGCCATACCGCTGGGAGACCATGTGCCGCATGAAGATCTGGCTGCACATAAAGGCGCTTTTTAAATTCACGGCCATCAGATCGTCCCATTCCGCATCGGTCAAATCCGCCAGCATGCCGTAATGCGCCCGTCCCGCGTTGTTCACCAGAATATCGGGCCGCATCCCTTCGGCCTCCAGCCGCTCCGCCATACGCTCCAGCTGGACCCGGTCTCTCAAGTCCGCCTTGACGGTCATCGCCCGGGCGCCTTGCTCCAGACACCGGCGGGCCACTTCATTCGCCGCTTCATGGGACTGCATGTAGTGAATCGCCACACCCATTCCGACTGAAGCGAACCGTTCGGCGACCGCCCCCCCAATGCCGCCGCTTCCCCCCGTGACCAGCACGTTCATCTCCCGAAGGGATTTGGCTCCCCCGGTCTCCTCTCTCATCTCAGGGACTCACCACCAGGGACACGGCAAGCCGGTTCCAGTCCACATGGGAGCGCAGACGTTCATTGACTTCCTCAAGCGTGATCGATTCATAAGTCGGGAGCACCTCGAACAGATCTCCTCCACGGAACTGGTAACGCGTGAATTCATGGGCAATGCTCTCCGGCGAGTTCAGCATGCGAAGGTAGGAGCCGATTTTTTTGCTCCGCGCCCGCTCGAAATCGTCTTCCCGGAAGCCAGAGGCCAGAATTGGCTCTACCAGCTCGCGGAACCGGCCAAGCAGCAGATCGGGGTCCCTTGTGTCTCCGCCGATTGCCGAGAAAGCATATTGCGGCGAGCTGTTGAATTCGTGTCCGAAGCTGTCGGAGATCAGGTCTTCTTCATAGAGCGTCTGATAAAGATTGGTGCTGCTGCCGACCAGCAGATCCAGCATCAGCTTGGTGATCAGGTCGCGGCGCACCGCTTCCGGGCCGTCAAGGCCGGCTTCCGCCTCCTTGAACCCGAAGAGGCACTTCGGAAGGGAGACCGGGAGTCTGCACTCCTTGCGCTTAAGGCCGACCTCCGCCGGTTCCGTCTCGAAGATCCGCTCGATTTCGCCCTGCGGGCCGTAGGATTTGGCACTCTGATTCTTCCGCACCAGCTTGAAGACCGCTTCGGGATCGACGCCGCCTACAACGAACAGCAGCATGTTGCTCGGATGGTAGAACGCATTGTAGCAGGTATAGAGCGTATCTTTTGTAATTGTGGAGATGGAATCCACCGTACCGGCGATGTCAATGCGGACCGGATGCTTCGTATACATCGCTTCGATCAGTCCGAAATAGACGCGCCAGTCCGGGTTGTCGGCATACATGTTGATCTCCTGGCCGATGATGCCCTTCTCCTTCTCCACGTTCTGTTCCGTAAAATAAGGCCGCTGCACAAAGTCGATCAGCGTCGAAAGGTTGGTCTCAATCTTCTCGGTCGCCGAGAAGAGGTACACCGTCTGTTCAAAGCTGGTAAACGCATTGGCGGAAGCTCCGTTGGAAGCAAAGGTGGCGAAGATATCGCCTTCGGGTTCCTCGAACATTTTATGCTCCAGAAAATGGGCGATTCCGTCAGGGACGGTTACTTCCTCCTGCCCCGCTACCCGGAAATGATTGTCCACGGAACCGTATTTGGTTGCAAACGTGGCATAGGTCTTCGTAAATCCCTGCTTCGGCAGGACGTAGACTTGAAGCCCGTTGTCCATCACTTCGCGGTACAGGGTCTCTTGAAGGCGTTCATAATGTAGAGTCTCCATCGGTTAAACCTCCTTCTGTCCGGTCAGGAAATAGATCGTATCCAGCCGGAACGCGTCCGCCGCCTGCTTCACATCGTCCGCCGACACCTGCTGCACCAGATCGATCAGTTCCGAGGTCGTCCGGTCCTTGCCGGACAGCTGGCGGTTGAAGTCGAACGAGATCATTTCAAAAGCCGAATCCTGGATTTCCAGCAGCAGGTTGCGAATCATCGCTTTGGTCTGGTTGAGTTCCAGATCGCTGATATTTCCGTTCCGCATGTCTTCAAGCTGTCGGCGGATAATATCCACCGCCTTGTCGTAATTCGGGATCTCGATACCCGACTGGATCGTGCCGATTCCTTTGTGCCCGTCGTAACGGGAGGAAGCATAGTAAGCCAGACTCTCCTTCTCCCGGACGTTCACGAACAGCTTGGAATGCGGATATCCGCCCAGGATTCCGTTGTACATCAGGGCCGCTGGGTAAGCATCGTCCTTATAGGTGATGGAGGTCCGCTGCCCCATGTTCAGCTTGCCCTGTCCCACATCGAGCTTCTCCACCACGGTCTGGACCTCGCGCGCTTGGGGAATTTGAACGCGGGACTCATACGGAAGCGTGGCGTTTCGCTCCAAGGAGAAGTATTGGCGGGCCAGCCGCTCCACCTCTTCGGCGGTTGTATCTCCAACAACGTACAGATCCAGAATCGCGCCGTCCAGCCAGCTGCGGTAGGAGCTGTACAGGCTCTCCGGCGTGACCGGTTCAAGATCGGAGCGCTGACCCAGCGGATACAAGCGGTAAGGTTCATCCTTGCACATCTCTTCAATGCATCGTTCAGCCGCATAGCGGGCCTTGTCGTTGATGATCGCTTCCAGCTTCTTGCGCACGGTCTCTTTCTCTGTGGCCACATAAGCGGAACGGAATACGCCGTTGTCCAGCAGCGGATGCGTGAGCACCTGGCCGAGAAACTCGAACGATTCGGCGAGCAGGCTCTTCGGACTGGAGACAAAAGCGTCGTTGATCGTGTCCATTCGGAACTGCACAATCTGATAATCGCCGCGCTTGTAGACATCGAAGCCGAATCCGGCTCCGTAGAGCTCCTCCAGCCGCTTCCGGAATTCAGACGTTTCGGGATAAGCGGCCGTGCCCCGGCGAAGCACGAACGGAATAAGCGCCGTCTGCGTAACCGTGTCTTCCGCCAGCGGAATACCGGCGTACAGCGAAATGGCGAAGGTCTTGAATGTCTTGGTCGGCAGCACATGCAGGCGGAGTCCGCCGACGGAACCATGCTGGAACGTGTGATTGGTCAATTCCAAAACTCCTTTTCGTGGGGAGGCATTCTGAAGTCAATGCCTGCGGGATAAGGTGCTTGTTACCATGTTTATGAAGTAATATTTATTCTAAACCATTCCAAACAAAGGAAGCAACCGGAGGAAGAGGCTCCGGTTGCTCCATTTCAGTCGGCTGCCGGATTCCTCCGGCTATCCCGGAAGCAGCCTGCTCCGCAAGGGGTGCTGAATTACATGCAGAAAATATGCTCTCCGATCGTCTTGACCTGCGGACGGCTCCAGATCCACTTGGAGGTTGCCGTCTTGGGATTAAAATAATACAGACAGCCGCCGGTCGGGTCCCATCCGTTCAGCGCCTGCTGAACCGCCTTGCGGGCCTGCTCGTTCGGTTCCAGATAAATCTGTCCGTCCGCAACGGCCGTGAAGGCGCCCGGCTGGAAGATGACGCCGGACGGCGTATTCGGGAAGCTCGGGGATTTCACCCGGTTCAGAATAACCGCAGCAACGGCAACCTGGCCTTCAAAAGGCTCCCCGCGCGCTTCGCCGTAGACGGCGTTGGCCATGATCCGCAGGTCGTTCTCCGACAAGCCCATCGTGTTGCCGGAGGACAGCTCCGCCGTATTCTTCGTCTGGTTCCCGCCGGAGCCTGCTGTTCCGTTCTGACCTTCATTTCCCGAAGCCGTCTTCGGTTCAGTCGGCTTCCAGTCCTTGGTTGCGTTATACAATTTCAGCTTCGTCTTCGCTCCGACGATACCATCGGCTGTCATTCCGAATTTCCATTGGAACCATTTGACGGAGTTCAGCGTTTTGGAACCGAACTGGCTGTCAATCTTGCCGTCGTAGTAGCCGAGGTATTTCAACCGGCCCTGCAATTCGTAAATATCCTGACCGGAAGCACCGTATCGAAGCGGCGCCGTTCCGAAGGCAGGAAGGGCCTCATTGCCAAATTCATCCGGCCCGGTGAGGACCCCTTCTTGGCTGGCAAGTGCGGGGGATGGCTTGGAGTCCCGTTCGGGATGCGCGCCTCCTCTGTAGTAGTGTCCGGTCAGCGGAGCCGCAGCGAGCGTAAGAGTCAGTGCGGCCATGATCCACAGCTTCGTTTTGTTCATTTGGCTTCGCTCTACCTTTCTCTTGTAAGTTCTGCATGGATGGCTAAAGTTATTATGACGAAGCCGCGCCGTTCCTATGCATTGTCCTTTTCAAGCCTTCTCCCCGCTTCTCCCCTCCTTGACTTCGCAGGCTCTCTCTTCCTGATTGCGCGCACCAAAAAAAGCTGCTGCGCCAGCGGAGAAATGAACTCCCGTTGACACACACAGCTTCTGTCCTAGCGCAAAAACTTATGAACTGATTCGGCTCTGCTGGTATTGCTCCAGCGAGACCAGCACCTCGCGCGGTTTGCTGCCCTCATAGGGGCCGATGACGCCCCGGGCTTCCATCGAATCAATCAGACGGGCGGCCCGGGTATACCCGACGCGCATCCGCCGCTGCAGCAGCGAGACCGAGGCCTGCTTCGCCTCCAGCACAATCTGGACCGCCTGATCGTACAGCTCATCCTGCGGCTCGTCCGGGCTGTCGCCGGACTCGTCCACTTCAGGCACGAGCGATTCGTCGTACTGCGCCTCTCCCTGGCTGCTCACATACTGCACGATCGCTTCCACTTCGCCGTCGCTCATGAAGGCGCCCTGAACGCGAATCGGCTTCGAAGAACCCATCGGCATGAACAGCATGTCTCCGCGGCCCAGCAGCTTCTCGGCGCCCGCCATATCGAGGATGGTCCGCGAGTCCACCTGGGAGGACACGCCGAACGCGATGCGGGACGGGATATTCGCCTTGATTACGCCGGTAATGACGTCCACCGAAGGACGCTGCGTAGCGATGATCAGGTGGATGCCTGCGGCGCGGGCCATCTGGGCCAGCCGACAGATCGCATCCTCTACATCTCCCGCAGCGACCATCATCAGATCGGCAAGCTCATCGACGATGACCACAATATAAGGCAGAACCGCAGCCGGGTTATCCTTCATCAGCGCATTGTAGCCCTCGACATTCCGGGTGCCCGACTTCGAGAACAGCTCGTAGCGCTTCTCCATCTCGACGACAATCTTCTTCAGCGCCAGACTGGCGCGCTTCGGATCCGTTACAACGGGCGCCATCAAATGAGGTATGCCGTTGTATACATTCAGCTCGACCATCTTCGGATCGACCATCAGAAACTTGACTTCATTGGGCTTCGCCTTGTACAGAATGCTGGTAATAATCCCGTTGATGCAGACCGATTTACCCGAGCCCGTTGCCCCCGCCACAAGCAGATGGGGCATACGGGCCAGATTCCCGATGATCGTCTGCCCGGAAATATCCCGGCCGAAGGCAATGGTCAGCTTCGATTCCGCGTCCTGGAACGTCTGCGTCTCCATGACCTCGCGCATAGTGACCAGCGATACTTCAGGATTCGGCACTTCGATGCCGATGGCCGATTTGCCGGGAATCGGCGCTTCCATCCGGATATCCTTGGCGGCCAGCGCGAGGGCGATATCGTCGGTCAGACTGACGATCCGGCTGACCTTGACGCCGATATCCGGCTGAATCTCGTACCGGGTCACCGCAGGGCCGCGGACCACTTCCAGCACCTTCGCGCGCACCCCGAAGCTCTCGAGCGTCGCTTCAAGCTTCCGGGCCGTCTGCATGTAGTCGTTCTGATCGCCGCCCTTGCCGGCGCCGCTTGGCTTGGAGAGCAGCCGGAACGGCGGCAGCTTATAAGGTTTAGGCGGCGGAGGCGGAGGCGAAGCGACAGCTTCCCTTTCCTCCCCCGGCGCAGCCGGAGGGTCCCCCGGCAAACCTTCTGCCCCGTCCGGGATTCCGGCGTCGGCTGCCGCCCGGGCCATCAAGGCAGCCGCTTCCGCCGGATCTCCTTCGCCGCTCTGTTCCGACAGGCGGGCGGAGTGCTTCAGGCCGTCGATTCGGGCAGTCGGAGAGAATTCCGACCACTCTTCCCGGTCCTCCCGGCTCAACCCTTCGCTTCGGATGTGCTCGAAGAAGTCCCGGATGATTGGGGTCACTTCCATCGCCTCGTCGTCCAGGTCCTCGGGGTCCTCTTCATCGGCCAGGCTTCTCCAATCGGCCGGCTCGGTAAATCCCGACAGAATCGGCCCGCTGCCTGCGGCCGCCTCTCTCTCCGTCTGCTGCGGTTCCCCGGCCGTTTCCCGTTCTTCGGAACGGGCCCGAATGTTCAGGCGCTTCAGAAGCGCCGCTCCCGAGCGTCCCGGGCTTGCAATCGGCGGTTCTTCATGCTCCTCGTCCTGCGGCACGGCAACCGCCGGCATAGCGGCAGCGGCCGGCTTGCGCCCACCCGTCCGAGGAGCTGCGGGCACCGCCTTGGGACGGTTGGCGGAACGCTGGCGCAGGTTCTCGGCAAGCTTGACCGCCCGAGTGCGGAGCAGCACAGCCAGCTCCACATAGGACAAATTCGTAATCAGCATGAAGCTGATCGCCAGCATGACGATCATCAGCAGCTTGGCTCCGAGGGTACCGAACAGCCACAGCAGCACTGCAAATTGCAGGGCGCCGACATAGCCGCCGCTGATGTCTTTGCCCAGCATGTACATTCCGTGCTCATCCCCGCCCGGCGTCAAGGCTCCGGCCAGATCGCGCTGGGTCTGGGCGAGCACCTGTCCCGGCTGAAGCAGATGGATCGGTCCAAGCTTGTGCTCCATAGCCGAAATGCTGCTCATGAGCGTCAGCGCCATGACCAGAAGCAGAACGCCCGTCAGCCTGCTGCTCCAGGAGGACGGCCATCTGCGGTGAATCATGACCATCAGTCCGTACCAGATCCCGGCCAGCGGCAGCGCAAAATAGAACCGCCCCAGCAAATACCCGGAAAGATTGGACAGGGAACGGCCGACCGCCGCTTCGCCCGACAGCGCGATGACGGACAAGGTAATCAGAATAATTCCATAAATTTCATATTTCAAGAAGCTGCCGAGCAGCGCCTGTTTTTTCTTTTTGCGTTTCTTCCGTTTAGCCACGCCAGCCACCCCCGAGCTATCATTATAGCACAATTTGGCATGGCGTACCTATGTTCTCTTTTGTCGGAAAGAGGCGGCTCGGGTCGCTATTTCCCGCTTGTCCGGGCTCGGCTATCCGAGGCTTGAACCAATGACGGAGCCCGGCGCGAACCGGCTGTCCAGATACAGGTTCAGCGGTCCGGCGAGCAGGCGGACAATCCGGTATTGTCCTTCGGGCAGGGGCTCCGCCTCCATCAGCATCCCTCCGATCTTCAGCTCGCAAAGAGGCGTACCGGGCGCAAGCGCGCCCTCCCAGACCAGATCCATGCTGGCGACGGTATACAGCGTCATTGCGTCAGCCTCCCTTCGGGCATTGCCGCGTCGGCCGCTTGGTTTGAAGCAATCATCGCGTTCAGCTTCGCCAGCGCCTGGCCGATTCCCCCGACTTCATCCATCAGTCCGAATTTCACGGCATCATAGCCGCCCACCGCCGTTCCGATATCCCGGTTCAGCTCTCCCGTCTTGAACATCAGATCTTTGAAGACCTCCTCGCTGATCCGCGAGTGCGAAGTCACGAACCGCACCACCCGCTCCTGCATTTTCTCCAGGTATTCAAACGTCTGCGGAACTCCGATCACAAGCCCGTTCATCCGGATGGGATGAATCGTCATCGTGGCGCTCTCGGCAATAATGGAATAGGTGGAAGCTACGGCAATCGGCACCCCGATGCTGTGGCCTCCCCCCACTACAACCGTTACCGTCGGTTTCGACAGCGAAGCAATCATCTCCGCAATCGCCAGCCCCGCCTCGACATCCCCGCCCACCGTGTTGAGGATCAGCAGTATGCCCTGAACCGTCTTGCTCTGCTCCGCTGCCACCAGCTGCGGGATAATATGCTCATACTTCGTCGTCTTGTTCTGCGGAGGCAGTACGAAGTGACCTTCAATCTGCCCGATGATCGTCATGCAAAAAATATCCGGCTCGCCTCCGAGCACGGCGTTCTGTCCAAATTCCCGCACGGCTCCGGCCGGGCCGGGAACCGAAACTTGCGGAATCGCTCCCGGCACTAAGCCGGGGCCGGGTCCCTCCGGCGCGGGGGCCGGCTCCTCGGCAAGGTAGCGCCGGGCGTTGCCGCTGTCTGCGGCACGGTTGTCCGTCATCTGAACCCACTCCTTCTCCATTGCGTTCTCGGGGTTAGTATGACTATAGACCAAGAGGGTCTATGCACGCGGTCTGAAGGGTAGTACGCGGCAGACAGGCGGAACCGACACACAAAGGCCCTCCCCGCCGGAAAGCGTCCATTTTCCGGAGGAAGGGCCCTGATCTTAACCGTTATTCAGATAGAGTCCTTGAAGGCCCCTTAGACTTCCATGATGATCGGAAGGATCATCGGTCTGCGGCGGGTCTGTTCAAAGAGGAACCGGCCCAGGGAATCCTTAACGCTGGTCTTGAGCGAAGCCCACTCGTTGACCTTCTCGCTCATCAGGCGCTGCAGTGTACTGGATACGATGCGGTTGGCTTCATCGAGGAGGCCTTCCGACTCGCGCACATACACGAAGCCGCGGGAAATGATGTCCGGACCGGATACGATAGCGCCGTTCTGCTTGCTCAGCGTAACGACGACAACGAGGATGCCGTCCTGGGACAGCAGCTTGCGGTCGCGGAGAACGATATTGCCGACGTCGCCTACGCCAAGACCGTCAATCAGCACATTGCCGGAAGTCACCTTGCCGGCGCGGCGGGCCGAACCGTTCTGGATTTCGACCATTTCGCCGATCTCGGTAATAAAGATATTGTCGGGATCCACGCCGACGGATTCCGCCAGCAGGGAATGTCTGCGCTGCATCCGGTATTCGCCATGGATCGGAATAAAGAACTTCGGCTTCATCAGGTTGAGCATCAGCTTGAGCTCTTCCTGGCTGCCGTGACCGGAGACGTGCACGCCGGAATTGGAGCCGCTGTAAATAACGTTGGCGCCCAGGCGGAACAGTTCGTCGATCGTCCGGCCGACATACTTCTCATTGCCCGGAACCGGTGTGGCGGCGATGATGACCGTATCGCCCGGCAGAATGTCCACCTTGCGGTGGCTGGAACGGGCCATCCGGGTAAGGGCCGACATCGGCTCGCCCTGGCTGCCTGTGCAGAGCACGACAACGCGGTTGGCGGCCATGCGGTTCATCTCTTCCGGTTCAATCAGCATGCCGTCCGGCAGATGCAGATAACCCAGCTCGGAAGCGATCGACACTACGTTGACCATGCTCCGGCCGATGACCGTGATCTTGCGGCCGGTCTGTTCAGCGGCATTGACAACCTGCTGAATGCGGTGCACGTTGGAAGCGAAGGTCGCCACCACGACGCGCTGGTCGGCCTTGCGGAAGATATCTTCCAGCACAACGCCCACATTCTTCTCCGAAGGCGTGAAGCCCGGCTTCTCGGCATTGGTGCTGTCGGACATCAGGGCAAGCACGCCCTTCTGTCCAATCTCGGCCATCCGGTGCAGGTTGGCATATTGTCCGTTGACCGGCGTGTGGTCGAACTTGAAGTCGCCGGTGTGAACGACGTTGCCTTCGGGCGTCTCGATGCAGATGCCGACAGAATCCGGAATACTGTGGTTCGTCCGGAAGAAGGTTGCCACCAGGGTGTTCCCCAGCTTCACGACCGAATCCTCATGGATGAGAATGCGCTTCGTCTCGCCGAGCATATTCGCTTCCTTCAGCTTGTTCTCCACCAGACCCAGCGTCAGCTTCGTTCCGTAGACCGGAACGTTCAGATGCTTGAGCACATAAGGCAATCCGCCGATATGGTCTTCGTGGCCGTGCGTCAGCAGAATGCCGCGCACCTTATCGCGGTTCTCCGTCAAGTACGAAATGTCCGGAATAACGATGTCGATACCGAGCATGTCCTCTTCGGGGAATTTAAGCCCGGCGTCCACGACGACGATGTCGTTGCCGTATTGGACGACGTACATGTTCTTCCCGATTTCGCCGACTCCGCCTAATGCGAAGATCGTAAGTTTATCATTGTTGTTTTTTTTGGACAAATGAATCTAACCCTCCTAGTAAATTTGGACGCAAAATATATGGTTGTTTCATGGCTTCCACAATCCAGGCAGCGCTGAACACATCATTGAAACTGCTGATTTCCCTTCAGACACGGGCGAATGCCGTCCGAAACTCCGAAAAAAGATACAACAACGAAAGCCCCCTTGTTCCAAGGAAAGCGATCTCCATTCTTCAAAGCGGACGCTGATGTCAAGCCTGACGCCGAACCCGGCCCATACACTTCCGGTTTCGGGCGCAAATCGGCCCGATAGGCTCTCACCGTGTCCAGTCATGCCGTGTCGCATGACAGAAAATCACTGCATTTTTAATTAACCGCACCCAGTCACTTGCATCCATTATACATGATAAATTTAACAAAAGACAAGTCAGGACCTTCTCTCCGCTATTTTATCCGCAATTGTCTCTCTTTATTTAGGCGCGAAGAGGCCGCCTTCGGGAAGGAAGGCGGCCTCTATAACATTCCGGTTCACCGAATTTACCGGACGTCCGGGCGTTCTATTGAAGGAGTTGACGGATGAATTCGGCTTCCGCTTCGCTGGGGTCCACCAGAGGAAGACGGACGGAACCCACCGTCACGCCGCGCAGCTCAAGCGCATACTTGACGGCGGAAGGGTTCGGCAGCGGCTGGGGACATTCGAACAAGCCCTTGAACAGCGGGAACAGCTCCCGGTGAACCCGGCCCGCCGACGCGATATCCCCCGATATGAAGGATTGGATCATGGCGGACATCTGGGCTCCGGCGATATGGCTGGCGACGCTGATAATGCCGTGCGCGCCTACAGCCAGCATCGGCAGCCCAGCCGCGTCGTCCCCCGAATACACGTGGAACCCGTCAGCGCAGTTCGCCGCAATCAGCGCCACATTGTCGCAGGAAGCGCATTCCTTCGTGGCCACGATTCCCGGTACCCGGGAGAGGCGGACCGTGGTCTCCGGAGACAGGCATACCCCTGTCCGGCCCGGAACATTATACAGAATCAACGGCAGATCACTCTCGGCGGCGACAGCCGAGAAATGACGGTAGAGCCCTTCCTGATTGGGCTTGTTGTAATACGGCACGACCAGAAGCGCCGCATCGACGCCCAGCTGCTCGGCCTGCTTGGTTAAGGCGATCGAGTGTTTCGTGCTGTTGCTGCCTGTGCCCGCTATGACTTTGCAGCGGCCGGCGGCCTTCTTCAGCACAAAGGAAAACATCTCCAGCTTTTCTTCATCGCTCAGCGTAGGCGACTCGCCCGTCGTTCCCCCGACGACAAGTCCCTCCGACTTCTGCTCTTCAATCAGGTAGTCCACCAGGCGCGCGGTCGCCTCCCAGTCAATCTCCCCCTCCTTGTTAAAAGGAGTCACCATGGCTGTTATCAGTCTTCCGAATTCCACTCTGTATTCCTCCCCTTAACGGTGTAGTTCGAATTTGGAATGCAGCGCGCGCAGCGATTGCACCATGTCTTCCTTCTTCACGAGCACCCAGATCGTCGTGTTGGAATCCGCGGATTGCAGAATCTGGATATTCTGCGTACTGAGGGCTTCCACGATCCGGGCCATGATCCCGGGAACGCCGTTGATGCCCCCTCCGATGACGGACACCTTGACGCAGCCCGACAAGCTCTTGGGCCGAAGGCCAAGCTCCTGCAGCGCGGCAATCGCTTTTTCTGAATTGTTGTCAAAGACCGTATAGACGGCGCTGGTTGGGGTCACGTTGATAAAATCGACGCTGATCCCGTTGTCGGCCATCGCCTTGAAGATCTGAAGCTGAACGCCGGAGACGTTCCCGTCCGGGCATTCCACGGAAATCTGGGTGATGTTGTTGACATAGGCAATGCCGGTAACGAACCGGTCCACGATGCCTGGCTGGGCGTCCTTGAAGGCTTCCGGCTGTGTAACCAGCGTCCCTTCGCTCTCCGAGAAGGTGGAGCGGACGCGCACCGGAATCTGCGCCTGCATGGCGATCTCCACGGCTCTGGGATGAATGACCTTCGCTCCCTGGTACGCCATATTGCAGATCTCCGTATAGCTGACAAAACCAAGCGGACGCGCATCCTCGACGATTCGGGGATCGGCGGTCAGAATGCCGTCCACGTCCGTATAAATATCGACCATATCCGCCCGGAGCGCAGCCCCAAGCGCAGTCGCCGAGGTATCGCTGCCGCCGCGGCCCAGCGTCGTGAAGTCGCCTTCTTCCGTCTGTCCCTGGAATCCGGTGACAATGACGACCTTCTGGGCACGCAGTTCACGGAGAATCCGTTCCGGCCGCACATCGAGAATCCGGGCATTGCCAAAGCTGGCATCCGTTAAAAAACCGGCTTGCGCGCCGGTAAGCACTGTGGACGGAACGCCTTCGCTCTCCAGCAATCCGCACAGCGTGGCAGCCGATATAATCTCCCCGCAGCACATCAGCAGGTCCTTCTCCCGTTCCGGAAGCGCATTGCCGTTCTGTACCGCCCAATCCAGAAGCGTGTCCGTCGCATACGGTTCGCCGCGGCGGCCCATGGCCGACACGACGATGACCAGGCTGTGCCCGGCCGCAAGCTCCCGTTTGACATGACGGATGACATGCTCTCTTGCCTGCGGGGTCGACAGCGACGTTCCGCCGAATTTTTGCACCAAAATGCCCATGACTATTCCTCCATTAAGTAAACGAAACAACGGGGTCTCCCTGCCGGTACCCTTAGCGGGCGGCAGGGAGGCTCTTGCTGCCATTCGTGCTGCAAATTTATGCTGAATGAAACCGTTCAATGATCATCGGCTGAAGCTGCACGCCCGACAGGGCGGCATAACAAGCTTCCGGAATCAGGTCCATCCGGGCCACCAGCGAGTTCGGTTTTCCTTGCGGATTATCCTGACCAAACGGAACAAAATAAATATTCTTCGCCACCAGGAGCTTGGCGATATTCGCCGCGTTGAGGCCCAGACCGTCGTTGGTCGAGATCGCCAGTACAACCGGACGCCCGTTGCGCATCTGCGACTTGGCCGCCATCAGGACAGGTCCGTCCGTCATGGCGTTGGCCAGCTTGCTTGTCGTATTGCCCGTGCAGGGCGCAATGGTCAGCACATCCAGAAGCTTCGACGGGCCCAGCGGTTCCGCTTCAACAATTGTAGAAATGATATCATTCCCCGTTATATCTTTCAACTGTTTTAGCCAATTTTGCGACGTCCCGAACCGGGTATCCGTTCCCTTCACCGAAGCCGAGACGATCGGAACGACATTGGCTCCCTCATCCACAAAACGCTGAATTTGCGGCATGACTTCCTCAAAGGTGCAGTGGGAGCCTGTAATGGCGTACCCGACAGTTTTCCCGTGCCAGTTCATGTATTCTCACCCCTCCTGTTCGCGGCTCTCCGCGCGTATGCACTCCACCAGAGCGTTCGCCATGATGATGCCGGCGGTCTTCGGAGCGACAATCCCCGGCAGACCCGGAGCCAGCAGAGCGCGGATGCCTCTCTTCTCGGCATAGCGGAAGTCCGTGCCGCCCGGCGAAGAAGCCAGGTCGATTACACAGGCGTGCGCCGGCAGCTTGGAAATCATCTGCGCATTCAGAATCATCGAAGGAATCGTATTGAACACCAGATCCGCATCCGCCAGATTTCGTCCGAGGTCTTCCGTCATGAACGCCTGCCAGCCCATCTCTTCCGCCCGCGCGTAATGCTCTCTCCGGCGGACTCCAACCCGCACCCTCGCTCCAAGGCCTTGAAGGCTTCTCGCCATCGTAAACCCGGTACGTCCCATCCCCAGCACCACGGCTGCCGAGCCGTGTATGGTAAAATCCGTATTCTGGATCACCATAGCAAGCGCCCCTTCCGCGGTCGGAATGGAGTTATAGATGGCCACATCATCCTGCTCCAGCAGTTCGGTCAGCCGCAGCCCCCGCTCCCGGCAGAGCTTGCGCAGGAACGGCTTTGCCATTCCCGTGTATACCGTGCAGTGGGCCGGCAGCGCCGCAATCTGCTCCGGTCCGATCCGAAGCGGCACCGACGAATACTTGGCTCCGACCTGGCCCTGATCATCGCAGCCGACCACAGGCAGCACCAATGCATCCGCCTCCGACAGCAGGGAATCTGTCAATTCCGCCTTCGCCGCCCCCGGCAGCTGCCCTTCCCAAAGGTCGAATCCGACCGTACTCACGCCGGCGTCCATTTCTACGCATTTGCGAATGATTTCAATTTGTCTTGCATCCCCGCCCAGGAAGACGATCCGGACGCCAGTAAGCATAGGATGACGCTCCTTTCACCACTTACGCTAACGACTCTGGAGCATTGTATGCCGGGCAAGGGCGATGGGTGAATGCGGAAGCGCGGGCAGCCGGTAACCGAACCGGCATTTTTCCATAAAAAAAGCCCGCGCCGCCTGCATGAGCAGGCCCGCCGGGCTTGTCTTTCGCTTGTCTTCCGTCTGTTTAACGGCCGGTATGGCCGAAGCCGCCCGCGCCGCGGGCCGTCTCGTCCAGTTCCTCCACCCAGGCCAGCTCGGTGGGCGGCACCGTCTGGAACACCATCTGGGCGATCCGCTCGCCGCGCTTGACGGTGAACGATTCCTGCCCCAGATTGATCAGGATCACTTTGATCTCGCCGCGGTAATCGGCATCAATCGTCCCGGGCGTATTCAGACAGGTCACGCCGTATTTGATCGCAAGCCCGCTGCGCGGACGGATCTGCGCTTCGAGCCCCTCCGGCATGGCCAGCGCAATGCCGGTCGGAATGAGCGCGCGGGCGCCCGGCGTCAGCGTGACCTCTTCCTCCACGGCCGCGAACAGGTCGTAGCCGGAAGCCTGCTGCGACATTTTGCGCGGCGCCTCCACATCCTCAGAGCCCGGAAGCTTGCGAATTTGCACGTATGGCAACAAGATCATCTCTCCTTACATTGAGAATCGGTTTATCGGAGGTACCCACCATGGCGGCGGCAAGCGGCCGGGCGAACATCCGGTCCAGCAGCGCGTCCACGTCCTTCATGCTCACGTTCTGAATCCGCTCGATCACATCGTCGAGCGATTCGTGCCGACCGAGCATCAGCTCGTTCTTGCCGAGCCGGTTCATTCGGCTGCTGGCGCCTTCAAGCGAGAGAATCAGGCTGCCCTTGAGCTGCTCCTTGCCCTTGCTGAGCTCGTCTTCGGACAAGCCCTTCGCCGCCAGATCGGCCAGCATCTCCTTGGTCAGCTCCAGCACTTCCCGGGTCTGCTTCGGAGCGGTCCCGGCGTAGACCGTGAACAGGCCGCTGTCCGCCTGTGCGCTGTGGTAGGAATAGACCGAGTAGGCCAGGCCGCGCTTCTCGCGAATCTCCTGGAACAGGCGGGAACTCATCCCGCCGCCGATCGTATTGTTCAGCAGCACCATGGCGTATTGAAGCGGATCATCGATGGCGCAGCCGGGCAGCGAGAGACAGATATGGTTCTGCTCCGTTTTTTTGCGCTGAAACAGAAGTTCTCCCTGGAATTCGGGAGGCGTCAGAGCCGCTTCGCTGCCCGGGTTGTCGAATCCGGCAAAATACCGTTCCAGCAGTTGAACGACCGCTTCTTCATTCCCGATGTTGCCTGCCAGGCTGATCACGGTATTCTCCACCGTGTACTGCTTCTTCATATAAGAACGCAGATCATCCGGTCCCATGCCGAGCAGAACGTCCTTCTGTCCGAGAATGGTCATGCCGAGCGGATGGCTGCCGTAAGCGGCCGTGGACATCAGCTCATGCACCAGATCGTCCGGCGTATCCTCGCACATGGAGATTTCCTCCAGAATGACGTTGCGTTCCTTCGCCAGCTCCTCCGGGTCCAGCTGCGACTTGAGAAACATATCGGACAGCACATCCACCGCAATCGGCAGATGCTCATCCAGCACCTTGGTATAATAGCAGGTATATTCCTTAGCCGTAAAAGCGTTGAGATTGCCGCCGATGGCGTCAAACTGCTCCGCAATTCCTTTGGCGTCGAACCGGTCCGTCCCCTTGAACAGCATATGCTCGATAAAATGGGAAATCCCGTTGATGTCCGGCGTTTCGTTGCGCGATCCGGTCTTTACCCAAATGCCGAAGGCGACGGACCTCCCGGTTGGAATATTCTCCATCACGACCCGCAATCCGTTGGACAGTACAATTTTGTTCATTCGGTTCCTCCTGGTTCATGCCATGTTCCTGCTCTCATGAAGAACGGGCTCTACATATCCTATCAAAATCAGGCCGCTCACTCAACCGCATCGTCTTCGGGGCGTTCAGCCGAGAGCGTCTCCGAGACGGTTGCCAGCCGCAGCCCCTTGGCCCGGATGCCGCGGATCATCCCCCGGAGCGCCTGGGAAGATGTATCCGTCGGATGCATCAGAATCAGACTGCCCGGCTCGGCTTTGGACGTGATTTTGGCAACGACGGCGTCGGCGGGCGGATGCCTCCAGTCCACCGTATCGAGCGTCCAGAGCACCGTCTTCAGTCCGAGTCCCTGGGCGATTTCAACCGTCTGCGCATTAAAATCTCCCGAAGGCGGAGCGAACCACTTGTTCTCGACCCCAAGGCTCGACTTCAGCAGATCCTTCGTCTTCGCGATTTCAAGCTGCGCTCTCTCCCGGCTGAGCCGGCTCATATTCGGATGCGTATAGGCGTGGTTCTCCATCTCGTGGCCCCGGTTCTTGATCTCCAGCGCCAGCTCCCGGTTCTTGCTCAGCCAGGTGCCGTCGAGGAAGAACGTCGCCTTCACTTTCTCTTCGTCCAGAATGTCCAGCATCGGCTTAATGAACTCGTTCCCCCACGCCACATTAATCATCAGCGATGCAAAAGGTTTCGCCGGATTGCCGCGGTAGATCGGCTGCGCCCCCAGATCCTCAAGCGAGACTTCCGGCTTGATCTGCCGGAATACGTAAGGAATCTGCTCTCCCGGCTGCAGCACGGATGCCTTCCGGTACGTTGCCTCTACATCGACTTCCCGTCCGTTATACCCGGGTATCGCCTTCCAGACCCGGTCCACCCGGGCATTCAGCGGCTCCTGCCGAAGCTCGGAAGCCTTCCGCTCAATAAGCCGCCGCAGCGGCTCCTTCGGCTCCCCGGTATTCTTCTGCGGCGCCGCAGCCGCCGCAGACGCTCCGCTCCCGCGTTCGTCCGGCGCCTCGCCGTGCACGGCCGCCAGCATATTCCGCACCGGCGGAGCGCTCCGCCCGATGCCGATGACGACGGCCAGACAGGCCAGAACCATCGCCGCCTTATTCACATTTGCTCCCATACTCCAGCTTCCTCCCGCGTACCTCGAATCGCCGGGATTTACCGCTTCTGGCAGGGAAGCGCAGCCGGCGTCTTCCGGCGCGGCCGGCCGGGCCCGCGCAGGACTTTGTCCCATTCTATGAGCGCCGCTGAACGAATATGAGGAGCATTCCATTCCAATAAAAAAGAGCCAGATCGCAAAAGCCTCTGCCTCTTTGCCGTTGCCGGCCGAAGGTCGTCCTTGCGGCCGTCCCCTTCCTGTGAAAGGGACAGCCGCTGACGCAATCGTTATTCACTCTTCATGCGCTGCCGGAACCCGGACAGGTCAAGCCTGCGGTTCAGCAGTGAGCACGGCCTTGCGGGACAGGTTGACCCGGCCCTGCTGGTCGATCTCGGTAACTTTGACCGTCACGGTATCGCCGATCGCCACGACATCTTCCACCTTGCCGACCCGTTCGGTCGAGAGCTGGGAAATATGCACGAGGCCGTCTTTGCCCGGAAGGATCTCGACAAATGCGCCGAATTTCTCGATCCGCTTCACCGTGCCGACATAGATTTCGCCGACGACGACTTCACGTACGATGCCTTCGATAATGCCGCGGGCCTTCTGAATCATCGCTTCATCCGAAGACGAAATGAATACGCGTCCGTCCTGCTCGATGTCGATCTTGACGCCGGTCTCGTCGATGATCTTGTTGATGATTTTGCCCCCGGCGCCGATCACGTCGCGGATCTTGTCCGGGTTGATGTTGATGATAATGATCTTCGGCGCATACGGAGACAGGCTCTCTCTCGGCTTCGAAATGGCTTCCGTCATTTTGCCGAGAATGAACATGCGGCCTTCCTTCGCCTGCTGCAGCGCTTCTTCAAGAATGGAGCGGTCGATGCCGTCGATCTTGATGTCCATCTGAATGGCGGTTACGCCTTCCGCGGTACCGGCCACTTTGAAGTCCATGTCGCCCAAATGGTCTTCCATCCCCTGGATGTCCGTCAGGATCGAGACATGCTCGCCGTCCTTGATCAGACCCATGGCCACACCGGCAACCGGCGCCTTGATCGGAACGCCTGCGTCCATCATCGCCAGCGTGCTGGCGCAGATGCTCGCTTGGGAGGTGGAACCGTTGGATTCCAGCACTTCGGAGACCAGACGAATTGTATACGGGAACTCCGCTTCGTTCGGGATGACCTTCGACAGGGCGCGCTCGCCCAGAGCGCCATGACCGATCTCGCGGCGTCCCGGCGCTCTCAGCGGACGGGCTTCGCCTACGCTGAACGGCGGGAAATTATAGTGGTGCATGAACCGCTTCGTCTCGGCCAGGTCGATGCCGTCGAGAATCTGCACATCGCCGAGCGCTCCCAGCGTACAGATGCTGAGCGCCTGGGTCTGTCCACGGGTGAACAGGCCCGATCCGTGCGTGCGCGGCAGCAGCGACGTATCGCACTCGATCGGACGAATTTCGTCGAGCTTCCGGCCGTCCGGACGCACCTTGTCATGGGTGATGAGCCGGCGGACTTCTTCCTTGACGATATCGTGCAGCACTTCTTTAACATCGGCAATCAGCTCAGGCGTCTCTATGTATTTCTCGGAGAAATACTCGACGGTCTCCGCGTTCACGGCGTCAATGGCATCCTGCCGGGCATGCTTCTCGGCGATACGGACCGCCTGAACCAGCTTCTCGGCCGCAAAATCGCGGACTTCCCGGTTCACATCGACATTCACGGCATGGAGCTTGACTTCCATCTTCTCTTTACCTGCAAGCTTCACCAGTTCTTCGATGACGGCTACAATGTTCCGGATTTCGGCATGTCCGAACATGATCGCTTCCAGCATGATTTCTTCGGGAACCTCGTTGGCTTCCGCTTCCACCATCATGATGGCATCCTTCGTACCGGCCACAACAAGATAGATGTCGCTGGCTTCCTGATGGGCAATCGTCGGATTGATGACGAACTCGCCGTTCACCCGACCGACCACCACGCCGCCGATCGGGCCGCTGAACGGCACATCGGAGATGCTGAGGGAAGCGGAGGTGCCGATCATCGCGGCGATCTCCGGCGAGCAGTCCTGATCCACGCTCATGACGAGATTCAGCACCTGTACATCATTGCGGAATCCTTCCGGGAAGAGCGGACGAATCGGACGGTCGGTCAGACGGCTGGAGAGAATCGCCTTCTCGCTCGGTCTGCCTTCACGCTTGATGAAGCCGCCGGGAATTTTGCCCACCGCGTAGAGACGTTCTTCATAATTGACGGTAAGCGGGAAAAAGTCGAGATCCTTCGGCTCTTTTGAAGCGGTTACGGTGCAGAGCACCGAAGTATCGCCGTAACGAACCATCACGGCTCCGTTCGCCTGCTTGGCGAGACGGCCTGTCTCCAGCACCAGCGTTCTTCCGCCAAGCTGCATTTCAACACGTTGTTCCATAAAACCCCTCCTTGAATTGGGCTTGTTCCTTGATGTTCTCGTCTTCTATGGAAAAAAGCCGCCGCAGGCGGCGGCTGACCAGCCTTTGGGCATCACTCTGATTATCCCCAAATTTTTAAAAAGCAACCCGGCGACCCGCTGACGCTTCAAGGAAGCACATACGGTATACAACCAGGCTGCTTTAGGGGTAAACGTATGATGATTAGCGACGCAATCCAAGTTTCTCGATCAGGGCGCTATAGCGTCTAACGTCCTTGTTCTTCAGGTACGCCAACAGCTTACGGCGCTGACCTACCATCTTCAACAATCCGCGGCGGGAATGATGATCCTTCTTGTGCGTACGCAGGTGGTCGGTCAAGTTCGTAATGTTCTCAGTCAGGATCGCGATCTGCACTTCAGGAGATCCGGTATCGGATTCATGCGTTCTGTGCTCTTCGATCAGCTGATGCTTCCGTTCTTGAGTCAATGCCACTCTGTTCACCTCCTTCTCTATAATCGCCTGTGGCCTCGTCGCCGTCGGTGAAGCTCGTACAACCAAGCCAAGGTTATCGTCAGCGGCAAAAAGCCGGCAACGTTTAACAGTATAGCATTATGCGCGGCAAAAGTAAAACAAATTGGCGTCTCCCGCAGCCAAATTTCTTCATCCTCTTCAGCGGAGCTGCTGCCGGGCCACCTCGGCATCGGCGCCGATCTGGCGAATCAGCGCGTCCACCGAATCGAACTTGCGCTCGGGACGGATGAACGAGATCAGCTCCACTTCCATTTCACGGCCGTACAGGTCCCCTTCGAAGTCGAACAAATGCACCTCAAAGCTCGGTTCCAGCGCCTGTTCGTGAAAGGTCGGCTTGACTCCGACATTCATGACTCCGTCCAGCCGCCGGCCGTCAATTCCGGCCCGCACCGCATAGACGCCCGTTGCCGGAATGACATAGCGGTCCTCCAGCTTCACGTTGGCCGTTGGAAAACCGATGGTCCGTCCGCGCTTCTCGCCGTGCGCGACCGTCCCCCGGATCCGGTAGGGCCGTCCGAACCAGGCATTGGCGGTCTCGATGTCGCCTTCCTGCAAGGCTCTGCGGATGCCGGAGCTGCTGACCTTGACGCCGTCCAGAAGAAACGGCGGCGCGGTCTCGACCTGCATCCAGCCTTCTCCAAGGCGCTGCAGCATCTCGGCGTCGCCTTCGCCCTTGTAGCCGAAGCGGTAGTCGAACCCGACTACCGCGGCGGAGAGGCGCAGCGGCCGGAGCATTTCGTCTACGAACTGCTCCGGACTGATCCGGGACAACGGCTCATCGAATTCCAGAATGTACAGGACATCGATGCCCATATCCGCCAGCAGCTCGCGCTTGTCGCGCGGCGGCGTCAGGTATCCGTCGTAATTTCCCTTGCCCATCACATCTTTGGGATGCGGATGAAAGGTGATGACCGCGCATGGCAGCCCCTCCCTGCGCGCACGCGCAACAGCGGCGGCAATTACGCTGGCATGTCCGCGATGAAGGCCGTCGAACTGACCCAGCGCTGCGATCTGGAGTCTTCCCCATTCTCCGGCCGCCTCCGCCGATAACGGGAAGCTTAACATTACGGTTCTCACGTTGCTCCTCACCTGCAATTCACATAGGTTCTTATAAGTTCACGGTTTCTTTAATTGAATACTTTTACCGGAGCGATGGCCCCGCTCTCTTCGCGTTCAAAGATGCCCAGGAATTCGCCCTTTTCGTCGTACAGCCGAATCGGACCGGATGCTCCGACCTCCGGCGCCACAAAACGCGCAGCCAGCCGCTGCCCCTGAAGAGCCGCCTTGCGCTTCTCTTCCATGACCCGGTGCTCCGGAAGATGGGCAATGGCCTGATCCGCCGGAATCAACGCCTCCTGCAGGTCTCCGCGCTCCATGCGGGCAGCTATCTGCTCGAGCGTCAGACACCGGTCCAGCGTAATGCCGCCGGACCGCGTCCGCTCCAGCTTCACCATGGCCGCCGGCACCGAGAGCGCCCGGCCGATATCCACGCACAGCGTCCGGATATAGGTTCCTTTGGAACAGAGCGCCCGGAAGGCTACGTCACGGTGCCGCCCATCCGGCGTCGGCGTCATTCCCAGCATTTCAATTTCGTAAATCTCGACTTCCCGGCTCTTGCGCTCCACTACCTTGCCTTCCCGGGCAAGTTCATAGAGCCGTCTTCCGTCCACCTTGACCGCCGAGTACATGGGAGGAACCTGGGAAATGACGCCGCGGAAGCGCTCGAGCGCCCCGCGCACTTCTTCCTCGGTCACCCGAATATCTTCCTCCGACTCGGTCAGAGCTCCGGTCAGGTCTTCGGTGTCGCTGCTGACCCCAAGCCGAAGAACGGCGACATACTCCTTCGGCAGATCCTGAATATATTCGACCACCCGGGTTGCTCTGCCGAGACAAAGGGGGAGAACGCCGGTTACCATGGGGTCCAGCGTCCCGGTGTGGCCGATTCGTTTCATACCAAGCAGGCGGCGCGCCCGGGATACGACATCATGGGAGGTCATGCCTGCTGGCTTGTGGACGGCCAATACGCCTTCCAGTTCCGTCATAATCTCCGGTTGACCTCCTCCAGAACCTGCTCGACCGCCTGTTCTACCTTCATTTCAAGGCGGGCTCCCGCTGCCCGTGTGTGGCCGCCTCCTCCGAAGACCTGGGCCAGTGCCGCCACGTCCACTCTTCCTGCTGAACGCAGGCTGACCTTGACGGCGCCGTCATGAATGACCTTGAAGAGGAGTCCCACTTCCACGCCCTGAATATTGCGCGGATAGTTCACGATTCCTTCCAGGTCCTCATTGGCCGCTCCGCACTCTTCCATGTCCTTCGGGGTGACGACTACCCAGGCGATGTCTCCGCGGGGAGACATCTGCAGCGTATTCAGCGCTCTCGTCAGCACCCTCATCTGGGGAAGCGTCATCTCCTCCAGCAGGGTCTCGGCCAGTTCCGGGCCGTTCACGCCCATTTCAAGCAGCTTCGATACCGCCGCCATTACCTTCGGCGAAGTATTGGAGTATCTGAACCCTCCCGTATCCGTCAGCAGGCCGGTGTAGATGGCCGTCGCAATCTCTTTATCCCAAGCTGCCCCGAATTCATTCAGCAGATCGAACAGAATCTCCGCGGTTGCCGCAGCGTCGGGCTTGATCAGCGTAATCTCCCCGTATCCGTTGTTGGTTGGATGATGGTCAATGTTCACGATCCGCGCATCCTCGGCGAACAGCCGCTGGGTCCCGCCGACGCGCTGGAAATCCGCACAATCGACGCAGATGACATGGCTGAACTTGCGGTCGGGCTGCGAAACGGACATATCGAGAATCTCACCGGCATGCCACAGATAACGCATGCGCGCCGGAATCGGGCCTTCGTTGATCATAACGTATTTCTTGCCCAGACATGAGAGAAGCCAGCCCACCGCTAGGGTGGAGCTGACTGCATCTCCGTCCGGCTGAACATGCGACACTATCAAATAATCGTCGTGTTCCAGCAGAAACTCGCGGGTCTGCCGGAGACATTGTTCGTAGCTCTGCATTCGCCGTCTCCTTTAATTAAGACTCCTTCTCATCCGTTCGGCCGATCTCTCCGAGCAGCTTCTCGATCCGGCTGCCGTAGGCAACCGATTCGTCGAACTTGAAGATCAGCTCCGGCGTATGCCGGAGGCGGATCACTTTGCCCAGTTCGGATCTCAGAAAGCCGTTCGCCTTCTCAATTGCCTTCAGGGAAGCAGCCTTCTGCTCGTCGCTGCCGAATACGCTGAGATAGACTTTGGCCTGGGACAGATCATTGGTCACATCAACGCCGGTTACGGTAACGAAACCGACCCGAGGATCCTTCAACTCTTTCTGGATCAGGAGACTGAGCTCTTTCTTGATCTGCTCGCCAACCCGCTCCGCTCTGATCTTGGACATGTTATTGTCACCTCTTGTCTTTAGCGCTCGACGGATTCCATAACGAACGCTTCGATAATGTCACCCACCTGGATGTCGTTATAGCGTTCCAAAGTTATGCCGCATTCATAACCCTGCGCCACTTCTTTGGCATCATCCTTGAAGCGTTTCAGGGAATCAATCTTGCCCTGGAAGACGACGATGCCGCTGCGGATAAGGCGAAGCTCGGCGTTGCGCGCGATCTTGCCGTCGATAACCATACAGCCCGCAATCGTGCCGACTTTGCTGATCTTGAACATGTTGCGCACTTCGGCGTGGCCGATGACGTTCTCTTTGAATACCGGATCGAGCATGCCCTTCATGGCCTGTTCGATCTCTTCGATTACATTGTAGATGATGTTGTGGAGACGAACATCCACCTTCTCCTGCTCGGCCGCCGCCTTGGTCTGGGCGTCCGGACGAACATTGAAGCCGATGACAATGGCATTCGATGCCGCGGCCAGCGTAATATCGGATTCCGTAATGGCTCCCGCTCCGCTGTGAATAATCTTGACGCGCACGCCTTCCACTTCGATCTTGGCCAGCGAGCTCTTCAGCGCTTCAACCGACCCTTGAACGTCGCCCTTGATAATGACGTTCAGGTCCTTGATTTCGCCGTCCTTGATATGCTTGAACAGGTCGTCCAGCGTGACGCGGCTGTTCGTATTCAGCTCCGACTGGCGCTGCGTAATCGCACGCTTGTCGGCGATGGAGCGGGCCTTCCGCTCATCCTCGAATACCATGAACGGATCGCCGGCTCCCGGTACTTCGGTCAGACCGGTGATCTCGACCGGAGTCGAAGGACCGGCTTCCTTCAGGCGGCGTCCCTTGTCACTGACCATAACCCGGATGCGGCCAAAGCAGTTGCCGGCGACAAAAGCATCGCCCACATGCAGCGTACCGTGCTGGACGAGAATCCGAGCCACCGGTCCGCGGCTCTTGTCGAGCTCGGCTTCGATGACCGTACCGCGCGCCCGCTTGTTCGGGTTGGCTTTGTACTCGTTGACTTCCGCAACGAGCAGAATCATTTCAAGCAGTTCCTCCAGACCGATGCGCTGCTTGGCGGAGACGTTGACGAAGATCGTATCGCCGCCCCACTCTTCCGGAACGAGCTCGTAGTTCGTCAGTTCCTGCTTCACGCGGTCCGGATCGGCGCCCGGCTTATCAATCTTGTTGACCGCTACGATAATCGGCAGTCCGGCGGCCTTGGCATGGTTAATCGCTTCGACCGTCTGCGGCATCACGCCGTCATCGGCTGCAACGACGATAATCGTCATATCGGTAACCTGCGCACCGCGGGCACGCATGGCCGTGAAAGCTTCGTGGCCCGGCGTATCGAGGAAGGTAATCTTCTTATGGTTGATCTCCACCTGATAAGCGCCGATATGCTGCGTGATGCCGCCGGCTTCGCCGCCGGTCACGTTCGTCTTGCGGATCGCATCCAGAAGAGTCGTCTTGCCGTGGTCAACGTGACCCATGATCGTGACGACCGGAGGACGAGACACCAGATCTTCTTCAGCGTCGTTCTCTTCTACCGTCTCGAACCGGTCTTCTTCAACCGGAATCTTGACTTCCACTTCTACGCCGAATTCGCCGGCGAGCAGCTGGATGGTATCAATATCCAGTTCCTGGTTGATGGTCGCCATAACGCCCATCAGAATCAGCTTCTTGATAACCTCGGAAGCATCCTTGTGCAGCAGCTTGGCGGTCTCGCCGACCGTCATCTCGCCGCGGACAATAATCTTCTTCGGTGTATTGTCAATCTTCTCCCGGCGTTCCCCCGAGTACTGATTCCGGCCGCGCTGGTTCTTGCCGCCGCGGTTGTTGCCGCCGCGGAAGCCGCCCTTGCCGTCTTCAAAGCGCTTCGAGTTGCCGTTCTGGCGGTTGTTGCCGCTGCCGTTGCCGCCTCTGCGGTTCCGGTCATTGCTGCCTGCGCCGCCGCCCTGTGCAGCCGGACGGGAATCGCCCGGGCGTGCTCCGCCGCCCTGGCCTTGCGGACGGCTGCCGCCGCCTGTGCGGGGGCCGCTCTGGCCGCCTTGGCCCTGCGGACGCGGTGCTCCGCCGCCCTGGCCTTGCGGGCGTCCTTCACCGCTGCGGTTGCCGCCTTGGCCGCCTTGGCCGCCTTGGCCCTGCGGACGGTTGCCGCCCGGACGGTTCTGGCCGCCCTGGCCTTGCGGACGGCTGCCCTGGCCGCCTTGGCCCTGCGGACGGCTCTGGCCGCCGCTTTGACCCTGCGGACGTCCGTCCTGGCGGGGTGCGCTGCCTTGACCCTGAGGGCGGGAGCTGTTCGAACTGGAAGTACGGCGGTTATCCTGGCCGCCTTGCGGACGTTGTGACGTTGTCGATGAGTTGTTCGGTTTACTGTTCATACCTACCTGCTTTTCATTTTGATTTTTGTTGGCACTCTGGCTATCGGCGGCAGCGCTTGTCTGAACCGGCCGGCTTGCGGCCGAGTTCTCGCGCTTGGCCGCCGCATTGCTTTTGACATCTTTGAAGAATTGCTCCACTTTGGAGACGGAGTCGTTCTCCATTACGCTCATATGGTTATTCACAGGGACGTTGAGCCGCTTCAGGATGGTGATAATTTCTTTGCTGCTCATGTTCAGCGACTTGGCATATTCATAAACACGCAATTTGTCCTTATTATCCTGTTTAGTCAATAACTCCACCTCCGACATTGTCTCCTAGCTGTCTGGAGATCATGTTCGCGAATCCCTGATCGGTAACGGCGATGACGACACGGCTTTCTTTGCCGATCGCTTCGCCAAGGGTATCGCGGCTAGCCCCGATCACCAGCGGAATATCGTAGGTCCCGCACTTATCGCGGAACTTCTTGTGCGTATTCTCCGAAGCATCCTCTGCCAAGATTACAAGCTTCGCTTCTTTGGAGCGGATGGCCTTCAGTACGATTTCATCGCCCGTCTGCACCTTGCCGGCGCGCATGGCGAGTCCCAGATTGGAGAGCGCTCTATTCGTCATCATCATCCGGCCCTTCCTTGGCGGCGAGGAACCGGTCCTCCACTTTGATGAAATCCCGCATCAGCTGCTCGTAGATTTCAGGCCCCACCGTGGTTTTGAGCGCCCGGTCCAGCGCCTTGTTCTTCTGGGCCAGCCGGAAGTATTCCAGCTTGCCGCAAATATAGGCGCCCCGTCCGGACTTTTTGCCGGTAAGATCAATCAGCACTTCGCCCTCCGGCGTACGCACAATCCGGATCAGCTCTTTCTTGGGCATCATTTCCTGGCTCGCCACACATTTGCGCAGCGGAACCTTCTTCTGCTTCACCATGATTCTAGCACCGCCTCTTCCTGGAACTTAGTCGATCGAGACGGAATCCTGAGGCATTTCATCGCCAGGCGTCTTCGGTCTGCCGAATTCCTGCTCCGCCTGGGTCTCGCTCTTGATGTCGATCTTCCAGCCGGTCAGCTTGGCGGCCAGGCGGGCGTTCTGTCCTTTGATGCCGATCGCCAGCGAGAGCTGGTAATCCGGCACGATGACGCGGGCCATCTTCTCTGCCTCGAACACCTGCACCTCCAGCACCTTGGAAGGGCTGAGCGCATTGGCTACATATTCCTCCACCGATTCCGAATAACGGACGATGTCGATCTTCTCGCCCCGAAGTTCCGTGACGATGGTCTGCACGCGCGTTCCTCTCGGACCGACGCAGGAGCCGACCGGATCGACTTCCGCATTGCGGGAGTAGACGGCAATCTTGGAGCGGAAGCCGGCTTCGCGGGCAACGGACCGAATCTCGACCACGCCGTCGAAGATTTCCGGAACTTCAAGCTCGAACAGACGTTTCAGCAGGCCGGGATGGGTACGGGAGAGCAGAATCTGCGGCCCCTTGGTCGTGTTCTCCACCTTGGTAATGTAAGCCTTGATCCGTTCGCCGTGCTTGAATTTCTCTCCGGGCATCAGCTCGGTCAGCGGGAGCACGGCTTCAATCTTGCCGAGATCCACATAAATATTGCGAAGGTCCTGGCGCTGCACGAGACCGGTCACAATATCCTCTTCCTTGTCGATAAAAGCGTTATAGATAAGGCCGCGCTCGGCTTCGCGAATACGCTGCGTCACAACCTGCTTGGCGGTCTGGGCGGCAATCCGTCCAAAGTCCCGCGGTGTGACTTCAAGTTCCGCCACATCTTCCAGCTGAAAATGCGGGTTGATCTCCCGGGCCGCCGGCAGGGAAATCTCGGTGCGGGAATCCAGCACCTCTTCCACGATCAGCTTGCGCGCGAACACCTTGATGACGCCCGTATTGCGGTTCATATCTACGCGCACGTTCTGCGCGGCGTTGAAGTTTCGCTTGTAGCTGGAGATCAGCGCAGCTTCGATGGCCTCGAACAGCACATCCTTGCTGATACCTTTCTCTCTTTCCAGTTCATTCATAGCTTCGATAAAATCCATACTCATGAAAAATCCGGTCCCCCTTTCAAGTACGTTAGAAAATAATCGCCAATCGCGCGCTGGCAACTTTGGCATACGGAACAGTGTGCTGCTTCTTGCCCGCGGAGATAAGCAGTTCCTCATTCTCGAACGACAACAGCCGGCCCTCGAATTCCTTCAGACCGCCGATCGGCTCATAGGTCGTAACAAATACATCCTTGCCGACCGCCTTGCGCACATCGTCGGCCTTCTTCAGCGGCCGCTCCGCCCCGGGCGAAGATACCTCCAGAAAATAGGCGCCCTCGATCGGATCGTTCTCGTCCAGCTTGGCGCTCAGGTATTCGCTGATCACGCCGCAGTCGTCGATGTCGATGCCGCCTTCCTTGTCCACAAATACACGCAGAAAGTAATTGGAGCCTTCCTTGACATACTCTACGTCAACCAGCTCGAAACCGTTGTCGTCCAGGTAGGGTTTCAGCATTTCTTCGACCGTACCTTTAATTTTGGATGTGCTCAAATGAAAATAACCTCCACGAACTCGTAAATTCTGGCATTTCAAAGCTAAAGAGTGGGTTTCCCCACTCTCTCGCAAACGGACTTATCTCATTATTACCAAGAAAAATTATACCATAGCGAGGGCAAGACTGACAAGTGGCGAACCTTGACCGTACCTTCGCGCCGGTTAAAAGAGCGACAGCTGGTTGCTCTCCGGCAGACCGCGGAAGCAGCCCATATTCGTCAGCATCTCCACGATCGTCTTGCTCGCCTTCGACCGCTGCTGGAAATCCTCAATCGACAGGAATTCCCCGCCGTCCTTGGCGGCGGCGATATTGCGCGCCGCGTTGTCGCCGATGCCGGCCATCGCCGAGAAGGGCGGAATCAGGCTGTCGCCGTCGACGGTGAAGCGGGTCGCATCCGAACGGTACAGATCAAGGCTTTTGAAGGTAAAGCCCCGGGCGGTCATCTCCAGCGCCATCTCCAGAATCGGCAGCAGCGCCTTCTCTTTCGGCTGGGCCTGGAAGCCCTTCTGCTCTATTTCAATTATGGCCTTGAGAATCGCGTCGTATCCCTTGCAGCAGAGCTCAATATCGAAATCCGCCGCACGCACGGAGAAATAGGTCGCATAATACTCGATCGGGTAATACAGCTTGAAATAAGCGGTCCGGACGGCCGAGATGACATAAGCGGCGGCGTGGGCCTTCGGGAACATGTACTGGATCTTGAGGCAGGAATCAATGTACCACTGCGGCACTTTGCACTTCTTCATCTCGTCGATCCATTCCGGTGTAAGACCCTTGCCTTTGCGGACGCTCTCGGTGATCTTGAAGGCGAGACCCGCATCCATGCCCGCCTTGTAGATCAGATAGAGCATAATGTCGTCGCGGCAGCCGATTACGGTCTTGATGTTGCAGGTTCCGTTCTTAATCAGTTCCTGCGCATTGCCGAGCCAGACGCCCGTTCCGTGCGACAGTCCCGAAATCTGCAGAAGGTCGGCAAAGCTCGACGGCTTCGACTCCACCAGCATCTGGCGGACGAACTTCGTCCCCATCTCGGGAACGCCGTAGGTGGCGACGGGAGTGCGGATCTGCTCCGGCGTCACGCCAAGCGCTTCCGTCGAGTTGAACAGGCTCATCACCTTCGGGTCGTTCATCGGAATCGATGTCGGGTCCACCCCGGTGAGGTCCTGGAGCATACGCATCATGGTCGGATCGTCATGTCCCAGTATATCGAGCTTCAGCAGGTTCGAATCGAAAGCGTGATAGTCAAAATGGGTCGTCTTCCACTCGGCGTTCACATCGTCCGCCGGGTACTGCACCGGCGTGATATCTTCGACCTCCATGTAATCCGGAACGACGACGATGCCGCCGGGATGCTGGCCGGTGCTGCGCTTGACGCCCGTACAGCCGGCCGCAAGCCGGCTCAGCTCCGCTCCGCGCCAGCGCTTGTGGTGGTCTTCTTCGTACTTCTTGGCGAAGCCGTACGCAGTCTTCTCGGCCACGGTGCCGATGGTGCCGGCGCGGAATACGCTTTTCTCCCCGAACATGACCTTCGTGAAGTTGTGCGCCTGCGGCTGGTATTCCCCGGAGAAGTTAAGGTCGATATCGGGAACCTTGTCTCCCTTGAAGCCGAGGAACGTCTCGAACGGAATGTCCTGGCCCTCGCCCTTGAGCATGCCGCCGCAGTCCGGACACAGCTTGTCCGGCAGATCGAACCCGCTCGGAACGCTCCCGTCCAGGAACCACTCGCTGTACCGGCAGTCGGCGTTGCGGCAAATATAGTGCGCCGGCAGCGGGTTCACCTCGGAGATGCCGAGGAAGGTCGCCACGACCGAAGAGCCTACGGAACCGCGGGAACCGACCAGGTAGCCGTCGCGGTTCGACTTTTTGACGAGCCGTTCCGAGATCAGGTAGTTGGCGGAGAAGCCGTACTTGATAATCGGCTCCAGTTCCTTCTCCAGCCGGGCCACGACGACTTCAGGCAGCTCCTCGCCATAGATCGAACGCGCCGTCTGGTAGCAGGTATCGCGAATCTCCTGCTCCGCCCCTTCAATGTTGGGGGTGAACAATTCGGACGGGAACAGCGGATAATCCTCGAATCGGTCGGCAAGCGCCACCGTATTGTCCACGACGACCTCCATCGCCTTCTCCGCACCCAGAAAAGCAAACTCCTCCAGCATCTCGTCCGTTGTCCGGAAATGGGCATCCGGCTTGCGCTGGTCCTTCAGCGGGCTGAAGCCGGTGATTCCATGAATCGTAATGTCGCGGAACAGCTTGTCCCGCGGGTCCAGATAATGGACATTGCCGGTGGCAATGACCGGCTTGTTCAGCTTCTCGCCGATGTCGCATACCCGCCGCACGCAGTCTCGAAGCTCATCGGGGCTTGCGACGAAGCCCTTGTCCACCAGATGCATGTACATGGTCAGAGGCTGAATCTCCAGCACGTCGTAGAAGGCGGCGACTTCGATCGCCTCTTCCACCGATTTGTTCAGGACCGCCTCGAAGAACTCGCCGCGCTCGCAGCCGGAAATCACCAGCAGCCCTTCCCGCAGCTCTACAAGCTTGGAGCGGGGAATGCAGGGCACCCGTTTGAAGTATTCGGTGTGGGAGAGAGAAATCAGCTTGTACAGATTCTTCTTCCCGACCGCGTTCAAGGCATAGATGCCGCAGTGGAACGGCCGCGTATTGGACAGATCCTTGCCGACATAATCGTTCAGCCGATCCAGCATCGTCAGTCCCTTCATTTTCTCGGCATCGGCCAGCAGGCCGTTCAGAATGCCGCCGAGCGCCACGGTGTCGTCCACCGCCCGGTGATGGCTCTCCAGCAGCACTTTGTATTTGTCTGCCAATGTGTTCAGCCGGTGGTTCTTCATATTCGGATGCAGCAGCCGCGCCAGCTCCAGCGTATCCAGGAACGGGTTGGTCATCTGCGGCTTGCCGTGCTTGGCCAGCATGGCCTGAATGAAGCCCATATCGAACCGGGCGTTGTGCGCAACGAGCACCGCATCCCCGGCAAAAGCGGTGAATTCGTCCAGCACCGGCGCAATGTCCGGGGCATCCTTGACCATTTCGTCCGTAATGTTGGTCAGCTGCTGAATATGATACGGAATCTTCTCATGCGGGTTCACGAACGTCGTATAGCGGTCAATCTCCTGCCCGCCCTGCATCTTCACGGCTGCAAGTTCGGTAATGTTGTTGCGGGTAATCGAAAGACCCGTGGTCTCGATGTCGAAGACGACATAGGTTGCCGTCTTCAGGTCCAGCGGCTGCGGATTCTCCACGACCGCGACGGAGTCGTTGACCACATTGGCCTCCACGCCGTACAGCATTTTGATGCCGTTCTTCTTCGCCGCCTTGGCGGCTTCCGGATAACACTGCACCCCGCCGTGGTCGGTCACGGCGATGGCGGGATGTCCCCACTTGGCTGCCGTCTTGATGTAGACGTCGATCGGCGTTACCGCGTCCATCGTGCTCATCGCACTGTGCAGATGGAATTCCACCCGCTTGCGCTCGGCGTTGTCCTTGCGGACCGGCGGAGCCGATACTTCCGCCAGGTCCGACGGAATCATGACAAGCTCCGGCGTCTGCATGAACCGGTCATACTCGACACGGCCGCGCGCCTTGATCCATTTGCCGTTGGCCAGCTGGCCCATGACCTTCAAATCTTCCTTGTTCTTGGCGAACAGCTTCATTTGCAGCGAATCGGTAAAATCAGTAACGAAGAAGGTGAACAGCGTGCTTCCGTTGCGGAGCTCCTTGCTGTCCAGTCCGAAGATCGTTCCCTGAACGGTAATCTTCTTCTCCTCATCCTGAAGCTCGACAAGCGGAACCGGCGGCTCTTTAATGTCATAGCCGATCAGGAGCGGCACCGCCTCGGCACCGTCCGCCGCTTCCGCCAGTTCGTCAGCTTCGCGTGCCATCGTCATCATCTGCTCGATGTATTCGCGCTCTTCGCGCTGAAGCTTCTGTTGGAATTCCTCGAAGACTTCAGTCGGGTTCGCCGTCTCGGCCTGGTCAATCTTCACCTTCAGCGGCAGATCAAAATAGCGGGAATAGAACGTGATGATGGCCTTGTCAATCTCTTTCTTGCGGGCCAGCTCCAGCGACATGCCGTCGCTCATGCTCAAATGCAGCGTCTCGCCCTCGAGCGTCTGCGAGGAACGGGCCAGCCATCCGCTCGAAGACGGAATCTTCCGCTGTACCCACTCCTGGAACAGCCCCCAGTATTCCTGCACGATGTCGGCTCGGCTCACGGCCTCCCCGTACCGGAACAAGAAGCTGACCTGGGCGATATGCGACAGACGTTCCCGGATGCGCAGACTGAACGTGCGGTACGCCTGTGCGGGCACCAGAGCCGGTTTGACGACGACGACATGCCAGTCCCGGTTGCCCCGGCTGATCTCTACCCGCTCAATATAGCCATCCGTAAAGTGCTCGTCAATCAGAGCCGGCGGCAGCTCGCCCTGTCTCATCAGCAGCTCGAACCGTTTGCGTTGTTCCCCGTTGTGCTCCATGCTTCCTCCTGCCTTTGTCTGAAACTATCCTCTCGCCTGGTACCGGCCTGTATCTATTACACCGCGCTTTCCGGCAAACAAATGCCGCCCTTGAGACAAGGACGGCATCATCATGTAGTCCGCGGAAGCGGGCTGGGCTTGCTGCTTTAGTACGCTTTGGCAAAAACAACCGTATGAGCGGCGGCTTCACCGCAGCAGACGCATACCGTCTTCTTCTCGGCCGGCTTAAACGGAATGTTCCGGCTGGTTGCGCCGGTCTCTTCCTTGACCTTGCTCTCGCATTCGTCGGAACCGCACCATCCGGCCAGGGCAAAGCCCCGTTTCTCTTCCATTTGCGCCTTCATTTCTTCCATCGTGTCTACGGAATGGAAATGCTCCTCGCGGAAGCTCAGCGCCCGCTCGAACATTTCGCGGTGTACCTGCTCCAGCATGTCCTGCACTTCCTGAACCAGATTCTCCTGCCGGACCACCTTCTTCTCTCCGCTGATGCGGGAGACGAGTACGCAGACCCCATTCTCCATATCGCGCGGTCCCAGTTCCAGACGAACCGGCACGCCGCGCATTTCGTACTCGTTGAATTTCCAGCCCGGCGTTACATCCGTCCGGTCATCGACCCGCACCCGGATACCGGCCTTCTTCAGCTCGCGGAACAGTTCGTCCGTCCGGTCTACCACGGCATCCCGTGTCTTCGGAGGACCGATCGGAATCATGATCACCTGCGTCGGAGCCACCTTCGGCGGCAGCGCCAGACCGCGGTCGTCGCCGTGCACCATGATCATCGAACCGATCAGGCGGGTGCTTGTCCCCCAGGAAGTGGTGTGCACATACTCCAGGTTGTTGTCCCGGCTGAGGTATTTGATATCAAAAGCGACGGCAAACTTCGTGCCGAGATAATGCGACGTGCCCGCCTGCACCGCGCGTCCGTCCTTCATCATCGCTTCGATGGAATACGTATCCACCGCGCCGGCAAAACGTTCGGACGGCGTCTTCTGTCCGGTAATGACCGGGATAGCAAGGAAGCCCTCTACAAAATCGCGGTAGACCTCCAGCATCTGCATGGTCTCTTCCCGGGCTTCCGTCTCGTTCTCATGGGCAGTATGGCCTTCCTGCCACAGGAATTCGCTTGTCCGGAGGAAAGGCAGCGTCCGTTTCTCCCAGCGGACTACGTTGGCCCACTGGTTAATCAGCACCGGCAGGTCGCGGTAGGACTGAATCCACTTGGAGTACATATGGCCGATCATGGTCTCCGAGGTCGGACGGATGGCCAGACGCTCTTCCAGCTTCTCTCCGCCCGCTTCGGTTACCCAAGGCAGCTCGGGATTGAAGCCTTCCACATGCTCCTTTTCCTTCTGGAAGAAGCTCTCCGGAATGAACAGCGGGAAATAGGCATTCCGGTGGCCTGTCTCCTTGAAACGGCGGTTCATCTCTTCCTGGATATGCTCCCAGATTTCATAACCGTCCGGCTTGAAGACGATGCAGCCTCTGACCGGCGAGTAATCCATCAGATCGGCCTTTTTGATAACATCGATATACCAGCGGGAGAAGTCTTCTCCCTGCGGTGTAATTTCCGTAACGAATTGTTTGTCTTTGGACATAGAATGGATTTCCTCCCGTTAATGAGTCCGGTCCGGCTCTCCTTGAAGGAGAACCAGCTGCCGGGCATGATCGGATTATCCGCTGATCAGGCGCAAAATATCGTTGTACGTTACCGCAATCATCAGCAGGAACAGCATTGCGAAGCCCACGAAGTGGACCATGCCCTCATGGCCCGGGTCGACCGGCTTCCCGCGGAGAGCCTCCACGCCGAGGAATACGAGCCGGCTTCCGTCCAGCGCCGGAATCGGCAGCAGGTTGAAGATCCCGAGATATAGGCTGAGAATGGCGGCCCAGTGGGTCAAATACTCAATCCCCTGCTGGGCAATCTGCCCCGTCAGCTCGAACGTGCGGACCGGTCCGCCAATGTCGTCCATGTTGAAGCGGTTGATGAGCTGCTTGAATCCAAGGAAAATCGCTTTGGTCGTATCGACCATGGCGTGTCCTGACCCGGTAATCGTCTCGCCGATCGTAGCCGACCGAGTCGGAAGCACCGGCGTAATGCCGACTTTGGCTCCCTCCTGGCCTTCCATGGTACGCGGCGTCAGCGTGAAATTCAGCGTCTCGCCGCCGCGTTTCACTGCCCAGTCCATCGGTTTGCCGTTGGATGCGGACGTCATGTCGATCATCTTCTGATAATCGGCTCCGATCAGTTCGCCGTTGATGGAGTATACGATATCCCCTTTATGCATGCCGGCTTCCTCCGCCGGCATCCCGGCGGCCATATCGCCGATCTTGACATAAGTGGGATTCTCTACCGCAACGCCTGCCATCTGGATGTAGAGGGCAAAGAGAATAAAGGCAAGCAGGAAATTCATCAGCGGCCCGGCAAAAATCGCCAGAGCGCGCTGCCCGACCGTCTTGCTGCCGTACTGGCGGTCCCGCGGCGCAATCTGGATCTGCTGGCTGCCCTTGACCATCATCGCTCTCGGATCGACGTCATAGACGGCCACTTCCCCGTCGACATCCAGACGGACCTTCAGTTCCTGCTCCAGGTCAATAAACTGCACTTCGCCGCGAATGACATTGCGGCGGGTATCGAGCTGATCGACGTAGATCTTCTTGATGATGTCCTTGTCGCCCAGCCGCACCGCAATGGTCTGTCCCGTCTGGATCTCGACGATTTCCGGATCTTCGCCCGCCATGCGGGCATATCCGCCAAACGGCAGCAAACGGAGGGTGAACTGGGTTTCATCGCGTTTATAGGAGAACAGTTTCGGACCGAAACCGATCGCAAATTCCCGAACCAGAATACCGGCACGCTTGGCAAAATAATAATGCCCCCATTCATGCACCGTCACCAGGACGAAGAACATGAGCACCGTCATAAATACGACCTGAACCATATGCAAGCGTAAATACCCCCTTCAGGTGAGACCCGACTATGTCCTATTAATTTATCATTATTCAAGGACCGGGCACAAGAGAATCAACGGGTTCTTCCTAATTTTGGGTCTTCCTACAGTTCGGCTGCCAGCTTCCGGGCGGCCCGGTCGCATTCTTCGATCGCCTCGAGGCCGGGCAGCGTGATATTCGCCTGACGCTGGATCACTTCTTCCAGAATTTCTTCAATCCGCAGGAACGAAATCTCGCCGCGCAAGAAACGGGCTACGGCCGCTTCGTTGGCGGCGTTGAAGGCGGTGGTCAGCAGGCCGCCGGCCTTGCCGCACTCAATGGCCAGACGCAGCGCCGGATAGCGCTCGTAATCCATCTCGCGGAAGTGGAGCTGCCCTACCTTGGCAAGCGACAGCCGTTCGCCCGGCGATGCAAGCCGGCGCGGGTAAGTCAGCGCATATTGAATCGGCACCCGCATGTCAGGGTTGCCGAGCTGGGCAATGATGCTGGTGTCCTGAAACTCGACAAAGGAATGGATGATGCTCTCCGGGTGCAGCAATACGGAAATCTGCTCATACGGAAGCCCGAACAGCCAGTGGGCCTCGATGACTTCAAGCCCCTTGTTGACCATTGTCGCCGAATCGATGGTGATTTTGGCGCCCATGCTCCAGTTCGGGTGGCGCAGCGCATCCTCAACGGTCACATCCTTCAGCTGTTCCCGGTTCAAGTGCCGGAAAGAACCGCCGGAGGCCGTCAGCGTAATGCCGGCCAGATCTTCGCGGGGCTCTCCGTTCAGGCACTGGAAGATAGCCGAATGCTCGCTGTCGACCGGAAGAATAGCCGCTCCGCGGGCCCGGGCCAATTCGGTAACGAGATGGCCGGCGGTGACCAGTGTCTCCTTGTTCGCAAGTCCGATATCCCTTCCGGCTTCCAGAGCCGCAAGCGTCGGGCGCAGACCTACGCTGCCCATTACAGCGGTAACGACCAGTTCAGCATCGCCGCCTGCGGCAAGTTCGACCAGTCCTTCGTTCCCGTAAAAGAGTTCCGTCCCTGCCGGCAGGTGAGGAGCAAGCTTGTCTGCCTGCTCGGGACCGGCTACGGATACGCGGCGGGGTCTGAAGCGCCGGACCTGCTCCAGAAGCAGGTCTGTATTGCCGCCGGCCGCCAGACCGTCGATTACGAATTCCTCGGGATGATGAGCTACGACATCCAGGGTCTGGGTCCCGATGGAACCGGTGGACCCGAGCACTACAATTCGTTTCACGATTGAATCCGTCCTTTAGGTTATTTTATCTCACATATAAGGCATCAGCGTCATCAAATGGACAAACGGAAAGACGATCAGCCAGCTGTCGCAGCGGTCCAGAATGCCTCCGTGTCCGGGCAGCAGCGATCCGGAATCCTTGATGCCGTAGACGCGTTTGTACGCCGATTGCACCAGGTCTCCAAGCTGACCGACCACTGCGCAGGACAGGCCGATAAGAAGCGCACGCCCGGCGGAGAACAAATCGGTATGGAATAGCCAGAATACGACGGCGATAATCATGGCGATCAGAACTCCGCCGGCCGCTCCTTCCACCGTCTTGTTCGGGCTGATGGCCGGCCACAGCTTGTTGCGGCCGACTGCGCGGCCGACAAAATAAGCGCCCGCATCGCTGCCCCAAATGCAGCAGAGCAGCAGAAAGGTCCAGTAAATCCCATGGCCGTCGCCTGCCGCGCGGGAGGCGGCCATGTAAGCAAAGCCAGTCCCTATGTACACCGTACCAACGAAGAGCAGCGCAGCGGCTCCGATGTTCACCCGGTTCTTGGTGAACACCGTAAGGAGCAGGAACAGCAGCAGCAGGAGCCACATGCCCTGCTCAAAGGAAAAGATCGGCGATCTGTCAAGCAGCCGCCAGGGAATCATGAAGCCGATCAGAGCGGCATATGCGATTGCAGCCGCTGTCCCGATGGGCGGCGTCTTCGTCATTTTGATAAATTCATATAAACCGATCAGAGCCATTGCAGTCAGCAGCAGATGGTAACCCCACCCGCCCAGCAGTGTCAATCCCAAGAACAAGGCTCCGGCCCAAAGACCGGTAATCAATCGCTGCTTCAACGACTATCGTCTCCCCTCGCCTACTTCAACCCGCCGTATCTGCGTGTGCGGCGCTGATATTCCGCCACCGCCTGGAGCAGATGTTCTTTGTTGAATTCGGGCCAGTATATATCGGTAAACCATAATTCACTGTACGCGAGCTGCCAGAGCATAAAGTTGCTGAGCCTCATTTCACCGCTCGTGCGGATCAGCAGGTCCGGGTCCGGCATACCGCCCGACAATAACCGGCTGTCAATCAGTTCAGCCGTGATTTGTTCCGGTGACAGCTGGCCGGCAGCAATCTCGCGGCCGAGCTCCTGCATGCAGACCTCCAGTTCCTTGCGTCCTCCGTAATTCAAGGCAAAATTCAGCACCAGTCCGGTATTGTGCCGGGTCCGCGCCACCGCTTCTTCCATCGCCCTGCGGGTAAAGGAAGGCAGCGCATCTTCATCTCCCATGACCCGAACCCGCACATTCTTCTCAATCAGCTCATCCAGTTCAATCGCAAGGAATTCTTCGGGCAGCCTCATCAGGAAATCCACTTCTTCTTTCGGTCGTTTCCAATTCTCCGTAGAGAAAGCATACATCGTCAAGTATTCAATGCCGAGCTCGTCGGCGGCAATCGTCGCGCGTTTGACGGCCTTCATCCCGTTCTGGTGGCCCACAATCCGCGGCAGACCGAGCCGTTTGGCCCAGCGGCCGTTGCCGTCCATGATGATCGCCACATGCTTCGGTATATTGTCCGGTGAAATTTCGACCGGCTGCTGCCTCTCTTCCCGGCCCAGCCAGGATTGTACCCGTTTGATCATCGCCGTTTCCTCCAAGCTCCTGCGAGAAAGAGACAAACCCCACCGTTGGAGGAGGGGCCGTTATCTCGAGATTATCCTAGACTTCCATGATTTCCTTTTCTTTGGCTGCAAGCACCTTGTCGACTTCGGCAATGAACTTGTCCGTTGTCTTCTGGATGCTCTCCTGGTGTCCCCGGGACTCGTCCTCGGAGATGCCGTTCTTCTCCATCTTCTTGATGTCGTCGTTGGCATCGCGCCGGATGTTGCGAATCGCTACCTTCGACTCTTCGCCGAACTTCTTCGTCAGCTTGACCAGCTCGGCCCGGCGTTCCTCCGTCAGCGCAGGAATGGAGAGGCGGATCGTCATTCCGTCGTTGGCAGGCGTCAAGCCGAGATCCGACTTCATGATCGCACGCTCAATGTCGGAGAGCGACGATTTGTCCCAAGGCTGGATCAGCAGCGTCCGGGAATCCGGTGTATTAATGTTCGCCAGCTGGTTGACCGGCGTCGGCGCTCCGTAATATTCGACCTGAATCCGGTCGAGCAGAGCCGGGGTCGCACGGCCCGCGCGCAGCGTGGCCAGATCGCGTTTCAGCGCCGAAATCGCTTTTTCCATGCGTTCTTCGGCGTTTTTCTTAACCGATTGCGGCATTATTCTACACTCCCTTTGACAATCGTCCCGATCTTCTCGCCCAGGACGACGCGTTTGATGTTGCCTTGCTCCGTAATCGCAAAGACAATCAGCGGTATGTTGTTATCCATGCACAGCGACGAGGCCGTGGAGTCCATGACGCCCAGATTCTTGTTCAAGACGTCCAGGTAAGTAAGCTGTTCGTACTTCTCTGCCGTGCTGTCCTTGAACGGATCGGCCGAATATACGCCGTCGACCTTGTTCTTGGCCATCAGTATAACCTCGGCTTCGATCTCGGCTGCGCGCAGCGCTGCGGTCGTGTCGGTCGAGAAGAACGGATTGCCCGTTCCCGCCGCAAAAATAACGACCCGTCCCTTCTCCAGATGGCGAATCGCCCGTCTCCGGATGTAGGGCTCGGCGATCTGCTGCATCGAAATCGACGTCTGAACCCGGGTCGGCACATCGATCTGCTCCAGCGCGTCCTGCAGCGCCAAGGAGTTCATGACTGTAGCCAGCATTCCCATGTAATCTGCGGTTGCCCGGTCGATTCCGCTCGCACTGCCGGCGATGCCGCGCCAGATGTTGCCTCCGCCGCATACGATGGCTACCTGAACGCCAAGCTCGACGACTTCCTTGATCTGCTCCGCAATGGACTGGATCGTATCCGCATCGATGCCGTATCCGTTCGGTCCTGCCAGCGATTCTCCGCTGACCTTCAGCACTACTCTTTTAAATACCGGCTGTTCCAAATCGTTATACCTCACTTTACATGGCGCCCATTCGGGCCCGGGTTGGGGCGCGCTCCGCACGGGTGTACGGGAGCAGCGGTGAAATCAAGGCCTTTTGCGTACAAAAGACGGAACACCGTAAAATGTGTTCCGCTCTTGACGATGCCCTATGGATTCGTAGAAAGCGGGTCGGCCGCTTGCCGGATTATTGTTTGACTTGAGCCATAACTTCTTCTACGAAGTTGTCGACTTTCTTCTCCAGGCCTTCGCCCAGTTCAAAGCGGGCAAAGCGGCGGATCGAAATGTTCTCGCCGATTGTGCTGATCTTCTCGTTCAGCATGCTGGAGATCGTCTTGTCGGGGTCCTTGATGAACGCCTGTTCCATCAGGCAGTGTTCTTCGTAGAACTTGCTGATGCGGCCTTCGACCATCTTCTCGACAATCTTCTCCGGCTTGCCTTCGTTCAGCGCTTGAGCCTTAAGAATCTCCTTCTCCTTCTCGACTTCTTCAGCCGGAACTTCTTCACGGCGAACATAGCGAGGGCTGGCGGCTGCGATCTGCATGGCGATATCGCGGGCGAATTCCTTGAACTGGTCGGTTTTGCCGACAAAGTCCGTTTCGCAGTTGATTTCGACCAGCACGCCGATGCGGCCTCCGGCATGGATGTAGGATTCTACGACGCCTTCAGTAGCTACGCGGCCGGCTTTGTTGGCGGCTGCGGACAGGCCCTTCTCGCGAAGGATTTCGATGGCTTTCGTCAGATCGCCATTCGCTTCTTCCAGCGCTTTTTTGCAGTCCAGCATGCCGGCGCCGGTTCTTTCACGAAGTTCTTTAACGGATTTTGCATCTACTGCCATAGGTTAGTCCCTCCAGGTTATGGGCGAATTAGCGCCCTGATTTCTTGCATGATAAGCAGAAGCGGGTTCAATCGTCTTCCATGAAGACGGCGTCCGTTTCTGCGGGAATATCAGACCCGTATAAGACCAGAAGGTTTATACGCTGATATTTTAAAAAAAGGGCAGTGAGAGGTTATCCACCTGCCAACCACCCTTTTTGTTTAAGTTCATGTGTAATGCGCGATATCCGATAACGGCTTACGCAGTCGTTGTATCTTCGCCTTGGTGAGCTTCCACAACGGCATCGGCCATTTTACCAGTCAGCAGCTTAACGGCGCGGATGGCGTCGTCGTTGCCCGGGATTACATAGTCGATTTCGTCCGGATCACAGTTCGTGTCGACGATCGCTACAATCGGGATACCCAATTTGCGAGCTTCGGCTACTGCGATGCGCTCTTTGCGAGGGTCGATGATGAACAGGGCGCTTGGCAGACCCTTCATGTTCTTGATACCGCCCAGGAATTTCTCCAGACGTTCCTTCTCCTTGCGGAGAATGATAACTTCCTTCTTAGGCAGCACTTCGAACGTGCCGTCTACTTCCCAAGCTTCCAGCTTCTTCAGACGGTCGATACGCTTCTGGATCGTCGAGAAGTTGGTCAGCGTGCCGCCCAGCCAACGCTGGTTGATGTAGAACATGCCCGAACGTTCGGCTTCTTCCTTAACGGAATCCTGAGCCTGCTTCTTCGTGCCTACGAACAGGACAGTGCCGCCTTCGCCTGCTACGCTCTTAACAAAATTGTACGCTTCTTCTACTTTCTTGACTGTCTTCTGCAGGTCAATAATGTAGATTCCGTTTCTTTCGGTGAAGATATAACGATCCATCTTTGGGTTCCAACGACGAGTCTGGTGACCGAAGTGTACCCCAGCTTCGAGAAGCTGCTTCATGGAGATTACTGCCATCTTCACACACCTCCTAAGTATGGTTATTTGTGTGTTCCCTCCGCCGTTCTCATCTCGCCGCAAGACTTTCTTCGGAAGAAAGCACCGCTTGCGCCGATCCATCCGGCGTGTGTTTTAACACCGCTAATTAATATAGCATATGGGCACACCCGTTGCAAGCTAATCCTTGACTGTAATCAGCTTGACAATGATTGAATCCAGACTTTCTCCCGGCTTGAAGCTGTAGAGACCGTACTGGATTTTGCGCTGAATACCGCTGCTGTGGGCAGCGACCAGGAACTGGTCCTTGTCGGTGATGACTTCCGATGCCGCCAAAATATCGGCAACCTCGCTGAGCGTGGCGCCGTTCGGAATACGCAGCACAATCGGCTCCTTCGCTGATGCGGATGCCGGAGACGGCGCCTTCGGCGCCGCCGGCTTAACAAGCGGAGAAGACGAAGGAGAAGCCGGCTTGCCCGGCTCTGCCGGTTTCACAGCCGGCGCAGCTGCGCCGGCGGCCCCCCCCGCTGTTCCCGCAGAAGAAGCGGCCGGCTTCTTCCCGGCTGCCGGCTTGGACGTCGGCTTAGCCTTCGGGGCCGGAGAAGATGACGGGGACGGCTGTACAGAAGGAGCGGGAGAACCTGCCGGCGACGGGGAAGCCATGGCTCTCCACTCGTCTTCCGTCAGCAGCCGCTCATCCGCATCGACAATTCTCAGGTTCCGCTCGGCCGCTTCCCGGAGCAGCTGCCCGCGGCTGGGCGCCGAGAGCCCCGCAGCATTCATTAGCTGCAGCAAAAGAGCTCCGGCGACCAGTCCGGAGCCCAGCCCGATCATAAAGGAACGATTCTTGATCACACCGATTCCTCCTCCTGCTTCGCCAGTTGGAGGATCAGTTGGACCTCTCCTTTTTGCATGCCGGTCTTCTTCGCTATGTAATCGATCGATTTGCCCTGTTCATGCAGTTCAAAAAGCTGCGGATATCTCGGCTTGATTGTACTGGCCGTCCGGGTATTCTCTTCCTGTATCCGATCCGCCCCGATTTTGTCTTCGCTTATCGTCTGCTCCTGCCGGACCGAACCTGCTGCGCCAGACAGCGCGACTTGAAGAAGACCGTTCTCGTTGGCCGCTACCCTCGCTTCCACCTGCGCGCTGGTCCGCCGAAGCTCCTCCAGCTGTCCCTTGAGCTCGGCAACCTGCTCCTGAAGAGCAGCCTGTCCGCTCTGGGACTGCGCTTTGATCGTGCCGAGCAGGTTGACCAGCTCTCCGTTCTCGCGCTCAATGTCCGCCATATACAGTTCAAGCGCCGCCTCGACTTCCTTGAGCGCCTGGCGGTCGCTATCCGCCGGTTTCGTCTTGGCGCGGGCCGGCAGAGTCAGGCCGAATGCAATCGCCACGAAACCCAGCAGCACAATATACCCCCATGGTTGCACAAGTCTTCTCCCTTTCTCTGAATCTCACAAGCTCAAGTCAATGCGTTTGCCCTTGAAAGGATGCTCGGCTTGCTTCTCCTCCGTCTCCCGGCGACCGCTCTCGCCGGAGCCATGGTTGGAACGTCCTCTTCTTCCGTCATCCCGAATCGCGGATTCCGCCGTCTCGTCCACTTCGGCGCTCCGCTGGGCCTCTTCTCTCGAATGCTTGACGTTCATCGCTGCCAGCATCTGCTGATCCTGAACGGGACGATGAAGCGCCTCCTGGTGAAGCTTGGCGGCTTCCGTAACCCGGGGGACGGCGATTTGCAGCTCTACCGGCTTGAAACTCATGGCCGCACCTGCTTCCTGGATTTTAGATATTGGGCGAGAAGGTAATATCCCCATCGGAATACCGGAAGCTTACCCGCTCGGCGGGATCTTTGATAAACCGCGTATACCGTCCGATCACAATTTTGGCGCCTCCGTAGATGGTGCGTATCACTTCCACCCGGGCGCGGTCCGTATCTTCCAGCATCCGCTCGATTTCCAGAATCCGTTCTCTGACCCGGTTCTCTTCCCGCTGCTGCGATTGCTTGGTGGCGTTCAGTTTCACACGCATAGCCATCTTGTCGGGAGACAGCGTTCCCGCCATGGCCAGCTGATTCAGAAGATAGAGAGCTTTATGGGTCTTGTCCGCATTCTCAAGCAGCAGGCGAAGCTCTTGGCGAAGCTCATTGATCTCGTTCCGAAGCTCCGGCAGGACACCGACTTCAATCGAGGTGGCCGTTGACATGGTGTTGCCGATTGTTCGGGCAACGACCCTCTCCCCGGCTTGACTTACCCCGCCTACAATGAGTCCTTTCGGTCCGTTGCACAGAATATCCCGGCCCGCACGCACGTTGGAGTGCATAATGCTCTGCGAGACGATCACATCCTGGGCGGCCGTCACATTGCCGTCCTGGATAAAGGAGACCTTCACATTCTGTCCGGCTGACACAAGCCCTTTGTTATAACCGATGATTCCGCCGGTAATTTCAATGGAGCCTGCCGCCGTCAGTTCGGCACCTTCTACGCCGCCGATAACGCGGATATCGCCGGCCGATTTGACCGAGAATCCGGTCAGAACATTGCCGCGAATGACTACGGTTCCAACAAAGTCGATGTTCCCCGTGCTGTAATCGACGTCTCCCTTGACTTCATAGACCGGGAAGACATTGATTTTTCCCTTATCCGTCGTGGACACAAGGCCGTCTATTGCCGCATACATGGAACTGCCGTCCGCACTGATAAGGACATTCTTGCCGACCCGGAACGGAGCGTTCTTGCCCGGCTTGGCCGGAACCTCTTCCCCGAGTACGTTCAACCCGGGCACGCCCGGGTCCGGCGGGTATTGTTCGGCAATCAGCTGGCCCTTCCGGACATTGCTTAAGCGGACAATTTCTTTATAGTCCACCTGCCCGTTCTCCATTTCCATCGGACGGCGGCTCTCTTCTTCCTCCAGTTGAACAGAAAGTACCACACGCCCGTCTTCTCCATTCTGCGGAGGTGTTCCCAGGGCGATAGGTACTTTGCTGAAGAAGAACTCGTCCGGATGGCCGGCAAAGCGATCCACCGTCTCCTGCTGGATGCCGTGCCGGATGCCATGGTCCTTCAAAAAATCATAAACATCCTCCGCCGGACAGGCGAAGTCTTCCTCACGCTTGATAAATTCCAGATAGGCAACGCTCTTGTCATCCGCAATGCTGACCTTTAAGTACTGATGCAAAGCGTACTGGCCAATCATTGTATCCCCTCCCACTGCCATGAATGGCTAATCATTCTGCATCAGAAGATCACGGTTCTTCTCCAGAGTACCGCGCAGCCTAAGAATCGCTTTGGAATGCAACTGTGAGATTCGTGATGGCGACAGCGACATGACTTCGGCGATTTCGCTTAACGAAAGATCTTCGTAATATAAAAGGGACACGACGGTCCGTTCTTTCACGGTGAGCTTTTCGATGCCTTTGGCCAACGTTTCTTTCAGATAGAACTCATTGACTTTACGGTCAGGGTTCTTGGCTTTGTCGTCCACCAGAATGGACATTCGGGTCTCGGATTCCTCATCGCGGATGGGATCCTCCAATGAACAGAGCGACATGACAGAGACGTCCTGCAGCATCGTCTGGAATTCCTGTTCGCTGATGCTCAGGTATTCACTCATTTCCTCGTCGGTAACGGAGCGCAGATACTTCTGCTCCAGATGCTGGTAGGCGTCCTCGATTTTCTTTGCCTTTTCTCTTACCGAGCGGGGCACCCAGTCTCCTTGGCGCAATGAATCCAGAATAGCTCCCCGTACTCTCCAGGAAGCGTAAGTCTGAAATTGCAGGCCCCGTTTATAATCAAATTTCTCAATGGCATCGATCAGACCCATCACGCCATTGCTTGCCAAGTCATCCTTCGAGACATTCTTGGGCAGACCAACGGCTAAACGGCTCGAGACATAGTCTACGATGTGGAGGTATAGCTCAATGAGCTTTTTTTTGGCCTCCGGATTTCCTTGCTCTTTCCATTGTTCCCAGAGGTCCTGGTGGTCCAAATGAGAAGCATTATGCTCGTTCAACAGCTTTCACCCTTCCCAAAGTGTAGTCAGCAGGCCCGCGTGAACCAATGGATCATCCCCGCGATCACGCTAAAGCGCTGCTTATTCTTCCTTCAGGTGACGGACGGCCTTGGCCAATTCTTCAGGATTCTGCGTTGAGACCAATTTCGGAGGCCGCAAAGGCTGAAAACTGCTCTCCGATTTCTCGGACCGGGCCGCTCCCGATGAGGATTCAGGCTCCGGTCTCAGCAGATTCATAAGCTCCTCGTCTTCATCCGGGGTCGTCAAGTCCAATTGGGACCCTCTGTTCTCCGGTTCGCCGTAGATTTCGGTCTCTGTGTTTTCCTGCTTAGGGGATAATCCGCCAATAAAACCCAGTACCCATCTTATCCCGAAAGCAAGCAGAAACCAGACAATAAATCCGAAAAATCCGCGAATCAGGCTCGTCACCAGCAAATTGTTCCCTAAAGCGATCAGGAAGGTTACCACAAAACCAACCAGGCCAAGCAGCACGTTCAGTAAAATGGTCCCAATCATATTATAATTCCTTGACGCCTTTCTGCACACTGCGAATATATAAAATGCCGGTGCTGCAAGCAATTTCGATGGTTCGTCCCGTGCTGCCGCCCGTATCTTCGGCGATGAGAGGGATCTCGAGCCGCTCCAGCGCTTCTTTGCAGGCTTCGACATTCCGCGGTCCGATCCGCATCGTATCGTTCCCTCCAGCGAATGCAAACATTTGGGAACCCCCCGCCATCTTGGCCACAAGACGGGACCGCATGGCCCCAAGCTCCAGCAGCTTGCGCAGAAGCTCGGGTACGGCTGTGTCCGCAAATTTGGCGATATTCAGTTGTCCTTCACGGGCGATATCGGAAGAAGGCAGCATGACGTGAGCCATGCCCGCCAGCTTTTTTACGGGATCATACAGCGTTACACCGACACAGGAGCCGAGTCCTGTGGTCCGGATTAAATGGTATGGTCCGCCGACATTCAAGTCGGCCATTCCAACTTTAATCAGACTTTGTTCTTCAATCATTATCGAATGGTACTCCCAGAGCCGCAAAAATTTTAGGGAAGGACTCCGGATCAGGAATCAGAAAGAACTGACCTTCGATTTCGTCCTGGCCTTCCAAGAAGGTGGTATCGATCAGCAGCGCGTCATCGCCCATCTGGCCGAACTGAAGAAGTCCATAGCCCAGAATGGCGCCTGCCATATCCATTGCAAGTGCGGGTACGGTCGGATACATCGTCAGCGAAGTGAAGTCAGCCAGCGAGGACAGGTAGGAGCCTGCCAGTATATTGCCGATCTCGTTCAAAGCGGACAATTCCATTTCGCTCAGCGTTTCCTCCTCACTGGCTTCCATACCGGCCACACGTCCAAGCAGATTCTTTGCAGCCTCCGGTGTAAGAATAAAGAACAGATTGCCCGGCGCGTCGCCTTCCACCCGCAGAAACACCGCATAGACAAGATTCTCGGCTCCGCCGACTTTGTCGGTAATTTCGTCAAAAGTGAGCATCTGGACTTTGGGCACCGCCATATCAATCGGTTTGTTCAGCAGCCGCGACAGCGCGGTTGCCGCGTTCCCGGCGCCAATATTGCCGACTTCCTTAAGGACGTCCATCTTAAAGTCTTTGGAATGTTTGAACAGCTCCACAGGCTAGCCCTCAAGACTTTCCAACTGCACGATTTCGCTCTTGTTCAGCACCTCGGACAGATTAAGCATAATCAGAAGGCGATCCTCTCCGATCTTCGCTACGCCGTCCAGATATTTGGCCTTGATGCCCCCGACCACTTCCGGCGGCGTATCAATCGCGTTCCGGTTGAGATCAATGACATCATTGGCGGAGTCGACGATGAAGCCGACTTCCATCTCATCGACCGCGACGATAATGACGCGGGTCTGTTCGGTATACTCGCCTTCCGGAAGACCGAAGCGGCCGCGCAGATCGATAACAGGAATAACCACGCCGCGGAGATTGATGACTCCTTTAATGAAAGCGTACGTTTTGGGCACACGCGTAATCGGCATCATCCGCTCAATCGTCTGTACCTTATCGACTTCGATTCCATACTCCTCGGTACCCAGTTTAAAGACAATTACTTTAATGTCTTCAGCCATGTGAAGAACCTCCCTGGTTCAAGTCAATTATTTGATAAAAGCGTTCGGATCGAGAATCAGCGCTACTTGGCCGTCGCCCAGAATCGTAGCTCCGGAGATGCCCTGCACTTCAGGCAGATATTTGCCCAGGTTCTTGATGACAATCTCGCTCTGTCCGATAAAATCCTGCACAGCAAGGGCCGCCATACGGTCGCCTTTGCGAATGACCACGATCTCGGTTTCTTCCTCATCCTTCTCGCTGTAATCCGGCACCTCAAACAGCGCGCTCAGCGACAGCAGCGGAATATGGGAACCGCGGAACTCCATCATTTTGGTGCCGTGCACCGTGCGGATCTGAGACGCCTTGAGAATGCTCGTCTCTACGATGGAAGACAGCGGGATCGCGTACTTCTCCGACCCGAGGCGAATCAGCATGGCTGCGATGATCGACAGGGTAAGCGGGAGCTGCACCGAGAAGTTGGTTCCTTTGCCCAGCGTCGAATAGATGGTAACGTTCCCGCCAAGCGAGGTGATCTTCGCCTTGACGACGTCCAGGCCGACGCCCCGGCCGGAGATGTCCGAGATAACCTCGGCTGTACTGAATCCGGCGGCAAAAAGAAGCTGATGGGCTTCGCTGTCGCTCATCTTCTCGGCTTGTTCCGGGGTGACGATGCCTTTTTTGATCGCCGAATTGAGCACCTTGTCGCGCGATATGCCTGCACCGTCATCCTGAATCTCGATGAACACATGGTTCCCGCTGTGGAAAGCGCGGAGATTGACCGTTCCGGTCTCCGATTTCCCCTTGGCTACGCGGTCGGCAACAGATTCTATGCCATGGTCGATCGCGTTGCGCAGAAGGTGAACGAGCGGGTCGCCGATCTCGTCGACTACCGTCCGGTCCAGCTCCGTCTCGGCCCCCGTGACCACCAGATCAATCTTCTTGTCCAGCGATTTGGCCAAATCGCGGACCATACGCGGGAACCGGTTGAACACCGTGTCTACCGGTACCATGCGGAGCTTCATCACAATATTTTGCAGGTCGCTGCTGACCCTGCTCATATGTTCCACCGTTTCAGTCAGCTCGTTCTTCTGGACTTCCGAAGCAATCTGCTCCAGACGAACACGGTCGATCAGCAGCTCGCTGAGCAGATTCATCAGCACATCCAGCCGGTCGATATCCACCCGGATCGTACGGGAAGGCGAAGGCGCTGCGCTGCGTGCCGGCGCTTTGGCGCCCTGCTCCTTCGGCGGAGCTGACGGAGCTGACGGTGCCGAAGCTGCCGGCTGTTCTGCTGCGGCAGAAGCCGCAGCAGGCTGCGCGCTTGGTACCGGCGCCTCGGCGGCAGCGGCAACCGCTGCCTGTCCCATCTGAGCCAGCGATTCCTGGTCCAGCTTAACCGCAGTCACCTTCTCAATCTCGGAGATTCCGAGCACCAGTCCCTGCATTTCTTCGGCGCTCTTCTGCGTGATGTAGTAGAGAGAGAAGCCGCGGTCGAACTTCTCTTGCTCAATGTCCTGGACAGACGGATAGGACTTGACGACTTCGCCGTATCTCTCCAGAAGCTCGAATACCATATAGGCTCTTACCGCTTTCAGCTGGCAGTCGTCGCGGATCTTGACCTCGATGAAGAGAACCTGATGACCTTCCTGAATCGACTGTGAAAGTACCGAGAACTGGAACTCGTCCAAGAGCGCCGGCGTTTCGGCGGCAGCCGGTTTGGTCGCCGGAGCGGTGGACTCGGAACCTCCCGGTTTCTCTCCGCGGACAATGGCTTGAAGGGAAGATACGATGCTTGCGACATCGGCCTTGCCCTGACCGCCGGCCATGATGTCCTTGACCATAGATTCTAAGGCGTCCAGACTTTTGAACAAGGTGTCAAATATATAATCCTGCATCTTGAGCTTGTCGTTGCGGACCAAATCCAGCACGTTCTCCATTTGGTGCGTGAGCGACGCAAGATCTTCAAATCCCATTGTCGCGGCCATGCCCTTCAAGGTATGCGCGGAGCGAAAAATAACCTGGACGATGCTGATGTCTTCCGGATTGGCCTCCAGGCTCATCATATTTTCATTGAGTGATTGCAGATGGTCATTCGACTCATCAATAAACATGGATAAATATTGATTCATGTCCATTGTGAGCACCTCCCCTTCGAGTTCGCTTTTCCGTTATCTAACGACCTGAACCAGTTTTGGAGCTATTTCCTGCAGCGGCAAGACATGGGTGACGCATTGCAGCTCGACGGCGGAACGAGGCATGCCATAGACCACACAGGTCTCTTCATTCTCTGCAAAAGTAGAAGTTACGCCCGCGTCGTAGAGCGCCTTCATCATCTTGGCGCCGTCGCTTCCCATGCCCGTCATGATGACCGCGTGTCGTTCGAGTTGTTCGAGCGGAAGCAGCGATTCAAACAAAGTATCCACGGAGGGCCGATGTCCGTTCCGAGCCTCTTCCCTGGTTAGCTGAATAGCGTATTGTCCGCCTCCCATCTCCACCACCTTCATGTGATATCCGCCAGGCGCCACATAGGCGGTTCCGTTCTTCAGCACCATTCCGTGCTCGGCTTCCATCACTTCCAGTGGACTGAAGGAGTTCAGACGCTGAGCCAGAGATTTGGTGAAGCTGGGCGGCATATGCTGCACGATAACAATCGGCGCCGGAAAGTCGCCGGGAATGTTCTCCAGCAGCGTCTTCAAGGCCCTTGGTCCGCCCGTAGAAGTGCCGACCGCCACCAGCTTGCGCAGGCCTTTGGTTCCGGGCTCCGGCGCGGCTGCCGGCTTGGACGGTGGCACAGACGCCATCCCCGGCCGAACGGCCCTGGCCGCAGCGTCGGCCGGACGCTCCAGGGCGGCCGGCCTGGACGCCTCGCGGCGCAGCAGCGGCTTCGCCGGAGCCTCCTTGGCGGGCGGCCGAACGCCGCCCTTGCGCGGAGCCTCGCCGGCAGCGGGGCCCGCCGGGCCTGGGGCCGCCGGCTTCTCTCTGCCGGGCCGCGGGAGCTCCCGGGCCGGCGGAGCCGTGCGCGGCAGGGCCGAAGCCGCGGGCCGGAACGGCTCCGTTGGCCGGCCGCCGGCCGGCTCAGGCGGACTTGGCGGTACGCCGGGAACCGATGAGGCCGGCGGAGCGGCAGACGCCTGGGCTGCCGCCTCGGCAGAGCGGGCTTCTCTCCGTTCGCGGGCCTGCATCGCCGCATTCATCTGTTCGCGCAGAGATTCGCCGACTGCCATAATATCCTGCGAGTTGGAGATCGAAGGCTTCCGGATAAAGTCGAAAGCCCCTCCCTCCAGAGCAAGGATCGTCTCCCGCATGCCCTGTTCGTTGATGCCGGAGAGCATAATAACGGGCAGCGGATGGGTCTCCATAATCTGTTTCAGAGCTTCCAGACCGTTGAGCTCGGGCATCTCGACGTCCATGGTCACCAGGTCAGGTTTGATTTCCTTGACCTTATCCAACGCTTCTTGCCCGTTCGTGGCCGTTGCCGCCACTTTGAACCGGGGGTCGCTCTCGATCAGATCTGAAATGATCTTCCGCATGAATGCCGAATCGTCTACAACCAAAACGTTATAGGGCTTCATCTCATTTCCACCTTTGTTCTCGGATTTCAGAACATTTTTGTATTCCGTCTTAGCCATTTGCCGATAAAACCTTTGATCCCCTGCGGTCTGCTTGCCGTCATGCTCGGGCCAGCCGTCAGATATTTCTGGGTTAATCGGTGAACGTCTTTTGCGGCAGTGCTGCTGGGAAATGCCATAGAGAAAGGGACCTGTTTCTTGACAGCCTGTACCACGTGGCTGTCGCTGCTGATATAACCCAGGAAAGGCAGGTCCAGCTCCAGAAATCGCTGGGCTGCCATACGGATTTTGTCACTGGTTGCGAAGGCTTCCTTCTCGTCAGAAGCTTGGTTGACAATCAATTGAAAGGATATATCAGGATAACTGCTGTGAACGACCTTCATTAACGCGTAGGCATCCGTTATGGCCGTGGGCTCCGGGGTGGTGACGACCAGGCAGTCGTCCGCCGAGACGATAAATTTCAGCGTCTCTTTGGAGAGGCCGGCCCCGGTATCGAAGAGAATGTAGTCCATGCTGTCGGCAATCGAAGCGATCTGGGAAGTGAAATAAGCCAAATCTTCATCCGAGAGCGCAAACAATTCCTGCATGCCGGAACCGCCTGCAATAAACGGCAGCCGATCCGGTCCGTACTGAATAATATCTGCAATTGCCGCCTCGCGGTTCAGCAGATGATACAGGTTGTACTTGGAGGAGACTCCCATCAGCACATCAATGTTAGCCATTCCGATATCTGCATCAAAGAGCAGAACCCGTTTGCCCATAGACTTCAGCTTAAGCGCGAAATTCAACGAGAAGTTGGACTTCCCCACTCCGCCTTTGCCGCTGCATACGGTGATAATGCGGGCTGAGCCCCATTCGGAGCCCTCTTCCCGTCTCTGGTCGGCAACCAGTCTGCGAAGCGATTGCGCTTGGTCCATCAGTGCCCTCCCGCTCCAAGCAGCAGACCGGACAGCAGAGCTTCGGAACACATCAGCAGATCGTCCGGAACATTCTGCCCGTTCGTCATATAGGACAGAGTCAAAGGATAGTCTTCCAGAAGATTAAAGAGAGAGCCATAGCTTCCGGTCTCATCCATCTTCGTGAAGATGACCTTGTCCAGCTGATACTTGCTGAAGTGCTCCGTGATCTGTTTCATGTCTCTGCTCTTCGATGTCAGGCTAAGCACCAGATAAGTCTCGCTCTTAAGGCTTGGAGCCAGCATGCTCTGAAGCTCGGCGACCAGCATTTCATTACGAAAGTTCCGCCCTGCTGTATCCATGAGAATCAAGTCGCAAGCTTCCAGACGGGACAGCGCGCGCTGCATGTCGCCCGGTGACTGCACTACCTCAAGCGGAACATTCAGGATGGAAGCATACGTCCTCAGCTGTTCCACCGCTGAAATCCGGTAAGTGTCGGAAGTGATCATTCCGACCTTCCGGCCATGCCGGAACAGTTGATCGGCCGCCAGCTTGGCGATCGTCGTCGTTTTGCCCACTCCGGTAGGACCTGCAATGTACAGCACCTTGGTGGAAGCCGGGATGCCTCCGCCGACTCTGCCGTCGAGAAACTCTCTAATGCACCGGTCAAAAGCCGCTTCAAAATCAGGCCGTTCCCAAGCTTGCCCTTCGGTCTTCCAGCTTATCATGACTTCCTCGCTCCAGCGGTCGATCAGACGGGCATCCAGTTCCTGTTCCATCAACCGGCTTCGCAAGCGTTCCAGCTCTTCCGGAAATTCCGGTGCCCCGGGCGACTGTCTGGCGATGCGTTCCATCCAGTGCTTCATCTCTCTGACTTCGCGCAGCAGCGCGGTATCATCCGGCCCGGCTGACTTCGGTTCCGTAAGCGTATTATCGGTATTTGTGTCGACATTGTGGAGAGCGGGTTCGCGAATTGCGTCGGTATCCGGCGCCTGTTCAGCGGGCGAATTCGTCTCCGCCGTCAGAGCGGCCACCATTTCGGCAAAACTCTTGGGCGGCTCCTGCTGTTCGGCGGAAGCCACCGCTACCGCAGAAGCGCCTGCGCCGGCAGCGGCCTGGCGATATGCCTGCGAGGCGAATCCCTTGGGGACGGGGGTTAGTCCTCTCGGTGAAGCAGAGGCTGCCCGGGGCGGAGCTTCATTCTCCACGGCGGCCACGACTTCAATCCTCTTCTTGCGGAACATTCCCAGGATGCCCCCCGTACGAATCTCCTTGGTGCTCAGGATGACCGCATCGCTGCCGAGTTCGCTGCGAATGGAATGCATGGCGTCCGGCATCGTATCGACCACGTAACGCTTTACTCTCATAAGTTCACCACTCCGACGCTTTGAATTTCAATATTCGGCTCCAGTTCGCTGTAGGAGAGAACCGGAATGTCCTGCATGGTTCTGTCAATCACCTGCCGCAGATACATGCGGATCGCCGGAGATGTCAGAACAATAGGCTGCTGGCCCGATTGCAGCAGACGGTTGATCTGCTCCATCAGCCGCTGGTAGACGGTCTGGGTAGATACCGGGTCCAGCGCCAGATAGCTGCCCTGTTCCGTCTGTTGAACACTGTCGGCTATCTTCTTTTCCAGGGACGGACCGACGGTGATTACCCGCAGCGTCTCTCCTTGTCTGGAGTATTGCTGCGTAATCTGTCTCGACAGAGCCTGCCGCACATATTCGGTCAGCACATCCGGGTCCTTCGTATAGGTGCCATAGTCTGCCAAGGTTTCGAATATCGTAATGAGATCCCGGATAGAGATCTTCTCCCGCAACAGCTTGGCAAGCACCTTCTGCACATCGCCGACCGACAACACCGACGGGATCAGCTCGTCGACCAGCACCGGGTAATTCTCCCGAAGATTGTCGACCAGCTGCTTCGTCTCCTGACGGCCCAGCAGTTCATGACCGTGGCGCTTAATCAGCTCAGTCAGATGGGTAGCCACCACAGAAGGCGGATCCACTACCGTATAACCGGCGAGTTCGGCCCGTTCTTTGACCGATTCGTCGATCCAGAGCGCCGGCAATCCGAACGATGGTTCTATGGTCTCAATGCCGTTGATGGATTCGTCGTCATACCCGGGACTCATGGCGAGATAGTGATTAAGTAATAATTCACCGCCGCCCACCTGGTTTCCTTTTATTTTAATGACGTATTCATTCGGTTTAAGCTGAATATTGTCGCGAATGCGAATCACAGGGACGACCAGGCCCATCTCAAGCGCACATTGGCGTCGAATCATGATGATCCGGTCCAAAAGATCCCCTCCCTGCTGTGTATCCGCAAGCGGAATGAGACCATAACCGAACTCGAACTCGATCGGATCGACCGTAAGCAGACTGATAACGCTCTCCGGGCTTCTTACCTCCTCGATCTGCTTCTCTTCGACCAACTGCTCTTCCGCAATCTGTCTGCGGCTGAGGTTCGTGTTCATGCGGTAGGCCGCATACGCCATCAGCCCTGCCAGAGGAAGTGTGGTGATCATATGAATGGGCGTGAACAGACCCAGGAAGGCTATGGTCACAGCCACGATGTACAACAGCTTGGGATAGGCCAGCAGCTGACCTGTAAGGTCTTCCGCCAGATTGCCTTCCGACGAAGCCCGTGTAACGATCAGCCCCGAAGCCGTCGATATGAGCAGCGCCGGAATCTGGCTGACCAGACCGTCGCCGATCGTCAGAATGGAGTAGTTGGACATCGCGTCCTGGAATGACATTCCGTGAACCGCTATCCCGATTACAAAGCCTCCGATGAGGTTGATAAGCAGGATAATGATGCTCGCAATGGCATCCCCCTTGACGAATTTACTGGCACCGTCCATGGCGCCGTAGAAGTCCGCTTCGCGCTCAACCTTCTGCCGTCGCTCGCGTGCCTGCTGCTCATTGATCATGCCGGCATTGAGATCGGCGTCAATACTCATCTGCTTGCCCGGCATCGCATCGAGGGTGAAGCGGGCTCCGACTTCCGCCACGCGCTCCGAACCCTTCGTAATCACGATGAACTGGACGACCACGAGAATCAGGAAGACGATAAAACCGATGGCAATCTGTCCGCCGGCTACCCAGCTTCCGAACGTCCGGACTACTTCCCCGGCGTCACCGTAAGTCAGGATCAGCTTGGTGGTCGAAATGTTAAGCGTCAATCTAAATAAGGTAGTGATGAGCAGCAAAGAGGGGAAAATGGAAAACTCAAGCGCCTCTTTAGAGTTCATCGCTACCAGAAGAATGGTGAGCGCAATGGAAATATTGATGACGAGCAGGATATCCAGAAGCCAGGCGGGGATCGGAATAATCATCATCAGTACGATGCCGATGATACCCAGCAGCACCGTTAAATCTTTTGCTTTCAATGCCTTGACCTCCCCGCTTTATCTGGTTCTTCCTTTGAGCTTGTATACATAAGCCAATACTTCGGCAACGGCTTGGAACAGATCGGCCGGCACGGAATCTCCTATCTCCGCCCGCTGAAACAAAGCGCGTGCCAACGGCTTGTTCTCCATCGTCGTCACACCGTTCTGTCTGGCGATCTCCCGGATCCGGAGGGCGATATAATCCTGCCCCTTGGCAATGACCTGCGGCGCATCCATAGAAGAACCCTCGTATTTCAGCGCGACCGCAAAATGAGTCGGGTTCGTGATAATGACATCCGCCTTCGGGACTTCCTGCATCATCCGCTGCATCGCCATCCGGCGCTGCCGCTCCCGAATCTTCCCTTTGATGAGCGGATCGCCTTCCATATTCTTGTACTCGTCTTTGATGTCTTGCTTGGACATGCGAAGACTCTTCTCATGCTCATAACGCTGATACATGAAATCCAGAGCGGCCAGCACGAGCAGCGCGGCGCCGATCCGAATGCCCAGATTAATCGTAATGCCGGAGGCGAAGCGAAACGTCTGTTCGGCGCTGAAATGGGCCAGATCCGCCAGTTCGTCCTTCCTTCCCCACAGAACACTGAAGACGAGATAGCCGATCACGCCCAGCTTGAGAAGGGATTTGAAGAGCTCCACCAAAGCCCGCATAGAGAAGATGTTTTTGAAGCCGCTGATCGGATTCAGCTTGCCGAGCTTCGGCGTAAGTCCGGTACCGTTGAACATGAAGCCTACCTGAGCAATGCCTGTAATAAAGGCCAAGATAAAGGTAAGCAGCAGCATGGGAGCAAGAAGAAGCAGAATCTGCACGGCGTAGTGGCTCAGCATCCCCATCACATTGTTCGGAGTGACTTCCATGGTAAGCCGGTTCACGAATACATCCATGAACAGTTTCATGAACCGTTCCTTGATGTAACCGCCGAACATGACCAGACTAAGCACTCCCGCCAGAAGCACAATCGCACTGCCCAGCTCCGCGCTTCGCGCTACCTGGCCTTTTCTTCGAGCGTCCCCCCGTTTTTTCGGTGTCGCCTTTTCGGTTTTTTCTCCTCCGAACAACTGAAGGTCCAGCCGATAACGGTAAGACATACACGCTTCCTCCTAAGGAGCGGGCGATTGGTTGCCCAGCACGCTCAGCAAATTGCGCATGGATTCAAACAGAATGCCGAACAGGCTCTGAAACAGGGCAGCCAGCGTCGGCATCAGAATCACCAACAGAAGGAGGCCAATGATGATCTTCAGCGGCACTCCGATAACAAAGACATTATATTGCGGCGCTGTACGGGCCAGAAAGGCAAGCCCGATATCCGTCAGGAACAAGGCCGTCACAATCGGAGCCGACATCTGAAAAGCCAGCATAAACGCCTGGCCTACCGACTGAATGACGAACCCCGACAGACTGCCGTTGGTAATCGGCGTATACAGATCCGCCTGCAGCGGAACCCAGCGGTAGCTGCTTATGATGGCGTCCAGCAGATAATGATGGCCGTTCATGCTCAGAAACAGCAGGAGGGCTATCATATATTTGAAATTCCCGAGCAGAGGCGCAGAGGATCCTGTCATGGGATCAATCACGTTGGCGATGCTGAACCCGATCTGCAGATCTAGAAAAGACCCGGCAATTTGGATGGCCATGAGCATGAGATAAGCCAGATAGCCCAGCAATAGACCTACAAGCACTTCCTGAAGGATCAGCAGGACGATAGTGAGATCGCCTGCGACCTTTACGCTCGTTCCCTGTGAACTGAAGACGACCAGCGATACGAAGAAGGCCATTCCGATCTTGAAGACATTCGGCACGTTTCGGGAAGAGAACACCGGCGCCGCCACAAAAAATGAGGTGATTCGACAAAAGATTAGCAGAAAGACCGGCCAGCTCTGCAATACGCTCTCCATAGACATGCCTTACCCGATATACATATGAAGATTGCCGAGAATCTGGGAAGTAAAATCCGCAAGCTTGGTAATAATCCATTGGCCAAAAAGAAGCAGCGCCAACAGCACGGCGACAATTTTGGGCACAAAAGCCAGTGTCTGCTCCTGAATCTGTGTCGTCGCCTGAAATACACTGACGATCAGGCCCACAATCAGCCCCAGCGCCAGCATGGGAGCGCTGACCTCCAGCACGAGGTATACGGCCTGGCCGGCCAGACCGATGATAAACTCCGTACTCATCTAGCGTCTCCTCCTTTATCTAAGGGCTGAAGCTCAACAGCAGCGATTTGATAACCAGATACCACCCGTCTACAAGAACGAACAGCATGATTTTGAACGGAAGCGAAATCATGACCGGCGGGAGCATCATCATCCCCATCGCCATGAGCGTACTCGCTACGACCACGTCAATAATGAGAAAAGGAATAAAGATCATGAATCCCATTTGAAAAGCGGTCTTCATCTCACTCATGGCATAGGCCGGCACCATCACGGTCAGCGGGATATCTTGATACGTAGCCGGTTTCTTGTCGCCGGTGTACCCGTTGTATTTCATGAAGAGCAGCAGATCTTTCTCATGCGTATACTTGTACATAAACGCCTTCATCGGCACCGCCGCCCGGTCCAATGCCTGAGACTGTGTGATCTGCCCCTTCATGTAGGGCTGAAGCGCATTCTGGTTCACAGTGGACAACGTCGGCGTCATAATAAACAGCGTTAAAAAAAGAGCGAGCCCTACCAGCACCTGATTGGGCGGCATCTGCTGGGTACCGAGCGAAGTCCGGACGAAGCCGAGTACGACCACGATGCGTGTAAAGCTCGTCATCAGCATTACAAAAGCGGGCGCCACGCTCAGGACAGTGATCAGCAGGAGAATGGAAATTGAACTGGTACCCGAGCCGCCCTGCCCGTCTCCGCCGCCGACCTGAATATCGATATCCGGAATCGGATCGGCGAACACATGGTGAAAGCGAAGCAGGCTGAGGACGCCAATCATCAGCAGGGACAACAGCAGTTTCTTCTTCATGGTTCCTCCCGGCGGTTGCCGGCCGATTCCTCGCGCAGCAGTTCCTCAATTCTTTCTTTGCGTTCCGGCGAAGGCTGCAGCTTCGATTGCAGCACCTCATAGAAAGAAGAAGTTTCGTTCAGATCAATTTCCTGAGACGGAACTTCTCCACGAAACTTGCTTTTGAGTCCGGCGACCAGCGCACGGATGCCGCTTCCGCTCCCGGCACTCTGATCTTCAAAGGCAGACAAAACCAGCGCCACTTCCATAGAATCGCTGATTTTGTCCACCAGGGTCACATCGTCCCCTACCCCGATCAGGTACAGCTTGTTGCCGATCTCGACAATCTGCAGCGACTTGTTGGGGCCCAGCCCGGTGGCGCCGATGGTCCGGATAGAGCGTGCGCTCATCAACATCTGATTGCGGCGGCCCAGGAAACGAATCACCAGAACAATCAGAACCAGAATGACTCCGAGAACAAGAATCACATTGATTACATTCCAGATGAGGTTCCCTGAGCCGAACGATTCGGTTTGAAGGGGCATGGCGCGACCTTAGACGCCCAGCGTCTTATTGATCGCTTCGATAACACGATCGGCCTGGAACGGTTTGACGATAAAATCTTTGGCGCCCGCTTGAATAGCGTCGATAACCATCGCCTGCTGCCCCATGGCGGAGCACATGATAACCTTGGCATTGGCATCGACCTTCTTAATTTCCTTAAGCGCGGCGATTCCGTCCATCTCCGGCATGGTGATATCCATGGTAATGAGATCAGGGCGGAGTTCCTTGAATTTCTCGATCGCCTGCGAGCCGTCCTGGGCTTCTCCTACGACTTCAAAGCCGTTCTTGGATAAAATATCACGGATCATCATTCTCATAAATGCAGCGTCGTCTACGATCAGAATTCGGTTAGCCATCTTAAAAAGTCCTCCCTAAATGTGTGCTATTGTAATTTTTGCATGCGGTCCCATTGACTCACGATATCGGTAACACGAACGCCGAAGTTCTCGTCGATAACCACGACTTCCCCTTTGGCAATCAGCTTGTTATTGACCAGAATATCCACCGGCTCGCCCGCAAGCTTGTCCAGCTCAATAATGGAGCCTTGCGACATCTCCAGAATATCTTTGATCTGTTTTTGGGTCCTACCTAATTCTACGGTCACACGCAACGGTATGTCCATCAGTAAGTTCAGATTATTTTCGTCCATCCCGCCAAAAGCACTGCCGCCCAGATTGGCGAACTGGACCGGCTGAACATTCACATTGCGGCTGGCCGCCGGATTCGCCTGCGGCTGCGCCTGAGCCTGCGGAGGATACGGCTGCCCTTGGGGCGGCATCCCGTACCCGGGCATGCCATACGGCGGTATTCCGTAGCCCGGCATTCCGTATGGCGGCATCCCCTGCGGCGGATAGTAATAGCCTTCCGGCGGCATGCCCGGATAAGGCTGTCCTTCGGGAGCGGCGGGAGCCTGCGGCTGGGCTGGAGGCGTCTGCGGCTGCGGAGCCGCTGCGGCCGGCTCCGGCTGGGCTGCCGGCTTGGCCGGCGCCTCTGCGGCCGGAGCCGCTTCCTCTGCCGATTGATCTCCGATCAGCATATTGACCATGCTCTTCGCAAAGTGAACCGGCAGAAGCTGCATAATCGTGGAATCGATCAGATCGCCGATCTTCAGCCGGAACGAGATGCGGATCAGCGTTTCGTCTTCCGGAAGATTATCCACGCCTTCGCCGCTGGTCATATTCAGAATATCAATGCCCGGAGGCGAGATATTGACGAATCGATTGAAGATGGTAGACATCGACGTCGCAGAGGAGCCCATCATCTGGTTCATGGCTTCTTGCACGGCGCTGATATGAATTTCATTCAATTCTTCATCCTTGGGATTGCCCTCTCCGCCGAGCATGAGATCGGCAATCACCTGGGCGTCACGAATCTTGATGACGAGCGAATTGATCCCCTGAAAGCCATCCACATATTGAACGTGAACGGCAACATGCGGTTTCGGGAAGGTGGCTTCAAATTCGCTGCGGGTAATAATCGAAACCTGCGGCGTTGTGATGTCGACCTTTTTGCCGAGCAGCGTAGATAATGCCGTGGCTGCACTGCCAAATGTAATATTGCCGATCTCGCCCAGGGCATCCTGCTCAAAAGGAGTCAGGAAGTCATCGACGGTCGGCTCGGCCGGAGCACTGCTCTCGGCTTCTGCGGATTGTCTCAAAAGAGCGTCGATCTCTTCCTGGGATAAATAGTCTTTACTCGTCAAGCTCTTCAACTCCTTCATTGACAATCTCGTCAATCTGAACGGCTACCCGGTCCTTGACCATACCCGGACTGCCGATGAACTTCAGCTTGTCGCCCACTCGAATCGACAATCCGGTATCCACCGTGCGGTTCAGAGAAATAACATCCCCGACCGACAGACCCAGAAACTCGGAAATGGACAGGTTGGACTCGCCCAGTTCGGCGACAATGGGCAGTTTAGCCTTGTTCACACTTGACTTGATCGCTTCCAGTTCGCCTTCGTTCCGGGATTTCTTCTCCGAGACGAACCATTGATGTACAGAAAGCCTGGACATCACCGGTTCGAGCACGACGTGCGGGATACAGAGATTGATCATACCTGTCGTATCCCCGATCTTCGTGCTAAGCGAGATCAGCGCTATGGTCTCATTGGGAGAGACAATCTGCATGAACTGAGGATTGGTCTCCAACGCCTCCATCCGAGGCTCGATGTCCAGAACCGTCTTCCACGCTTCCTGAAGACTCTCGAAGCATCTGCTGAAGATTCGTTCCATAATGGTCGTCTCGATTTCGGTCAGCGCCGTTATCTTGGACGGGGCGGTTCCGACGCCCCCGAGCAGCCGGTCCAGCATCGCATAGGCGATGTTGGGATGAACCTCCATAACCATCCTGCCCTCCAGAGGCTCGGCCTCAAAGATGTTCAGGATGGTCATTTTCGGGATGGAACGGATGAATTCATCATAAGGAAGCTGCTCGACCTGAACCACATTAATCTGAACGAAGGTGCGCAGCTGCGCCGAGAAATAGGTGGTCAAATAACGGGCAAAGTTGTCGTGAATCCGGGTCAAGCTGCGAATATGGTCCTTCGAGAAGCGAACGGCCCGTTTGAAGTCATAGGCTCGAATTTTGCGCTGGGTCTCTTCCTTCTTAAGCTCATCGGCATTCATTTCGCCTGAAGAAAGAGCTGCCAGCAAGGCGTCGATTTCATTTTGCGATAGTACGTCAACCATTCATTCACCCCCGAGTAAGCAAGCTGCAGCGAACCCGCAATCAGATTTGCGTCATTACAAAATTGGTGATATCAATCTGAGTCAATTTCCCTTCAGGCAGCGCTTTATTGATCTGATTGACCAGCTTGCTGCAGAGCTGATCCTTGCCGGCCGAGCCATTCAGCGCTTCCGGCTTCTCATCCGCCAAGGTCTTGATCAGAATAGGCTTGATCTTAAGCTCCTTGATCTTCTCGAAGTCTTCTTTGGCTGCTTTGGAATCCAGTTGGAAAGCAAAATTTATGAGAACGATATAGTCGGGATCAGCAAGGTTAGTCTTGATTTCAGTAATTTCAGAAGTCATTTCTACAATTTCATCGGCGGTCAATTTCTTGGTTTCAACCTGCTTGACGGCAGTGTCTACCGCATTCGCCGTAGTGTCCGAGAACATTTTACCGTAAAGCAGAAAAGCGGCCACTACGATCAAGGTTATCCCCAGCAAAATCGTAATGAGCCACGGCAGCATCTTTTTCATGAAAGCTCCTCCAAGGATTGGACTTTAATTGTGGCTGAATGAGCGCCGATGGATTGGTTGTATGCCTGAATTCGGGCAATAACCTCCTCGGCCTTTTCGAGTACGATCAATCTCTTGCCCGTCACCAGGGTCACATAGGTATCGGGACTTTCTTCAACCGTTTCGACCAGAAGGGCGTTGAGCCACATGGAAGAACCGTTCAACCGTGTTACTGCAATCATTCCAAGACCCTCCAGTCTTTAAAAAGAGGGGAAGGCTCTCGCTTTCCCCGATCATACCGGACAAACGCTATCATTATACCTTATTCGACATTAAACCGTCAGCAGAAATTAACGTTTCAGATTCACCACTTCTTGAAGCACTTCATCGGAAGTCGTAATGATCCGGGAATTCGCCTGGAAGCCGCGCTGGGCCACAATCATTTCCGTGAATTCGCTGGTCAGGTCGACGTTCGACATTTCCAGCTGACCGGCTACGATCGATCCGGTTCCCGCTTCTGTATTATTGGCCGTAGTCGGCTCAAGGGCGCCTTCCGCATTGGCATTGAGAGTCATCCGGTACAGGCTGCCCCCGATCTTCTCGAGACCCTGCGGGTTGCTGACTTTGCCTACGCCGATCTGTACTCCGGGCTGGGTCGTTCCGTCCGCCATGGTCTGCACAATCGTTCCATCGTTGGCAATGGTAAAGGACGTCACATCTTCGCCCAAAGTAATGGCTGCTCCTGTGGAATCCAGAACCCGAAGTCCGTCTGAGGTAACGAGATTGCGCCCTGCATCGACATGGAAGTCACCGGCGCGGGTCAGAAAAGGCGTAGCTTGGTCGTCGGACAGCTTGACCAGGAAGAAGCCGTCGCCGTCGATCCGCAGATCGGTCGGATTGTTCGTCGTCTGCGCGCTGCCTGCCAGATGCATCGTATCTACCGAACCGACACTGACGCCAAGACCGATCTGCTTGGCATTCACGCCGCCGCTTGTATTGCCGGGCGCCGTTACGCCGGAGACGGTCTGGCTCATAATATCCTTGAACATGACGCGGCTTGATTTGAAGCCCGTCGTATTGACATTGGCGATATTGTTGCCGATAACGTCAAGTTTGGTCTGGAAGCCTTTCATACCGGAAACACCGGAATACATGGATCTTAACATGGATAATATCCTCCTGGAACCGGAGCTTTCTGCTCCTGCAAATTGGGGTTGAATGCGGCCGCGTCAGTCGGTCGGCAGCCGCTCGGCTCTCCGTTAGGACCAAGCCGTTACGATCAGGAAATAATAACTGCGCTGTCAATCTGGGTAAAAACATTGTTCTTCATCGAGCTTCCGTCCATTGCGGTTACCACCGTCCGGTTCTCGACACTTACGATGAGCGCCATGTCTTTCATGAGAATCAGGGATTCCTTGCTTCCCTTGGCCGCCGCCTTGTCCACGGCAGAAGAGATCTGGTCCAATTGCCCTGTGCCAAGCTGAATGCCCCGCTGTTCCAGGCGCTTGGCCGCATGTGTGCTGAACTTCAGCATATTGCGCTGCAGCACATTCTCGAACGATTCCTGTCCGGCCGCCGCAGACGGGGCCGCCTTGCTGCGATTCAACGCGGAAGGATGGATCTTGCCCGGATATAACTGCCCGACGGTCATCTTGTCATTCATGATGCCGTCCCTTCCGGCGTGCTGCCGTTCGCCGCCTCGGTGTGGTTGCGGATGCCGGTGACGGCATTCAATGCGATTTTATCCTTGCCGACCATCGCATAATGGGTACCGCCGCTCACAAGAATGGAGTCGACGACCCCGGATTGACCGGTCTGAGTGACATTGTCTACCCAGCTGATTTCCTTGCCGATCAGGCTGGATGCCGAACCGAGCGACTGGCTTAGGGCATCGACCTTCTCCCCAATGTTCATTAGCTGCTCGACCGAACTGAATTGAGCCATCTGGGCGATAAATTCCTTGTCCTGCATCGGCTGCATCGGGTCCTGATTGGACAGCTGGGTAACCAGAATCTTCAGGAACTGGTCCTTGCCGAGCTCCGAGCTTCCGGTCGTCTTGCCCGGAGTCGCCGTGTTGCCAACCGCGTAGTTGGGCCACATATTCGTAGTCGATATTAAATCTGAGCTTGCCATTTTCTCTCACCTCACCTTCATCTGAACGTTTATGCTTCCGCTGTGAAATTACTCCGCAGCGAATCGAACGGATTGCGGACCGCGTTCATCAATTCTCTCCAGTCGTCCTCCAGCTCTGCCGCCGCTACGGCGTCGTCCTGGCTGTCCGAACGGCTCTTGGAACGCTTCTGGTCGCCTTGCTGTCCCGATCCCGAACGGCGTCCGTCCTGGTACATCTGGGATTGCATCGTGCTTGTGTTCTGGGTAACCTCAAGCTTCTCTACCTGAAGTCCCTGGGATTGCAGCGCCGAGCGAAGCTGCGCCATCTGATTCTCGAGAAGATCCTTGGCGCCTGCATGCTCGGTAGCAAAATGGGCAACCAGCAGGCCGTTCTGCATCGTAATCTTGACGTCTACCTGACCGAGATGCTCCGGAAACAGCGACAGAGTCGCTTCAAGAGCGTCGCCGCGCTTAATGACTTCCATCTTGCCGCCGATATACGTGTTCATCTCCTGGGCGAACCGCTGAACAGGCACCTGCGGCGTCTCGTTCTTAACCGATGGGTTCAGACCGTCCCGAAGCGACAGCTGTCCTGCCGTTACGACCCGGTTCTCTTCCCCGCCGACACTAGCGTGCTCAGACTTCGCGCTGTCCTTGTCACCGGAGGCTTCCGCCTTGACGGAGAGAACAGCAGCTTCAGCCAGCTTCGGAGAATCGTTCTTTGTTTCGGATGTCTCGGCAAGAGTGGCATGGCCAGCCGGGTTCATGACAGCTGCATGTCTGGCATTGTCGGAAGCAGGCATCACCAAGCGGGGAGCTTGTTCAGCAGCCGAGTTACGCCCTGTCTCATTCGCTCCATCTTCCAGAGAAGCTGTCGGCGTTGCCGACGGGTCCATTACGGCGTCCTGACTCTTCCCGCTGCCGGCTGCCGCTTCATTCAGAACTTCGGAGAATTGGTTCAGCACGGTTAAGACCTGCGCTTTCTGCGTTTGTCCGTCTGTTCCTTCCGTCTGCTCCATCACCGCTACGAGGCGGTTCAGCGCGTCCTGCAAGGCAAAACGAACCGTGCCCGCATTCTGGGCCACTGGTGGCAAGTCGGATGAAGTATCGGCTTCCGTCTGCTCATCACCGGAGCCCTTCAGAGCTACAAATGCCTGGACCAACCATTGCTGCAGAGTCGCCAGCAGCGCCGGATCGGCATTCAGTTGCTCATCAAGCTGATCCAGCTCAGGTTCCAGCTTCGCGATCAGTCCGGCTCCGTCCGACACTTTCTGCCCCGTCTCCGCAGAGGCTTGTCCAGCCAGAAGCGCCAGTAGCGGGCTCGCCTGGATCAGAGAAGCCGAAGCGCCGGTCTCTGCCGCCGCAGCCGAAGTCTGTGCTGTACCAGCCAGTGTCTGAACGAGAGTCTGGGAGAAAGGGAGAAGCGCTCCCTGGACCTCGCCGCCTGCGGCTGCTCCTGCAGCACGGGCACTTCCTGAACTTTTGCCTGCCGAAACCATATTGAATACTAAACTCATTTAAGTATCACCTCCTCCTTCTAGTATATCGGCAGATCACTTGCCTCCCATTAACCGATTGACCACTTTTCCAGCAACTTCCGCATTGTCTTTCGTCATCTGGGACAGAATGGAGGACCGTGTGCTGTCATTGACGGATTTCAGAATGGTGATCACCTTGTCCGGCGTCACGCTGTACATCTGGTTAAGCAGCTTGGCCGAATCTTCCGCAGGCATTGAAGTAAAAGTGGTGCTGAGCTGGTCGCGGCCCAGAGTGGCGCCGGATGCGGTTCCTGCGGATGCCTGCGTTCCGGACTCTTTCTTGAGCCGAGACTGGAGGGCCGCAATCGCCATATCGGAGGAATCCGTCGCTTCTTTTAGCTTAATCGAGACATCGGCGGCAATTTTCGGGTCCATCTTCTCCAGAATGGCCGTCTTGCTCTCATTGTTCATGGCGCTGAACAGCTGAACCATCTCTTCGGTCGTCAGATTCTGCATGATGGCAGCCGCTTTGGCTGCTTTCATTCCGGCATAGAGCTTGGCCAGATCCTTGACGCTCTTCTCATAGTTCTCGTCAGCCTGGGCCGCGGCCTGTGCCGTGCCGGCATTCTGAAGATCCGTAATCTGGGTCTTGAGCGCCTTCATCTGTTGATCCTGAGCCGTCTTCTCGTCGGTAAGCTTCTTGACCTGCTCCTGCTGCTGGGCCAGTTGAGCCTTGAGTTCCTTTACGGTCGGATCGGAAGCCTTTGCCGTTTCGTCTGCCTTGGTGCTGTCCGTCTTTTGCGAACCGGCAGAAGTTCCGGCGGAGTCCGTTTTGGGATCCGGGATCCACTGTTCTACTACGGGAATCTTGTTCAACGCCTGAAGCACGTTGTTGCGGATATCCATATTGAATAGCGTCAGCAGCACTCCGATCAGCACAAGCGTAAAGATGATCGGAATCATCAGAAACAGGAAGCGTTCGAACTTGCTGGCCGACCCTTCATTTTCCAAGTCAAATTCATTTTGTTCCACCCGCGAATCCCCTCCGCCCTAGTGGGATTTCATCGCGAAGCGGACGGTTGCCATTTCATCCAATTCGTTTTGTTCCCTAAGATTCATATCCTGCTGAAAAGCAAGCTTCGCTTTGTCGCGAGCTTTCAGCCATACCTTCTCATCCAACACCTTGCTGCTGAGATGATCCTGCTTCTCCTGCACCTGCTTGTGGGCCCGGGAGATGTCTCCCAGCTTGCGGGCGATACAGGCGTCGAGATAATCGACATAGTTCTGCATTTCGCAAATCTTGGCGACAGGAGTCTTCTGCTCGGCCGCGTTCAGCAATGCATCCATGAGTTCGCTGCGCTGCCGCTTCAGCTCTCCAAGGCTCTGTTCCTGGGCTTGCAGTTCTCCAAGTGCGCTTGAGAGCATCCATTCGGCCTGTGTCTTCTCGTTGCCCTTCAAGTCAACCACTTTCTGAAATGAATAATGAAATCCCTTCATGCTGATCATCTCCTCGAGAACTCGGAAATTAAGCGCTGCTGCACCTCAGGCAACGTAACCTTTTCGTTAACCTTCTGCTTCGTGAAATCCCAGACGCTGTCGATAAAATGGATCGCCTCGTCAATCTGCGCGTTGGACCCGCGCTGATAGGCTCCGATATTGATGAGGTCCTCGGATTCCTTGTAGACCGCCATCAGCCGCTTCACGTTCTCCGCCGCCTCAATCTGTTCCGACGGAGCGATGTCCTTCATAACCCGGCTGATGCTTGCCAGAACATCAATGGCCGGAAAATGCCCTTTGTTCGCAATCGCCCGGTTCAGAACGATATGCCCGTCCAGAATTCCCCGGACGGCATCGGCAATCGGTTCATTCATGTCATCCCCGTCTACGAGCACCGTGTAGAAAGCCGTTATCGAGCCTGTTGTTCCGGTGCCGGCCCGTTCGAGCAGCTTGGGCAGACTGGCGAATACGGACGGGGTATAGCCCCGCATTGCCGGAGGTTCCCCGACAGCCAGTCCCACTTCGCGTTGAGCCATCGCGTAACGGGTTACCGAATCCATCATCAGCATGACGTTCAGTCCGCGGTCGCGGAAATATTCGGCGATGGTGGTTGCAATCAAGGCGCCCTTGATCCGGATCAGCGCGGGCTGATCGGAAGTCGCCACTACCACGACCGAACGCTGCAGTCCTTCCGGCCCCAGATCGCGTTCAATGAAGTCCAACACTTCGCGTCCGCGTTCGCCGATGAGTCCGATTACATTGACGTCCGCAGAGGTGTTGCGGGCAATCATGCCCATCAAGGTGCTCTTGCCGACGCCCGAACCCGCGAAGATGCCGACACGCTGGCCTTTGCCGATGGTCAGCAGCCCGTCTATAGCGCGAACGCCGATACTGATCGGCTCATGCACGCGCGGACGGTTAAGCGGGTTCGTCGGGATATTGAACGTGGAGCTGTGAGGCATCCGGGCGGGAATGAGCGAGCCGTCCAGCGGCTGGCCCAGACCGTCGAGCACTTTGCCGAGCAGCTCGGAGCCGACTTGAACGCTCAGCGGCTTGCCTGTTCCGACGACATCGCAGCCCGGCCCAATGGCCTGCAGCTCCCCCAGCGGCATCAGCAGCACTTTATTGTCCCGGAATCCGACGACTTCGGCTTTCAAAGGTTTGTTGCCCTTGGACGGATAGATGTAGCAGACATCGCCGATGCTCGCATCAGGACCTTCCGACTCCACCATCAGTCCGATAACCTGCGTAACCTTGCCGTTGATCCGGACCGGATCAAAGCTGCGAAGCTGATGTTTGTATTTATGCGGATCAAGCATGGTCATCACCGTTCTTGCCTTCCTCATTGTCCAGCGCCAGACGCAGCAGCTCTTTCTTGATCTCCTGCAGCTGGGTGTCTACCCGGGCGTCTATACTTCCGAAGGAAGACCGGATTACGCAGCCATGGTCCCGAACCGTCGCATCCGGCAAAATTTGCAGTTCAGCCTGGGAGTCAATCGACAGCGAGAGTTCCTCTCTCGCCGCATTGACGAACGTGAACTGGGACGGCGAGACGCAGAGCGAAATCACGCCCTGCTCCCGTTTGCGGGCCAAGTTCCGTTTAATGAGATCAACGGCGAACGCCGGCTCCACCGTCAGCTGTTTTTCAACAATTTTCTCCGCAATGTCGCAGCTGAGCTCGACCAGAAACGGTTCCGCCTCCTGGATAATCACATCGCGGGCTTTATACGCTTCCGACAAAACCGCACGGGCTTCTTCCATCAGCTCTACCGTCTTGACCTTCATTTCTTCTTCGGCTCGAACCGCGCCTTCATTGTAGCCCTGTTGAAAAGCTTCGGCCTTGACGGCTTCGATCAAGTGCTCATCCTGCTCCCTGCGGGATTGCCACCACTCTTCGGCTTCCCGCCGGGCCTGCTCCACAATCCGTTCGGCTTCCGCAGCGGCCCGGCGCACCTGGTCCTCCGCAAAGGCCTTGGCGTCGCTCAGCATCTGGCGTCTCGACTGCTCTGCCGCTTCCCGCGCAGGGTCCGCGTAATGCGTCTCGCCCGGAATCTCCGGCGAAGCCTGCTCTTCTGCAAGTCCGGCATGCTGACGGGCCTGCTCGAGCCGTTTCAGCACATCGACCGGGACGTATTGGGAGTGCTTGATCAATCTAGACAATGATGTCATCTCCTCCGCCGCGGGCTATGATGATTTCGCCCGATTCTTCCAGTCTGCGGATAGTGCCTACGATGCGGGTCTGCGCTTCTTCGACGTCACGCAGCCGCACTGGCCCCATATACTCCATCTCTTCGCGGAATGTCTCCGCCATGCGCTTGGACATATTCCGGAAGATAACATCCCGCACTTCTTCGCTTGCCACTTTGAGCGCCAGCTGCAGGTCGGCATTCTCGATATCGCGGATAATGCGCTGAATGGAGCGGTTGTCCACATTGACGATATCCTCGAAGACGAACATGCGCTTCTTGATTTCTTCGGCGAGCTCCGGGTCCTGAATCTCCAGCGAATCGAGAATGGTGCGCTCGGTCCCCCGGTCGACGCCATTGAGGATTTGAACGATAGACTCGATGCCGCCTGCATTGGTGTAATCCTGTGTCACCGTAGCGGACAGCTTCTGTTCCAGCACCCGCTCGATCTGAGCGATTACTTCCGGAGAAGTGCTGTCCATAACGGCGATTCGCCGCGCCACCTCCGCCTGCTTCTCCTGGGGTAGCGATGATAGAATGGCCGCCGCTTGTTCGAATTGAAGGTAGGAGAGCACCAGCGCAATGGTCTGAACGTTCTCGTTCTGAATGAAATTCAGAATCTGGCTCGGGTCCGCTTTTCTTGCAAAATCGAATGGCCGCACCTGAAGCGTCGCCGTCAGGCGGCTGATGACTTCCAGCGCTTTCTGGGAACCGAGCGCCTTCTCCAGAATCTCCTTGGCGTAATTGATACCGCCCTGAGTGATATATTCCTGGGCCAGACAAATCTGGTGGAATTCCGATAAAATCGATTCTTTCTCTGAACTGTCCACCTTGCGGACGTTGGCAATCTCCAGCGTCAGCTGTTCGATCTCCTCGTCACGCAAATGCTTGAATATCTGGGCCGATACTTCGGGCCCGAGCGTAATGAGCAGGATCGCCGCCTTCTGGCGTCCGCTCAGCCCCTGCTGAAGCGCTTTTGCCATGACCTCACCTCTGTTCGTCGGCAAGCCATGTCCGCAGCAGATTTACGAATTCGTCCGGCTTCTTCTTGGCCAGACTCTCCAGCTGCTTGCGTACCTGACTCTCATTCGTCACGCTGTCCAGATTGATCGACGGAAACTCCGTCGGCACTTGCAGCGGAACTTCTTCTTCTTCCTCTTCCTCGCTTCCGCGGCGGCGGCGGTAGATCATGTAACCGACCCCTGCGCCCAGAAGCAGCGCACCGGCGCCGATGGCCCAGATCATCCAGGTCGCCATCCCTCCGGCTGCCGCCACGGTATCTTCCGCGACGAAAGGCTGCGCATAGACGAGCACTTTCTTGGCCAAATCCGCGTCCGTATACGTAGCTCCCGAATCGGAAAGAGACGCCCGGACAATGTTGACCAGAATATTCTGAATGGCGTCTGTCGTAGCCTGATCCAGAGCGGTCTGCCCATCGGGTGGTTCAACGGCTACGTTTATGGTTAAGTCTTTAACTGTATATGGGCTTGCTATAATGTCGCGCGTAATATGGTTGACCTCATAGTTCCTCGTCTCCGAAGTCTCCTCCGAAGAGGTCGTCCCCGCTCCGCTGGTTGAAGGATACCCTTGGACATCCCCCGAACCGGTGCCGGCAACGCCGCCGTCGCTGCTTCCCTGACCCGAATACGTATTGCTGATAATCTGGGAACTGATCTCGATGCCTTTCATATTCTCCGTATCGACCGGTGTTGCCAATTTCTCCTGGCTGGTGACTTTGTCAAAATTCAGCTTCGACATTACGAGCACATCGACTTTGTCAGGACCGGTAAATTTGGACAGGAAGGCCTTAACATTCTTCCGAACTTCTTCTTCAAACTTCTTCTGGAGGGCAAAATTCTCTTCCACCTGGCTGGAAATCCCCGCCTGGCCGCCGCGGGCCGATGGCATCAGTTCACTCTCGTCGTTGGCAATGGTAATGTTATCGATCGGCAGATTCGGAACCGCCGTCTTGACGAGGTTGAAATAACCGTCTACATTCTCCTGCGAGGGACGGAAGCCGGGATCAAAAGTCAATACGACTGAAGCGGACGCTCGCTCCTGGTCATCTTGGGAGGCGAACACCGTCTCTTTGGGAAGATTAATGAGGACCTTGGCGTCCTTGACTCCCTGCATTTTGCGCAGCAATTGGGCTACTTCACCGTTCAAGGCATTGTTGTATTTCACATTGAATTCATTGTCGGTGGTGCCCAGCATGGAAGAACTCTGGTCGAACACTTTGAAGCCGATTGAACCTTCCTGAACTATCCCCTGGGAACCGATATCAATTTTGATGCGGGCTGCATCCGTGCTGGGCACCGAAATGGTCTTGCCGTCAGCGCTGAGCTTATAAGAGATGCCCGAAGTTTCCAGATAGTTGATGACCCCAGCGGAATCGGTTGCATCGAGGTCCCGAAAAGCGACTTCATACTGGGTCTTGGAGAGTTGCATGGTTACTACAATAATGATTAATAAAATAATAAACAGCGTCGAAAAGAAAAGAATCTTCTGCTTGACGCTGAATTTATTCCAGTACGAGACTATACGGTCCCTGAACTGGGCGAATCTTTCATTCACGGTGTCACCTCATCCGAAACTAAGCTAGGATTATTTAGATCTGCGTTCTCATAATTTCCTGGTAGGCTTCGATGACTTTGTTTCGGACTTGGGTAGTCAACTGCAGACTGAGCAGAGCCTGCTGGGAGGCAATCATCGTATCATCGACATTCACTTCGCCAAGCACAAACTTGTTGTTCATATCTTTGGCGTTCTGTTCCTGTTCGGCCACCTGATTAAGCGCATCTTCCAGGTAAGTGCCGAAGCTCTTTCCCGCTCCTCCCGCTGAATCTGTAGTGGAAGCTGCGGTCGTCGTCTTTAAGCCAAGCGGCTGAATGGACTGTGTACCGAGCATGATGTTTTGTACCAAATCAGTTCCTCCTTAATAGGCGTCAATCTTACTTATTATTTAACACTTTTTGGATCAAACTAAACTCATTTCCCAATCTCCAGCGCCTTGCTGACCATCGCTTTGGTCGCGTTCAGCATGGTTACATTGGCTTCATAGGAACGCGAAGCCGAGAGCATGTCCACCATTTCCTTGGCGATATCCACGTTAGGCATATATACGTAGCCGTCGCTGTCCGCGTCGGGATGCGTCGGGTTGTAGACAGGCTTAAGCGGGCTCGGATCTTCGACGATCGATTTGACTCTCACGCCTTCATCTCCGCTCCCCATCTTGGACTTCAGAATATTGGAGAAGCTGTCGCCTTCCGTCGATTCCAGCACAACCATCTTGCGCCGGTACGGCACGGCTTTGCCGTCGACCACAGAAGCGCGGGTCGTCTCGGCATTGGCGACATTAGAAGAAATTACATCCATTCTCAAACGGTTGGCGGTCAGGGCCGAAGCGCTGATCCCGAAACTGCTGCCAAAGTTCATTGTTTATTGACTCCCTCCGATTGCCGTGCGCATCATACTCAATTGGCTGTTGAGCTGAGTGATATAGGAGTTGTATCTCAATTGATTCTCGGCGCCGAGCGCCATCTCCCTGTCGATGTCCACGTTGTTGCCGTTGTTGTTCATGCTCGAACTCCGGTCCGTTGTAGTCACCGGCTGGGGAACTGCGGCAGTCCCGAATCTGAAATGCCTGCTATCTGTTACCCGAGCCCCCAGAGCGGGAGCGGTGCCTTCCGCCGCTGCCTGCAGAATCGATTCAAAGGAAACATCCGAACGTTTGAAGTTGGGAGTTTCGGCATTGGCAACGTTATTGGCGAGGACATTTTGGCGCAAAGTCGCCGCTTCCATTCCTCCCTGCAGCCTCTGGAAGCTGATACCATTTAACAAGCCCATCCTGTTCACCCTTCCACTTATGCTGTCGTCTATGAAAGAATTCCACATTCATTCCTGAAATCCTCTTTAAATTCGACACCCTGATGAAGTTTTTTGTAATTCAGGTTAGTTTTTCGTCGAATTTTGTCGTACAAAAAAACACCAGAAAGATCGACTTTTTTTACATATATAGATTTTCGGCGAATTTGAATAATATTACAATAAGAAAATAGCCCTATCTTTCTTCGAAAGAGAGGGCTTTAAGCTCATATCATCTATTTATTTACATTTATATCCCAATTATTTCTACCAAATTCCGTTATCAGGCTTCATTCCCCAGCAAAAATCCAGTCAAACGCCTTGTCCCTGGTACTATTTACCTAGAAAGCAATCTGTAAGGCAAACGTACCCGAACTTATAGAATGTACTGGCTCAAATCGCGATCCTGGGCGATTCCTGCCAGTTTCTCGCGAACATATTCGGGCGTTATCGTCATCTTCTCCAGTGTCAGCTCCGGAGCTTCAAACGAAAGATCCTCCAGCAGCTTCTCCAGGATCGTATGCAGCCTGCGCGCACCGATATTCTCCGTGTTCTCATTCACGGAAGCGGCAATGCGGGCGATCTCCCGGATCGCCTCCTCCTGGAACTCAATTTCGATATTCTCGGTCGCCAGCAGATGGACATACTGCTTCGTCAGCGCATTCTGCGGCTCCGTCAGTATGGAGACGAAGTCATCCAGCGATAAGCTGCTGAGTTCGACGCGGATCGGGAAGCGTCCCTGAAGCTCGGGAATCAGATCCGAAGGCTTCGATACATGAAAAGCTCCAGCGGCCACAAACAGCACATAATCCGTCTTGACCGGACCATATTTGGTCATGATTGTCGATCCTTCCACGATCGGCAGAATATCCCGCTGAACGCCTTCGCGCGAAACATCCGGCCCCGACCCCTTGCCCTGGCTGGCTACCTTGTCGATCTCGTCGATAAAAATGATTCCGGATTGCTCGGCCCGAAGAATGGATTCCTGAATGACGTCATCCATATCGATCAGCTTGGCGGCTTCATCCTGAATCAGCACCTTGCGCGCTTCCCGGACGGGAAGCTTCCGTTTCTTCGTCCGTTTGGGCAGAAGGCTGCCGAACATCTCCTGCATGTTCATGCCCATCTGATCATTGCCCTGGCCAGCGAACATATCCAGCATGGTCGGCGAGGTATCCGGCACATCGACTTCGATCAACTCATCCTCGAGCTGGCCCGCCAGCAGCTTGAAGCGAACTCCTCTGCGCCGCTCGCCCAGACCGGCTTCCTGCTCACCCTCGCCCTCGGGCTTCGCCTCTTCCCCGCCGCCTCCAAAGAGCATCTCGAACGGGTTGCGCTGGCTCTTGCTCTTGGACGAAGACGGAGCGAGAAGCTGGACGATTCGTTCATTAGCCAATTCCTCGGCCTTATCCTTCACCTTCTCCGTGCGCTCCGCTTTGACCATACGGATGGACGTCTCCACCAGATCGCGGACCATAGACTCCACATCGCGGCCCACATAACCCACTTCGGTGAACTTGGTCGCCTCTACCTTAATGAACGGTGCTCCGACGAGCTTCGCAAGCCTGCGGGCGATCTCCGTCTTCCCGACCCCGGTCGGGCCGATCATCAGTATATTCTTGGGTACAATCTCGTCGCGAATCTCTTCGGACAGGCGGCTGCGACGGTAGCGGTTGCGAAGGGCAACTGCTACCGAACGTTTGGCCTGCTTCTGGCCAACGATGTATTTATCCAGCTCGGCGACAATCTGCCGCGGAGTCAGAGCTTCATTCAGCATAAGAATGCTCCCTTCCTTCCTGGCGCTTGGCTACGCTTGGATCTGTTCCACAATAATATTGGAATTCGTATAGACGCATATTTCCGAAGCGATCTGCAGCGCTTCTCTGGCCATCTGGCCGGCGCTCATATCGGAAGCATGCCGTTTCAGCGCCCGAGCCGAAGCCAGCGCAAAATTGCCGCCTGATCCGATAGCCAGCACATCATCATCCGGTTCAATGATCTCGCCATTTCCCGAAATCAGCAGCATCCCGTTCTTATCCATTACGATCATCAGCGCTTCCAGCTTGCGAAGCACCCGGTCCTGCCGCCAGTCTTTGGCGAGCTCGACGGCGGCCCGCTGCAGATTGCCGTGATGTTCCTCCAGCTTGCCCTCAAACTTCTCGAACAGCGTAATGGCGTCGGCTACGGAGCCGGCAAAGCCCGCAATCACCTGACCCCGGTACAACCGGCGCACCTTCTTGGCCGTTGTCTTCATGATGACGCTTTCTCCGAACGTAACCTGCCCGTCTCCCGCAATGGCGGCTTCGCCATTGTGGCGGACGGCGCAGATGGTGGTGGCATGAAAGCTTGGCAGCATATTCCCCTACCTCCTCCTAGGATGGATTCCGGACTTCGGCAGCCGGGGCCTTATAAGCCAGGCCGCTCTCTACCGCGAACTGCTCCAGGCTGTCCAGCGCCCGGAGGGCCAGCATTTCATTCTTCTCCTTCTTGCTCTTGATCCGTTTCTCGGGTTTCGGCAGCAGGCCAAAATTAGCGTTCATCGGCTGGAAATGCGCCGGGTCCGCTGTGGTGATATAGGCCGGCATACTGCCAAGCACGGTCTCCTGCGGGAAGATCACCGGTTCTTCGCCGAGCGCAGCCCGGGCAGCGTTCAGACCCGCGATGAGCCCGGAAGCAGCCGACTCGACGTAACCCTCAACTCCCGTCATCTGACCGGCAAAAAACAGCCGCTCGTTCCCTTTTAGCTGATAGGTGGGATGCAGCAGCTTCGGCGAATTGATGAAAGTGTTGCGGTGCATGACGCCGTAACGGACATATTCCGCGTTCTCCAGACCCGGGATGAGCGAGAATACCCGCTTCTGTTCGCCCCACTTCAAATGCGTCTGGAATCCGACCAGGTTATAGAGCGTTCCGGCCGCATTGTCCTGGCGGAGCTGGACGACGGCGAACGGCAGCTTGCCCGTATGCGGGTTGACGAGGCCGACCGGCTTCATCGGTCCGAACAGCGCCGTCTGCTTGCCGCGCTTCATCATGACCTCGATCGGCATGCAGCCCTCGAAATAAATCTCCTTCTCAAAATCCTTCAGAGCCGCCGTCTCGGCCGATACCAGCGCATCATAGAAGACGTTGAATTCCTCTTCCGTCATCGGGCAGTTCAGGTAAGCCGCTTCTCCCTTGTCATACCGGGAGGCGAGATAGACCTTGCTCATGTCGATGGAATCCTTCTCCACGATCGGCGCCGCCGCATCATAGAAGTAGAAGTACTCTTCGCCCAGCAATCTGCCGATCTCGGCGGACAACTCCGGCGAAGTCAGAGGTCCGGTGGCAATGACTACAATGCCTTCCGCCGGAATTCGCCCTACCTCTTCATGTATAACTTCAACCAGGGGATGATTATGCAGCGTATCGGTAATTTCTCCGGAAAAACCGTCCCGGTCAACGGCCAGCGCGCCGCCGGCCGGAACCGCGTTGCGGTCGGCAGCGCCGAGGACGAGCGATCCGAGCCGCCGCATTTCCTCTTTGAGCACTCCAACCGCGTTGCCCAAGCCGTTCGCCCGGAGCGAATTGCTGCAGACCAGCTCGGCGAACTTGTCCGTATGGTGGGCCGGCGTCTTCACGACCGGCCGCATTTCGTACAGGCGTACCGGCACGCCCTGTGACGCGATCTGCCAGGCGGCTTCGCTGCCCGCCAGGCCTGCTCCGATAACGGTTACCGGAGCGGTTGTTCTCTGCTTCGTTGATTGACTCAAGATGTGTACCCTCCATTAAATCGCAAATGCCTTATTCCGCCGCCTCATCATCGGCTTCTTCCACCATCTCCGTATGATCGCAGGACGTACATTGCAGCTTCACGCCCTGCTTGCTGCGTTTCTCCACCATCCACGCGCCGCATTCGGGACAAGACTTGGCAGACGGCCGGTCCCACGAGACAAAATCACATTCCGGGTACCGGTCGCATCCGTAGAAGACGCGTCCCTTCTTGCTCCGCCGCTCCACCACCTTGCCTTCGCCGCATTTCGGGCAGCCGACTCCGATATCCTTGATGATCGGCTTCGTGTTGCGGCAGTCCGGGAAGCCCGAGCAGGCCAGGAATTTGCCGAACCGGCCCAGCTTGTAGACCATCGGGCTTCCGCATTTCTCGCAGAGCTCGTCGGAGACCTCGTCAACGATTTCAATCTCCTTCATTTCTTCTTCCGCTACATCCAGACGCTTCTTGAACGGCCCGTAGAATTCAGCGAGCACTTCCACCCAATCCTCGGAGCCTTCCTCGACATGGTCAAGATCTTCCTCCATATGGGCCGTGAACTCCACATCGAGAATCTCGGGGAAGAACTGCTCCATCTGTTCAATGATCAGTTCGCCAAGCTCGGTCGGCATGAATTTCTTCTCTTCAATGGCCACATAGCCGCGTTTCTGGATCGTCTCCAGCGTCGGCGCATACGTGCTCGGACGGCCAATGCCCAGTTCCTCGAGCGTCTTCACCAGTCTGGCTTCCGTATAGCGCGGCGGCGGCTGGGTGAAATGCTGCTTCGGCTCGACTTCGCGGCGCTCCAGCCGGTCTCCGGCCGCGAGCGGGGGCAGATATTTATCTTCCTCGGTCGTACCGTCGTCGTTGCCCTCGACGTATACCTTCATGAAGCCCGGGAAGGATACCTTGGAACCGACGGCCCGGAAGACCGCCGGCCCTGCCTGAATGTCCACCGAGAGCGTATCGAGCACAGCAGACGACATCTGGCTGCTGACAAACCGCTCCCAGACGAGCTTGTAGAGCCGGAACTGATCGCGGCTCAAATACTCTTTGACGCTGTCCGGTTCCCGAAGAACGGATGTGGGCCGGATGGCTTCATGGGCATCCTGGGCCCCGGCCGCTTTTTTGGAATACTGCCGCGGTGTTTCCGGGGCGAATTTCTCGCCGTACTTGCCTACGATCAGCTCTTTAGCCTCATCCTGCGCCGTTGTGGAAATTCGCGTCGAGTCGGTACGCATGTACGTAATCAGACCGACCGTTCCTTCCTTGCCCAGCTCGACGCCCTCATAGAGCTGCTGTGCCACGGACATGGTCTTCGACGCCCGGAAGCCGAGCTTGCGCGCCGCTTCCTGCTGAAGCGAACTCGTCGTGAAGGGAGCGGAAGGATGACGCTGACGCTCCTTCTCTTTCACTTCGCCGACTATGAAATCGGCGCCTTCAATCGCCTTCAGCACTTCCTGGACGTCGCTCTCGCGGCCAAGTTCCTTTTTCACACCGTTCATCTTATGGAACTTCGCTTCGAACACGGAATCCTTGATCCCAAGGCGGGCGGTGATGCTCCAGTACTCCTCTGGCACAAATGCCGAAATTTCATTCTCCCGGTCCATGATAATCTTGACGGCCACCGATTGAACCCGGCCCGCAGACAGTCCTTTTTTGACTTTCTTCCATAATAAGGGGCTGATCTGATAGCCGACCAGTCGGTCGAGAATCCGGCGCGCCTGCTGGGCGTTGACGAGATTCATGTTGATTTTGCGCGGCGTCTTGAACGCATCCTTGACCGCCTGCTTCGTGATTTCGTTGAACACTACCCGGCATTCCTGGGTATCGTCCAAATCCAGCGCATGGGCCAGATGCCAGGCGATAGCCTCTCCTTCGCGGTCCGGGTCAGCCGCCAGATAGACATTCTTGACTTTCTTGCTGGCGTCCTTAAGTTCTTTCAGTACAGAGCCTTTGCCCCGAATGGTAATGTATTTGGGATTAAAGTTGTTCTCGACTTCCACCCCGGTCTGGCTTTTGGGCAAATCCCGAATATGTCCCATGGATGCTTTGACAATATATTTGCTGCCCAGGTATTTGCCGATCGTCTTCGCCTTCGCCGGCGACTCGACAATGACCAGTGAATCCGCCACAGGTTCGTCCTCCTCGTAAAATTAACGCTTCCTCTTTTATACGATTTTATAAGTAGCGCCCGGTAATTGAACCACCGCTTTTTTTATGATTAAAGATAGCAGAAGCGAATGCAAAAGTCCAAAATCATACCCGCTCCGGCCCAGCAGTTCGTCGAAAGTAAAGGGGCCCTGATGCAGTATATGGTATAGTTGGGACTCCTCACTTGTCAAATTGTTTTCGTCCAGAGCGAGCGTTCCCCCTTCGCCTGTTGGTCCTCCGTCCGCCTTGCCCGCCCCCTCTCCGGGCAGTGTCCGGAGCCAGGGTTCGCGGTATTCCTCCCAGATATCTTCCGGGCTTGAGACCAGCTTCGCCCCCTGTTTCAGCAGATCGTTCGAGCCCCGGCTCTTGGGAGAAGTGATCGGTCCCGGCACGGCAAAAACATCGCGTCCCGCCTCCAGCGCCGCGTCCGCTGTAATCAGGGAACCGCTCCGGCTGTCCGCCTCCACCACCACCGTCCCGAGCGCAAGTCCCGCGATAATGCGGTTGCGCCGGGGGAAGAGACCCGGATGGCTCTTCGTTCCGATCGGGTATTCGCTGACCACCAGGCCCTCCCGCTTAATAGCCCGCAGCAGGCTCCGATTCTCGGGCGGATAAATTTTGTCGATTGCCGTCGCCATGACGGCAATCGTGCCGCCCGGTCCCGGCAGAGCCGCTTCATGGCAGATGCTGTCGATCCCGCGGGCCAACCCGCTGATAATCGTCATCCCCTTGGCCGAGAGCGCCGAGGCCAATGCTTCTCCGACCCGGCGGCCGTAGACGGTCGGAGCCCGGGTACCGACCATGGCAATGGAAGGCCGTGTCAGCAGTTCGGTCCGGCCGCGGAGATAGAGCACCCAAGGCGGCTCGGCCGCTTCGCGCAGCCGGAACGGATACGCTTCATCCGTGACGGCAAGATAGCGGTACCCGGAAGCCTCCAGCAGCTCCAGCCGGCGGGCGATCCAGTCCGGCGACCACTGCTTCGCCAGACGGTCCGCCGCCGCAGGCGGAAGCCCAATTCCGAGCCATTCCTTTTCCGAGCAAGAGAAAGACGCTTCGGTCAGCATCCCGCATCGCACAATCCGGTTCAGGCTGGCCCAGCCGATCCCTTCCATTTCATGCAGTCCAAACAGCAATTCGCTGCGATTCATTTCATGGCCTCCTTCAAATGGTCTTAACAAGTCATCCAACGCAAAAAAGCAACCTCTCCTCCCGCGCGGGGAATGAAAGGTTGCTTACCTCTTGCTTCCATTATACTCGAATAAACCGTTCCATCAATGGCCTGCCGGAATCAATGTGTCGTGCAGGCGTTGAGAATGCCCTGCTCTTCCAGCACTTCGACAAGCGTTGCGCCCATTTCAGCCGGAGTTGGAGCCACCCGGATGCCGCAGGCTTCAAGCACCGCGATCTTCTCCGCCGCCGTCCCTTTCCCGCCCGAGATGATCGCTCCGGCGTGGCCCATCCGCTTCCCCGGAGGAGCAGTCGTTCCGCCGATGAAACCGACAACCGGCTTGGTCATATGCTCGCGGATCCATTCGGCCGCCTCTTCCTCCGCCGTCCCCCCGATTTCGCCGATCATAATTACGGCCTTGGTGCCCGGATCGTCATTGAAGCGTTTCAGGATATCGATGAATTCCGAGCCTTTGACCGGATCGCCGCCGATGCCGACTGCCGAGGACTGGCCGATTCCGCGCGAAGTCAGCTGATGCACCGCTTCATACGTCAGCGTCCCGCTTCGGGAGACGACGCCCACATAACCCGGCATATGAATATAGCCCGGCATAATGCCGATCTTGCATTCGCCCGGTGTAATGACGCCCGGACAGTTAGGTCCGATCAATACCGTGGAATGGCCTTCCATATAGCGTTTGACCTTGACCATATCCAGCACCGGAATCCCTTCCGTAATACAGATCACCAGGTCAAGCTCGGCATCGACTGCTTCCATAATCGAGTCGGCGGCGAACGCCGGCGGCACATAAATCACGCTCGCCGTAGCGCCTGTCGCCGCCTTGGCTTCCTTCACGGTATCAAAGACCGGAAGGGTAACTTCGCTGCCGTTGTCGAGTGTAATGGAGACATTCGTTCCGCCTTTTCCGGGCGTTACCCCGCCGACCATCCGGGTACCGTAATCAAGCGCTCCCTTGGTATGGAAGAGACCCGTAGATCCCGTAATCCCCTGTGTAATCACCTTCGTATGCTTATCGACAAGAATGCTCATTCAACGTCACATCCCCTTAAGGTTGGTAAAATACGCAGCGAATCATCCGCCTACTGCACCAGAGCCACAATTTTACGGGCCCCGTCCGCCATGGAATCGGCCGAAACGATATTCAGCCCGGAGCCGGCCAGAATTTCCTTGCCCAATCCGACATTCGTACCCTCCAGACGGACAACGAGCGGCTTGGTGAGTCCCAGCTGTCCCGCCGCTTCCACCACACCGCTCGCGATCACGTCGCAGCGCATGATGCCTCCAAAAATATTAATGAAGATTCCGTTCACCTTATCGTCGGACAAAATGATCTTGAAGGCTTCCGTTACCTTCTCCGCCGTCGCGCCGCCCCCTACGTCCAGGAAGTTGGCCGGTTCGCCGCCGTAATATTTGATAATATCCATTGTAGCCATAGCCAGACCTGCACCGTTGACCATGCAGCCGATGTTCCCGTCCAGGGCTATATAACTGAGGTCATATTTGGACGCTTCAATCTCCTTCTCGTTCTCTTCCTCCAGGTCCCGCAGAGCGAGAATGTCCTTATGGCGGAACAGCGCATTGGAATCAAAGTTCAGCTTGGCATCCAGCGCCAGCACCTCTCCGTCGCCTGTAACGACAAGCGGATTGATCTCGGCAATGGAGCAGTCATTATCCACAAATGCGGAATACAGCGCTTGCATAAACTTGACCGCTTTATTCGTCAATTCTTTTGGAATGCCAATTCCGTAGGCCAGCTCCCGCGCTTGAAAAGGCTGAAGTCCGACGGCCGGATCAATGACCTGCTTAAAAATCTTCTCCGGATGCTCGGCAGCCACTTCCTCAATCTCCGTGCCGCCTTCTTCCGAACCCATCAGCACGACGCGTCCGGTTCCGCGGTCCACCACAAGACCGATGTAGTACTCCTTGACAATCTGGCAGCCTTCTTCAATCAGCAGGCGTTTGACCACTTTGCCTTCCGGTCCCGTCTGGTGGGTAACCAGCGTCTTGCCCAGAATTTCTCCCGCATAGCTGCGGACTTCATCCAGATTCTTCGCGACCTTCACGCCTCCGGCTTTACCCCGGCCGCCGGCGTGGATCTGCGCCTTCACGACCGTTACCGGACTGCCAAGCTCCTGCGCCGCAGCAACCGCTTCTTCCACCGTATAAGCGACTTTGCCGTTCGGTACGGCAACGCCGTACTTCTTAAGCACTTCTTTTCCCTGGTACTCGTGGATATTCATTGACGGAAGCCTCCTAAAGTGTTGCGGGATCGCGGCAGGCTGCCTGCCGTTCATTCCGCATTCCGTTTTGATTGCCGCAAGGTCAGGTCCGGGAGAAGATATGTAGCCATGCCAATACTCCCGGAACAGGTTGAGAGTCACCTGAAGCCGAGAATATTGTAACATGATTTAAAAACGCTTACCTCAAAAAGTTGTCGATCTTTATACATACATTTTCGCATGATTTCATATCAAAACGCGATTGATTTTATAGACAGAACCTCACACCTTGGATGGAGACTTGAAATTCGCCTGATGTACCCGGCCCAGAAGGTCCTTGAACTGGCACAGCAGCGCTCCGAATTCCTCCTCGGACAGCATGGTTCCTTCGGCAATTTTGCCGGGGATCTCCCTTGCCTTCTCCTGAAGGGCCCAACCGGTGTCGGTGAGAGTAATAAGCACTTTGCGCTCGTCTTCGAGCGACCGGTCACGGTTGATGAGTCCCGCAGCCTGAAGGCGCTTGAGAAGCGGCGTCAGGGTCCCGGAATCCAGATAAAGCTCTGCGCCGAGTTCCTTGACCGTGCACTGCTTCTTCTCCCACAGCACAAGGAGCACCAGATACTGCGAATACGTTACGCCGAGCGTGTCCAGATAAGGCTGATACAGCTTCGTGATTTCACGAGAGCAAGCATAAATGGTAAAGCATAGCTGATTATCCAGCAGCAGTTCGGGCGTTGTTGTTTTTTCATCCATTATGGTCACCTGCTTTCTTATGACGATCATATCATAAATGCGGACGGAATTCATGATAATAGCAAAAAATGAATTGACATTTTCTTTTATTATGATAAATTAGATTGTGTAAAATATAATTTACTAAAATGAATTGGAGCGAAGAACCCATGATGACCATTCAGCAAAAAATGTACGAAACCACGGTTAAGGCTGTCGGCGGCCGCGACGGCTATGTCGAATCCGCTTCCCCGGTCTTCTCCCACAAGATTTCTACCCCCCGTGAGATGGGCGGAGCCGGCGGAGAAGGGACCAATCCTGAACAGCTGTTCGCAGCCGGTTATGCGGCCTGCTTCGACAGTGCGCTGAACATGGTGGCCCGGATGAGCCGGACGAAGATCGAGGGCAGCGAAGTAACGGCTACGGTCAGCTTCGGCAAGGTGGAAGACGGCGGCTTCGGCATCGGCGTGAAGCTGGCGGTGCTGGTCTCAGGCGTTGATCGCGAGACGGCCGAGAAGCTGGTGGAAGGCGCCCATGCAGCCTGCCCGTATTCCCGCGCTACCCGCGGCAACATTGCGGTGGAGATCGAAGTTCTCTGATTTGATTTTTGGGAGAAGCCGGTTATATAATGAAGGAAAGTTTTTGCGGTTCTTGCAGAGAACCGGCGGAGAATGGCGGAAGCACCCCTTTTCTGGACACTTTACAGAAGAGAGGGTGTTTTTGTCATGTACGGAACGTTGAACAGCGCTTGTCTGTACGGCATCGAAGGGGTGATGATTCAGGTCGAGGTGGATTTGTCGAGCGGTCTGCCCCAGACCCATATTATCGGACTGCCGGACTCCGCCATTCGGGAGGCGGTTGAACGCGTCCGCGCTGCGGTCAAGAACTGCGGCTACCGCTACCCGCAGCAGCGGATTACGATTAACCTGGCCCCTGCAGACCTGCGAAAAGAAGGCTCTGCCTTTGACCTGGCCATCGCGCTCGGACTTCTCGCCGCCAGCGGCCAGCTCGTTCTTCCGGAGCCCGACCGGCTGCTGCTGATCGGCGAGCTGGCGCTGGACGGCAGCCTCCGCCCGGTCACCGGGGTCCTGCCGATGGTTGCGGCTGCGCGGAGCTGCGGCCTGAACGCCGTACTGCTCCCCAGAAGCAATGCGGCGGAGGCCGCGCTGGTCTCGGGCATGCAGATATATGCGCTGAACCACCTGAAAGAACTAGCGGACTCCGAACCGGCCGGTGAATCGTCCGCTCCCGGCTTAGCGTCCGGCGGCTTGGAGATCAGCGGAATCGGGCAGTTCCCGGTCTCCAGTGAAGCACTCCCATTCCCGGTCTACGAGAGCGGGCCGCTGCATTCTGTGTCCCAGCCGCTTGTTCTCCGGTCACTGGAGCATTTGCGCTACCACCCTGTCCCCTCATCTTCCGGTGCAGGAAGTGGACTGGAGCCGGCAGAAGACTACAGCGACGTCCGGGGCCAGCATCAGGCCAAGCGCGCGCTGACCATCGCGGCCGCCGGGATGCACAATATTCTGCTTCTTGGCCCTCCCGGTACCGGCAAGACCATGATGATCAAACGGCTGGCCGGCATTCTCCCTCCGCTCACCGAGACGGAGGCATTGGAGGCGACGAGAATCTACAGCGCTGCCGGTCTGCTCCGGGAACCCGGCCAAGGCTTGCTGCGCAGCCGTCCTTTTCGGTCGCCGCATCATACGATCTCTGCCGCAGGCATCATCGGAGGCGGCAGTATTCCGAAACCGGGTGAGGTCAGCCTTGCTCACCGGGGCGTTCTCTTCCTCGACGAACTGCCCGAATTTCCGCGCGGAGTGCTGGAATCCCTGCGCCAGCCGCTGGAGGACCGTCTGGTGACAATCAGCCGGGCAAGGGCTTCTTTTACCTATCCGGCTCATTTCCTGCTGGCGGCTTCCATGAACCCCTGCCACTGCGGACTTCTCGGGAGCAATCACCCCCACCTCCGCTGCACCTGTTCCACGGCGCGCATTGCCCACTACCGCTCCCGGATTTCCGGCCCGCTGCTGGACCGCATCGACCTCCAGGTCGATGTTCCCCGTCCCCGGGATTCCGCCGCCACTGCCGCCGAGCCTGCGATGAGCACCGCCGATATGCGGGCAGCCGTCGAGCGGGCCCGGCGCATGCAGCTGGCCCGCTACGCCGGGCGGCCTTTCTCCTGGAACAGCGAGCTGTCGGGCTCTGCGCTGCAGCAGTACGCTTCCCCCGGCAGAGATGGGGAGGCCCGGCTCCAGGACCTTATGGAGACGCTAGGCCTGAGCCTGCGCTCCTACGACCGCATCCTGAAGGTCGCCCGCACGATCGCCGATCTGGAAGAAGCAGCAGACATCGCCCCCTCCCATATTGCGGAGGCGCTGCAGTATCGGATACTGGACCGGAAGGGGCATGAGGAGGAGTAGAATAACGCAGAATAAAGCAGTGCCCTAACGAAGAGGCATGCACCAAAAAGCTGCCTGGGAACCTGTTGGCCCAAGGCAGCTTCTTCGGCTTGATCAACCCGCATGAGACGTCTATGGTTGCAATCTTCACTTTATCTCTCCTGCCAGAATACGCCGCATCTCACCGAACGACACCGGGCGATAATTCCAATGTTCGACGCAGACGTTGAAATGCTGTTTGTCTGCGTATTTTTGCCCGTGAATATGACCGTGCACATTTACAAAAGGCATATGCTTATTCATATAGAGCGGTTCGTGGGTCAGCAGAAAGAAGTTCTGATAGATCAGCCCCGTCTCGTGGGCTTCCTGGAATCCGGCGTCAAGCCACCAGGAACGGGTGCGTCCGTGCTCGCGGTCATGATTGCCGAGGATTAGAATCTTGTAGCCGTTCAGACGAGACACGACCCGCCGGGTCTCCTCCTGATCCAGCACCGAGAAATCTCCCAGATGGTAGACCCGGTCTTCCGGCGTTACCGTCTCATTCCAGCGGGCGACCATGACTTCGTTCATCTCCGGCACACCCGGGAACGGCCTGGATTCCACATCCAGAATAGACCGGTCGCCAAAATGATGGTCTGAGGTGAAAAATACGTCTGCCATTTTGATCCTTCCTCCATCCCGCTTCTATGTATCCGGTATTCACTGCCGAAGCAGCGAATACCGTCGTCCCGCGCCGGTTAGCTGCGAAAGTCGCGTTTAGGATAAGGGCGGTTGTCGCTCCTCGTCTTAATCAGCTCGGACAGCATGGGAACACTTTCATTCTCGATCAGCCAGTTGCGCATCATCTTGATCGCTTCGACCTGACCGTTGCCCTGGTCTCTCCATGTCAGCTGTTCAATGACCTTAATAATTAAGGACATGAGACTCTCGTTGCTGTTCTCGGACTGGTCAGCGCGGAACTTCTGGAACATGGCTTCATTCTCCCAGTCGAACAATATCTCATCGGCAACTGCCGGGCGCATCACCGTATATACCTGTCCACAGTCCGAGCAGCTTACAGAGGAGACCGGGCTATCCATAAACGTAATGGTGATATCCTGTTTGCATGTTTTGCATGTAAAACGGACTTCAATCTTCGATGGATCCTGATCCATGGTGCCAGCCCTCCTCCTGGTGACGCAAGAAGTATACTACATCTATACCCACTTCCTGTCCGGCCTGACACTTAAGCCGCCGAGCCGCCACCTTCGCATCGCCCTGTCAGAAGGCATCCCGGATATGATGAAGCGAAGCCACCCGCATCCCGTCCTCCAGCCTTACGGCAATGACGTCAAAGGATACGGGCCGCTCCGCCCCGCCGCTAGCATGCAAAAACATGGACGCGGCCCGCCGCACCCGGTGCTGCTTGCGGACGTCTACCGACTCTTCGGGAGTACCCAGCAGCGAACCGCCGCTGCGTGTGCGGACTTCTACAAAGACCGTCACACCCTTCAGCTCCGCAATGAGGTCCAGCTCTCCGGCCCGGCAGCGCCAATTCCGTTTGATAATCCGGTATCCGCGGGAACGCAGGTACTGTTCGGCGGCATCTTCTCCCGCCTGGCCCTTCATCCGGCGTCCATCCATTCGGTCCCGGCGCGGCTGCTCCCGCCTGAGGCAGTCGCCTCCGCCCGTACCGTTCGCCTTGATCTTCAAGAGTCCCGCCTTCTTCCCGCCTCCGCATCGCTGCGATAGACATAACTCAGAATCTCGGCAACGAGCTGGTACAGCTCGGATGGAATCTGCTGATCCAGATCCAGCTTGGAGAGGACTTCTACCAGAGAGGCATCCTCCTGCACCGCTACCCCGTTCTCTTTGGCCCTCTGCAGTATCGCCTCTGCCAGATGGCCTTTCCCCTTGGCGACCACAACCGGAGCTTCGGTCTGGCCGGGGACGTATTTCAAGGCCACCGCCTTCTTCTGTAAAAGAGAGGGACCTGTTTCTTCCGGCCGGTCCTTCATATCCGATAATCCACTCCTTTGTAGGACTCGGGCGTATACTCGGCCACGCCGCCGTTCAGCCCGGCGGGCGTGCCTGTCTTCTCTGCGGGGACGGGCAGCCCTTCCGTTCTAAACCCGGACAACTGATAGCCGATGTTCTCAACCGCGGCCCGGATGTCTTCGCGCGATTCTTCGAAGGCTTCCTGCACCCATGCCAGATCATTATGCAGCCTCAGGCTGACAATCCGGTCCACGACCTGCACATCCACCAGCGTCTGTCCCAGCCGCTTCATGTCCAGGTCGAACCAGAGCCGGCAATTGGATGCGTCCAGTTCGCCCTTGCGTCCGCGCCGGGACTGGATCTGAACCGAAGCGGTCTCCTCTCCGTCCGGCCCGCGCAGCGGCAGGAACAGCGTCACCTGGGCGAACGGCGTCGTCCGGTCGGTGTTCAGCAGCAGCTGCTGTCCCGTCAGCTGCTGAACGAGCTGCCCGGCGGTCTCCTTGACCGCCGCCGGCACATCGCTGCTGCCCAGAAGCTGCAGCAGCGTGCCTTTGAGGCCGCCGTCCGCAGCGGCGGCCGCCGGTCCGCCCGGCTGCGCCGCTGCCGGGCTCTGCCCCGGGTCCGCGGCGAGCCCGCGGACCGCCTGCTGCTCGTGCTCCGCGCCGAGCAGCTTCAGCACGCGCGCCACCCACGCGCCATCGGCGTGGGCAGGCGCGTCTGCGCCGGCGGCGGAGGCGCGCCCGCCGCCGGCAGCGGCCGCCGGTTCCCCCGGCGGCCGGTCGCTTTCAAGCTGCGGCTGCGTCCGCCGCAGCTCCGCCAGCACGCCCTGCAGCTTCGCCAGCAGGGCGTCTCCCCCGCCGCCCGCAGGCACGGCGGGGTTCCCCGCGCCGCCTCGCGCAGCGGCGGCGGGATCGGACCCCGCGGCTGCGCGGCCCGCGGGCGCAGGCGGCGCCTGGTCCGCTCGGGCGGCTTCCATTGAGCGCCCTGCCGGAGCGCCGGCGCTATCCGAAGCCGCATCGCCCGCAGGCGCTCCCGGGAGGGCAGCGCCGGGCGCGGCGGCAGCAGAATCCGCGCCTCGCGGAGCGCTGTCCCGGCCCACCGGAACCGCCGTGCCCGCCGTCGTCCCCGTCTCCGGGACCCCGCCGGACATAGGCCGGGACACGGAAGATCCGGCCTCCCCGCCGGATTCCGGCGTCCGCTGTCCTTCAGGCGCGGCCGCTTGACGGGGGGCCGATCCTCCGGGAGACGGCGCTTCCGGTTCAGCGGCCGGACCTGCGGCCTCCCCGGTCAAGGCGCTCTCCGGCATTGGCGGAGACTGCCCGCCGGAGACGCCTGGATTTCCGGCAGAAGCCGCCGGGCTCCCGGCATTCTCTGCCCGGACCGTTCCTTCTCCAACCTGGGCAGCCGCGGCAGCCGCTGCCGCACCGGAGGCTCCGCCCGGCCCTCCCGCTGCGCCCTGCACGCTTCGCGGCGACGGCTGACCGGCGGAGGCTGCCGGAAGCCCCGCGTCGCTCACGGCCGCCCGGGCGACTGCCTCCCCTACGGCTCCGGGCTGTGTCCCGGAGGCCGGCTGTGCCGACGGCCGCACCGCAGCTTCATTTCCGCGGAGCTGAGGCGCCTGTTCATCCGGCAAATCGCCGGATGCCCACTGCTCCAGTTCATGCTCCAGTTTCGCAAGAAGCTCATGCAGGCGCGGACCGAAGATCGCCTGCTGAAGCCCCTTTACCGTCTCTGCGGTCAGCGGCAGACCCCGCTTAAGCGATACGGCCGCCGCCTCCAGCCACTGGGAGACCGGAATCGGACCCGGCTTGGAGGCAAGGAGCTGACTAAGCCGCCCTGCCGTCTCCTTATCCAGCGGAAGCTGGGCTCCGCGCATTACATCCAGAATGGCTTTTCCTTCGCGCTCATTCGCAAGTCCGAGGGCTTCTAGGGCGTCTCCTACGCTCATGGCAGCGGCGGCGGCCGAATCGGGAACCGCCTTCAGTACCGGGAGTCCCGCTTCGCCGGGCGCGCCGACCTGAAGCGACAAGGTCTGGCCAGGCTGCAGCGGCGTCTCCAGTTCGGCCCGAACCGGCGTTCCCTGAATCTGAACAACCGCTTCCCGGCCTGTCTCCGATACGTTCAAGACGACGCCGCGCACGACCTGGCCTTCGCGAAGCTCCAGCGACTTGGGTTCGCCCGGCTTGCTGTCGCCCAGAAGACCGCGAATCAACGAACCGATGTTCATACTCCCTCTCCTCCTTCCGCTTTCTCTCCCTTATATCGGCTTCGCACCCTTCCCGCTGAAGCTAGAACAACGTCATCTGCTCAGCCGCAATCCGCCCCAGAAAGCTGCGCCGGTGCAGGGGCGTCGGCCCAAGTTCCGCAAGCTTCTCCCGGTGCAGCTTGGTGGCGTAGCCTTTATGTACAGAGATTCCATATTCCGGATACATCTCGTCCCAGGCCCCCTCGCAGAGCCTGTCCCGCGTAACCTTCGCCACGATGGAAGCTGCAGCGATGGACTGGCTATTGGCATCTCCTTTGATAATCGCCTTCTGCGGCAGCGACAGATCTACCGTCTCGGCATCGACCAGCAAATAATCCGGCTCTTCTCCCAGAGCCAGCACCGCTTGGCGCATCGCCAGCCGGGCAGCCTGCTTGATGTTGATTTCGTCGATCCTTCCGGCATCCACGAACCCCACGCCTACCGCCAGCGCCTGCTCCATAATCTGTTCATACAGGCTGTCCCGTTTCTTGGCCGACAGCTTCTTGGAATCATCAACGCCCTCTATGACCAGTCCTTCGGGCAGAATCACCGCCGCTGCGACCACGTCGCCGAACAGACAGCCCCTGCCCACCTCATCTACTCCGGCAATTCTTCGATAAGACAGGCTCCAGCATTCTTTCTCGTAAGCCAGCCGGTCGATTTCCATTTCCGGTTCCATGCTCTTCTTCAAGTGTGTTCTCCCCGTTTCCTCGAGTCGTCTAACGGACCCGCTTCGAATCCTTGCTCTCTCTTCCAGCTTACCACACGACGCCAGCCCGTACATCCATCCAAAGAACGCCAGCACTTTTCCCGCACAAAAAAACCGCGCTCTCCTGAGGGAGCACGGTTGTTCGGGTCCAATTGCGCCGGTTCATCGCCCGGCGGCGGTTCTATACGCTTCTTACGGCGTTTCCAGCGTGAAGCGGCCGAGCTTGCCGGCGCGCAGCTCATGCAGCAGCGCGCGCGACGCTTTTTCCAGATCGACCCGTCCTCCGCTCACCAGGCAGCCCCGCTTGCGTCCAACGGCCTCCATGACCGCTACAATCTCATCCGGATTCTCGGTGTCCTCCGGCAGCTTGTCAATCCCAAAGCGCTCCTTGAACCGGTCGCCGTAATCGTTCAGCAAATACTTCACGGCGTAGAAGGCAATGTCCTCCACATTGAGGATTTCTTCCTTGATCGCCCCGGTAATCGCCAGACGGTAGCCTACGCTCTGATCTTCGAATTTCGGCCACAGAATTCCGGGCGTATCGAGCAGTTCCAGACTGTCGCCCGTCTTGATCCACTGCTGGCCCTTCGTTACACCGGGACGGTCGCCCGTCACCGCAATATTGCGTCCCGCCATCCGGTTAATCAGCGTGGATTTGCCCACATTTGGGATGCCGACAATCAGCGCCCGCATCGCCCTGGGGTTGATACCCTTGGCAATCTGCCTGTCGATCTTCTCCTTAAGGAGCAGACGGACCTGATCCGGGATCTCCTTCACGCCGGTGCCCGTTGACGCATCCACCGGATGAACCGCATGGCCTTCCGCCTTGAAATACGCGATCCACTTCCGTGTGCTCTCCGGGTCGGCCAGATCGGCCTTGTTCAGAATAATCAGACGGGGCTTGTCCCGCAGAATATCGTCAATCATCGGATTGCGGCTGGACAGCGGCAGACGGGCGTCGAGCAGCTCGATGGCAACGTCGATCAGCTTCAGCTTCTCTTCAATCTGCCTCCGGGCTTTGGTCATATGACCGGGGAACCATTGAATGGTCAATGCCGTATGCCTCCTTGGGTATTCGATTCATGGTTAATGCTTGATCCAAGTGAAATCCTTGAGCGGCCAGAAGACCAGATCCGCGCGACCTACGATCTCATCCAGCGACACATAGCCGATCATCCGGCTGTCCGTGCTGTCCGAGCGGTTGTCCCCCATTACGAAGACATGTCCGTCCGGAACCGTGCCGTTCGGGAACGTTTCGTTCGGGAAGTTTTTATCGTTCCACAGCTGGTTGTTCTCATGCGCCTGTTCCAGAGCCTTCTTGAGATACGGCTCGTCGATCGGCTTGCCGTTGACGGTAACGACGTCTCCTTCCACCTGAACCTTATCTCCCGCAACGCCAATGACGCGCTTGATAAAGTCCCGGCCTTCCTGCGGCACATGGAAGACGATCACTTCTCCCCGCTCCGGTTCACGGAATTTGTACAGAATTTCATTCACGATTACCCGCTCGCCGGTATGAAAACTGGGCTTCATCGACGGACCGTCCACAATAAACGGCTTGAAGAGCAGCCAGCGTATCAGAATGACCAGCACCAGCGCGATGGCGATGGCTTTGATCCACTCCAGCACCTCATTCTTCTTCTTGGGAGGCCGCCGTTCGGCGATCTCGCCGCCTTCTCCCGGTTCCTGCTGCAATTGATCCTGCTGCATGGTTCACCGTCCTTTCCATCCTCTCACTTTCCTACACTTCAGCATATCACAAGTGCAAGCAGGGTTTCCAATCCCGCAGGCGTTAAAGAACCCCACGCAGGTGGGGCTGGTATGCCGTCTTATTTCATCTATGCAAGGCGAGCGCCTCGCATCGGATATTTTGGATAAACGAAAAGGGCTTGTAACCAAGCCCTCCCCCTTACCGCCGGATTAGCGACGGATTTCTTTAATTCTGGCAGCTTTACCGCGCAGTTCGCGCAGGTAGTACAGCTTGGCACGACGAACTTTACCGTGACGTGTCACTTCGATCTTATCGATCTTCGGCGAGTTCAGCGGGAATGTTCTTTCAACGCCGACACCGTAAGAGATTTTACGTACTGTAAAAGTCTCGCTGATGCCGCCGCCGTGACGCTTGATCACAACGCCTTCGAACAGCTGGATGCGTTCACGTGTGCCCTCAATTACCTTAACATGCACCTTCAGCGTGTCGCCCGGGCGAAAGCTCGGGATATCTTTGCGAAGCTGCTCTTGCGTAATCTGTTGCAGGATATTCATTAAGGATTTCCTCCTTCCCGTACAGGTGTTCATGCCTCTTCCGGAGAGCCGTGCTCTCCCTCATTATCCGCAGCGGACCACCGTATTCACAACAAAAATTATTCTATCATATTCTAAATCTCCGGGCAAGCCTATTTCCTCATAAAAAAGACATTTGTTCTAGAGCGGCAGCATATCCCGCTTCTTGGCCTTATCCCGGCAATCCCGGCATAATCCGACTACCGATCCATTGTCCTGCGCGTAGAAAATCAGTTTGCCGTTCTTCCGTTTGCAGGAGGAGCAGGGCTGTTCCTCCGGTTTGGACCGGAGCTGCCTGTGCCGATCAAGCGGGATGACTTTCCGATTCGTCTCTTCTTGTACGCTGTGCGGCGGGACGCCCTGTTTACGCAGGAAGATCATTACTCCCGCGATTGCCAGCAGCAGTACAGCAATCAGCAAATAAGTCATAGGCAGGTTCCTTTCTGCTTGAGAATGGTCCAACCGTCAAGACCCCATCCGGGTTTCTTCCATTATAATGAACCCCCCGCAGCCGCACAAGTAGGCCCCGCCTAAGGTCTAGGAAGAATACCGTCTAAGGTCTCTTTTTCATCTTTTTACCAGCCTTTACAATAGACATAGCATACATACATCTTTGGAACCCTTGGCATCATGGAGCTAACACAGACAGGAGGAACGTCATGAAGCGTTATCCCAATCGTCCCTTTCTCGCCGCAGCCCTAGTGTTCGCGGTTATCGTATCAGGCTGTACCGAGCTTAGAGGCCGCAATGACAGCGAGAACGGCACACCTGCCTCTTCGGTAAGCGTGGAGGAACAGGTGAACCAGGCCGTCAATGAGATCGGCGGGCAGGCCGGAAGTGCGGCTGGACGGATAAGTGAAGAAGTTAATCAGGCTGTAGAGGGCATCGGCTCCGCTGTTGCGGAGCAGGCCGGGCAAGTCGCGAAGGACGCAGCCAATCAGGCTGCCGCCGGCCTTGCCGATTCTCTGGACCAAGCCGCGGCAAGCCGGACAGTCTCGGCCGATCGGCAAGCGGTAGCAGGTGGTACGCTCGCTCTGGATAACCCGGTCGGCAATATTGAAGTTCGCAGCGGATCAGGCGACTCGATCCTTGTACAGGCGGAAGTCAAGGTATACGGTCTGAAGCAGGAGTCCCAGCAGAAGATTCTCGACGAGGCCGCTGTCCGCATCGAGCAGAAAGGCAAGCGATTCAACGTGCATGCCGTCTCCCGGGACGGCCGGGATATCTGGAAGTGGGCCCGCAGTAAATACGGCAATGATAACTTGTCCATCTCGTATACGGTGATGGTCCCTCCGTCTATCGCACGCTTTGATTTGACGGCCGATGTCGGCAACCTGGATGTGTCCGGCGTCAGCGGTCGTTTTCAGCTGTCCAGTGACGTAGGCATCGTCCGGTTGAGCGGAGCCGGCATCGACGGAGCTTCCAGCCTCAGCACTGATACCGGCTCGATCAGCGTGGAGGTCGCCGCTCTGGCGGATGACGCGAGCTTGACGGCAACGGCGGATGTCGGCGCTATTCACGCCTCGTTCGACCCCGGTATTGCCTTTACCTTGAAGACCGACGCAGAGCTCGGCTCGGTGACCGGGGCCAAGAAAGGGACCGAGAAGATTAACGGCGGCGGCCCTAAAGTGACGCTCGTATCTTCCGTCGGCGCGATTGATATCCAGCACTGACGGGCAGGATGACAGAAGGTGCCCGGCTCGGGCGCCTTCACTTTTTTCCCTTGCAGCACTCAGCGCGTTTAAGGTATAATACTAAATGTCTTCGACGAAGCATACATATCTTCTTATCATCGGGGTATGGCGCAGTCTGGTAGCGCGCACCCTTGGGGTGGGTGAGGCCGTGGGTTCGAATCCCGCTACTCCGATTCTTTCTTCAGGAAGCAGCCGATTCTATGAATCGGCTGCTTTTTTGGAGTTGATTTTGCGATTATTTCAATTTTTAGATAGATTTCAGCCCGCAGCTGTGCTATACTGGCCGTACAAGGAAAGGAGGTGCGTTCACATCCATTATGATATGTCGAACGTATCCCTTACCCGGGCCGCCTTCGCATAAGCAGCAGGCGGTGGCGCGGGATACGGATCACGCAGGTTAGCGCCACGGGTAGAGAGACCGTCTTCGGACGGTCTTTTTTCATGTCTGTCCCTCAATACTTCCGGGTGAACAGACCGGGATAATCCTTGACGAGCCCGTCCGAGTCGACCTCCAAAGTGGCGCGGTACGTCGGACTGCTGTACTCAAAGCTTCGGCAGTCGTTGTTCTCTTCGATCAGTGTGTATACCTGCTCCACCTTATGAAGCGTCAATTCCGGTACTTTAATGTACACCATCTGACAGACCTCGGGCCGGTTCAAGCGCCACTCGATCCGGCGAATAGGCAGCGAATTGGTGAAAGGCGTGCATGAAATATCCACCTCAATCGCACCGGCCAGTTCGAGCGCCTCTTCTCCGTCAGAGTCCAGCCACCGATGATCGGGAGTGCTTTCCAGATACAGCGACCGATTAAGTGCAGGAATTTCGAGGTGTACCCGCTTCATCCATCCATCCGCAGCCTCGAGTTGATACTCGATCTTCAAAGGTACCGCATCCTCCAAGGTGATTAAGGTGCTCTGGGCCCGCAGTGAAGTTCCCGATAAGGTGACTTCCAGCAATTCGGAGCCATAGGTTCGATTGTTCTCCCATACTGCCGTTCTCTTCATGGACACTCCTTTCCTTCCCGAACCCTTTCATTAAAAAACCAATGCCGCCGCACAGCCGGGGTACGGCTGAATCGGATTCATTGGTTGGTCATCGAGCCTGTCGGTCCGGACGGTCTTTCACCGGACGAATCACCGTTCAAGCTTCCTTCTTGCCGGTATAGAAGTTGATAATATCGCTTACGGTGCGGAGCGGCTCCGCCGGTCTCAGTGCTGCATTCATTTCCGGTTTATATGTGTCTTGCGTCTTGGTTGCCATCGTTTCATTTCATCCTTTCGCGTGGTTAGCCTTCTCTGTGATTTACGGCGCCTCTTCTTATTACCCCGTATCCCCACAAATGAACACTTTACCAATTTATGCGAGAGGTGAATATTTTATGACAGCCCTGTCTCCGCCTTGATTCTCTCCAGCATCCGCAGGTCCTTGTCCGTCAGCTCCGCCTGCTCCAGAAGGTCGGGACGGCGCTCCAGCGTACGGCGCAGCGCTTGTTCACGCCGCCATTGTTCAATGTTGGCATGATGACCGCTCAGCAGCATGTCGGGCACCTTCCAGCCCCTGAACTCCGGAGGACGCGTATAGTGCGGATATTCCAGCAGACCGGTGCTGAATGAATCTGTTACCGCCGACGTTTCGTTGCCGAGCGCTCCCGGCTGCAGCCGAACCACCGAATCCACCACAGTGAGAGCGGCCAGCTCGCCGCCGGTAAGCACATAGTCGCCAATCGATAGTTCGTCCGTCACCAGATGCTCCCGAATCCGCTCATCGTAGCCTTCATAGTGGCCGCAGATAAAGATCAGATGGCTCTCCTGCGCCAGTTCTTCCGCGATCGCCTGATTGTAGCGTCTTCCTTGCGGGCACATCAGAATAATGCGCGGCGGACGCCCGGACGGCGCCGTGTGCGGCTCACCGCTCACTGTTCTTCCCGTCTCCGGATCTGTGTAGACCTTGTGCAGCAGGTCTTCAACCGCCGCAAAGATCGGCTCCGGCTTCAACACCATGCCGCCCCCTCCGCCGTACGGCGTGTCGTCGACAGAATGATGTTTGTTGTTCGCATAATCGCGGAAATTCAAGGCTTGCAGTTCGGCAATGCCTTTCTCACGTGCTTTGCCCAGAATGCTTGTCCCCAGCACCATCTCGCACATCTCCGGGAACAGCGTAATGAGATCAATCCGGATCATGGCAGCAGGCCTTCCATCAGATGAACCTTGATGCGCTTGGAGGCAATATCCACATCCACCACGACGTCATGAATAACCGGGATCAGTATATCCGGTCCCTTCGGCGGCTTGACCACCCAGACATCGTTTGCGCCCGGTGTCAGAATCTCCCGGATTACACCGAGTTCACGGTTCTCCGCTTCGTCCGTCACCACCGTGCAGCCGATAATTTCGTCAAAATAATACTCATTCTCCGGCAGTTCGACCCGGTTATCCCCGTGCACCTGCACCAGACTGCCCTTGTACTTCTCGATCTGGTTAATATCGGTGACGCCTTCCAGCTTCACGATATACATTCCTTTATGCTCTCTGGCCGACTCCACGGTTACCTCCAGCCGCCCGCCTGTCTCCGGAGAGATCAGCAGCTTGCTGCCCGGAGCGAACCGGACCTCGGGGAAATCGGTACGGGACAGCACTTTAATTTCGCCGCGGATGCCGTGGGTATTGACCATTTTGCCAACCGTTAACAGAACTTCGCTCATGGCCGTTCTCCTTTCCAATCTCTTTCTATGTTTAAAAAGAGGAGCCGGGAGTTACCCCAGCCCCTCTTTGCGAACTTGTCATGATAAAATATCGACGGTGACGCGTTTCTCACTCTTGACTGCTGCGGATGTGACCACGGTGCGAAGCGCCTTGGCAATCCGCCCCTGCTTCCCTATCACCTTGCCGACATCCTGCGGATGAACGGAAAGTTCATAGACAACGAGGTGATCCTTCTCGACGGCCCGCACCGCCACATCTTCGGGATGATCCACTAAAGCCTTAGCAATAACTGCAACTAATTCTTCCATAGAGGACCCTCGCAATCAGTCATTATTTCTGCAGCTTCAGTTCATGGAACTTCTTCATCACGCCAGCCTTGCTCAGAAGGTTGCGGACGGTGTCGGAAGCTTGAGCTCCGTTCTGGAGCCATTTGAGTGCTTTTTCCTCGTCGATCTTCACTACTGCCGGTTGTTCAACCGGATTATAGTAACCGATTTCCTCGATAAAACGACCGTCACGAGGGGACCGGGAATCGGAAACCACTACACGGTAGAAAGGCGCTTTATGCGCACCCATGCGTTTCAGACGAATACGTACTGCCACGAAAATTCACCTCCCTTAAAGAATTAACTTCTTATTGAATTTCCATACTGTGCAGGCGTCAAGCCCGCATCAGCGGAACGGAAACTTCATGCCTTTGCCGCCCAGCGCTTTCAGCTGCTTCATGGCGTTCTTCTTGGACTTACCGCCGCCGCCCATCATGCCCGAGAACTGCTTCATCATCTTCCGCATCTCGTCGAACTGCTTGATCAGCCGGTTGACCTCGGCGACCGAGGTCCCGCTGCCGGCGGCAATCCGCTTGCGGCGGTTATGATTGATGATCTCCGGCTGGCTCTTCTCCGCCTTCGTCATCGACTTCACAATGGCTTCCACACGGCCCATCTGCTTGTCGTCGACCTTAAGGTCCTGCATTCCCTTGGCGCCTGACATGCCGGGAAGCATCCCCAGAATCTGATCCAGCGGCCCGAGCTTCTTGACCTGGTCCATCTGCTCCAGAAAATCGTCGAAGGTGAACTCTGCGGTGCGCATCTTGCGCTCCATTTCCTTCGCCTTGTCGGCGTCGATATTGGCCTGCGCCTTCTCGATCAGCGACAGCATATCGCCCATGCCGAGAATCCGGGACGCCATCCGCTCGGGATGGAACGGTTCCAGCGCATCCAGCTTCTCGCCGAGCGCCGCGAACTTGATCGGACAGCCTGTTACCGCCTTGACCGACAACGCCGCGCCGCCGCGCGTATCGTTGTCCAGCTTGGTCAGAACAACACCGGTGAGCTGTAGCTGCTTGTTGAAGCTGTCCGCCACATTGACGGCGTCCTGACCGGTCATGGCATCGACCACCAGCAGAACTTCATCCGGCTTCACCGTCTCGTGGATCTCTTTCAGTTCCTCCATGAGCGCTTCGTCGATGTGCAGACGGCCGGCGGTATCGATAATCACATAATCCAGACCGTTGTCCTTGGCATGCTGAACGCCTTGGCGGGCAATCTCCACCGGGCTTACCTGGTCGCCCAGACTGAACACCGGGGCCTTGAGCTGTTCGCCCAATACCTGAAGCTGCTTGATTGCAGCCGGGCGATAGATATCGCCAGCTACGAGGAGCGGCTTGTGGCCGCCCTTCTGAAGCAGCTTGGCGAGCTTGCCCGAGGTCGTCGTCTTGCCGGCGCCCTGCAGGCCCGCCATCATAATGATGGTCGGAGCTTTGTTCGCCTTGGCCAGCTTCGACTGGCTGCCGCCCATCAGCTCCGTCAATTCCTTATTGACGATATCAATAATGACCATGCCCGGCGTGAAGCTGTTCATGACTTCCTGGCCGATCGCTTTTTCCTTAACCTTCGCTACAAAATCCTTGACGACTTTGAAGTTGACGTCGGCCTCCAGCAGCGCCAGCCGTACCTCGCGCATCGCCTCGTTGACATCGTCTTCGGTCACCTTGCCCTTGCCGCGAAGCTTGCTGAATACACTTTGCAGTCTTCCGGTCAATCCCTCGAACGCCATAGGCTGCTTCTCCCTTCACGCTATTCCAGACTTCGCAATTGATTGATCAGACGCATGAGCCGTTCTTGATCCGGCTGCGCCAGGCCGGCTTCCGCCGTGAAGCCCTTCAGCTCGTCCAGAACCCGGACGCGGGTCTCGTGCTTGCCGAGCAGCCCCAGCTTATCTTCATAATTCTCCAGCACCACTTCGGCGCGCTTGATATGCTCGTATACCGCCTGTCGGCTGATGTCGAATTCAGCGGCAATCTCTCCCAGGGAGAAATCATCGTGGAAATAATATTTAAGGAACGTCTGCTGCTTGTCGGTCAGCAGAGGCTCGTAGAACGCAAAAAGCAGATTGATGCGGGTGGTCTTCTCCAACCGGTTACCCTGACTCATCAAGGGCACTCCCTTCGTCAAGGAAAAACACTTTACAGCTTTTCAACGCTCCTAATAATACCGAAAACAAAGAAAGATGTCAAGCACTATTCCTTGTCATCTGAATCGGGGTTCTTACAAACAAAGCCTCAGCCATGTCTGGTCATGGCCAAGGCTTGAATTCCGTTCAGGCGCGCTTGTCGCAGCTTGGTTCAGCGGATGGGCAGCAGGTACAGCAGAACCGCGAAGAAATGCGTCACGCTGCCGAGCAGGACAAACACATGCCAGACGGCATGGTGGAACGGAAATCCGCGCCACACGTAGAAGATCGTGCCGAGCGTGTATAACAGGCCGCCCGCCATCAGCAGCGCCATGCCTCCGTCCGCGACAACCAGGCTCAGCGGATGCCAGGCAATGACAATCAGCCAGCCCATCGCCAGATAGAAGATGGTGGACATGAACAGGAACCGCTTAGTGAAGAACGCTTTGAAGGCGACGCCGAAGAAGGCGATTCCCCAGATAATTCCGAACAGGCTCCAGCCGAGCGTTCCCCGGATGGCGACCAGCAGGAACGGCGTATAGGTCCCGGCAATGAACAGATAGATGGAAGAGTGGTCGAAGAACTCGAACAGATCTTTGACCTTGCCTTCCTTCAGGCTGTGAACGACGGTTGAATTCAAATACAGCAGCAGCATGGTGGTCCCGTAGATGGAGAAGCTGACCACATGCCAGGCCGTGCCCCGAAGACTCGCAAAGACGACAAGGAGAGCCAGTCCGGCAATGCTGAGCACGACTCCGATGCCGTGTGTGATCGCGTTGACGACTTCTTCCTTGCGTGTGTAAGTATGCGTATTGGCCATGGGCACAATCCCTCCTCTTGCCTTTTTCTTTCTATTATATCCCTCCCGCTGCCCCGGCGCCACCCGCCAGGGAGCGGCCCGGCTTCTACTCGGAAGCCTCCAGGTGATAAATCTCCCGGTACTTGGCTTCCAGATAATCGGCCAGATAATCCGGATTCAGCGGCTCGCCGGTCACGCGTTCGATAATTTCGGAAGGCGTCTCGCTCATGCCGTATACATAGATCTTCTCCTTGAGCCAGTCCCGGATCGGAAGCAGGTTGCCCGCAGCAATCAGCTCTTCGAAGTCCGGCAGCTCCCGGCGGAGCGTATTCATCATCTGCGCCGCATACATATTGCCGAGCGAATACGAAGCAAAATAGCCGAAGTCCCCGCCCGACCAGTGCACATCCTGCAGCACGCCCAGCGCATGGCTTGGAGGCGTAATGCCGAGGTATTCCTGATATTTGGCGTTCCATACGGCAGGCAGATCCTGGACGGACAGCCCTTCGTTGAAGATCTGCTTCTCGATCTCATAGCGGATAATGATATGCAGGTTATAGGTGACCTCGTCCGCTTCCGTCCGGATCAGCGAATTCTCGACCTTGTTCACGGCCAGGTAGAATTGTTCCGGCGTCACCCGGGCGAGCTGTTCGGGAAAATGCTGCTGGAGCTTCCCGAAATGCCGCTTCCAGAAAGGAAGGCTGCGGCCGATCATATTCTCCCAGAGCCGGGACTGCGATTCATGGATGCCCATGGAAGCCCCCTGCGCGATCGGCGTGCCGACGAGCTCCTGCGCAATATTTTGCTCATACAGGGCATGACCGCCTTCGTGCAGCGCGCTGAAGATCGAGCTAATCAGATTGTCGGCCAGATAATGGTTCGTAATCCGCACATCTCCCGGGTTCAGTCCGGTCGCGAACGGGTGGACGCTCTCGTCGGCCCGGCCCGCTTCAAAGTCGAAGCCGATCTGCTCCAGCAGATATACGCCGAATTTCTCCTGCTGCTCCTTGTCGAACAGCCCGTCCAGGAAATCCGTCTTCGGCTTATTGGCCGAGGAAGCGATCCGCTGAACCAGTGGAACCAGCCGGCTGCGCAGACGTCCGAATACCTCGTCCACCTTGGTTGTCGTAAGCCCCGGCTCATACATGTCCAGAAGCGTGTCATACCGCGTGTTCTTGACGCCCCAGTAATCAATGAACTCCTGCTTGAAGGCCACGATCTGCTGCAAAAAAGGCTCGAACGACGCATAGTCGTCATTCGCTTTCGCCTCCTCCCACGCCGTCTCCGACTGCATGGCCAGAACCGTATAGGCTTCGTACCGCTCCGGCGGCAGACTGCGGCTGCGCTCGTATTCCTTGCGGCAGTCCTCCACGATCTTGCGCTGCACCTTCGTCAGCGTCGCCGATGACGCCGGACGGCTGAACAGGTCCGTATAGCGGCCCATTTCGTCCGACGTCTCCAGCCGGAACAGCTCGCCCGCAAGCGTCCCGATGGTCCGCGCCCGCACGTCCGCACCTTTGCGCGGCGCCCCTGTCCGCAAATCCCACTGCAGGAGACCGATCGCCTCGCGGTATCCGCTGATTTTGGCCAGCAGACCGCTGAACAGCTCCCATTCCCGTTCCAAATGCTGTTCCAATAGATACCCTCCGTTCTTCGCTTGAAATGCTCAACCCTCTTGATGATACTTTTTTGAGAACGTATAATCAACATTTAAGAATGACTAAACAGACAAGGCGAAGGGAGCGTGAGAGCAGTGAAGCTGAAGGCGACACCGCGTGCCGAAGAGAAACTGAAGGCCCTGCTGAAAGACCGCCCGGGCACGTTCAAGCTCTACTACGATACTGGCGCAGGGTGCGGCTGCGACGGCATCAGCGTCCTGCGGCTGCTGAAGGAGCCGGAACCGGGCGATATTTCCGTCGAAGCGGGAAATCTTCCGCTGGTCATAACGGCCGAGCATGAGCTGTTCTATGAGTCCGAGCTGCGGCTGGACGCAGATGAACATGCTCCGATTTTCCGATTGAGCAGCGATTCCCAGATCTACAGTTCCAATATGCGTGTCCGTGACGAGCGCGATTTGCCACCGGCCAGTCCGCCGCCCGCCGCCGTCTGTGAACTTCATTCCTCATCCAATACGTCGGGAGGCAACCTACAGTGACCCAGATTTCCCAAATCCTCGAACACAACAAGAAATTCGTCGAAGAAAAAGCCTACGAGTCTTATCTGACCAGCCGCTTTCCGAACAAGAAAATGCTGATTATCACCTGTATGGACACCCGGCTGGTCGAGCTTCTCCCCAAAGCCATGAACTTCAAGAACGGGGATGTCAAGGTCATCAAGAATGCCGGCGCGATCATCTCCCAGCCGTTCGGAAGCGTCATGCGCAGCGTCATGGTGGCGCTGTACGAACTGAACGCGGATGAAGTTGTAGTCGTCGGTCACCATGAATGCGGAATGGCTTCCCTGAACGCCGAGCAGATGATCGGCCACATGAAGGAGCGCGGCATATCCGAGGAAGTATTCTCCACGCTGGAGAATTCCGGAATCAAGCTCACCAAGTGGCTGCGCGGGTTTGACACCATTCAAGAGGGGGTAATTCAAACTGTGGAGCTAATTAAGCGCCATCCATTACTCCCCCCCAACGTGCCGATTCACGGTATGGTCATGGACCCTGCTACCGGGGCTCTGGAGCTGGTCGTGGACGGGTACGGAAGCAATTGACATCTCTCTGATACTGCTGTTGCTGTTTGCGCGGACCCTGGGTCCGCGCCTTTTTTGGTCAGAGCTTCCCGATTCCCTGGAACAACAGCCGGTAATATTCCGCCGAATTGGGCGTGAAGTTTTCGGGACGCACCACTCTTCGTTCCGGACGCAGAACGCCTGACGCTTCGTCCGCCAGCACCCCCCGAATGTCCAGGCTCTCCCGCTCCCCTCTCAGCAGACTCGTTATATCCTCCACCCCTATGAAGAATAGGCCCGAGATTTCCTCCTTCTGAAAATCATAGCTCTCGACAGCCCGGTCGCTGACATACAGATAGACATGGCTGAATTCGCGGTCGATCAGCCCCGGACCCGGCAGACTCTCTTCCGCTATCGTGCCGCACAGCAGAAGGTCCTCGAAGGCAACGGCCAGCCCCAGTTCCTCCCGAAGCTCCCGGACGCCATCCTTCGGCTCTTCCCCGGCCAGCAGATGGCCGGCGCAGGAAATATCGAGCAGCCCTCCGAACGTATCCTTGGAGGGATGGCGGAGCTGAAAGAGCAGGCTGCCTCCGGCTCCCATGTCGGGATCAAGCACCCAGCAGTGAAAGGTCTGATGCCAGAGCCCCAGCGAATGGACCTGCTCCCGGGTGTCCTGCCCGATCACTCTCCCCTGCCTGTCCAGAATATCCAATTGTTCTTGGCTTGCCATCGTATGTCCCTCTCCTTTATGGATATTGCGATCCTTGTGCTTCTTCTATTGAGTCATACCAGCCCGGGAAAGTCCATTCCGATATTCCGGCCCCAAGAATTTTTTATATTAAAATTTGAAACCCTTCCCCGGCCTGTCCGTATTAACCCGTAAGCATATGATTCTACACACCAACAGGAGGATGCATCCCGTTCATGAAACACACGAAACGAGTATTGATGATTATGATGGCGTTCACGCTGTTCTTCGCGACCAGCGTTCACGATTTGGCGGATGCCCGCAAGGGCGGCGGCTTCAAGTCGGGCGTGCGCAGTTACCAGACGACGCCGAAGAAATCGACGCAGAGCGGAGTAAGCAAGAGCGACAGCTCCAGCACCAAGTCCGGAACCGCCGCAGCCCAGACGAAGAAGCGCGGATTCTTCAGCGGAGGCAGTCTGATGAAGGGCATTATGATCGGCGGCATCGCCGGCCTGCTGTTCGGCGGAATGTTCGCCAACATGGGCGCTTTTGGCAGCTTCCTGGGCCTGATGGTCAACATGCTGGCTCTGTATCTGGTCGTCGTGCTGGTTCTCTCCTTCTTCCGCCGCAGACGGGAGCGCCGCCGCTATGAAGCGCAGAGAGAAGGCCGTTACTGATGAACGGGCTCGTTCTCTCCATGGATGAGATTATCAATGCGGTCTGTCTTCACATGGCCAGCCGCAAAGGCGTCCGCCCTTCCGAGGTTCAAGTCGAGCTCAGCTGGGACGAGGATACGGGTTATACCGCAGAGGTATGGGTCCAGGGAAGAAGCCAATATCTCGTGGAAGCCAATCTCATGGAAGCGATTCTCCGTTATCTGGAGACGGAATACGGCATTCGCGCCTATCGCGAAGAAGTCCGGCTCGAGCTGGACGAAGAGATCATCGCCGTTGTACGCCGCTAAGTCCCCCCGGGTCTCCCCCGCCCGGCGGAGCGCAGCGCGTACCGCCAAGAATCTAACCGTACACAGCAACAGGCAGGAGCCGAGCGGCTCCTGCCTGTTGCGTCGTTCGGGCAAGCAAAATGCTGCTCTATATCAGAGAGATGGCCAGCAGACTGTAGAGAACGAGCGGCAGAACCGCGTTCCCCGGATTGACTGGCGGAGGCGGCGGAGGCGGTGCATACGGCGGATAGGGCGGCCGGGGAGGCGGAAAGAACGCCCGCGCAGTCGCCGGAACAGGAGCGGCGGGAACGGTCAGGTAGAGATGACTGCCGTCGTAGCCGCTCAGCACCCCTTCATGCAGCGTTCCGTCCATGGTCTGTACCCGGAGTCTGCGGTTCAGGCAGGGCTTCAGGTTCGTATGGATCGTATCGCGGACCTTGCGAACATGGTGGACAACCGCCGGATCGGCCTGATAGATCAGGGTCGGCTGCTGTCCGGGATAGTTCGACATAGGCTTCAACCTTTCATCGGATGGATTTTGCCACAGTATATGCATTCGCCCAGAAGGAAGTTACGCCGCTTCCAACCACAAAATGTTCCAACAAATCCGTCCTATAAATCGCAACATTCTCCATTTAAAGAGACAAGACCGTTATACCCGTTCTGTTGGAGCCTATGTTACCTTGTAAGCGTAACCAAAAAATTTGACGAAGAGGTGGTAGTTCTTGAAGATTCGGAAGTGGTCGATGGCATTGGCCGCATTGGTGATGGTGTTCTCGGTTGCGGGGTTCTCCCCGTCCAAGGCGCACGCAGCCAGCGGGTTTTATGTAAGCGGAACCAAATTGATTGATTCTACCGGCAAAACATTCGTAATGCGCGGAGCGAACCACGCCCACAACTGGTACAAGGATCAACTCGGCACGGCGATCGCCGCCATTGCCAAGACCGGAGCCAACACAGTCCGTATCGTCCTGTCGGACGGAGCCAAGTGGTCCTATGACGACGTCAATACGGTTAAGAATATTATCAGCCTGTGCGAACAGAACAAGCTGATTGCCGTTCTTGAAGTCCACGACGCCACGGGCAGCGACAATGTCTCGGATCTCAACGCTGCCGTCAACTACTGGATCGCGATAAAGAGCGCCCTGATCGGCAAGGAAGACCGCGTCATCATCAACATTGCCAACGAATGGTACGGCACTTGGGACGGCGCCAACTGGGCCAGCGGCTACAAGCAGGCCATTCCGAAACTCCGCAGCGCCGGTCTGAACCATACGCTCATTGTCGATGCAGCCGGCTGGGGCCAGTATCCCGCCTCCATCATGAATTACGGAACGGAAGTTCTGAACGCCGATCCGAACAAGAATACGATGTTCTCGATTCATATGTATGAATATGCGGGCGGCAACGCCTCCACCGTTAAGTCCAATATCGACGGCGTGCTCAACAAGAACCTCGCGCTGATTATCGGCGAATTCGGCGGGCAGCATACGAACGGTGATGTCGATGAAGCTACGATTATGAGTTATTCCCGGGAGAAATCGGTCGGTTGGCTCGCCTGGTCGTGGAAGGGCAACAGCAGCGACCTGGCCTACCTGGATATGGCCAATGACTGGGCCGGCGGCTCGCTGACCTCTTTTGGTAACACCGTAGTCAACGGCAGCAATGGCATTAAGGCGACTAGCGTTCTGAGCGGCGTCTTCGGCGGATCGGGCTCGGGTTCGGGCAGCGGTTCGGGGTCCGGTTCGGGCAGCGGAAGCGGCTCCGGCACCGGCACTTCAACCACCCTGTATGATTTTGAATCCGGAACGCAGAGCTGGGCCGGGCGAAGCGTATCGGGCGGACCCTGGACGACCACCGAGTGGAAATCCTCCGGCTCCAACGCGCTGAAAGCCGATGTAAGCCTCTCCGCCAACTCGACCCATTCGCTGTACCTGAGCGCCGGCCAGAACTTCTCCGGCAAGAGCACGCTGACTGCTGTAGTCAAGCATGCCTCCTGGGGAACCATCGGCAGCGGTATCAAGGCCAAGCTGTATGTGAAGACCGGCTCGGGTTGGACCTGGTATGACAGCGGAGCCGTGGCGATCAACGCCAGCTCCGGCACCACGCTGTCGCTGTCGCTGGGCAGCATTCCCAATCTCTCGGACGTGAAGGAGATCGGCGTCGAGTTCCAGGCGTCTTCCAACAGCAGCGGTCAGTCGGCCGTCTATGTCGACAACGTGGCGGTAAAATAAAAGGTAGACCGGCTGCACCTGTAAGGGACGCAGCACAAACAAAGGGACCGATCACTCGGTCCCTTTTGCTGTGCGATGGGCCTCGCCCTCATCGCGGCGAAGCTGACGCTTCGCGGTGTGGCTTCCGGTTATGGCTTCCGGATCCCCTCTTCCAGTCATCCCCCTCCGGCGGTCTTCCGGCTTCGCCTTACTTGCCGGCCAGCAGCTCCCGCACTGCTTCCAGGCTGGTGACGGGCGCCCGGCAGGCAAAATCCCTGCACAGATAGGCGGTCGCGGCTCCGCTAATGGCCGGCTTGTCTGCCAGATGCGGCAGCAACCGGTCGATCGGCTCGTCCGCCTCTTCCCAGCGGACGACCAGGACAGCGTCCGGCTGGTACGCCCGGCGGACATGTGCCAGCATGCTGTGCAGGACCGGATCGTCCTTCTTACCGGTCAGCACCCATTCCCGGCCTCCGCGGACCATTGCCAGCAGGGCCTGCAAATACAGAGAGAAACCCGCCGGATACTCTGCCGCATCCAGCCCGATCACCCTGGCCGTACGTTCCGCCTCCGCCTTCAGCGCGGCATCCTGCGTCACCGCCGCCAACTTCCACAGCGTCAGCGCGGCCACCGAATTGCCCGACGGCAGCGCTCCGTCATACAATTCCTTGGTCCGCACCGGCAGCGCCTCGCCGTCCGAACCGGCGAAGAAGAAACCGCCGCCTTCCCCGTCGCGGAACAGCGCCAGCAGCCCGTCCTTGAGCGCCAGCGCGCGTTCCAGATGCAGCGCGTCGCCCGTCGCTTCGTACAGCTCCAGCAGTCCGCGCATCAGGAAGGCGTAATCGTCGATATAGGCCGGATACGCCGCTTCGCCGTCGCGGTAACGGGCCAGCAGGCGCCCGTCCTCTCGGCGAAGCTTCGTCCAGATGAATTCGGCGGCGCGGGCAGCCGCTCCGGCGTACTCGGGCTTGTCCAGCGCTTTCGCGCCTTTGGCCAGCGCCGCAATCATCAGACCGTTCCAGGCGGTCAGCACCTTGTCGTCCTTCAGCGGGTGAACCCGCTCCTCCCGGTAGGCGAACAGCTTCTCCCGCCATTCACCGACCCGGGTACGCAGTCCCAGCGGATTAAGACCAAGTTCCTCCGCCCTTTCTTCCGGCAAGCCGTCCAGCAGATTCGGAATGCTCCGTCCTTCAAAATTGCCGCCCGGTTCGATCCCGAACACCCGGCAGAAGGAATGCATGTCTTCCAAGCCCAGAACATCCTCCAGTTCTTCCCGCGTGAACACGTAGAACCGGCCTTCTTCTCCTTCCGAATCCGCATCCTCCGCCGAATAGAAAGCGCCGCCGGGCGACGTCATATCGCGCAGCACGTAAGTGAAGATTTGCTCGGCGACTTCAGCATACAGCGGCTTGCCGGTAAGCTGATGCGCCTCCAGATACGCATAAGCGAGCAGCGCGTTGTCGTAGAGCATTTTCTCAAAGTGAGGAACGAGCCAGCGCTGATCCGTGGAATACCGGGCGAACCCGTAGCCGATGTGGTCGTAAATTCCGCCCTGATACATGCCGAGCAGCGTCTTCTCCGCCATCTCCAGCGCTTCCGGCTCATCGTACGCCCGGCTGTAGGCCATCAGAAAGGACAGTTGATGCGGCGAAGGGAACTTCGGCGCGCCGCCGAAGCCGCCCCACCGGGGATCGAACGTGCTTTTGAACTGGCGGTATGCCTGATGCAGCAGTTCTTCGGACGTTCCTTCTCCGCCGCCTTCGCCCGCCTCCGTCCGGCTGCCCGCATTCACCCGCTGAAGCTCGCCGATCAGCTCATCGGCATACTGCGCCATAGCGGCGCCGTTCTCCTGCCATTTGGTCCGGATCTGCTCCAGCAGGTCCATCAGCCCCATGCGTCCGAACATTTTGCGTTTCGGAAAATACGTCCCGGCATAGAACGGCTTCCGGTCGGGCGTCAGCAGCACCGTCAAAGGCCAGCCTCCCGATCCGGTCAGCGCCTGGCACACCGACATGTACAGCGCGTCGATGTCCGGCCGCTCTTCGCGGTCCACCTTGATCGCCACATAATGGTCATTCAGCAGCGCAGCGACTTCTTCATCCTCGAAGCTCTCCCGTTCCATGACATGGCACCAGTGACAGGTACTTGTGAATCAACAACTAGCTATACCCAACAGATAAGAAGACAGGCTTATTGTCGCGCTTAGCGACTTCAAAAGCCTCTTCAGACCAAGGGAACCAGTTCACCGGATTATGTGCATGTTGCAGCAAGTACGGCGACTTTTCCTTGGCTAATCTATTGGGTACTTTGTGAGTTGTCATGGGGCATCACCTCGTTTCACTTGGATTTGGGTAAAGTATTGCTTAGGGTTAGTTTACCCAGAATGATGGGGGAAGGCTCATGAACGAAAGTGATTTTTACTCGATGACTAACCACGCCCACTTATTTTTGATTATTCAATGTGTTTCAGGTATGGTGTTACTAAAATCATCGCTGTTGCTGCTTCTTGTAATATTTCAGATATATCATCAATTTTTTGCGCCGAACTAATGTGTTCTACTATGATGTCCAAATCACTCAAACCATTAATTATAATACTTAATAATTCTAGCACTTCAGGCTCCTTATAATCGCTTAATGCAGTAATATTTTGTATGAAATCACCATTGAAATCTCCGAAGATTTTTGCAATTTCTATCAATAGCGTATTTAAATAAGCAGAAAACCCTACGCTTATACCATGTTGGTGATCCACAATTTCATCTATGGCCTGATTATACTGTAAAATAATTAGCCTTAATCTTCCCACATTTGCAATAGCATCTCTCCATTCTGTAAATGGTGCAATATCTAAACCAAATAAAGAGTATAACTCTAAAGGAATTTCTACTGGAGACATTGGAGACGATGGATCTCCATACATATCAACAACTCGATGCATTGGCACGTCAAAACCGCTTAATATCGGAAGTCCTTTATACAAGGGTACGAAAACGATTTTGGGCCAATGTGTTTCTAATATCCATCTTGAACTGTTTAATTTCACAGCAGTGATCCAAGATTTATGAAGTTTACCACAAAGCAATTTATATTGTTCTTCAATTGTATTTGTCTCAGATATAAAATCTTCATATAATACAAATTTCACTCCGCTATTCCCTTCCATTTCCTGATTAATCACCGAAATTTTTGGTCCTAAAGATACTATCGCTTCCTCAAATTTATTAAATATAAAAGATTCTGATTTTTTATACGTTTGTTTAGCGTTGTACGATAAAATAAAACCTCTAGGTTTTTGATTTAAAACACTTTCCCAGACATTCAGAGCTGTTATCATTCCCTCAATTTCTTCATCAGCAAAAATAGAGTAGTTATGATCAACATATGCTTTAAATAATGTCCTGAACTCTTTTTGCACTGATGACAGTGCCTTAGATGATTCATATATATTTTTCAGCGATAAGTCTGACTTTATTTCCTCATTTTTAATTCGGGAAACTAATACATCTTCAAACTGGTTAAAAAAGTTATGAAGACCAGAGATCATATCTCTTAAAGATCTCCTGAAATTTTTATAAGGCTGAATAGATATATTGATAAACTGTGGCATCGAATCTGATGCATGACTTTCACTGTGTAAACCATAGGGATCAAGAATGGTTTTGGGTAGAAGATAATCTTTTTGAAGAGATTTTTTCAACAATTCTATCTTCGTCATAGTTCTTTTGGCTTTTACATTATCCCAATAACGTTTTTTATATAGATTATCAACCAAATATATAAACTCACGTAAAGTTTCTGTAATTAGCCTACGAAGAACATAAACTTCATCTAAATAATTTATCCAGTTATTGGGGCGATGCGTTAGTTCAATACGTGAGATAAGCCATGAGTTTACTTCGGTAATCCATCGATCAGGACGATGCTCTTTTGTAATTTTTTTTTCAAAGTCAAAGGGTTTGATACCTAAGTCACTTAATAAATCTACACCTATTAATTTTACTGAAATTGTTTCTTTCTCTGGATACAAGCGACTCAGAAGATCAACCATATTCATAGTCCAATAGTGATTCAAGTTCTCCTGCTTTTCAACTTCATTATTTTGTTTAAAATACGGTGGGACAAAGCGACATTGAACATCAGACTCAGCTATGTTCAAAAATAGTATATTATAATGCTGAATTAATCTTTCACGTAAAACGAATTCACTCATAGTATACAGTTCTAAAAATCCCTGTTTATAAAAGCCCAGAGCTGCATCAATTTTACTTTCTACATTTCCGTCTTTCATTAAAGATAGTATTTCTTGATTTGAAAAATTCATTATAATTTTTTTCTTTCGTAACGCAGCCCAAAATAATGTGTATCCAAGATTAGACCATTCAAGGTCACTGGATGGAAGTCCTTGCGGAATCGACGATAGTTCTAACCATCTATCAGTTATTGAATATGAAATTGTGAAGCTAAGAAGGGATTTTTTAATTTCTTCAAGGTACGGAAGGATCTGAGCATTAAATTGAACAAGCCCTGCGGCTGCAAATTCTCCAGGTAATATTTCCCCTGTAATATCCATTGGTGCAAATGGCAACCATCCTGCTCCTCTTTCAGCAACAATACGCTCAAATGCCTCCCTGTTCTGTACAACATATTGTTTGACATCAAGCCAGAGCATAGTGTTTAAAATTCTACCATATGCAACCCAATCATCATAATGTATTCTTGCAATATCACTGATTACTCTGCTATCAATTTCATTATTCGTAAAATAATGAAGAAGAAGCATTTGTGGAAACAGATTTTCTATACAAGTTAAGCTTTGTAATAACAAATCTTTTTCTTTAAATACCATACGATTTTGAAGAATTGAATAAATTATATCTGCTCTTAGAGAATGCAACGATTCAATATAGTTTCCATCCAAAGAACTACGAATTAAATATTCATCACTTAGTCGTTTCAAAGCGGCTATAGCATTTGTACATTTCACTGCTTGTATAGCTTTGTCAAACAATATGCAACCATCTAGTTTCCCAACATAACAGACAAGAAGTAAAAGATTCAACCATGTATCATCAACACTTTCATCAATTAAACGATCTATTTGAGTACTCAACCGTTGCTTCAAACTCTCATTATTGTTAAGAAGATATACAAATTCAAGCAATGGCCCTTCATGACCAAACTGCTGCCAAGCTTCTTCGAAGGTTCGAAATGAGGCATGAGGATTATGCATTATTATTTTATAATATATATTCATTGCTTCCTCTTCGGAGAGTGTTAATTCGATCAACTCAAAAGCTACCTCGTTCATGTCTACATTTGACTGTTTGAAGTCTTCTTCACGAATTGATATAATAACAGGCAATTTAACCCCTCTTACTTGAAGCTCTCGAATTAACCAAGTCCAGTGTATTTGTCCCGGATTGACATCAATATATAAAATAATATTAGTTGAATGATTAGATAGTCCCAATATCGCTTTTACTAGATTTTCAGCTTGTCCTTGTGTTTGAATTTGTCTTACACAAAACACAAGTTCTTCAGCATAGTTTTTAATCAAATATTTATAACATAACGAAGTTTTCCCTTGTCCAGAAGCCCCCTTAATAATTGCTGCTTTATTTTCAGCAAGCGCAGCTTCAATTTTTTCCAGCCAGTTTGTTCGTTCGAAATCCAGTGAAAAGCGTATATGAGCAGGATGAGCAGATATACCTTGTTCATATTCTGACTTCATCTCTTCATAACTTGTATAATTCTCAATATCGGACAACCTTATAAGAGAACTTCCATATTCTCTGAAATATCCATCTATTGCAGCCATATCACGACCAATTTTATGTATCTTTTCTTGCCAGATTGATTTTGAAGTATGTCCTTTAGCTTTTGAAAGATCTGAAACATACTGGATCAGTAAATCCTGCATAATAGTAGGAGCAATCATTGTTGGTATATAGCCTTTAATTTGTTCTGCTATTTTAAGTTGAAGAGCTTCTTTATCAACTTTTTCAAATACCATTCTCTCTGTAATCCATTCAGCTTCTTCTAACAATAAATTATGGTTTTTCACAAGTTTATCCTTAATACTCTCTAAAGAAGTAGTGACTCCATTAATAAAACCATTAAGTTCATCTCCTAATTCTCCAAAATGTACAACCTTTGCAATTAACCTCTTCGATTCTGACTTTCGCAAACTTAACACTCTTCGAAAGAAACCCTCATTTTTCAGTGAGGCACTAGTAGAAGCAAGACTTGATATACTTAAATCAGAACCTAAGTCTTTAATTTGTACTACCTCAGATACTTCACCATCACTTTTAATCAGTAAATCTTCAAGCTGTTCTGGATAATACTCTAGTGAGTCTATATCCTCAACTATTCGCGTAGCAATATATAAAGTTTGGGAAGAATAGCCTTTCCATGAGGCTTGTGCTCCTAAATCAGATTTGGTGAATGGCATTATTTTGTGCCTCCTAAGTTTTTTTCAATTTATAATTTCACTAAAATATCGGATAACTGATGAATTAAATCCCTCACTTTTTATCAACAGATATTCAAAATAACTTTACAACTACTCTTCTAACCTAAGCTTCATAAGAACTCATTTAGAACATTGTCCGATGATTGGATATTGAGCTTGCGTAATAAATGGGAAGAAAAACTTTTTACGCTTAGTCAGTTCATGTCTGAGGCCTACTTGGAGTCAGAGGAATTAAGTAAAGCCATTGAATATATGGAATGGGCGGTTCACTTTCAACCAGATAATGAAGAGATGTTGAAGCGAATTGGGGATTTGTATTTGAGGTATAGTAAATTAGAGCAGTTATAATGAACTAAGTAATTGAGGTAAAAAAGTATCATCTGAAGGATTGTAAAACTCCCACTCCTATAGTTGTGGGAGTTAATTTATGTAAAAGATCTAATTCACTTTCCTAAAATCGAGACGTTAGTTCGCAGCGTGAATATTTTGTTATTGGAAGTGATAATATCCTTTAAATTCAGTTAAACATTTTCCCTGATAAAAGGAATAATGCTATCTTAAAACAGTATATTACAAAAACTCGTTAATAATGAGTGGCATGAAAATTTCATCACGGTTCTCCTCTAAGCTTGTTCCTAGCTCGCACCTTATATTCACATAATATCTCATATCAACCAATCTAACTTGAGTTATTGAATTGTTACTGGTTCTATAAGTTTAAAGAAGGCTTCATCTGGAATTTTACCCTTCATAGTTCAAAAACGTATTAAGATTAAAATCAAAAGAAACACAGTAATCATCTTCTTGTTTAATGGTGGTTGCAAATGTATACAAATCATTATTTAATTTTGTTAGAGATATAACAGGAACTTGTAAAAAATGAAGTCCTTTAAAAGATTCAAATCCTAATCTTTTTAAATGCAAGCCAAAGTCTTTATCTAATTTATTATACTTATCACAATTACTTAACAGTTGATCAGGAGATAAAAGTCGCTTTAAATCTGCCCAATAAAATGGCAAATGTTCCATTTTAAAATGTATTAGAGGTTTATATTCACTAACATGATATAAAACAAATTCGGTCCCTTTGCTTCCAGTATCCAACTTGGTCGACTGTCAATTTCCATTATATAGTCGGGAAATAATATTAATTTTTTTTTGCTTCCAATCGAAACAAATGGATGAGTTAAACTGCGACTTCTAATTATCTTATTACTTCCATACGAATTATATCCAAGTGACTTAATAATAGGAAAAATAATTTCTTTACGAACTGAATCTTTTCCAAATTCAGCATCATTGAGTACTTCATAGTTAAAGTATTTAGTGGCTTGAAGACTTCTTCCTTATCCATAATTTTTCCACCTTTAATTCATTTTATTTGAAGCATCAGTTTTAATATGCACAATAATTTCCGATAACGTTCCCGTATTCACGACCAGGCGCATACCCGCAGCGTGAATATTATGTTAAATGATGTTGCTAGCTTCTACTAATCTCCCAAAACGCTTTGTTTATATTTTATTAAGCTTATCACTTAATCGATTCCTCTCACATTAATTATGTTTTCCCAAGAAATTGTATACGAAGATTTCATGTATGCGTATTCTTCTTTATTGTTATTGTAAAAGAAGTCATTCCATAATCTATATAATGCTTTTTCAACAAGCCATTTTTTATGCTTTATATTTTCATAAAATGTGAACCATTCGAAATTCTCGAATTTTTCTTCATATTCTAAAACAAAAGCTTTAGTATCTCTCGTCCAATATTTCTCAAGATTTTTTTTACTTGCTTCTGAAACATTCAATAAAAATTCCGGCCTCATATGAACAATCCCGCCATATTATTTATCACCTTCCATTGAAAAAAAAGATGATATTTGACTATCATAAAAGAGCTTATGAGCGACACTGTTTATTTTTTCTTCTAGTGAATCTCTATCGATAAAATTCTCTCTTTTGTAACTTACATCAAAAACTTCTGTACCTAGTTTCATAGTTTTCGAAACTATATCAAATTCAATTCCATGTTCTGCAAGAAATTTTTTCAATGGTGTCGGCAAACTTAAAACCAGTTTCAAATCCATTAGGCCATAGGTTTTAATAGATTCAAGCTCATCCGAAGAAGTTGTGACATGAGATGCAATATAGGTTAAGTTATGTATTTCTATCTCGTTTAAATCGATCTTATGCTCTCGGCAGAAGTCATCAACATCGATTCCATCACTATTCAACAATATATATTCCGTTAAGATACGGTTATTAACTTCTAACCAATCAATCAAAAATTTCTTTGCATCATCAACAGTCCTTAAATCAAACCTCATATTGATTCACCTACTCCTTATAAGTAATTTCAAAAATCATTTTTCATTCAGCAATTTCAGCTAACGTTCCTGTATTCACGACTCAACATATGCTGAAAGTCCGGCGAATGTCGGACCCAAGAGGTATGCCCCCAGCGTAAATATTTTGTTAGATGACGTAATTATATTTACTGCTTTAAATAACTTAGATACCAAACAGGTGGAACATTCATTTTTTCTAAATAGCTATAAATATCTCTTTTATTAGACCAAGCATACCATCTATTTTGAACTATCAAATCTATGTTCTTTATAGCTCTATTTTGAATTTCCTCATCCTTCGAGTCACTTAAGACCACAGATATATCAAATAAATCATTGGCAGTAGACTCATTCAATGTACAATTTATAAAAAAACTTTTTAGAGCAATCTCAATTTGATCTATTTTGAACTTTTTGGGGTTACTTACATAGTGTTTGAAAATTGACCTCCATGTGATATGATACTGATTTGGTTCATTAATACTTTCAGAATTCAATTCTGGAAATTCTGTAACATCTTTTAAGAATTTTTCTAGCAATTTATCAGGCGGCATTAAATCCTCGTCTACTTCTTCCCATTCTTTTTTCCAACATTCAATCTCTAAATAACAGGCAATCAATCTTGCCGTAAGAAAATTCAAGGAATCTAATATCTCGGATGAATCATTAGACATGAAAAAAAATGGCGGTAAAGGCCAAGATAATTTGTCTTGGTACGTAAATCTACCATGAGCAATAGCATTTCTTGTTTTTATGACAGAGTCTATAAAATATTCAACAAAGGGATTCAGCATATTAAATTTGTTTAGAACAAATTTAATTTTATGTGATAATGCCAAGTCTCTACCAATCAAAAGTTCAGTAAAGACTTTCTTCACTGAATTGACCTGTGACTGAAGTTGATTTTCATTGAAGAAGAAATTTTGTTTATAAAATTCTTCAACATACTTCTCTATATTTTTTTCTAGATCAATTCGTAAGCCTTTCGAATAGATTTCGCAAATTAATTCTATTATATGAAAATAATTGAGAATCGCTTCATCATGATAGAGGTTTGCATCAACGCTTTCATTTACTAAATAATTGGCTTTCCTCCAACGATCTAATAAAGAAACGATAACCTCTTCATCAGATTCTAATTTCTCTAGTACAGACTTTAATTGCTGCGTGTAATCTTCATCTTCAATAATTAATTTTAAAGCTTTCTCTTCAATTGAAGTATTTGGTCTTAATGTGTCTTTCCCTGTTGTTTTATGGTAAACCGTTAATGGAATCCCTACAAAAAAAGAAACAACTCCAAGTACAGTAAGTATATTTGCTCTGTTGTATCTATTACTTTCATTTATTCCTTCGTGATCTTCAATACGAGTAATGCAATTTAATTTAAATTCTCTTGCTTGAGAAACACCATTAGCTTTACCAACCTTTGTAAGGTCATCAGTACTAAAAAAAGTTATATTTTTATATTTGAAGAAGACTTCAATATTGGTGAATTCATAAGCATAAGTATTCTGACTAAAAATTATTTTCCCCATATCAATCCCCCTTTATGTCATCTAACGTATTATTGACAAAGTTCGTCAATCTACAGAATACAAATAAATAAACGAACTATCGAGACTCAAATTGCCTATAGACTATGCTCTTATTATACAATGAAATGGAAAAATATTACGACCACTGATCCTATACTTACAAACAAAAAACTCCCGCCAAAACATCTGCAGAACCTTCATAAAAAAATTGATTCACACGAACATCTCACCAGTGACAAGTACTTGTGAATCAACAACTAGCTATACCCAACAGATAAGAAGACAGGCTTGTTGTCGCGCTTAGCGACTTCAAAAGCTTCTTCAGACCAAGGGAACCAATTCACCGGGTTATGGGCATGTTGCAGCAGATATGGTGACTTTTCCTTGGCTAATCTATTGGGTACTTTGTGAGTTGTCATGGGGCATCACCTCTTTTCAAGTAGTTGGGGTAAAGCGTTGCTTAGGGTTAGTTTACCCAAATTGGCTGGGGAGGGCGCAGGAAGTTGAAATGAACTAATAAACTTCTATTTGTGTCCAATCTCCGATTCCCCGGTCTGTAAATAAATAGGTTGTATCAGGATCGTCCGCAAATTTCACATAAACAGGATACTGCGGCATTTTACTATACGTTGCTTCAATACTTACAATATCTGAATCACTATATCCTTGTTCTTTAACTAAATATCTTTTCAGGTCACTCTCTAGGGAATGAAATTTAAACTGCAAATAGGCGTAAATTCCCCCACCGCACAGTAAAAAAACGGCTGAATAAGGACCACTCCCTATTCAGCCGCTTCACGCCAGCTAACTCTATTTAGACCTTCCGGCTTTCTTCCGTTATCGCGGGCGCGGAAGCCGTCTCCGGCAGCGGTCCCAGCTTTAGCATCAGGGTCGCTGCCAGTGCGATCACGAATCCGACCAGACAGGCGAAGGCAAAACCGCCGAACCCGTCGCCCAGATAGGCCGGAAGCGTTGCGAGTCCCGGAAAAGCAAACGAGATCGCCTCCGAGCCGAATCCGCCGACCATGCCGCCCCCGATGGCGCCGGCGCAGCAGACGACAATCATCGGCTTGCGCAGAGGCAGGTTCACCCCGAACATCGCTGGCTCGGTAACGCCGAACAGGGCCGAGATGGAAGCCGACAACGACAAGGTCTTGAATTTCGGGTCCTTGCACTTCAGGAAGACAGCCAGCGCCGCTCCCCCTTGGGCGAAGACGGCCGGTCCCATCAAGGCCAGAATCGTGTCCGAACCATAGAGGTTAATGTTATTGATCGCCAGCGGAACAAGACTCCATTGAAGCCCGAAGATGACCATCGGCTGAATGATTCCTCCGAGCGCAATCCCCGCTCCGACTGGACTGAGCTCATAGACATACCTGTACCCGTCGGCCAGCACATCCCCGGCAGCCATGCCCATCGGACCGAAGAACAGCAGGGTCGCCGAAGCCACCACGAGAATGGAAATGAGCGGCGTAAAGAAGCTGCGGATCACTTCCGGCAGGATACGGTTGCAGAACCGTTCGACGTAGACCAGCAGTCCGACCGCCATAATAATCGGAATCGCGCTGGCCGGATAGTTGGCCGGCTGGATGTTCATGCCAAGAAACGGAACGGTCTTGTCATTTCCCAGCAGTGCCGTCAGGCTCGGGTGCAGAAGCACCCCGCCGATGACAACCGCCGTATACGGGTTGGCGCCGAACTTCCGCGCAGAGGTGTAAGCCAGCAGCAGCGGAAGATAGTAGAACAGGCTGTCCGCCATCGCGTTCAGCACAATGTAGGTTCCGTCTGTTTTGGAGAGGATCTCCATCGCCGCCGCTCCGGCCACCAGCCCCTTCATAATGCCCGCCGCGCTCAGAATGTTGACAATCGGGAGGAAAATACCCGATATTCCGTCGATTAGAATCTGAATCAGGTTTCGTCCGGATGTGCGCTGCGGTGCAGCTTGCTGATTGATAACCATAACCCCCTGTTAGCTTCCCGTCAGCAGCAGGGCTGCTCCGGCTTCGCTTTTGTCGTCTACTATAGCATAAGCGGCAGGGAAGGAGAACCGGGTGCCGCTGCCCCTGTCCCCTGCCGTCGCCGCCATTTTCTTCTCTTATGATAGCGCGTTCATGCCGAGTTTGCTACAATACTCTCGAATGGACATTTGACTAACTTAGGAGGATGGCAGATGAATCAACGTCCGCTTGGAAGAACCGGTCTTACCGTCAGTGAAGTCAGCTTCGGCACTTGGGCAATCGGAGGGTCCTGGGGACAGACCGACGACGCCGAATCGCTTCGAGCTCTCGCCAAAGCGATGGAGGAAGGCGTCAATTTCTTCGATACCGCCGACGTCTACGGCGACGGCAAGAGCGAGCGTCTGCTCGCCCGCGCCACCAAAGGCAAGGAAGACCGGATTCACATTGCCACCAAATTCTGCCGCCAAGGCGATATTTCCGATCCGCAGACCTACTCCGAGCAGCGGGTCCGCCAGTGGTGCGAAGACAGTCTGAAGCGTCTGGAGCGCGAGACGCTCGACCTGTACCAGATTCATTGTCCGCCGCTGGAGATTCTGAAGCGCGGCGAAGTGTTCGAGGTGCTGGACAAGCTTCAGCGCGAAGGCAAGATTCGAGCCTACGGCGTCAGCGTCGAGACCGTGGAAGAAGGGCTCTTCTGTCTGGAACAGCCCGGCGTTCAGGCGCTGCAGATCATCTTCAACCTGTTCCGGCAAAAACCGATCGCCGAGCTTCTTCCCCGCGCCGCTGCGCAGGGAGTCGGTCTGCTCGTCCGGCTGCCGCTCGCAAGCGGACTCTTGACCGGCAAATTCACCTCGGATACCCGCTTCGAGCAGCAGGATCACCGCAGCTTCAACCGCAACGGCGAAGCGTTCAACGTCGGCGAGACCTTCGCCGGCCTTCCGTTCGAGAAAGGGGTCGAACTGGCGTCGAAGCTGTCCTGGATTGCGGAAGGACGCGGGAATATGACGCGCGCTTCGCTCCGCTGGCTGCTGGACTTCCCCGAGATTACCTGCGTCATTCCGGGATTCCGGAATGTCCGCCAGGTGGAGGACAACCTCGGCGTACGGGAAGCCGGGCCGTTCAGCGCGGAGGAGCACGCCCGGCTCCGCGACTTCTACAAAGAGCAGGTGCAGGAGCATATCCGCGGCGCCTACTGACAGATTGAATCCGGCCAGACCGTAGGCGTAAGCCGGACCGGCTCCGATCAACGCAAGAGGCGATTCCCTGCAAGCGAGGGAATCGCCTCTTGCCGTTTTATTTTCCCGTCATTCTACCGGCACATTGCCGATGGTCACCGCTTCGGTGTATTTCGCCGTACTGTTCAGCCTGAGCCGCATGCTCGCCGCTCCGGTTATATTCGAATTGATCGAGAGCGTAAGGACCTTGGTCGCCACCCCGCTTGCATCGGCCGTCAGGGAGAAGGCCGAACTGTAGCCGTAGGCGGAAGGCCAGGAGCCGTCGCTGTTCTTCACTTTCGCAACCTGGGTGCCCGAGCCGTTGTAGACGCCCAGACTGTAACCCGAAGTGGTGGAACCCGGAGTCAGTCCGCTGACGACGACCTCCACCTGGAATTCGTAGTGATTCGGGAGCGTTGCCTGATGATTGAAGGCGTAGCCCGAAGACGGAATGCTTCCGCTTGATCCGGCGCCGTACGATCCGCTCTTGAAGGTTGCCGGATCATACCACTTGTAGCCTGCCGCCGGCGCTGCCCAAGGCTCGGCCACCGGCTCTGTCGAACTTGCCGGCGCTTCCCAGCTGTAGAGAGCGGTTGGTGAATCCAGCGTCAGTCCCGGCACGGCCGTCAGGGAAGTATAGCTCTCTTTGGTCGAGAGCCAGTTGACCATATTGACCAGCAGCTTGGCGTCATTCTGCTCCTGGTATCCGTCGTAGGTCGTCTTGACGCCGCCGTTCTCTTCCTTCTTATACTTGGGCGTTGCATCCTCGACCGGAGAAGAATCGCCGATGAACCCGGCCTTGCCTGCCCCGACCTTCGATACGGCAACGAACGGGCCTTCGGCCGTCCCACCGCCGTTATAGACGCCTTGGTCAACCGCGCTCGACCACGAGGCTGCCGTCGTCGGCACATAGACGATGCCTTTGGCTCTGGAAGGATCGGTGATCGCCAGCGTGGAGCCGGCATGCATGGCCACCGCCGAGACGCCGCTCGTAATGTTGAAGGCCTGGGCCGGCGCGACAACCTGATTGGCCGTGATATCGCCCAGCGCGTTGTAGCGGAACCGCACGCCGAAATTGGCCGACAGCCAATCCGAGCTGGCAACGCCCGACATAGCGGAAGATGCGGCTTCTTCGGAAGTCATGCCGAGCGCCGGATTGGACCAGGCCCCCCGCCGGTAGCCGTTGAATACTTCGGAGGCATCCCACCGGTTCTTGTTCCGGTCAGCATTGTAATGGTCGCTGATGAAGAAGAGGCTTCCCCCGCTCTGCACATAGCTCAGGAGCGCAGACTGCTCGGACGTTTTGTAAGGAATGTTCGCCTCCGGCAGGACGAAGACATCATAGCCGGACAGGTCCGATAACGTAATCGGCGCGCTTTTGCGCAGCTCTTTGACATAGTAGCCCGCAGACGCCAGCCCGTTGGCAAAATCCGAGAATCCGCCGTCGATGACCCAGTCTGCCGCGCCGGCCGTCTGGCCGTGCGTGTTGTCGAACAGCACCTTCTTGCCGTTCGCCGTAGCCGGAGTCAGGCTGGGCGCCGGATCGGACGGCCCTTCCGCAAAGGTTGGGGCAGACGGAAGCGCCAGCGTCGCCGCCAATACAGCGGCGGCCGTCAGCGACGTCCAGAAAGACCGCCACCGGGGAAAGCTGTGAACCATGAACATTCCTCCACTCTTAACAGGGATTGGCCCGCCTTGGCAGGTCGTTACCAGAATAGCACGAAACAAGGAGGAGTCCGTTAGAAGTTTACTATTTTTACAATTTTGATCGAACTTTGTGGGAGACGCACAAAAATTTGATCTCCGGTTAACCTTCCCTTAATTCGAACACGCCGCAGCATGAAACATCCTGTATCTACCCGGTATAACCGAAGCCCGGAATCGTCAAGCTCTTGTTCTCCTCGCCCTCGCTCATCCGAATCCCAATCCGCCGACTCCGAAGGGGTTCCGCGGAACCCGGCTGTGTTGCCGAGCCGTTCCAGAATATCCTCCCCCTCCAGCCCTCCGGCGAGCTTCGCCTGCTCCGCCACCTTCGTTCTCCATTAATAGAATCTTACTTCATCGCCGACCCGGATCATACCCGGCTTAACCACCGAAGCGTACAGACCGAAGCACAGATCCAGTTCCTCCTTGACGGTCCGCAGCAGAGAGGCATCCCGGGTCCGGGTATCCGGATCGATTGTAATCAGCGAGCAGCGTTCGCACAGACTGTCGATTCGCAGTTCAGCGTCACCGGCGGATACCCGCTTCCCGACCCACTGCCCGTCGTCCGGAGCCTCGTCGTCAACATTCAGAATCAGATTGGGACGGAATCTTCGGGGGTCCAGCCGCTGTCCCCACCGCTCCTCCAGTCTTCGCAGACTGGTATCGGTCAGCAGCAAAAGACTCGCGCCGTCCACCGACAGCAGACCGTCCTGCTCGGGATGCGGCGCGCTCAGCCCAGACAGCGTCACCGCAGCCCGGCTCTTGCGCTGAATCTCTTCCAGCAGCCGGGGTCCCCATTCCAGAACGCGGCCGTCCGGCGTCTGAATCCATACTTCTCCGTCGGCGTAGCGGGCCTCATAGGCCAGCATATCAGGTAGGGCCCTTGCTGTTATAAAGCGCTGCCAACCTTCTCTGGATTCATCGTAAAACGCGCAGATGCGGTCCCCTTCCAGTCCCGTCTCTTCCACCATGCACGCCTCCAGCGCCTCTCCGCCGAAAGATTTCACCGGATACCGGCGAATTTCACGGACCGTTCCAAGCCGTGTCTTCGTCAATTCCATACGCGGTCCCCCCGATTTTAACTTCTGGTTGCTCCACCCTCTCGGAATTCACTATACCGAAATTCCCCCCGGATATGAAGCATCCGGCTCCCAACATTTACATTGTCCGAACACGGAGCAGGTCCTGCGCTGACTTTTCTGCTTTACGATAGTCCAGTAAACCAATACCGGGAGGGAATTCAGTTGAAGCTTCGTAACCGATCAGTTTGGACCAGAACAGCCGCCGTCATGGCCGCAGCAGCCTTACTTGCAGGGGGAACCACCGCCGGTCATGCGCCGAAGCAGGCGGACGCCGCCTCCGCCAAAGCCCGGAACGTCATTCTGTTCGTCGGAGACGGAATGGGCACGGCACAGCGGAACGCCATCCGGCTCGCTACCGTCGGCGAGAACGGCAAGCTTGCCATGGACGCCATGCCTTATGCCGGGCTGATTCATACCAGCTCGACTTCGCCGGTGACGGACTCGGCCGCCTCGGCGACGGCATACGCCAGCGGCGTCAAGACGTATAACGGAGCGATTGGCGTCAACGCGGACAAGCAGACCGTCCGGACCATTATGGAAATCGCAAAAGCGGCCGGCAAATCCACCGGCATCGTCACCACCAGCCAGGTGACGGATGCGACGGGAGCGGCTTTTGGCGCCCATGTGGAAGACCGGTCCAAACAGAGCGACATCGCCCTCCAGCTGCTGACCCAGAGCAAGCCCGACGTCATGCTCGGCGGGGGCGAGGATTTCTGGTATCCGGCCGGCAATCCCGGCAAATTCCCGGATGAACCGGCGGAAGACCCCAAAGAGAAGAGCAAGGGAACCCAGGGCAATCTCGTGGAGAAGGCCAAGCAGCTCGGCTATACGTACGTATCGACTCCGGACGGCCTGAAGCAGGCCAAGGGCAAGAAGCTGCTGGGACTGTTCGCCAACGAAGAAATGTTCCAGCAGAACGAGGAAGGCAAGGGCGATCTCTACAACCCGGTCGTTCCGCTGCCTGTGATGACGCAAAAGGCGATTGACACGCTCTCCTCCAATTCCAAAGGCTTCTTCCTGATGGTCGAGGAAGAAGGCACGGACGAATTCGCCCACAAGAACAACGCCCGCCTGACGATCAAGTCCGGCCAGGAGCTGGACAAGGCTGTCCAGGTCGCCAAGAATTTTGCCAAGAAGCACCCGGAGACGCTGGTGCTCGTACTGGCCGACCATGAGACCGGCGGGTTCTCGATCGAGCCTGTGGACGATGAGGACGAGTCCGGCGACGGCATCTCTATGGAAGACGGGCCGTTCGCCATCGCCGGGTCCAAGCAGAACTTCGTGGTGGACTGGACAACATCCGGCCATACAGCTGTAGATATTCCGGTCACGGCTATGGGACCGGGAGCGCAGCTGTTCACCGGCGTCTTCGAGAACACGGAGGTGTTCAGCAAGCTGCTCCAGGCCCAGAATCTCGGGGCGTCCAAATAAACCACAACCAGAACAAGCCATTCGCTCGCGGGCAGTTCCCCGTGAGCGGATGGCTTGTTCATTGGTTAGCCGGGTTCACCGGACCCCGGCGATAGGGCTGCACTTCCGACAAGCCAAGGCTTGCCTTCGTTCATCCTTTTGCTCCGCCTAGTCGGCGACCCGGAGAGCGGCGCCCGCCTTGGCGAAGTCCAGCAGATCGCCGCCCGGCTGGTCGCTGAAGCGCTCCAGCTCATTGTAGGCCGGGATGCCGTGCATCGCCATATCGAGCCCTTCCTCTTCTTCCGCATCGGTAGCCCGCAGACCGACGGTGCGGTCCAGCAGCTTGGCGAACAGGAAGCTCATGCTCAGGCCCCAGACGACCACCGCAGCGATCCCCAGCGCCTGAATGCCGAGAAGATGGGTATGGCCGGTCGTCAGCAGTCCGTCTTGGGCATCGAACAGCCCGACTGCCAGTGTGCCGAATATCCCGTTGACACCATGAACCGCTACCGCGCCCACCGGATCATCCACCTTGAGCTTGTCGATGGCGAGCGTTCCCCAGATCACCAGAAGACCGGCAATAAGACCGATGCCAATCGAGGAGTACGGGCTGACATAGGCGCAACCCGCCGTGATGGCCACCAGTCCGGCAAGCGCGCCGTTCATGGTCATGCTGGGATCGGATTTGCCGAAGCGGAACATCGTATAGAGCATCGAGGCCGCGCCGCCGGAAGCGGCGGCAAGCAGCGTATTGAGCGCGATGACCGGAAGCTGCGCATCCGCCGCGTTCAGCGTGCTGCCCGCATTGAAGCCGAACCAGCCGAAGCACAGAATGAACGTGCCTGCCGAAGCCAGCGGAATATTGCTCGGAGCAAAGACGTTGACGCTTCCGTCCGAATTGAAGCGGCCTCTCCGGGGACCCAGCACCTTGGCGAAGGCAAAGGCGGCCCAGCCGCCCAGGGCATGAATCGCCGCCGATCCCGCAAAATCCTTCATTCCGAGCCGGGCGAGCCAGCCCTCTCCGTTCCAGATCCAGTGGCCGGAGACCGGGTACAGGATAGCCGCAACGAACAATGCAATCAGAATATAAGCTTTATAGGACATCCGCTCGGCTACCGCACCCGAGATAATGGAGATCGCGGCGATCGCAAAGCCGATCTGGAACAGCACATAGGCGGACAGCGGCAGGTTCAGGGACAGATGCAGCGACTGCGAGGCTCCCCAGAAGTCGAAGCTGAACACTCCGCCTGCGTCCGGTCCGAACAGAATGCCGAAGCCGACCAGAAAGAAGGCCAGCACCCCCACCGTAAGATCCACGAATATTTTCATTGTTACATTCACAGCGTTCTTGGTCCGCACCAGACCCGCTTCCAGCAGGCTGAAGCCGCCTTCCATGAACAGCACCATCGCGGCTGCCAGCACGACCCAGACCGTATTCAACGCCACACCGGTATCGACAATCATTAGATGTCAACCTCCCTGACATGAACTGACTTTTCTAATAGTAAAAGCAGGGCTTTAAATTGTCAACACTTCATGTCAGGTTTTATTACACAAAAAAGAAACGAAGGTCTTTCTTCGTTTCTTTAGAAGGTCTGCAAGCCCGCAGCGGCGGGCTTTTTTAACTTTTAGCCAAAATGTGTCAGAGCAGCTCGTCGATCGTGTCGTCGGGTCTGCCGGTCCGGATATTGTACATTTCTTCAACGGGAAGAACGAAGATCTTGCCGTCCCCCATCTCGCCTGTCTGCGCTGTTCCGATGATGGTGCGGATGGTCTCCTTGACCTTGTGGTCGGAGACCACGATTTCCATTTTGACTTTGTGGTGCAGATTGACGGTATACGTCTTGCCCCGGTAGACGCCCGTCAGGTTCTTCTGCTGGCCGCGGCCCTGGGCCTGGGTCACGGTGAATCCGGTGACTTCCACCGCCCGCAACGCCTCGATGACCTCTCTTAATTTCTCGGGCCGGATGATCGCTTCAATCTTCTTCATAAGAGTACCTCCATATATGTACAATCCGGAATCAACCGCTTCCCCGATTGTATCACAAGTCGGAACTGCCCGTCTCCGTCAGCCGACGGAGACCTTCCTCCAGCGCGGCTGCGGCTCCCGGCGCCAGCCATTCGGCCGGAATCTCTACCGCCTTCGCCGCTCCGCTCCGCAGATAGCTGTAGATAATCTGGGCTTCGTCGATTTCTTCCCGCCGGATGGCTTCTGCGCCGACCTCCTGCTGCACGGGTGCGAAGATCCCCGTTGCAGCTTCGCGGAGCCGAAGCAGCAGACCTTCCGGCCCTCCGATTCCGGCCCAATCGACCTTCTCGCTGTGCAGCACCGCGTTCCGCCGGACGCAGAACACCTTCGCAGTGTTCGCGTCCAGCTCCTCCAGCACAATCAGATTGCGGTTCTCCGCCGCAAAGGACGCTACCCGCTGCTTGGACATCAGCAGCCGAAGCGATGCGAGTCCGTCGCGTAGCTTGGCCGCCCGCTCGAAGTCGAACTGCCCGGCCGCCTCCTCCATCTTCCGCTCCCATTCCCGGTAGACGCCGTCATCGCTGCCTTCCATAAGCTCCGACAGTCTTTCGGCCTGCTCCCGGTGCCGCTGGCCATCTTCGCCGCCCCGGCAGAAGCCGAGGCATTTGCCCAGCTTCACGTTGAGGCAGGGAATGCCGTCCGGCCGGTTCTTCAGACAGGCCAGCCCGAGCAGCTCCCGGACGGCGGCGGCGGCCCGCTCTATCGAGCCTGCACCGGCGGTATAGGGACCGAATACCCGTCCTTCCGCGGCTGCATCCGGTTCCCGCACCAGCCGGAGGGCGCGCGCGCCCTCGCCGGGGGCCACTGCCACATAGACATAAGCCCGGGGGGTTTTCATCTTGCGGTTATAGATCGGCCGCCGCTCCCGGATCAGCCTGCACTCCAGCATGAGCGCCTCGAATTCCGTATCCGTCCGTATAATATCCAGATCGCGTATCTGGGGTACCATCCGTCTGATCTTGCTGGAGTGCGCAGCGGAAGGCTGGAAGTAGGAGCTCACCCGCTGCTTCAGGTTCTTTGACTTCCCGATATAGATAATATCCCCGCGGCCGTCCTTCATCAGATAGACGCCCGGTCCGGCCGGCAGCCCGGCCACCTTCTCCTTCATCGGTATGCCCCTCCGCTCACTTGTTCCCGTTCCTGTACATCCCTGTTCATTCTGTTCATCTATGTCCATTTTGTTCATTTTGTTCATTCTGTTTATTCTGTTCATGCTGTTCATCCCTGTTCATTTCTGTCCTTGTCCATACCAGCGGCTACAGCCTGATTATACCATGCTCGGCAACCGCCAGCCCGCCGATAGACTTAAACGATTAAGTTAACCGTTGACAGCCTTCCTTCTCCGGTGATAGTCTGGAGGCACCGAAAGGAGAGATTACGTCTTGCGCAAAGCAACCATGAAGGATATCGCCGCCAAGGCGAACGTTTCCGTCGCTACCGTCAGCTATGTGCTGAACCGGGTGCAGGGCCAGAGCATTCCTCCGAAGACGCAGGCCCTGATCCGGGAGATTGCCGAAGAGCTGCACTACGTCCCGAACCTGGCGGCCCGTTCGCTCGGGAGCCGGCGGACCGGGCTCATCGGCCTGCTCGTGTACGGCCTTCCCGCCGAGCCGTTCTGGAAGCAGCAGAGCCAGTCCTCCTTCATCCGCAGTCTGGAACGCCTGCTGACCGCCGGCGGATATCATGTGCTCCTGATGACGATCGGCCCCGGCCCCGGTCTGCTGGATATTGTGGCCCTCCGCAAGCTGGACGCCGTGCTGGTAATCGATGTTCCGGAAGACGCCTTCTATCCCGTCTCGCGGCATTTTGTCGAAGGGGTTCCGCTGATTACAATCGACAGCTTCATTGAAGACCGGCTCTTCCACCAGATCGCCTATGACTATGGCGCCGTCCTGAAGGAGGCGCTCGGAGACGCTGGTGAAGACCTCTGCCTGATAACCGAGAGCTTTCATAACGGAGAACTCAACCGATATATCGCGGACAGCTCCGGCCTTCCGGCCTCCCGGATTTACCGGATCGGCTCTTCCGAAGAGCTCGATCACCTGCTGGAGAACGCTCCCGGCGGACCGGCGGTGGTCATCAACGAATTTCTGGCCAGCCGCATCGCCGCGGCCGGCGTATTCTCGCCTCTTATGGCGATCCCGACCGGAGACTGCCCCGAGCTGCTCGGCCCGAATGTCCGGGTCTATCCGTTCCAGGGCAGCAAGGCCCAGGAAGCCTGCCGCCTGCTGGAGATTCTTCTTCATCACCCCGAGCAGCTCGGAGACAACAACCGTCATTGTATCCGTTGATTGCGGCTTCCCCCTCCCCCGGCTTCCTTCAGGGAGGGAGACGGTCGCCCCTTGACTTAAACGATTAAGTCGGTCGGTTATATTCTATTTAAGGAGGATTTCTTATGATTGAACCGTTGCCTCTTCAGGCCGGAGAGGCCCCGACCGCCGCTACGGCGGATACAAAGCCCGAACCGCTGGTGCGGAACCGGCGCTTCCTGCTGCTGCTGGCTTCTTACTCGATCACAACCTTCGGCAATACCTTCTACAGCATTGCCCTGAATCTCTGGGTGCTGCGGACTACGGGAAGCGCAGCCGCCATGGCAGGCTTCACGATTGCGAGCCTCCTCATCAGCTTCGCGCTCGGGTCAGTGGCGGGCACCACCGCCGACCGCCGCAACCGGCGGTCCGTCATGCTGGCCGCCGATCTGGCGAGCGCTCTATTGGTGCTGACGGCCGCGCTTCTGCTGGCGCTCCCCGAGACGGTTCCGCTGCCGTTCTTCCTCATCCTGCACGGTCTCATTACCGTCTCGGGCCTCTTCCAGTCGCCCGCCTACCAAGCCTCCGTGTCTGTCATTGTCGGTCCTTCCCGGATTCAGCAGGCGGTCGGCCTGCTGAATCTGTCCGAGAATCTGTGCCGGACCTTCGGCTTCGCCGCCGGCGGCATTCTGATTGCCGCGATCGGCGCTTCGGGAGCCGTCCTGATCGACGGTCTGGCCTTCCTGCTGTCGTATCTGCTGGTGCTGCTGACCGGCTCGCTTCAGCCGAAACCCTGGGCTTCGCCTCTGCCGAGAACCGGGCAGAGGCAGACAGCGGAGGCAGACGAAGCCTTGGCGGAGAGACAGACAGCGGCGGGAGCTGAATCTTCGGCGGTGAAAATGGCGGCGGCAGATGAAGCGGCTGCGGACAAGGAAGCTCCGCCGGAGCCGGGCGTCCGGCGCTCTTTTGCCGGAGATTTGCGGGAAGGCTTCCGTTTTGCCTGGGAGCATCCTTTTGCCAGAGCCGTTATGGTTATCCTTCCGCTGCTGACGCTCTTCTTCATGCCGTCGATGATGCTCACGCAGGTCATGGCCGTCCAGGTCTGGCAGGCCAGCTCCGCCCAGTTCGGGCTGATGGAAGCCTCCATCCCGCTCGGGTATATGGCCGGGTCGGCGGTCATCGTCTTCTTCGGGTCCTCGCTGCGGCACAGAGGACGGCTCATTATGGCCGGTCTGCTCGCGCTCGGCCCGGCATACATGCTGCTGTCCCGCTGTACGTCCGCACTGTCGGCAATCCCCGTCATTCTGCTGATCGGCTTCCTGTTCGCCTTCGCGACCCTGCTGGTGCAGATTATTCTTCGGCTTGAAGTGCCGCCCGAGCTTCAGGGCCGGGTCTTCGGCGTTCTGGGCTCGGTGCTCGGCATTGCCCCTTCGGCCGGACTGACCGTCGTCTCCGTCCTCTCTGACCGCTGGTCCCCGCAGCCGGTGATGGCGGTGCTGGGCGGACTCCTGCTTCTGTTCGCGCTCGCTGCGCAGGCTGCTTGTCCGGCGGTGCGGCGCTACCGGTGATGGGCCCCCGTCGAATCGGATCAGGCACAGCTCCGGGAAATGGCTTATGCCAGCCCGCTAACGGCTTCGGTCTCCTCCGCTCCCTCCCGTCCGATACTAAAAAAGCCGGCCACCGGGAAGGCTCCCGCTGGCCGGCTTGCTTGATCAGCTTCCGAAGTTAAAAGTGACATTCGGATTTGAAGCGGACACCGTATAGCTGCGGTTCCCGCCGCTCTCCCACACCGCGTTGCCGCCGGCGTCTTTCTTAATGGCCTTGAACTGAATGACGGTGCCGGCCGGCAGATTGACCGTCAGCTTCCAGGTTGGATAGCTGGCGCTGTTGGCAGGCCCGGCCGCCTTGGCCGGGTCCCAGTTCCCGAGCTCGGCAATATTGCCGGCAATATACACGTTCTGTCCGAGAGTCGTCGTCGCATTGTTAATCGTGAAGGTGACGGCAACTGTCGAAGAACCTCCCGGCTTCGACTGGGTAACCACTCCATCCTTAATCCACCGCTCGCCGGTGACCGCGTATCCGGCCTGATTCGCAGCTGGCGTCTGGTTGCTGCCGCTGTTCATAATTACCTTGGCGCTGGTCCAGCCGGAGAGCGTGGCTTTGTACCAGCCGTCCCCTTCGCTCGTCATGGCCGTTCCCGGCCAGGCGGCGTTCGTCTTCGCCGGCGTCACCGTATCATCGTACGCGTACAGATTCGGTGTGCCCCACGAAGATGGCTTGTAGAAATGGACCGTGACTCCGCTGCCCGGCGTGGCGGTCGGCGTTGGTGTCGGCGTGACCGTCGGAGTCGGAGTCGGCGTAGCCGTTGGTGTTGGTGTTGGCGTCGGCGTGGCGGTCGGCGTCGGCGTAGCCATCGGGTTGGACGCGTAGACAACGCCGTCCTTCACCCATTTCTCTCCGCTGACCGAGTAACCCGCCTGATTCGCTCCCGGCGTCTGGTTGCTTCCGCTGTTGAAGACGACTTTAGCCGAATTCCAGCCGGCAAGCGTGTATTTGTACCAGCCGTCCCCTTCGCTCGTCATGGCCGTTCCCGGCCAGGCGCTCAGCGTTTTCGCCGGCGATACGGTATCTTCGTAGGCATAGATGTTCGGTGTCCCCCATCCGGACGGGTTGTAGAAATGCACCGTGACGCCTGTGCCCGGCGATGGGGTCGGCGTAGCGCTTGCGGTCGGGGTCGGCGTCGGCGAGACCGTTGGCGTCGGAGTTGCCGTACTCGTCTGGTACAGCACGGCAATTTTGCCGCCGCCCAGCGATCCGGTAAGGGTTCCGTTGGAGACCGTGAACGTGCCGCCGCCGCTGGCCTTGTTGGCATACGTTCCGTTCGCCAGATTCGTCGGGCTGTTGATCGTGGCGTTGCCGCCCAGGTTCACGATGGTCATCCCTTTGGTGCCGCGTTCAATCATCATAATGGCGTTGCCCTGCGTACGCAGATATTCGCTCTCGCCGGTCATGGCGTTGTGGAATTTGTTGACTGCCGCAATGTCCGGGTCCTGCCAGAGCGTGCTTCCCGTTGCGCCGATCGGGGTGCCGAATTTGCCGCTGCCACCCGGACGGTCAAAGAACAGGGAAGTCGTCTGGGCGCGGGAAGCGATGATGGCCCAGCCCATTTTGATCTGATAATCAGTCATTCCGGTAGATTCGCTGCTGTCGTTGGCGTACGTGTCATGCGATTCTACCCAGGTCACGAGCTTGCTCGGACTGACGCCCGCCGCATCGAACGAAGTCGCCGAGCCGACATTGACGCCGCTGCCGAAGCCGACGGCCGATCTGACGTTATGGCCATAGTTCGGAGCCGCCAGATTCATGTAGTTCGCATAGCTTGCAAAACGGTCCGCAGTTCCGTCCTGAAGCACTTCGCCATAAATGTAGAGATTGTTCTTGTTGGTCAGAGAGCCCAGCACGTTTGGCCAGAAGTTGGAGCCTGCGCCGTAGGCATCGTCCGGAAGCTCGATATGCTTTGCGGCGTCGAACCGGAATCCGTCCGCGCCGAGAGCGACGGCATCATTCAGGAAGGAGATAATGATGCGCTGCAGATCGGCATTGGAGGTGTTGAGGTCCGGCAGACCGATTCCCCACTGCGTAACCTGCCAGCGGTCGTTCCAGTTCTGAACCCCCTTAGCCTCATGCCAGAATGCCGAATTGTTCCGGATCGAAGGATCGACATTGTAGGCCGGCGTATATTTCAGCGAATCGCCGCCTGCGTTGGCCGTATGATTCGCCACCACGTCCACAATAATATTGATCCCGTATTTCTCCGCTTCGTCGCACATCCGCTTGAATTGGTCGCGGGTGCCGAGCTGCGCATTGCCGACGCTGAAGCCGACCGGCTGGTAGAGAACCCACCAGGCGCTTCCGCTCGTCTGCGCTTCCTTGGTCGGCTGAACCGGCGACGTCTGCACCGATTTGAAGCCCGCCGCCGCCAGTGCCGGCAGATTGGCCGTTATGTTATCGAAGGACCAGTTCCATGCGTGAAAAATAACCCCGTCCGCCGTCTTGGCCGGCAGGCCGTAATCGGACGCCGCCGCCTGGGCGCTGCTCGGCGCAAGCAAGGCTCCGCTCCAAGTCTGGAGCAGCAGAACCACAAACAATATAAAGCTGGCTAGCGATCTGGCACTCTTCTTCAACTCTCATTCCCCTTTGCCGTTGGTTTGTGCAGTTGATAAGCTAAATGGTGTATTCGCTTACAAGAAACCTGTTCCTTATCCCGCCCGGGTCCTCCTTTCCTTCTAGATCGGTCTGGATCAACCGTGTTGGCCATTCTGACCTTGAAATCGAGCTTCCTTACCGGACAAGCGACGCAAACGTTTGCACAAAGCTGAAAAAAAGATCAACCTGCTACAATCCGCGTTCGCCGCACGCCGAGTAAGGTTGAATTGCCTGCTCTCAATCTGGAATCGCTTACATTATGGCATCGCAAATACACAGCGTCAATAGGACTTAGGAATCTTACCCAATTGCGGGATACGCAACTTTTCTCCTAATCTTTCCCACACTGCGCAACCGTTGCACAACGTTTGCGCTTAGTCGCCGCTCTATTCGCCGGCTGCCTCATGACAGCCCAAAAACCCCCTCCTACCCCGATAAGGAGTAGAAGGGGGTCTCATTTTACAGCTTCACAAATGACGTAATTACGCTTCTTCCGCCGCTTCTGCCAAGGCTTCCGCATCGGTCTCCCCGAGCACATCCAGCTCGTAGATCAGCGCCTCATACGGCCGGAGCGGCAGTTCGCGGAAGCGGTCGCCCGCCGGTTCGCCGTAATTCGACAGCAGCAGCTTAACCGTGCTGAACCGGATTTTGACCGGCAGCTTAAAGACGGCGTTCTCGGCGGTCAGATTCGTGATCACCAGCCAGCGCACCCCGTCCAGCGTGCGGGTATAGGCATAAATCTGCGGATGCTCGGAGAGCAGCAGTTCATAGCGGCCGTAGACCGCAACAGGGCTCGCTTTGCGCAGGGCAATCATCTTCTTGTAGTAATGATAAATGGAATCGGGATCGGCAAGATCCTTCGCCACATTGATCTCTCGGTAGTTCGGGTTGACCTTCATCCACGGCGTTCCGTACGTAAATCCGCCATTCTCGGAATCGTCCCACTGCATCGGCGTCCGCGAATTGTCCCGTCCGTTCGTCCAGATCACCGGCATCAGTTCCTCGTGCGTCTTCCCTTCCTCCCGTCCCATCCGGTACCAGTTGCGCATCGAGACATCATCGTAATCGTCGATCGAGTCGAACTTCACGTTCGTCATCCCGATTTCTTCTCCCTGGTAAATGAACGGGGTGCCCTGCATGTTGAAGAACATCGTTCCCAGCGCCTTCGCCGACAGGACGCGGTATTCTTCGCTGTCATTGCCAAGCGTGGATACCGAACGCGGGTTGTCGTGGTTCTCCAGGAAGAGCGCGTTCCAGCCGTCCCTCTCCAGGGCAATCTGCCATTCCGTAAGAACCGCCTTCAGGCGCGGAATATCGAGCGCTTCGGCCAGGTCCTTTTTCCACAGACTGATGTGGTTGAACTGGAAAATCATATTGAACTTGCCGTTCTCGCGGCTGACCCACAGGTCCGCCTCGTCCGCCGTTACGCCGCTTGCTTCGCCGACAGTCATAATATCGTATTTATCAAAAGTCTCCCGTTTCAGCTCTTCCAGGAAGTCGTGGATGCCCTCGCGGTTCATATGGCCCGCCGACGCCGCCACATACTTGCGTCCTTCCGGGTTCGGCAGATCGGGGAAGCCCGCCAGCTTCTTGATGTGCGAGATCGCATCGATCCGGAAGCCGTCGATCCCTTTGTCCAGCCACCAGTTGACCATGTCGTACAGCTCATGCCGCACTTCGGGGTTCTCCCAGTTGAGGTCCGGCTGTCTCTTCGAGAACACGTGCATATAGTACTGGTTCGTGACCAGATCGTACTCCCAGATCGAGCCGCCGAACAGGCTGTCCCAGTTGTTGGGCTCAGCCCCGTCCTTCGGATCGGCCCAGATATAATAATCCCGCTTCGGATTGTTCTTGCTCGAACTGGACTCAATGAACCACGGATGCTCGTCGGAGGTGTGGTTGATGACCAGGTCCATAATCAGCTTCAAGCCGCGCTTGTGGCATTCGGCCAGCAGCTCGTCGAAATCGGCCATTGAGCCGAAGTCTTCCATAATGTCCTTATAATCCGAAATATCATAGCCGTTGTCGTCGTTCGGGGACTTGTAGACCGGACAGATCCAGATGACGTCGATGCCCAGCTCCTTCAAATAATCCAGCTTGGAGATTACGCCCCGCAGGTCGCCGATGCCATCGCCGTTGCTGTCCATAAAGCTGCGGGGGTAAATCTGATACGCCACCGCTTCCTTCCACCAGATCCGTTCCATGTCTGAAATCTCCTTTGCGCTCGCTCGTTCTCGGTTGTGGGAAAATATTTTCCTTAAGGTCAGTATATAGTCATTTATTTTCCCGGTCAATAGAGATAGCAATAGACCCTTGGCTTTCCAAAACCGTTCTGATATGATGCTATCAGGAAAATATTTTCTCAAATCTCTTCAAGTGGTGATTCTGATGAAAACGACCATCCGCGATATCGCCCGGCTGGCCGGTGTGTCCATGGCCACCGTCTCCCGGGTTATCAACCATACGAAGCCGGTGAACGACGACATCCGGCGGCGCGTCCTCGAAGCGATGCGCCAGACGGGCTACCGCCTGGAGATGCTCGGCGAAGGCGCCGAGCGCAGCCTCATCGGCTTCATTGCGCCCGCCTTCACCCAGACCGTCGTCAGCGAGCTCGTGACGGGAATCGGCAGCGTGCTGCCGCTTCACGGCTATGAGCTCTTGATCGGTCTGACCGACGGCAGCGTCGAGAGCGAGCTGCACTATCTCGACCGGTTCCGCGGCATCGGCGCGCACGGCATCCTCTTCGTCGGCTCGCAGTTCGGTCCGCAGCATCAGGAATGCCTGGCGGACTCCGGAATCGCCTGCGTGCTCGCCGGCCAGGTGTCGGACGTTCCCGGTGTGCCGTCCGTTCATGTGGATAACCTCATGGCCTCCTATGAAGCCGTCACCTGGCTCATTCAGCACGGCCATTCCGACATTGCCATGATCCGGGTCGGCGGCGGCATGGGCGTCGGGGATGAGCGCTACCGGGGCTTCCTTCAGGCTATGGAGACCGCCGGGCTTGCCGTCCGGCCGGAGTGGGTCGCCGAGAGCCATCATTCTACCGAAGACGGGGCCGCCGCCATGCGGCGCATTCTGGAGCACGGCCGGCCTACGGCTGTCTTCTGCGCCACGGACTGGATGGCCATCGGCGCGATGAACGAGCTGCTCGACCGGGGTCTCGCCGTTCCCGGCGATGTGTCCGTCTTCGGCTTCGACGGCAGCTACATGTCGACCATCGTCCGCCCGAAGCTGTCCACCGTCGACTATTCGGCGACCGAGATGGGCATGACGGCCGCTCGGACCCTGATCCGGCTCATCAAAGGCGGAGCCGTCGATCCCCTGCACGCCAACGTCACTCACTACCTGGCCATCCGCGGGAGCGCGAAATAGCGCTCCCCGGCCGCAGCCGGCTCATTAAATCACACCGCCCCGTAACATTTATTAAGCGATTACATAAATTTTATGTTTTAATAGACCTATGCCCGGTTACCAATTCCAGCGCAAAGGAGAATCCGCCCATGGAAATCAGCGCGTTTCTGCTCCCCAAGGAAGAAGTCGCTTATATCTCCTCCTCCCACTCCATGCTCGAAGCGATGGAGCAGCTTGAGAAGCACTCTTACACCGCCATTCCCATTATTGATGAAACCGGCAAATACGCCGGCACCCTGTCCGAGGGCGACCTGCTCTGGAAGCTCAAGCGCACGCCCGGCCTGACCTTTGAAGGCATGGCCTCCGTGCCGGTCAGTACCATCCAGCGGCATGTTCTGAACGAGAGCGTCTATATCCGTGCCGAGATGGAAGACATGCTGACGCTTGCCGCCGACCAGAACTTCGTCCCCGTCGTCGATCAGGACGGCGTGTTCCTAGGCATCATCCGCCGCAAGGACATTATCGAGTATTATACGAGGAACATAACGGATTGATACGAAGGGAAAGACGAATACCCCGGCAGCCTCGCAGAGATACGCCGGGGTGCCGGGGTATTCGTGCTGCGTGAATAAGTATATCTGAAGGAAGGAGCAATTTTCGGACATTGCCTTCCTTCTGGATAAAATATGGACTTCCATTCCAATTCAGAATTGAGCTAGTTTATCCAAATTTTCCTTTGTAAACTCTATCCCCAATTGTCCGTATTCCGACCTTAAGTACAACTCCAAACGAACTTGTTTATACTTCTTGGACAATGCTCTAATAACTTCAGTTCTTGAAATCAACAGCTGTAACAATTGCTCCAGAGTGCTTGACATATCTTCTTCTTTATCAAATTTAATGCTAAAGGACCAGATATCAAACGGTGCCTTTTGTTTAGTCTAACCAATCCTTTCTCCTTTTCTGACAAGCCTGCTTGAACCAAATTTATACTCTTACTCCTTTCATCAAAGTTTTTAGAATTATCGACGATAATTGGTTTTGACGGTAAGTGCTGTATTCTTATTACTAGCTCATAACGCTTTATCAAAGTGACAAGAATCCCAGTGTAATTTCTCCTTCATGAAAAAATTCAATAACAAACGAGAAATCTAAACCTACTATCCAGGTATCCGATCCTACCGTGATAAAATCATCTATAAAATTAATTACTTGATCGAGTTCGACCTGGACACTTGGTGCATCTGAGTAATTCCAAAGTACGTTTACTTTTTGCAGACGACTGTTTTTAAGTTTGGTATCGATAATTTCCGCTGCCCCTTCTATTGAAGCGGTTTCGTATTTTTCCTTCAGAACACCCCAATCTATTCTTCCCCACCTTGTAACTGGATACTTTTCCACAAAAGCTTGAAACAACTTCTCGGTCCCTTCAATCGTCGCAATCTCCACATTGTTGCCTAATAAGTTCACTAGCTCTTCAAATAAAGTCAAATAAGTTCCTCCTATCCTTCATCTCTGAGCACCTTCGTTTTGCCTTCTTGCTTGATTAACTGATATGAATTGTAAGTACAGGGGTTTTGAAATTATCTCATACGGGGATAGTGGGCGTTAAGTTCATCTTATTTTTTGGTTACGCTTATATTAGAGATTCAAGCAGTTGCACAAGCCCCTCAAATATTGTTTGGTCAGAAGTAAACTTGAACCGCATACTGTGTTCTTCATGACTTCCTCCAATTGACCCGTGACAACAACATTTCCTAACTTTGTTGCTTCAAAGATGATATGAGCGTCCGAATCATAATCATCCATTCTAAAGTCTCCCGAAAGTCTCAAATTAATCTCATTAAGAGAATCAATAAAAATTTCAAGCTGTTCCTCTGAAATACAAAAATTCGACTTTCCCATGAATACTCCAGACTTAACGCCGATAGTTAGAGTTAAATACCCTTCAACTTTATACAAATATTCCATTGTCGTACAATAGTTTTCGGTACTAATCATTCTATTCTTATCATCCATCTTTCCATCCGCCTTTTTACTTGAACTTAAGGTCATCAAATTGCTTTGTCTTGTCTTAGTGTGATATACAAAATGAATTTAAGTTCCTTATAAAAAATTGTTCTGCAGCACTTCGTATCCAGTTAAGTCGGTATTACTCTAAAATGTTTTCTGTTAGTGAATTTTACAACTGTATTATTTCCAACTAGTTTATACTCTGCACCGCCTATTATTTTTGAAGCGGCCTTTAAAACTTTTCCTTCTCTTAACTATTACCTTAATCCACTGCCCAACTTTTTGTGTAAGACTTACTTCTGCTTTATCAGCGGGTGTCACTTCCCCGCTACCCTAAACCTTGGGCATGCCCCGTGGGGTCCGTTTAGATCAGCAGATTATTGCTCACATATATATTAACAGGTTGCTTATCTGCCCCTCATACGCAGTTTATAAAGCGGAGCTTTAAAAGAGAAGGTGGCAACTGAGAGGGATTTCTCAATTTCCACCTATTTTCCAATTGAATATTCATGAAGTAACCACTGTCTATTTTGCTATTATCAACTGTTCACAAAGTATACGCACTTGAACACGCCTGTGGCCACTTTCATTACTCACTTTCGAAAGTGTAGCTTTCGATGAATCCTTGCCCTAATATTTTTGAAGCGAGTTGAAGAGTGATATTATCACCAACTTTGGCTAGGTCTTAATATATTCAAAAGAGTCTTTATCAATAGTTGGAAGTTCAATCGACACTGAATATTGAATATCTCTTACTAATTCTCCTACGTCCGGTTTAGTAATAATTGTTCCTGAGAATAATAAGTTGTTTCCAAAGTTTACTCCCGGTCTAAGAATATTTCTGGTACTCAGGTTGTGTGAAAGTTTATCCGAACTAAAAGTCACTATTACATTCAGTTTAAGCATATATAATTCTCCTAATATTAATATTTAGGATTAATTGCCTGTATAATTTTATAGAACTCCTCTAAATGTTCAAGATAAATTATAAGTGTCCCGTTCTTAAAGATAAAAGGGTCGACATGAGTGAACTCAGCAGTTCTGTCAGTTAAAGTTTCAAAGAAAGAACTAGTTATTAAGGGATTATTGCCAACATACGTATACAAATTCAAACAACATATCCTAGTTTATTAAGCGGAGCTTTGAATAAAAAAGGCGGCAACAGAGAAAACATTCTCAGCTGCCATCACTTTATCACCCCGCCTGCTGTACAGATGTATTCGGCATCACATAAACTGATTTCGTCTTGGGTTTTGTAATTATGAAACTAAATGATTACTTTTTTGGATTCAATATGTATTATAGCCCCAGTAGAAAACAATAACTCGTGTGAAAAATAATTATAGTCTATCTCAAGCAATTCAGTAATAATACAATCACCGAGGCCTTTATTACTACCTTCCGTTCCCTTGTGAATATCTGTAATGAGATTTCTTACCCCCTTATATTTTATTCGTTTTCTGTCTAAGTAAAGATTAATATCAACTGGAAAACTTCCTCTCTTGGTATATTCCATTTCTATCTTTTTAAAAGTAGCATCATGCAACTCGTTCTTTTCAATTACTTTATATAGCTTTTTTGATATCTTATGTTGAAGTTTTTTTAATGTTGTTGATATTTTTCATGAGCTTCCTCCCATAACTGGTTTAGTTTTTTGTCCTCCTCATACCCAAAATAAACCTCTTTTTCAAAGAAAATCCGAGTAAAATATTGCATATTTACCCCCATAAATTTCATACGTATCCTAGTTTAGAAAGCGAGGCTTTGAATAAAGAAGGTGGCAAACAGGAGATGTCCCATCTACCACCCATTCTATTACTAAACGTAAATGTAAATTCCTATTTGTGCTAATTGAACTTTCGCATCCCACTTATTAGGTCGTTCCTCCTCATCAAACCATTTACAACCCTTTTCAATCCATTCTTCTCTAAATTTCATCAATGATCTTTTATTTTGATCTTCATATCCCCACATGACCCCACAACACGGACATATATCAAAAGAAGATGGAATTTCATCTAACTTAAGCCCACAGACATTACAATATTCAGAATTCATTTTTTCTCCTTTCATTTATTGATCTCTTGAAGATAATAATCAAAGCACGCATGTCGCCATCTTGAACTCTTCGTAAAAGTTAACTTTTTATACTGAATTAAAAATATATTAATTGTGTTACTCAGGGATTGCTATCAAGCAATTTTTTGCATATCAAAAGAAACAAGGAAATTCTTGTAGTTTTATTACCTGGGTTACGATTCCCCATATATCTTTGTATCCTTGACCTAAAAACTTCTCAGCATTTTCAAGTACATCATTTATCTTCATTTTCATTCCGTCTTTTAACCCAAGCTGACTAGTAGTTAGAGGTTTACCAATACCCTTAGAAACATTAGAATTCCCGCCACCTAAGCAACCTGCCATTCCTAAAGCAAATATTGCGACATACTCTGACTCTTTTGCTTCATAAAACACAGTGATTAACTCTTCTCTTGCCAGCTTGCGTTTCCTACGCTGTTCTCGTAAGCACTTGTTCCTGTCAATAAACCAAATAAGTAATTGTACCGATTGGTATCCAAAAAGGATGCAAAGCCGTATCGTTCCCATATTTTATCATGCTATGCTTGATAAAGTTCACTTCCTTTATTGAGGTTTTTATTAATAGCATCATTCAGTAAGTATCTTAGTTCGTGTACCTCATAAAGGTTCTGACATATGCCCGCTAGGATCCCTATACAGCAACGGATTATTCTGCACATAAGTATACAAATTCAACGATAGTGGATTATCAATCTGCCCCTCATACGTATCCCAGTTTATAAAGCGGAGCCTTGAATAAAGAAGGTGGCAACTGAGAATGCAATCCCAGCTACCACCCATTCTATCATCCTGCCTGTTGTACAGGTGTATTCGGCATCATATAAGCTGATTTTGTCTTCACCATAGCGTAAATGATGTTCCAGTTTTCTCATAATTTAAACAATAATTAAACTTAAAAATGGAGTATAAGATTAATCAGCTTTACCGAAGGAAAGAATATGGATGTCCATTCCAATCCCTAACTGAGCTAGTTTATCAAAACTTTCCTTTGTAAATTCAATTCCCAACTGTCCGTATTCAGACCTCAAGTACAAATCAATGCGAACTTGTTTATACTGTTTGGACAATGCTTTAATAGCTTCACTTCTTGAAATCAATAGCTGTAACAATTGCTCCAGAGTGCTTGATATATCTTCTCCTTTATCAAATTTAATGCTAAAGGACCAGACATCAAAAGGTGCCTTTTGTTTAGTATAACCAACCATTTCTCCTTTTCTGATAACCCTGCTTGGAACCAAATTTATATCCTTACTCATTTCATCAAAGTTTATAGAATCATCGACAGTAACAAATGAAAATTCACCCTTCAAGTTTATCCCCCTATCATTTGCCCATAGCGTTTTTAAGCTCTTTTGCATACTCTATCAACTCTTGATAAGTAAAGTTTTGATTGGCACGCATGCCAAAAGCTTGTTTTAACTCATGGATATATTCTCCGAAGGCATCCCTATCTACTCCAACACTTTTTGCTGCATCATTAACCATCTTCAAATCTTTTTTTGCAAAGAGTTGAAGATCAAGTTTTAAAAAACCATCTTCGGCACCTAATCCCCTTACAATGCCAGAAGCTATTCCTGTAGTCACTTTTTTTATTAGTAATTTCCCTAAGGCTGCTGATCCATCAACTAAAAAGAATGTTGGGTCTTCAATCAACGGCACCTCATGTGTATTTCCATATTTCGACTCCATAAGCATATCATACGTATTGTCAGTATACTTAATATCTTTTGGCAGAAGGGATTTGCTTTTTGTGCAATAACCTTCATTCGAGCAAATATAGTATTGGACTCTTATAGCATCTGCCATCTTCTCAGCATCAATCATAGCTTGTTTATTACCGGCATTTCTCGCTACATTATAGGCTTGAGTCAAAGGTGCTAAAATACTCCTCAATTCAGAATTATCTGAATCTTTATAGTGTCCAGTTGGGTCAAAATAAACTAACGGATTATTCTCCACATACGTATACAAATTCAAACTCAGCGGATTATCAATCTGTCCCTCAACCGTATCCTAGTTTATAAAGCGGCGCTTTGAATAAAGAAGGTGGCAACTGAGAAAGCACTCCCAGCTACCACCCATTCTATCATCCCGCCTGCTGTGCAGGTGTATTCGGCATCACGTAGGCTGACTTTTTCTTCATCATGACGTAGATGATATTTACCAGCTTCCTCATTAAGCAGACCAACGCTTGTTGCTTCGTCTTCCCCTCTGCTATCTTTCGCTCATAATAAGCATGAAAATAGGCATTCTTTGGTTCTCTCTTGGTACGGGTGACACCAATCTGACGAATTGCAAGACTCTTGATAATATCATGCAATTCCCGATTGCCCTGCTTACTCTTGAAATTTCGTGACTTGTTTCCTGAACCAACCGTTACAGGTGCAATTCCAGCAAATCGGGCAAGCTTATCAGAGGAAGAGAAGCGGTGAATATCGCCAATCTCTGCCACAAGCTTGGCTGCTGTCACCACATTGATCCCTGTCATGGATTCAAGCTGGAAGCCAAGCTGCTGCATCAAATGCTCAATCTTACCCTCGATACTGACCAATTGTTCTTGAAAAAACCGAGCGGATTCCACTTGACTCACCACAACTGAATCTCTTGAATCCTGAAAATCCCGATACGTTTCTCCATCTGCGTCGATCAGAGTCAGAATTTGATTTGCTTTCTTATGAGACATTCCATTGTTGCTGTGCTTTCGCAAGAAGGCAGCAAGGGCTTCCTCTGACGTGTCCTTCAAGGTATACGGTGATGGGTAGGTCTCCCAGAAGGCAAGCGCCGTTTTCCCCTCTACTTCAGAGAAGAACTTTTTGTAACTGGGATAGGAATAGCTAATCTGCTGATGCATCTTTTTTACCGTTTCCGTTAAACTGTTAGCCAACCATTTCCGCTGCGTCACAAGCTGGCTAATCGCCCAGAACAGATCAACAGGCTGAGCATCTGGCAGGCGCTCCAACTCGTCTCTGAGCACCTTGGCAACACATTCCGCATCCCAGCTATCCGACTTCTGAACGGTCCTATGGCTTTTTCGTCTGGCGTTAGCGAGCTTTGCGTTCACTTCCTTCACCCAGCAACGATTGTCTTTTAGATACACGGCAAGTCCTCTACCGTAACCTCCGACATCCTCCAGTCCATAGACTACGGACAAGCCCTTCCTGGTGTACTTCTTCAGTTCCTTAAGCAGTTAAGGAAAGGCAGACGGCTTGTTATCGAATCAGTTCCTCTAAAAAAAACCACATTGAGTATAAAACCCAAATGTGGTTAAAAAATTATTAAATCCTTAAGAATTGGTGCATTACTTTACCATTCCCCCTTCTTTATTTTTTCTATTTTATAAAAATCTTCCTCTTCGTCCCATTCTTCGATATATATTGAAATTGATTCAATAAACCTATCATACGGATCACAAATTATAGAAAGTCCCTTCAACCCTGAGTACTTATAGCACTCAGCTTGTTCATCATACACTAGTGCTGGTTCTAAATTTTTTAATTCTGTAACACTCATTCCGATATTAATAATACCTTTAAAATAACCTTTATACCCTTCTAAAACGGTCACTTTCATCAACTTACCATTAAAAGTACTGAATGTAAGTTGAATACACTCAGCGATAACATAAACCATTTCAAACGGTGACTGTAAATAAGCATGCTTTTTGAAATCTGGAGAAAAGGGCGTAATAATACCAAATAAATATTCATGAATAATCTCATAGTATTCTTTAATATGTGATTTTAATTTGAAAACCCCCACTTTCCCTCCATATTTATCAATTGGTGCGGTTAAATCTATAATCTTTGTCATTCCCCTCTCCATCCTTTATATTGATTTCCTTCTAGCCAGTAGAATCTAGTTCCAGTTTTAATTTCTTCTTGAACGTTGCCCTTATATTGCCCAGGGTTTCCAATAACAATTTTAACCTTAATTTCATTTCCATTCACCTTTATATATGGAACTCCATGTCTGCCTTCCCCGTTAGAAAACTGAATGTAATTAATTTGATTACCTTTAATCATTAGTTTAACACCATTGCCACTATTAAGCGTAGCCTTGGTAACCTCAAAACCTTCATTTTGGAATATTTTAGCAACATTATCAGGACCTAGGTTCGCTATAAATTCCGGATTCTTAGTAAGATAAGCAACGTTTAAAGGACTCTCTCCATTAAAAAAACTTTGAGGTGGCATTCTGGCAGCTGCTATATACGTGAAATATCCAAATCTAAATGCTTTTTGCATTTTAAGACTAGCATCAGTGTACTTGACATCTGAAGGAACTTCTAATCCATACATACGATAATATGAAACTCGCATAGTATCTGCCATTTTTTCAGCATAAACCATACCCTCTTTATCACCGTTACGCTTTGCCTTTTCATAGTCGTCAGCATATTGTTGCGTATAACCAGCCAATTCGTCGTTGTCTGAAGCTTTTCGGTGTCCCGTCGGGTCCGTATAAATCAATGGATTATTGCTCACATACGTATAAAGATTCAACGACAGCGGATTATCAATCTGCCCTTCATACGTATCCTCATTTAAAAACCGTCCAGTTCCTGGATCATAATAGCGCGCACGTAGATAGTACAACCCTGTCTCATCGTCGTACATCTCACCCGCATATTTGAACGAATTCGAGATGCCCTCTATTTGGCTTGTTAGATTCCCCCATTCATCGTAGCCATAGCTGTTAAGCACCTTCCCGGTTGTATCCACGATTTGGACTACATCGCCGTGCCCGTTGTAAAGATAGTAATAGTCCTTCACCGCCGTACTAATGGTGACGTCTTTCTTCACCAGTAAACGATCGCCACGGACATATTCTGCCTTCTCATTTCCTTTTGTTTCGGTGACCACTTCGCCATTTGCGTTATAGCCATACTGCGTCGTATTACCCCCGCTGGATTTTTGATATCGCAGTCCGTCCGGCAGATATGCGAAATTGGTAGAGACGTTGTTTTTCGTGAGCCCCGTCAAGGTGTTCATAAGATCATAGGAGTAACTGACCGCTGAGAAATCCGTGCTTCCTGGTGAAGTATCGCTCAAGGTATTGCGATTGCCTCTAAGGTCGTACATATACTCCGCTGCGCTGCCGTCCGAGCGAGTAACCGTCTTCAGCCTATTCAGCGCATCGTACGTATACATGCTCCAACGCGCCATACGGTCGCTACCTTGTTCCGTCACCTTCATGATATTCCCGTTACAATCATACTCATACTCATACTTGGTTAGGACATTGTCCCCCTTGGTATTCGTCACCTGCTGTAGCCAGTTCAAATTGGCATCATGTACAAAGACGGCTTTCAGCGTAGTTCCATCGCTGAGCAGCGGGTAGCGGATGGAGCTGACCAACCCGTTGCCTTCATACGTATACCAGGCTTTGGCCGTCTCATTTCCGCTGGGTACTTCCTTTCCATCTGTCTGAACGGTCTCTACCCGAGTTTTGTTGTACGTGTAGTTGGTATAGAAATTGCCGAAAGCCGAGCTCGTACTGATCTGCTGAATCACCTGACCCAATATATCTCTTTTCAGGTTCAACTGAGATGAATAGCCGTTTCCTTGGGAATCTACCCAGCGTAAACGGTCAAGACTGTCAAAAAGATTGGTCTGGGACACTGACGGGGCCGCGACGTTATTGTCGTACCATCTTGTCGTGTTGTACCGGCTTCCGCGGCTGTCACCGAGAAATAACCGAACTTCCCGGTTCGCTGCCGCTCCGTTCACTGTTCCACTCCATACTGTCTTGTCCAACACTCCGGCTTCATTGTAATGGTTGGAAATCACGGTACTGTTGCGGTCTGTTCGTTGCTCCAACTGCCCCATGCTGTTATAGCTGAGTGATTCGCTTTGACCGAGTCCGTCCTGTTTAGCAATTGGCAGGCCGACTTCATTATAGACACCCGTCTTCAAGGTCTGCGGAGCGCCGCCTTTCTCCTGCATACTGACCTTGGTGATCTGATTGTTCCCGTCATAGATATAGAACGTACTTTGATTCAGGGCATTCTTCACCTGAGCCAAGCGGTTCAGGCCATCGTACACAAAGCTGGTTGTCACTCCGTCCTCGTTCATATTCTGGTTGGGATCCGTGTAACCGGTAAGATTTCCGGCAAGATCATAGCGATATTGCTCAGAAATCGTTTGGGCTTTCTGATGAAGATCCGTGTAAGTCGTTGTCCGAGAAGTCACTTGTCCCCATGGATTTTGGGTCTCTTCTACCCGATTCCATGTCTTCCCGTCCGCCGCACTTATCCTATAATTGGTCGTTTTCCGTTGCTTCAGGTCATACTCTGAGATATATCGGTTAGCGAACTCGTCCACGCCCAGATTCTGCCGTCCCCAGACGTCATAGCCTGCAGTTACTGTGTTTCCGCTCTTATCCTTGGCGTAGGTAGCTTGCCCGGATTCATTGTAATGAAATTGGTCGAAGGTCCATTTTGCCTGGTATTCATCCCATTGCTCTTGGGTTAGCAGCATCCCCAAACCATTATACAAGTAATTACAGTAAGTAATGGATTTGGCTCCGCTCGTTAGCTGGGTGCGGATCTTGAAGGTGTCCACCTTTAGTACATGAATTCCCGCATTTGTCTCGTCAAAGTGATCCGAAACCATGTTAGGGTAATAATTGTATTCTTCGGTATCCTGATATGGCGTACCGTTGTCGTTGCTGATCATTTTGGGGTATGTAATCTTCTTGATTCGTCCCTGATTGTCATAGTCATAGTTCGTCGTTTGACCGTTGCTGTCTTTCTGTTCCGTGACCAGACCTGTTGCAGCATCATATTTTTTAGTAGTTGTGATTGCTTTCTCCGTAGGCAAACTTACATTGAACAGCTGCTGTATTACGGTCGGATAGGCATACCCGTACTCGGATCCGAAAGTCGTAACTGACCGGGAGGCCAGCTTCCCCCCCGCGGTTCGTATGGCAGTCACTTTGGATACTTTGTTTCCGCCCGCCCCTCCGTCTTGTACCATCTCGTAAGTGAACCCTGTGGTTCCATCGGGCCCGGTGTATGTTTCCAGTCGGCCGGACTTATCCCCCCCATTATGGTACAGATAAGTTTCTGTAAGAGGCAAAGGATCGCTTTCGCTTTTGTACCAGGTCTTGCGGCTTATCAAGTGAAAGCTGCTGTCATATTCGTAAGTGGTAGTGTTTTTCCCCCTCAACGTCGGATTGGCCCATTGTTCCCCGGTCACTGGACGGGTTGTAGATGTCACATATCCCAGGTCATCATATGAAGTTTCAGAGTAAAGCTTATTAGCGGTAATATCCGTGTCGCCAATACCATATTCCCAGTGTTCGCTGGTCGTGGGAGATTGCGTAAAGACAGCATGAAAGCCGGTGTTTTTATCAATGATCTTTTCACCGTTGGCGGCCTCTGCTTTAGTTGTCATCAATTGGTCCTTATTATTAAAGGTATAAGTAGTCGTCCGTTGGCCGTTCAGATTTTTAATGATTGTTGAATAGGTATACGTATCGGGGATAGAACTGGAATATTCGTCTTTGAAGTAATCGGGGTACCCGTCAGAATACCTGTCATGTTCGTAACTCAGATCATTGTACTTTCCGCTAAAACCGCTGCCTTTCTTCAGTTGATCGTATCTCTCCGTGATGCTCGGATGATGGATGTTTCCTTTTCCCATGAGGTTGCCCGGAAGGTCACCCCAGACGAACACACTCTGGGAATGTGTATATTCCACACTGGAGAGCAGATCAAAATACAAGAATCCCGTATCTGGATCCCGAACGTCTGAAGTCTTTAAGGTCGGATGATACAAATAGTAATTATCATAATGTCTGAAGTTAATCTCCTCGCCGGATTGGAGCGTAATGGACTGAAGCTGTATAAATGGGGTGCCTGCCCAGTATCGGTCAATCACTCCGTCAGGGTGGCCATTAATAAAAGTATGTCCGACACGAATTCTGGAATAAGTAACCTTTTGCTGCGGACTTCCGGAGGCATCGTAGACTTGGACGACCAGCTTCTCGGTTATCGGGTTTGCATTATTGTTCTCAACAGAGTAGACCGCCTGATTGTCATAAGTAAACGTCATCTTTCTGCCTACAGTATCCTGAATATAACTGAGCATGCCTTCGGGAGAATATCGAAAAGTAATCGTATTACCGAACCGATCTACTATAGCCAGCAATCGATTATTGGGTCCACCGAAATACTCTCTTTTCTTGTCAGGATACTCCATATAGTAGGTAGAGCTGAATTGTCCGTTGGAATAAGAATGGTCCAGATCCTGAACAAGCTGACGATCTTTCCCTTTGTATCCTTTGAGATGCGTGTAGGCCTCTAATCCAGTATCATTGGCTGAAAAGGTTGATTCATAGATAGACCCTTCCCCGTCCCGGTAGTAATATTTGTTGTCGGGTGCCGGTTGTATGGAAGGAAAGCGAAAGCTCCAGCCTGTCCCCAAATTATAAATCGTGTTGTTAAAATTGACTTGCTCCATTTCGCTGTCAGTTGAGTTATACATGACGCCAAGATTTAAGTCTAACCCGTCTCGCCCGGGGAGACTGATTTGAGTTGATTTCCAAATCAAAGAAGTGGAAGTTGGATCGACGGTTTCAGCAGTTGCATCTTGATCCGAATACTGCGGCTTACTGAGTTGCTTAATGCTCTCCAAGGCAAAGTCTTTAATAACCCCGTTGATCTGGGCTGTCAAAGGTGAATTGGCTATGAGACTAGCGTCTGCCGCCTTCAGCAAAGCATTTTCGAACTGACCGGTATCGCCAGTGACGTCAAGGGAGGAAGCATATACCGAACCAGTCACATTCCCCGTCTTCTCGGCCGAGATCTTGTTCTCGCGTTGTTTGACCGTTCTAAGGTCCTCCCAGGACTTTCGAGACTTTGTCTTCTGGAGGTACAGTTCGATCGGGTCTAACCCGGTCTCCCGAGCCAAGTAGGCGGCTTCGAATACATCTTCCGTTGTGGCCCCTTGAAGCATGAGCGAGCGGACTTGCTCGTCGGACAAGCGAGGCTCTGCGGCGCCCAAGTTAGAGGCTGCCATGCCGTTTTTCATTTTCCCTGAACCGGCGTATTTGTCCTTAATTCTGAGAATGCGGGCATCCGTATTCTTTAAAGTAAGCGACATCTCAGCCAGTTGTTCAGAAGACAGGACACCGCGATCCTTAGCATTCGTCCAATAAACCGAACGGCTAACCGGTAGGTTTTCCGGTATAGTCGATGGAGCCGAGTACGAGCCGTCTGAACTTGGAGGTTCCTGTTTCGGTATTTCAAGCGGTGCAGCGATGCTGACCGGTACAGCTTTTGCCGTTGTACCTCCGGCAGCAAACACACCCATTTCAGGTACAAGCAAAAGAAGTGCTAACAGAGCAACACCGGCTTTTTTGATTAAGCTTGTTTTTATCATTTCTTTTCCCCAGTTCTCTTTATATTTTCAATTATTTGAATGTATAAGCTTAGTTTTGGCCAGAAGGTCCCACTTCAAAAAACTGATTGGAATTTTTAACCACGAAATTCCTCACGTAAGTGGAGAGTTCGCCTTTCATATTGGCTACAACCACTTTCACTTGATGGGCAGCGGTCTGTCCAGCGGCTCCATTCCCGGCCACAGGAAGATCCAAATCAATTGCATAGCCGCTTATGCTCTGATTATATTGAGTGTAGGCCGCCTTAACGTCCGACCTTGAGACAGTCAAACTTCCTGATTTTATGTAATTATTATCCAAATAAACTTGGACAGATTTGATCCCTTCCGTGTCCAACTGCCATCCGCTTACCGTCATACGCGTGTAATTTGTATTGGGATATCTTAAATAATAGAATACGGTTACCCCTTCCGAAGGAGAGTCTAGATGTCCGACAGAGTTCAAGGCTACGAATCGGAAAGACTTGGTATAAACGGTTTCTTCGCCGCCATTGTTTCGGACCACTGTCTTAACCTCATAGGATGCATTCTGTTTCGGAAGACTGATGTTATAGTGAAATCCCGAATTGTGGTTGCCAAACTTAGGATACTTGCTGTAAATATCCTCACGCGGATCTCCGTAGCTTGCCAAACCCTGGTATGTTCCATTCAAATAAATTTTGATGCTCTGAATGCCTGTCTTGTCGAGGTGCCAGCCTTTCACGTTCAGGCCGGTCACAATTTGATCGGCGCCTGTCGGAGTTTCCAGATCCCCAAAACCCTTGATTCGTTTTTTGAGCAAATTCCCGTTCCTGTCGTACTCATAGAAAATATAGCCCTCTGAAGATTCAAAATAAGTCAGCCTTCCATTGTCATCATACTTATAACTCCCCGGAAGGGCTGAACCTAGACCAGAAGCTAGACCGCTTCTTCCCGAGAGCAGGACCAAGCACCCCAGCAAAAATCCCAACCTGATGACCACCGAGTTCCTTCTCACACCCTACCACTCCCATTTGTAGAATAATGCCTTCTTATCAGAGCAACAGCGTTACTATAATCAAAAAGACATTTCGAAATCCCATAGAACGTGCTGTCGAATCATGTTTTATGGGGTTTAATTTTACATTTTTGTGAGCCGAAGACCGGCACTTATTCCTTTCCAAAAGCAATTACCTCTGAAATTGCAGCCTCCTTTAGAACAACAAAAGGCTGCTCCCGCAAGCTTATCTCGCGGAAACAGCCGTATTCTCTTCTTTCCCCTATATCATCTTCTCCGGCCGCACAATCCGGTCGAACTCTTCTTCCGAGAGGTAGTTCAGCCGCAGGGCCGCTTCCTTCAGCGTCAGGCCCTCTTTATGGGCCAGCTTGGCGATGGCGGCGGCTTTCTCGTAGCCGATGTGCGGGTTGAGCGCCGTTACCAGCATCAGCGAGCGCTCCAGGCCCTGACGGATGGCCTCGGTGTTCGCCGTGATGCCGCGCGCGCAGTGTTCCTCGAACGAGATCATGGCATCGGCCAGCAGGCGGCAGGATTGCAGGAAGGCATGGATGATGACCGGCTTGAAGACGTTCAGCTGAAAATTCCCCTGGCTCGCCGCCACGCCGATGGTCGTGTCGTTCCCGAGCACCTGGCAGACGACCATCGTCAAGGCTTCGCTCTGGGTCGGGTTCACTTTGCCCGGCATAATGGAGCTGCCCGGCTCGTTCTCGGGAATCGAGATTTCGCCGATGCCGCTACGCGGCCCGCTCGCCAGCCAGCGGACGTCGTTGGCGATCTTCATCAAGTCGCCCGCGAGCGCTCTCAAAGCGCCGTGTACGTAGACGAGCTGGTCGTGACTGGTCAGGGAGTGGAATTTATTCGCTGCGGATACGAAGCCGTAGCCGAGCTCTCCGCCGATCCCTGCCGCCGCCCGGTCGCCGAATTCCGGATGGGCGTTGATGCCCGTTCCTACGGCGGTGCCGCCGATGGCCAGCTCCAGGAGCGACTCCGCACTCTGCGCGATAAAGGCTGAAGTCTTGTCCAGCATCGCTTTCCAGGCCCCGATCTCCTGGCCCAGCGTGACCGGTGTCGCATCCTGAAGATGCGTGCGTCCGATCTTGATCAATTCCTTGTATTCGTCGGACTTCCGTCCCAGTGTATCCGCCAGCTGCGAGATCGCCGGAAGCACCTGCCTTTGAACGGCGATATACGCGGCGATATGCATCGCCGTCGGGAAGGTGTCATTGGAGCTCTGCCCCTTGTTGACATCGTCGTTCGGATGGATCGATCCTTCTGCGCCGGCCTCCGCCAGCAGCTCATTGCCGCGCCGGGCGATGACTTCATTGACGTTCATATTGCTCTGTGTGCCGCTGCCGGTCTGCCAGACCGCAAGCGGAAATTCGCCGTCGTGCCGGCCGGCGATAATTTCATCCGCCGCGCGGGCAATCGCTTCCGCCTTCGCGGGCGCAAGCAGACCGAGGTCCGCATTGGCCGAGGCTGCGGCTTTCTTGATGCGGGCCAGGGCGCAGATGACGTCCAGCGGGATTTTCTCGGTGCCAATCCGGAAATTCTCCAGGCTTCGCTGCGTCTGGGCCCCCCAATACTTGTCGGCAGGGACCTGAATGGTTCCCATTGTGTCGCGTTCCGTACGAAATTCCATGACATTTCTCCCTTCCAGGACTGAAATCTATGTAATTCCTATTCTATTTAACCAACTTTTGCGCCAAAATGCCAGCACTGTCTTCTCCCCGCACACAACAATCCGCCGCCACAAAACATTCAGTTGCCCCCCGCCCCTCCTTGGCCCATAATAAATGACAGACAAAAGGACAAGGGGGAGCCAAGCTTGAAAGGAATCATTACCGTACTGGGCAAGGACAAAGTCGGCATTATTGCCAGAGTGTGCACGTATCTCGCGGAGCACAACGTCAACATTCTTGATATCTCGCAGACGATTGTACAGGAATATTTCAATATGATGATGATCGTGGATATTTCGCAATCCTCGGACCCGCTGGAGACGCTGGTCGAGCAGCTGCAAGGGGTCGGCGAAGAGATCGGCGTCGAGATCAAGCTCCAACACGAGGATATATTCAATATTATGCACCGGATCTGAGCCGGGCGGCATTCACAGGAGGAAGCCCATGATTTCTTTGGTGGAAGTAGAAGAGACGAACAAGATGATCCGGGAGATGAACCTGGACGTGCGGACCATTACAATGGGCATCAGCCTGATGGACTGCGCGCATACCGACCTGAAGACGTTCAATCAGAAGATCTATGATAAAATCACCCGGTCCGCCGAGCATCTCGTCAAGACCGGCAATGATCTGGAGAAACAATTCGGCGTGCCGATTGTCAACAAACGCATCTCCGTCACTCCCATCGCCATCGCCGCCGGCTCGGTCGAGACCGATACGTATGTGCCCGTCGCCGAAGCACTGGACCGCGCCGCCCGCGAAGTCGGCGTCAACTTCATCGGCGGCTTCTCCGCTCTTGTGCAGAAAGGCTGCACCACCGGCGACCGCAAGCTGATCGAGAGCATTCCGGAGGCGCTGGCCGTTACCGAGCGGGTCTGCTCTTCCGTCAATGTCGGCTCCTCGCGCAGCGGCATCAACATGGACGCCGTCAAGCTGATGGGCGACATCATCCGGAGAACCGCGCTTGCGACGCAGGACCGCGATTCCATCGGCTGCGCCAAGCTGGTCGTCTTCTGCAACGCCGTGGAGGACAACCCGTTCATGGCCGGCGCTTTTCACGGAGTCGGCGAACGGGAGACCGTCATCAACGTCGGCGTCAGCGGCCCGGGCGTCGTGAAGCGGGCGCTGGAAGAGGTCAAGGGCCAGGACTTCGAGACGCTGTGCGAGACGGTCAAACGGACGGCGTTCAAGATTACGCGCGTCGGCCAGCTTGTGGCCCAGGAAGCCTCCAGACGGCTTGGCGTGCCGTTCGGCATCATCGACCTGTCGCTGGCTCCTACGCCGCTGGTCGGAGACTCGATCGCCGAGATTTTTCAGGTCATGGGGCTGGAGGAAGCCGGAGCTCCCGGCACGACAGCCGCACTCGCCATTCTGAATGACAACGTCAAGAAAGGCGGCGTCATGGCCTCTTCCTATGTCGGCGGTCTCAGCGGCGCCTTCATCCCCGTCAGCGAAGACCACGGCATGATCCAGGCCGTGCAGCGCGGCGCGCTGACCCTCGAGAAGCTGGAAGCCATGACCTGTGTCTGCTCCGTCGGACTAGACATGATCGCCATTCCCGGCAGCACCACGAAGGAGACGATCTCCGGCATTATCGCGGACGAAGCCGCCATCGGCATGGTCAACAACAAGACGACCGCCGTCCGGCTGGTCCCTGTCATCGGCAAGGAAGTCGGCGAAATGGTCGAATTCGGCGGACTGCTCGGCTACGCGCCGGTCATGGCCGTGAACCGGTTCGACTGCTCCGGGTTCGTCAACCGCGGCGGCCGTATCCCGGCCCCGATCCACAGCTTCAAGAACTAGCAGCTGGAAGGAAGCCGTGTTCTCTCCCAGATGCTGCTTCCATCTGCTCCGCCGATACAGCAAAGGCGGCAGAGAGTCCCCTCACGGGAGCTCCCTGCCGCCTTTTTTTGCCTGAAGAAGAAGCATTTAAGCCAGATGAATCGCCAGGGTCGGCGCGCCGCTCGTCAGGTCCACGAACAGCACGTAGCTCTGTCCATCGGTTCCCTTCACGATTACACCCGGCTGGTTGGGAACGGCTGCGGCATAGAACAATACCGGCAGGCCGGAGACCGCACCGGCACCGGGAGCCGTCGGTACCCCCGTCATATTGGTCCGATGGGCTACCGTCATGCTGCCACCGACACTGGCTTCTCCGAGAACACCGAGATGCGTTCCGACCGTCTGGCTTCCGTTCACATTGAAGTTGCCCGCCACCGTCTCGCTGCCGTTGACATTGAAGTTACCGTCTACCGTCTGGCTGCCATTGACATTGAAGTTGCCATCCACGGTCTCGCTGCCATTGACATTGAAGTTGCCGTCAATGGTCTCGTTGCCGTTCACCTGGAATGAACCGAGCACTGTCTGGTTGCCATTGACCTGCAAATCCTGATTGATGGTCTGGCTTCCGGTTACCAGCACATTGTCGAATGTAGGCATTTCATCCATCCTCCCGCTTGTGTGTTCGAACTTCCTGCACGGTTGCCGGAAGAACGGCAGCACCGTTCCGCCGCGTTCGGTACGATATACCCTATGCGCCAAGGACGGACCGGGGCTCGGACATTCATCTATCTGGAAGCTCCGCTTCGGCGGAGATGCGTTCCCGGGCATGGTCGGCTGCCCCTTACTGAATATCCGCTCCGCTCATACACTGTCTCGAAGAAACAAGCGAGCCTTCTTGTGAAAAGGAGCATGCCGGATGAATATAATGCCTGACTTCTCCCCCTCATCCCCTCTCTTCCGCGGCCACTATCTTAGACCTGCCCTTCGGCCGGACAGCGAAAGACAGCGGCGCAGGTCCACTCCACTTCGGAACTGGAAGGAGCTGCGGATTCTCTTAATCGCCCCCGAGCGGGGGCCGGCCTCCTCGCTCGTCCCCGTCCTGGAGGAGCCGCTTCGGCATCTGCTTCGGGATGTAGTAACCATTAAATACACACATTCTCTGGAGCGCTACCTCGGAAGCTCCCGTCCGGAGCTGGTGCTGGTAACCGGAGACGGGTGCGGCTTGCCGGAGCGCAATCTTCGGATGCTGGCTGCATCCGGTGCTGTCCGCGCAGCTTGGGTGAGCGATGAAGAGACGCCTGCCGGATTCACTCCAACCCCCCGGCCTTTGTTCGACTTTATGTTCACGCAGCGCTACGCAAATCTCACGAATTACCGGGCTCTGTGTACGGAAGGGGTCCATTACCTTCCTCTCCCTCCGGACACTGCCCTCTATCGTCCGCGTCCCGCAAATGCCGGGTTCCGCTCGGATATTCTGATTCTGGAGGGGAACTATTCGAACAAGGAACTGAACCGCTGGCTGGAGGAACTCCCGCTGGAGGACAAAAAGGTACTGCGGATTCGGGACGGGACGCTCCCCCTCGCCGAAGAAGCCGATTATTTCAGCGGCGCCCGGATGGTCATCAACGCTTCAGGCAAGCTCGGAACGGCGCAGAACGTAAGCGCCTGCGGAACATTCCAGCTGATTCGGGATGATCCGGCTCTCTACGACTACACGGCGAACAATCCGGCCCTGGCTGTATTCCACAGCGGCGGGAAGCTCCGGGAGCTGTTCCATCACTACTGGGAAGATCCCGACCGGCGGCGGACCCAGGCCTCCCGGGCGCTTGCCGACCTTCGTTACAACCGGTCCGGACTGAATCAGAGCATGAAGCTCCTGACCCGGCTGTCCGCGGTCTCTCAGGTGGACGAACGATGAAAATTATTGCTTTTCTCCTCCCTCAGTTCCATGCGATTCCCGAGAATGACCGCTGGTGGGGTCCGGGATTTACCGAATGGACGAATGTCCGGAAGGCACAGGCGCTGTTCCCCGGTCACCGCCAGCCGAAGGTGCCGCTGGGAAGCCGTTATTATAACCTGACGGAAGCCGCCGTCCGCGAGCGTCAGGCCATGCTGGCGCGGCGCTTCGGCATCTACGGGTTCTGTTACTATCATTACTGGTTCGGCGGAGGCAGACGGCTGCTTGAGAAACCGGTGCAGTCCATTCTGGCCACGCGCCGTCCGGACTTCCCCTTCTGTCTCTCCTGGGCCAACGAGCCCTGGACCCGGCGCTGGGACGGTATGGATAGCGACGTTCTGATGCCGCAGACTTACGGGGAGGAAGAAGACTGGGTCCGGCATTTCGATGTCCTGCGGGAAGCCTTCCTTGATTCCCGGTACATCCGGGTTGAAGGAAGGCCTCTGTTCGTCCTATACCGCCCGGCCGATATTCCCCGCTGCGCGGAAATGCTGGAATGCTGGCAGAGGCTGGCCCGGGCTGCGGGGCTGCCCGGCCTGCATGTGGTGCGAACGCTCGGCGGCTTTCCGGCCGGAGCGAAGACGGAGGGTTTTGCCGCCAGCTTGGAATTCGAGCCGCATTATACCTTCGCTTCGGGAGAAGCGCCGGAGCTCTGGAGCGCCGTGCCCACCCGGGAAGGCGAGCTGCTCGTTCTGGACTACGATCAGCTGTGGCGCTCCATTCTGGATCGCAGCCCGCACCGGGACGGAGAACCGGTCTACCCCGGCGCATTTGTCGATTGGGACAATACCCCCCGGAAGGGAGCCCGCGGGCAGAGCACGCTCGGCGGCACCCCCGAGAAGTTCGGGCGCTATCTCGCCCGGCAGATTGAACGCGCCAGGGAGGTCTATGAGAGTCCCTTCCTCTTTCTGAACGCCTGGAATGAATGGGCGGAAGGCGCCTTCCTGGAACCTGACGAAGACCATGGGGACCGTTATTTGCAGGCGGTCCGCCGCGCTCTGGCCGAATCGGCGAATCCCGGGGAGAATGCGGAACAAGGCGCCCCGGCGGACCAGCCCGCCAGGACGCCTCGCACCGATTAAAGCGAGATAAGGATGCGCCTTGCTCCCGTGTCACGAGACTTGACTATAAAGAGGACGTGGCGCGGCCGCCGGCAAGGGAAGGCGGATCAGCTCCGGGCCTGAACTTTGGCTCGCTTCGCCCGCAGGAGACGCCACCCGGTCAGCATGGCCGCAACGGCGCAGATGGAAGACGAAGTCAGAAAGACGGTGTGCATGCCGGCCAGAAAGATCTCCGGCCGGCCGGCAACCAGACCGGTTACCCGGTATCCCGCGCGATGGCTCATCACCTGGAACAAGACGGTCGTCGCCACTGTTATGCCGACCACCATGCCGATGTTGCGGACGAGCGAATTGACGCTGCCAGCCGAGCCCAGCTGGGTTCGGGGAACCTGGGACATGACGAGCGAGTTGTTCGGAGACTGGAACAGTCCGCCTCCGACTCCCAGGAGCACAATCCACAGACCGACCAGCCCTACGGGGCTGCCGTCGTGCAGCCGGGCCAGTCCGATCTGGGCGATCATCATGACCACCAGCCCCGCGAAGGTAAGAAATTCCGAGCCGATCCGGTCCGACAGCGCCCCGCTCAGCGGCGCGACTATGACCATCGAAATCGGCATCAGCATGAGCAGAAGGCCCGCCTGGGCAGGATCGAGACCCAGCATGTTCTGGGTATAGAACGGAGCGATAATATTGAAGCAGAAATTGGCGGTGAAGACGAGAAAGCCGCACAGAATACTGACCGAGAACAGCGGATTGCGGAACAGGTTCATCTGAAGAAGCGGCTGCGGATTGCGGACCTGGCTCCAGAGGAACGCTCCCAGCGTCAGGGCCGCTGCGATGAGCGCGGCGATGATGCGGACGTCTCCGTAACCGGTCTGCTGGCCGATCAGAAGGCCGGCGAACAGCAGCACGATGAAGACGGCGAACAGGGCGCTGCCCCGAACGTCGACGGAGGCTTTTACCCGGACCAGGTCCTTCGGCAGCAGCTTCATCCCGATCAGATAGGCAATCAGGCCGATCGGCACGTTGATCCAGAATATATACGGCCAGCCGAAGCCGGACAGTATGACGCCTCCGAGGCTGGGGCCTGCGATGCTTCCGAGGGAGACAAAGGTGCCGATCAGTCCCAGCGCCTTGCCCCGCTCGGTAGGAGGGAAGATATCGGTTACGATTCCCTGGCTGTTGGCCATTGTCATCGAAGCGCCGAGCGCCTGAATGACCCGGGAAGCAATCAGAAGCGGCAGCGATCCGCTGAGCCCGCAGAGCAGCGATCCGACAATGAAGACCAGCATGCCGATCTTGAAGATGCGAATCTTGCCGGCAATGTCTCCCAGTCTGCCAAAGAACAGAATGGCGGCGCAGATCGCCATCAGGTAGCCGGTCGTCACCCACTCGATATCGGCCATCGGCAGGCCAAGATCCCGGGAAAGGACCGGAAGCGCAATATTGACAATGCTCCCGTCGAGTGTCGACATGAAAGTGAACAGATTAAGCACGATCAGAATAATCCAGCGCCGTTTCTGGATATTCGGGTCCTGCTGGTACGTTGGAATAGAGCCTGGACTCAAGCGAAGCACCTCGAATGTTGGAATGGATTGGCTTACCGGCGGCTTTTAGTTGCAGATGCAACCGGCAGCATTCACCAGTGTACCGCAACTTAGTTGCGCACGCAACACTTATCGGTTACAATGTGGGCGGACCGGCTGACACAGCCGTTAAGCTCATTTAAAGAGGTGTTAACCTGTTGAAGAAGGAACCGATTGGCAAGCTGCTCTCTTACCTTCACCGCAACAACCAGAAGACGCTGATCAAGGAGCTCGTGCCTTACGGCATCGGCGGAGGCGGGCAGCACAGCTTCCTGAAGCTGATTCTCTCCGAGCCTGGCATCACCCAGGACCAGCTGACGGTCCGGCTGAAGTTCGACAAGGCGACGACAGCCCGCTCCGTCAAACAGCTGGAAGACTCCGGTTACATCGAGCGTCAGGTCGACCCCCTGGACCGGCGTTCCCATTTGCTCTTTCCTACCGGCAAGGCGAAGGATTTCGAGCCGGTTCTCGAGCGAATTCTGGAGAACAACAACCGCAGACTGGCCCGGCATCTGACCGATGCCGAAGAAGACCAGCTGATCGGCCTGCTTCAGAAGATGATCGGCGACGACAAACTCTGATTCTCTTCTGCTTCGTTACGCAACCTTTCCCAGAATTTAGCGTCTGATTGTATAAGGAAAGGTGGGTGCAATGAGGTGAGAAGGTTAGTAATTTGTTGTATGCTGCTGCTCCTGCTGCTTCCATCGGCCGGACAGGCCCTGGCAAGCGGGCGGCAGCCGGCGATTGTCGTGGATGGCCAGACGCTCTCGCTCCAGAAGAAAGACAAGGTGGAGAATCTGGGCGGAAGCGTCATGGTGCCGCTGCGCGTAATTGCCGAGAACCTCGGTCTTCCGGTAAGCTGGGAGCAGGCCACGGGCCGGATCGTCATCAATCGGGAATTCGGCGAGATTGAGTTGACGGTGGGCAACATAACGGCGGCGATCGACGGCAAGTCGACAAGACTGGAAGCTTCCCCCGTGAACCGGGGAGGCACTACCCTGGTGCCGCTTCGGTTCATCGGGGAAGCGATGGGACTCAAGGTCGGTTGGGACAATCAAGCCAAAATCGTGTCGCTAACCTCGGCTGTGCCGGCGCAGACGCCGCAGCCGAGCGCTGTGCCGACTCCGTCGGCCTCCGCAGCGCCGGCTTCTCCTCTGCCGTCTGCTACCCCGGCTCCGTCCGCTTCCGCCTCCGCCTCTGCGGTCGTGAAGGACATCAGCTTCAGTGAGAACCGGCTGATGATTACGTATGAAGGGGCGGTCCAGCCTGTTGTGAGCACCCGGAGCGCCGGCTCCATGTCCGTTGCGCTGCCCAAGACCGATCTCTCATCGGCTCTTGCCGCCACGTCGGGCTTCAACCTGCTGACCGGTACCGGCGATCTTCCGGTAGCCGGTTCCGGCCCGGTTACCGCCGTTCACTACAGCGCCGACCCTTCCGTTCCATCTACGGCGCTGCTGACGCTGACACTGTCCGGAACCTTGGCCCCGGTGTATACCACCTATACGGAAGGCGACGGCAGCACAGTCCTGTTCGTCGTCCAGTTCGGCGCTGCCGCTTCGGCCGTCCCGCTGCCGTCGATGCCGGCACCGGTTCCGGGCAAGAAGCTCGTCGTACTGGACCCCGGCCACGGAGACGGCGACTCAGGCGGCGTCGGAGCAGCGCTGACGCTGGAGAAGAACGTGAACCTCTCGCTGGCCCTCAAGGTTCGGGACATTCTATCGTCCCGTCCGGATCTGCAGATTGTCATGACGCGCGAGGACGATACGTTCATTCCGCTCTCGACTAGAGCGCAGATCGCGAACCAGCTTCATGCCGATGCCTTTATATCGTTTCATGCCAACAAGGCTCCCGGCAAGCCCACCGTGGGCGGCACGGAGACGTACTATTACGGCAACGGCGGCAAGTCTCTGGCGGAGACGATGCACCGCCATCTCCTCGCCGCCACAGGGTTCAAGGACCGGAAGGTCAAGACCAACCGCTATGTGGTGCTGAGAGAGACGACAATGCCCGCGACGCTGATGGAAGTCGGCTTCCTCTCCAATCCGCAGGAGGAGGCGGTCATCAATTCCGCAGACTTCCAGAACCGGGTAGCCGCAGCCATCGCGGACGGCATCCTTGATTATTTTCATCTGAACCCCTGACCGGCTGCTATCAAAAGGGCGGCAGGCCCCGCTCCCTCCCGGGAGCGGAGTCTGCCGCCCTTCTCTTGGTTGAATGACTTCCTTGAACGTCGTTCTTAGGCTTCCTCGCCCTCGCTGCCTTCGGCAGCCTGTGCCGTCTCGGCTTCCGGAGCGGTTCCTTCTTCGCTCTCCAGTTCTTCCGTTACCGCAGGCGGCGCCAGCTTCACAACCAGCGTCTCGGCGTCGTTCAGAATGGTCCAGCCTTCCGGAGCTTTCAGATCCGACACCAACAGCTGGTCGCCAATCTCCAGTCCGCTTACGTCGACTTCCAGCACCGGCGCCAGCTTGTCCGGCAGAGTGCGGACGTCAATCTCATGCAGTTCTACCGTCTGGACGCCGCCGCTCTTCGCGCCTTCCGGCGTTCCTGTAAAATGCAGCGCAACCTTGGTGTCGAGTTCCGCCTTCATATCAATCAGGTGCAGGTCTACGTGCAGCAGCTTGTTCGACAGCGGCTGGCGCTGGACCTCATGAATAATAACGTCCTTGGTGCCGGTTGGCAGCTCCGCTTTCAGCACTGCACGGGGATTGCGGACCAGAATATGATCGATGGTCTTGGCGTCCGCGCTCAGAGCAAGCGATTCCGAACCCGCGCCGTATACAACGACCGGCACGAAGCCCTGCCGCCGCTGGGCGGCTGCCTTCCCGGTTCTTTCAGTCAAGCGTACTGTTTCACTCATAGCCAATTCCTCCTGTCTGGGATTAAAAAGCAGAAGACCGATTAGATTATGTAGGGTCTAATCAGTCTCTTATTAACCAGCTTGCCTTGTTGTGGAATCAGTATAGCACTGTAAAGAGGCCGAGTCAAAACGGCTCCGCTTCTTCTAACAGCCGGGTGTCGTCGAAAGATGGCGTGAACAGGGCCTCATTTCCATGCAGTTCGCCTTCTTCCGGCGGCTGCCTCGCTTTTTGAAATCCCGGGTAGTACAATAACGGAAAAAGGAGTGATGACAAATGCCAACCATTCAATCGGACGACAGCCGCTTCTATATCGCGGGAGAAGGCCGCGATCTGGCCGAGATCACCTTCCGCAAGGAGGGGGAAGGGACTCTGGTGATTGACCACACCTTCGTCTCCGAGGATCTTCGCGGCCAGGGTGCCGGCGAGAAGTTAGTCCGAGCCGTTGTGGACAAAGCGCGTGAGGAGAATCTGAAGATTGTGCCGCAGTGCAGCTATGCGGCCCATCAGTTCGAGAAACATACAGAATACCAGGATGTCAGGAAGGCGTAAGAGCGCTTCCCTTGATTCGCGCCTCCGGCATGCCTGATTTAACGGGAGGAACCGGAACATGAATACAGACCCTACTTTGGCTATTTGGGATGAGATTGAAGAATTGCAGCAGCGGGTTGAAGCGTTTGACGGAATTTCGCTGAAGCTGAACTGGAGCATGCTGCGTGGCAGAATTGAAGGCACCGAGTACATAACGGTCCGGGACGGAAGTCTGCTGGTCGGCTTCATCGGGCTCTATGGCTTTGGTTCGCAAATGGAGATCTGCGGTATGGTCCGTCCGGGTTACCGGCGGCGCGGTCTCTTCACCTCCCTCTGGCGGCAGGCCCGGGAACGGATGGAGAGCTATCCGCCTGAAGATCTGCTGCTCAACACACCGGCCGCCTCCGCATCGGGAGAAGCCTGGATACGCCAGCTCGGAACAGCCGCCTTCTATTCGGCCGAATACCAGATGCTGTGGCAGGAAGAGGCATCCGCTGCGTTCGCCGGCGCGTCTGCTTCGGAGTCGGTGTCGCTCCGGCCCGCGGAACCGAATGACCGAAGCTTCCAGATCGCGCTCGACCGGGAGGGATTCGGCATTCCGCAGGCTGATGCCGAAGAGATGTTCGAACGGATCGAGCGGGAGCCGGGAACGGAATGGATCATTATCGAATGGAACGGGACACCGGCGGGCAAGCTCCGTCTGGAGATGGAAGAGGACGGAACGACGGGGGTGTACGGCTTCGTGGTGGAAGCGTCCTTCCGGGGACGGGGCATAGGGCGAAGCGCCCTGCTCCAGGTGGTCGAGCGGGAACGGCTGAACGGCAACCGTATCTTCCTGGAAGTAGCCGTGGACAATCCGAACGCACTGCGGCTGTACCGGGAATGCGGGTTCGATGTTCTGAATCAGCAGAACTACTACCGCTTCAGCGGCTGAGGCGGGCCGGTTAAGGAACCGGAACCCGCTCTGAATCGGACAGATACCGAACAAGGGATGCGCTGCCATCCGGCTTCCGGCCGGAGGCGCGCATCCCTTTTCTTTTTGCTTCGGGCCCGTATGATCTGTACTCCCCGCTAGACGTAGGGCCGATGAAGCTCTTGCTCCATAAGCGGAGCGAGCAGCCGGAGATAGTCCAGCGATTCCTGAAGCGGCACCGCGCCGCAGTCATGCCGGTCGCTCCGGCCCTCCAGCAGATTATAAATCTCGACGCTCTCCGGAGGAAGACCGTAGGAGATGCGGCAGAAGACATTCGCCATATGCATGAACCCCAGCGCCACCTCCTGCGTGCAGCCCGCCATGAATTTCTGAATGGAGAGGCTTCTTCCCGGCATCTGCGAATGCCAGGCCAGCTGGAAGATTACGGACAGTTCGATGCCGAGCTCCGGCACGGGAACATGCCACTGTTCGTAGAGCATGAAGGGAACCTCGCCCACATGGTTGGAGGAGACGATCCGGATCAGCGAATCGGAGACCGCGTTCTTCACCTCCCACTCCTGCATCAGCGAACGGAATCCGCCTGTGCCCTTGGAGGGCCAGCGCCGCTCCAGCAGGAACAAGACGGGGGTCTGCCGCCTTACTTCGGGAGTGAGGCTGTAGTAGTCATTGAGCGTATGGCCTGCGGCGTACTGCGTCTGCTTGCGCCACAGCGGGACTCCGCGGTTGCGGCTTCCGCAGCAGTCGCAGTCCGAGGCCATATCGAGCACGGCGTGCTCGACGATATAATCATGCAGGCGCAGAGGCATCGAAATCGTCTCAGGACACCGCCGCCATGCAGCGGCGGGCGAACCGGCGTCCATAGTCGCGGCAGCCTTCTTTTTCCTCAGCGTTCGGGCCGTACTCGATCTTCAGGCTCTCTTGAACGAGTTCCGCCCCCTTCTCCCGCAGCTTGGCTTCAATGATGTCGACCGCGCCGCAGTAGACCGCATATCCGGTATCCCCGCTTCCGAATACTGCGCACTTGACTCCTTCAAGCTCTATCTCATCCCATTCTTCGGCAAAATCCAGGAATTCGTCGGGCAGCTCGCCGTCTCCCCAGGTATAAGCGCCCAGCAGCAGGCCGTCATGCTGCACCAGATCCGAGGCGCTGCAGCTGTCCACCTCCCTCAGCACGGCCTCGCAGCCGGATTCCCGGACTCCTTCCGCAATCCGTTCCGCGATATCTTCCGTATTGCCGGTCAGACTGGCATAGACAATCATAATGGACGCCATGGTCGTCGCTCCTTTGCTCGCTATCCCCCCTGCTCTGAATGGAAAGGTGTCCCTGTACGGACTTCAACAAGGGGAATTTATTTGCCCTCAGTTTAATTGATAATGATTCTCATTGTCAATATATTTCTCTTCTGCCCGGCAGATTGTGGAGTCTGCAAGAAATGATGTACAATAAAGGCTACTTGACTTTTTGAAGGATGGATTGAACATGTATATCGCTCGCGATTGGAAAGATTACGAAGTTCTTGATACAGGGGGCGGAGAGAAGCTCGAACGCTGGGGCGATATTCTTCTTCGGCGGCCTGATCCCCAGATTATCTGGCCTCTGCAGAAGGAGACGCCGGCTTGGCGCGATGTGCACGGCCACTATCACCGCAGCTCGTCGGGAGGCGGGCAGTGGGAAATGAAGAAGCCGATTCCCGAGAACTGGACTCTTGAATACGGCAAATTGAAGTTCCACCTGCGTCCCACCAACTTCAAGCATACCGGCCTGTTCCCGGAACAAGCGGCCAACTGGAGCTGGATGATGGACAAGATCGCCTCTGTGAAACGGCCCATCAGTGTCCTGAACCTGTTCGCCTATACGGGCGGCGCTACTGTGGCGGCAGCCAGCGCCGGCGCTTCCGTCGTCCATGTTGACGCCGCCAAGGGCATGGTTCAGTGGGCGAAGGAGAACCTCCAATTGTCCGGCCTCGGAGACCGCCCGGTTCGTTTCATTACCGACGATGTCTTCAAGTTCGTTCAGCGCGAACAGCGCCGGGGCAGCAAGTACGATGCCATTATCATGGATCCGCCTTCCTACGGACGGGGACCCGGCGGCGAGATGTGGAAGCTGGAGCAGAGTCTCTTCCCCTTCCTGGAGAGCTGCATGAGCATCCTGAGCGACAAGCCGCTGTTCCTGCTCATTAACTCGTATACGACCGGCATTTCGCCGACCGTTCTGGAGAATATGCTGGCGATGACGATGAAGCCGCGCTACGGCGGCAGACTGACTTCGGGCGAAATCGGGCTGCCGATTACGGCGTCCGGCCTGAATCTGCCCTGCGGCATTCTCGGCCGCTGGGAGGCGTAGGACGCGATGACGACAACGCCTCCGAGCGACGGCAGCGGACGGTCTCCCGGACCGGAGGCAGGCGACGCTTCGGATTTCCCGATTCTTTATGAAGACAATCATCTTCTGGGCATCGTCAAGCCCGTCAATGTGCCGGTCCAAGAGGATGCAAGCGGCGACCCCGACCTGCTGACTCTGCTGAAAGAAGATCTCAAACGCCGCTACGGCAAGCCGGGGAACGTCTTCCTCGGCCTTGTGCACCGGCTGGACCGGCCGGTCGGCGGGGCCATGATTTTTGCCAAAACGTCCAAAGGCGCCTCCCGCCTCTCGGAGAGCGTGCGCAGCCGCAGCTTCCGCAAGCTGTACTTCACGGTCGTACACGGCGCGCCCGCTTCCCCGAGCGGACGTCTGAAGCACTGGCTGCTGAAGGATGCCAAGACCAATACGGTCCGGGCCGTGCGCTCCGGGACCCCCGGAGCAAAAGAAGCCATTCTCGACTACACGGTGCTTGGCACGGAGGACGGACTCAGCCTCTTGCGGATCGAGCTGCTGACGGGACGCTCGCACCAGATCCGGGTGCAGCTCTCGGAGACCGGCTGTCCGCTCTACGGGGATCAGAAATACGGAGCCGCCCTCAACAAGCCGGGCTGGCAGATTGCGCTCTGGTCGGCCGTCGTCGGCTTTCCGCACCCGGTCGCGAAGGAAGACGTCACTCTGATCTCCCTTCCGCCCGCTACGTATCCATGGAACCAGTGGCCCCGCGAAGTCTATCAACGGGCCGTCCGCGATTAACGGGAGAATCCTTCCTCCGGCATGGGGACGTGCCAAAAGTGAGAATAATAATAAGCTCCAGCCCGAGGAGATGATCCTTGGGCTGGAGCTTTGTTGTTTGGGTTTTAGACGAACGATTGCAATGACCCTCGCCATGCGAAGCGGCTAGCGGCCTGCTTCGACAACCGGCGCATCCGCAGCCGGAGCAGCCACCAGCTTGCCCATCAAATACAGAAGAAGCTGCTGATTATGGGCGGAGATATGATCAAGCGCCTCCGCGAAGAAATCGCTTCGCACCTTCATCCCCCGGTTCATCTCATTGCGGCCCAGGTCGGTAATGCTGACCCACACAATTCTGCGGTCTGCCCCATCCCGGTCCCGGTGAATCAATCCGCCGCGCTCCATCCGGTCAAGCAGCATCGTAACGGCGGCCGGACTTGTCGCCAGATGCGGCGCCAGATCCGAAGGCTTCGCAGCCCCCCGTTCCTCTACAAGCTCCAGAACGGTCAACTGCGCATCGGTTAACGACGGAGACAGCTTGCTGTCCATATGAATCTTGTAATCTTTGTACAGCTTATGCCAAATCTTACTGAATTCAAAGGCGTTCACTGGGGTACCTTCCCTTCTGGCCATCTTTCCGAACCTGCTGCGTCCCTGTCTAATACCTATTCGCCGAAAGCCGGCTTTTTCCTGCAAAAAGGAAAATATTTCACATATCAGCTATCCGAAATGTAAAATACCCGCCGCTGGATGATTGCGGCGGGCAGACCCGGTTGTAAATTCAAAAGCACCGGCTAATTCTTCGGTGAGCCGTACGGAATTCCATTAAACAGACGGAAGAATCTCCGTAATCCCGTTCTTCTTGTCGGCATGAACCAGCAGCTTGCCGGTTGAGCGACGGTCGGAGATCGGAGCCGCATCCGACGTGAAGGCGTGAAGCTCCCCTTCCCCGGTGATTGCGGTAAGGCGAAGCGGTTCCCGGACATAGAACGCGCCGGCAATGACCGTTCCGTTGGAACGGACCCGCTTCCCTTCCTTGAATTCAAAGGTCGGCATTCCCTTGCCGCCCCGGCTCTGAATCGGGTAGTCGGCCAACAGGCTGCGTTTGGCATAGCCCAGATCGCTCATGACCAGCACCTCGCCCTCGTCCTCGGCGGTGTAGAAAGCCGCCACCAGCTCGTCCCCGTCCTTCAACTGCATGCCGCGCACGCCTGCGGCCACCCGGCCCATCGGATTCACCTCCTGCTCGCGGAAGCGGATGCCCATTCCTTCCCGGCTGACCAGCATCAATTCCTTGTCGCCGCCGCTCATCAGCACCGTCAGCACTTCATCGCCTTCGCCGACCTTGCAGGCGGCAACGCCTCCCGAGCGGGACGTGAAGTATTCCTTCAGTTCCGTCCGCTTCACCTGGCCCTTGCGGGTGATGAACAGCAGACTCCGTTCCGGTTCATCGAAGCTGGCGACCGGCATGACGGCGGCGATGCCGTCTCCCTTGGCGAGCGTGATGACATTGACAATCGCTGTTCCCGGCTCTTTCCACTTGAACTCGGGAATCTGGTGAACCGGAAGCAGGAAGTATTGCCCCTTGCGGGTGAAGACCAGCAGATTGTCGCGGGTGTTGACATCCAGCACTTGAACGATATGATCCCCGTCCTTGACGCCGGAAGTCTCCCGCTCTCCGCCGGAGCGCGTGAAGCTGAGCATCGAGGTCCGCTTGATGTAACCGTCGCCGGAGAGCGCAACCAGCACATCCTCCGCATTGACCAGCGCTTCCAGGCTTACCTTCAGCTCTTCGACTTCTTCCTGGATCGCCGAACGGCGGTCGATGCCGTATTTATTGCGGATCTCCAGCAGCTCCTTGCGGATGACGGCAATCAGCTTCTTGTCGCTCTCCAGAATGCCCCGCAAGGCGGCTATCTTGGCTTCCGTCTCTTCCAGCTCCTTCTGGAGCGTGACAATCTCCAGATTCGTCAGACGGTAGAGCTGGAGGGTAAGGATGGAGTCGGCCTGACGCTCGCTGAACCCGAACATCCAGACCAGGTTATTCTGCGCATCCTGCCGGTTCTTGGATGCTTTGATCGCCGCGATGACTTCATCCAGGATGTTCAGCGCCTTGACGAGTCCCTCCAGCACGTGAGCGCGGTCTTCCGCCCGCTCCAGGTCGTACTGGGTGCGGTGGGTTACCACATCGCGCTGGTGGCTGATATACGCTTCCAGAATCGCCTTCAGCCCGAGCTGATGCGGAGCCTTGTTAACGATCGCCACCATATTGAAGTTATAGGTGATCTGAAGATCGGTCTTCTTCAGGAGATAAGCAAGAATTCCCTGGGCATCGGCGTCCTTCTTCAGTTCTACGACGATGCGCAGGCCTTCCCGTCCGCTCTCGTCCCGGACTTCCGCAATCCCTTCCACTTTCCGTTCCAGCCGAATGTTCTCCATCGCCGTTACGAGCCGCGACTTCACGACCTGGAACGGAATTTCGGTGATGACAATCTGCTGCTTGCCGCCCCGCAGGTTCTCGATCTCTGTCTTGGAACGCAGATAGATGCGGCCCTTGCCTGTCCGGTAAGCGTCCATGATGCCTTCGCCGCCCATGATGAGCCCTCCGGTCGGGAAGTCGGGACCTTTCATGAAGGTCATGATCTCTTCCAGCTCGATCTCCGGCTTCTGCATGACGGCGATGCAGGCGTCTATGGTCTCCCGGAGATTATGCGGCGGGATTTCGGTGGCGAAGCCTGCGGAGATTCCGCTCGCTCCGTTGACGAGCAGATTCGGATAGCGGGACGGCACGACGACGGGCTCTTTTGCCGTATTGTCGAAGTTATCCTTGAAGAGAACCGTCCGCTTCTCGATGTCGCGCAGCATCTCCATGGCGATCGGCGACAGCCGCGCCTCGGTGTAACGCATGGCCGCGGCCGGATCATCGTCCATGGAACCCCAGTTGCCGTGCCCGTCCACCAGCACATGCCCCATCTTCCAGGGCTGGGCCATCCGGACCATGCCCTCATAGATCGACGAATCGCCGTGCGGGTGATAATTCCCCATCACGTCGCCGACGGTCTTGGCCGATTTGCGGTAGGGCTTGTCCGGCGTATTGCCGGAGTCGTACATGGCGTAGAGAATGCGGCGCTGAACGGGCTTCAGCCCGTCGCGGACATCGGGAATCGCCCGGTCCTGAATAATGTATTTGGAATAGCGGCCGAACCGGTCGCCCACGACCTCTTCCAGAAAGGCCGGCAAAAATTGTTCTAGACTGCTCATGCTTTCACCTTCTGTTTCTCATATGTCGGGCTTGCCGCGCTTATTCCTCGGTCTCCGTGAAATCGACGTTCTCCACGATCCAGCGCTTGCGGGGATCGACCTTATCGCCCATCAGAGTAGATACCCGGCGCTCGGCCTTGGCGGCATCCTCGATCTGGACCTGCAGGAGCGTGCGCGTCTCCGGATTCATCGTCGTCTCCCAGAGCTGCTCCGGGTTCATCTCGCCGAGTCCCTTGTAGCGCTGCAATTCAAAATTCTTGCCGAACTCCTTCAAATAATTCGCCAGCTGTTCGTCGCTCCAGGCATAGCGTACGGTCTCCAGCTTCCCGGACTTGCGGGTGAGCTTGTAGAGCGGCGGCTGGGCGATATAGACCTTTCCGGCATCGATCAGCGGCTTCATATAGCGGTAGAAGAACGTCAGGAGCAGCACCTGGATATGGGCGCCGTCCGTGTCGGCGTCGGTCATAATGATAATTTTGGCAAAATTGCTGTCTTCTACGGCGAACTCGGGACCGATTCCCGCTCCGATGGCGGAAATAATCGCCCGGTATTCGTCATTCTTCAGGATGTCGGCCAGCTTGGCCTTCTCGGGGTTCATCGGCTTGCCCTTCAGCGGAAGAATCGCCTGGAGCTTAGAGTCGCGCCCCTGCTTGGCGGAGCCGCCGGCGGAGTCGCCTTCCACGATGAACAGCTCGGTCCGTGTAAAATCCTTGGACTGCGCCGGCGTCAGCTTGCCGCCGAGATTCGACCCTTCGCTGCGCTTCTTGCCGCTGCGGATTTCGTCCCGCGCCTTGCGGGCCGCTTCGCGGGCCTTGGCCGCTTGAATCGACTTCTTCAGCAGGCTCTGCCCGACCTGGGGATTCTCTTCCAGGAACGTCTGCATGTGCTCCGCCACAACGGAATCGACAATCCCCCGCGCGGAAGCGCTGCCGAGCTGGTCCTTCGTCTGACCGACGAATTCCACCTCGGACATCTTGATGCTGATGACCGCCATCATGCCTTCGCGCAGGTCGCCTCCGTCCAGGTTCTTATCCTTCTCCTTGAGAAGTCCGGTTCTGCGCGCATACTCGTTCATCACCCGCGTATAGGCCGTCTTGAAGCCTGTCTCGTGCGTCCCGCCGCTTCGCGTCGGGATCGAGTTGACGAAGGAGACGATCGTCTCCGTATAGCCGCCGTTATATTGCAGCGCCACCTCAACTTCGATCTCGTCCTTCTCTGCGCTGAAATGAACGACTTCGTGCAGCACATCCTTGCCTTCGTTCAGGAACTGGACGAACTGGCTGGCGCCGCCTTCATAGTGGTATTCATCCTGCCGGCCGGAACGCTCGTCGGTCAGCGTAATCCGCAGACCGGAGTTCAGGAAGGCAATCTCCTGCAGCCGCTCGGCCAGCGTATCGTAATTCAGCGAAATGCCGCCCTGAAAGACGCGAATATCCGGCTTGAAGGTAACCTTCGTGCCGGTCCGGTTCGTATTGCCGAGAACCTCGAGTCCCGTTACGGGCTCGCCGACATGTTCCCGGCCGGAAGCGTCGACCCAGTATTCAAAGCGCATCCGGTGGATTTTGCCTTCCCGGTATATCTCAACCTCCAGCCACTCGGACAGGGCATTCGTAACGGAAGCGCCGACGCCGTGAAGACCGCCGGATTTCTTGTATCCCGCTCCTCCGAACTTGCCCCCCGCATGCAGCATGGTGTACACGACCTGCGGAGTCGGAACTCCCGTCTTGTGCATCCCGGTCGGGATGCCCCGGCCGTTGTCGACCACGGTGACGGAACCGTCCTTGCGCAGCGTAATCTCAATTTTGGAACAATACTTGGCCAAATGCTCATCGACGGCGTTATCTACGATTTCCCATACGAGATGGTGCAGTCCCGAACCGCTCGTACTTCCGATATACATGCCGGGCCGTTTGCGGACCGCAACCAGACCTTCGAGCACCTGAATGTCGTCAGCATCGTATCCGGTCGGCTCTGCCGCGCCGTTCTTGGAAGCTGCAAACAAATCGACCTGTTCGACCATTCAAGCTCCTCCTTCACAAAATGCAAACACTTGTTTTCTTTTTGCTTACCTTGTTCATTCTAATTCAAAATATCCCGTTTCGTAAAGACGGCGAATGAAACCGCCACGGAAACGCCTCCCCAGACGGCCAGAACCGCCAGAGAAAACGGAAGCGTCATCCCCTCGATCGGGGCGGGCATACCCGCCAGATAATTGGTCAATCCGAGATTGACCATGAACAAATATTTGGCGGCCGTCCAGGACGACGCCATGTTCGTCAGTATGCTTCCGGCGATCAGCGCCGCCATCATGACCACAATGCTGGCCGCCGTGCTGCGGACAAGGACCGAGACCATGAACGCCAGCAGCGCTACGACAATGCTGACGAACCAGATCAGGCCGGCCTGCATGAGCATGTACTTCCACTGCGGAACGGCGTGGACCGCCGACATGTCGACGGCGTCGCCGCTGATTCGAAAGCCGGTGAACACCGGGACGTTGAAGCCCCGGTAGCCGAAGGCGAGGCCGGAGATCAGGTAGCTGACCACATAAGTGGACAGAATAATCAGCGAGACGAACATCAGGAGCGCGGTCATTTTGCTGAACAGAATTCTCCACCGCTTGACCGGCCGGGTCAGCAGCATCTTGATCGTCCCCGTCGTCCGCTCGCCCGATACAAGGTCCGAAGCGACGGCCATAATCAGCAGCGGAATGAAGAGGCTGACGGAGTTGTCCAGAAATTCGCGGGTAAAGGTAACGCCGCTCGGCGCGTTCGGATTGACGTCATGATCCAGATAATATTGAAGCTGCTGGACAAAAACTTTGCGGTACGTCTTCCATTCCTCCGGAATCCGGCTGCTGTCCAGCGAATTCTCGTTGTCGGTAATCCGCTGCTGGACTTCGATCCGCCAGTCGGTGAATTTGTCGCGGCTGCGCTCCGCCGCCCGCATCTGCGCATACGTAAACATCGGCACGAGCACGGCCAAAATCAACAGAATGACGTAAAATCGCTTTTTCTTGATGATTTTGAGGCATTCGTTGCGAATGAGGGGAAGCAGTTTATTCAATGGATTCACCCTCCGTCAGTTTCAAGAATAGCTGTTCCAGTGTGGGGTTGATTTTATGCACGCCTCCGACGCGGACCCCGGCCGCCGTCAGCGCCGCAACCTGCTCGGGGATACTCTCTTCGTTCATGACGGTCAGCAGGGAATTCGGCCCTATTCCGGCGACGATGGCATCGTCCAGCAGCGTTTCGGCCGGGTCGGCGGTGACGGCTCCGGCCGCCTCCAGCAGCTTCCGCCCCGCTTCCGGCGGGTCCAGCTCCCAGAGCACATAGGGCGAATTTCGGGATACCAGTTCTTCGACGCCTCCCACGGTCAGTACCCGGCCCCGGCTGATGATTGCCACCCGGTCGCACAGCAGCTGGATCTCGCTCAGCAGATGGCTGGAGACGAAGACGGCCATCCCTTCGCCCGCCAGGCGGCGGATGAACTCCCGCAGTTCCTTGATTCCCTTCGGATCAAGGCCGTTCGTCGGCTCGTCCAGAATCAGCAGTCTCGGTCTGCCGAGCAGGGCCTGGGCAATTCCGAGACGCTGACGCATGCCGAGCGAATACGTGCGCACCTTGTCGTGAATGCGCTGATCGAGCCGGACGATGTCCACCACCTCGGCGATGCGCGCCTCGTCGACCCCGGGCTGCATCCGGGCAAAATGCTGCAGATTCTCCCAGCCGGTCAAATACGTATAGACCTCCGGATTCTCCACGATGGAGCCAACGTAGGCCAGCGCTTTCTCCGGCTCCTTGTTCACATTGTAGCCGCAGACCGCGATATCGCCCGACGTCGGACGAATCAGGTCGACGAGCATGCGGATGGTCGTCGTTTTGCCCGCTCCGTTTGGTCCCAGGAAGCCGAATACTTCCCCGGCCTGGACATCAAAGGTCACGTCGTCGATGATCCACTTGCGGCCGATTCGCTTGCGGACATGACGAACGGCAAGTACGGTCTGCTCTTGGGCGCCGCCTGCGGCGGCCGTGTCGTTCTTCATCGCTGCCTTCTCCTCTCTTAGCGGATCGCCTGGGCGATCCGCTGGGCCATCCGTTCATACCCGTTCCCGTTCGGGTGAAAATGGTCGTTGGACAAGTATTCCGCCTGCCGGCCGCTGAACAGGTCCATGGTCGGCACCAGCGTTACCGCCGGCCGCACATTGACGAGATCCAGAACAGCGCCGTTCCAGGCGCTTACCGCCTGATTGCCCGGCTGCAGAAGCTGCGGTATATCGCCGAAAGGGTTGTACAGCCCGATCAGGTAAATGCTCGCCTGCGGGTTCAGTTCAATCAACGTGTCGAGCGCGGAGCGCATCCGTTCCGCGGCTGCGGGGAGCGCGCCGAGCAGCGCTTTCGGATCAAGTTCGCCCTGAGCAGCGGGGGCGGGAGCGGAGGCCTTTGGCTGCGTCTCCCCGGCGGCTGTGCCGGCATCGTCCGCAATGACACCCCCGTCCGCGATGCCCGAGCCCCGGAACAGGTCATTGCCGCCGATGGAGACCAGAATCACATTGGCCTTCTTCACGGCGTAGCGGACCCCCTCTTCCTTCAGCCGGTCCTGGAGACCCGCTGTCGTCAAGCCGTTGACGCCCAGGTTGGCCACAAGGCTCGCCTTTAATCCCCGGTCCGTCAGCACATCGACCGTACGTCTTGCGAAGCCCTTGCCGTCCCGGTCGCCCGTTCCCTTGGCCAGGGAATCGCCGAGGGCCACAATGCGGTATTCTTCTTCCACCGGAGGCGCGGTGGCCTGCGGCGTTCCGGCGGCAAGCTCCTCACCCCGGGGATTTACAATATCACGCACGGCATAGAGGAAGCCGATTGCAAGCAAAAGACTGGCCGCAAGCGACAGAATGCCGACGCTTCGCCAGGTCCATCTGGAGTCCTTCATTATAATCCCTCCGTCAATTACTTCCATCTGGTTTATATCTAAACATAATTCTTCCCGGGAGCTTTTGCAAATGCACGGCAAAAAGCCACCCCTTTCGCGTAAGCGGAAGGAATGGCTTGCCGGCACGGCTGAAAGCCGGTATTATTTTTTGCCGATGAACTCCTGCACCCAGTAGCCGCCGTCAAAGCCGGCGCCGATATAATTGAAGTTGGCGTTCAGAATGTTCGCCCGGTGACCGGCGCTGTTCATCCAGGCTGTCATGACCTCCTGCGGCGTCTTCTGGCCCATGGCGATATTCTCGCCGGCATACTGGTAAGTCACGCCGAAGGCGGCCATCATATCAAACGGAGAACCGTAGGTCGGGGACGTATGGGAGAAATAGTTGTTCACCCGCATATCCGTCGCCTTGGCTGCCGCTACCTTGTTCAGACTCTCAAGCGGCGCAACCGCGCCGAGACCGGCTTTGGCACGCTCGGCATTCACGAGAGCTACGACCTGCTGAACGAACGTTCCGCTCTCGCTCTGGGCCGCCGCAGGCGTAGCTGCCGGAGCAGACGTCGGAGCTGGAGCTGTAGTTGGAGCCGGGGTCGGTGCCGGCGTTGCCGCCGGCTTCGCCGAAGCCACAGGCGCTGCGGTCGGTACCGCGGAAGCAGCCGGTTTAGCGGCCGAGACCTTGTAGAAATTCTGCCAGAATTTCAGCCAATCCGCCTGTCCGGATGTGCTCGAATAGGAATATATCGTTTTAACTGTCTGTGCCGAAGCCGTAGAGGCGTTGACCGGGAAAGCAAGACCCAGTGCAAGCACCGCTGCCGCACCCGTACCCATAAGTGTCCGCATCTTCTTGTTCATCTTCAATGTCCCCATCTCCTTGTAGATCATGTTGTCGATTGGTGTGCCGGTAACGTTGAGGCGGCAAAAGTTACAAACCTGTAATAAGTTCCTCGGTCATTGTAGCACATATCTACTCCCAAGGAACTATCCAATTATTTACACCTCAATAGAACGCCGTTCTTCTAACGTTATCGGCTGCCGGAAGGAGAGGGTGCATCCGTCGAACTGCCTATTTCTTCACAGATTGGGCTTTGGGTTCAGTGGAAGGACTGCCAGAAGTCGCCCTCGGTGGAGATCAGCCCCATAATTTCGGCGAATGGAATGCGGAAGACGGGGAACCCGGCGGCATAGGGCGCAATTTCATAAGGAGCAAACACCAGATACAGCGCGCCGCTGTCGACATAGAACGGCTGATCGGGAGCAATGCCCTTGTAGCTGTCCGGAAAAACATAACTGTACTGCGGATCGTTCGCGATCTGTCTGCCCACAATCTCCCCCAATCTCCGGGTATAGGGAGCTTCCGGCTTGAACAGGTCGGACAGCGTATAGAAGCGGCCGGTCCGGAGATTAAGAGGCGTGTATATCCGGGTCGGCATGCCGTGGGCGGCGCCGTAAGGCATCCGGTAGCCGTTCAGCTCCAGCACCAGCAGATTCTTGTGGAAATAGACAACGTCAAAATCGCCCGTATAGCTGGAGTCCCCTTGTCCCGGCTCGCCCGGACTGTCCCGGGGGATGGACAGCTCCCTGAGGCGGCGGTTAACCTCCTCCGACGCCTTCTCATCCGAAATTCCCCGAACCTTCGGATAGTAGACCAGAATCTCCGGACCCGGATGAAAGAGCTGCTCGGCGACGGCATAAGGCGGCTTCAGCGGAATCAGCTTGTTCTCCTGCCATACCTGCCTGCCGCTCCGTTCATAGTAGGAAGTGCGGAGATTGACATCCGCCCGGACCAGCTTTCCGCTGAAAGTCATCATCCCGTTGCCCTCTACAGCCGGGAGAAAGGCGGCCCGTCTTCCCGACGGATCGACCCAATACGTCTGCGCGCCGTCGGATACCGACGCATACCCTTCGGTGTACCGGCTCACGCTCTGAAGCGGACCCGGATGGAGAATCCGCCCGTCTTCCGCCGAAGCCAGCTTGTAGCGGGTTCCCCGGTACGGCTCCTGCTGCGAGACCGGCGTACCGAGGGCAACCACGCCTTCTCCGAGCTGCTGTACATCCGCGTATTTCGGCTCGGTGATGAAGCTTCCCGACCGGTCAATCAGACCGAAGGCGCTGCCGTAATCCGGCGCGGTATTGACAACCGCGCGCCCCTCGCTGAAGGGCAGCGCGGAGGTGAAGCGGGGGGCGATAACCTCATCGCCTTCTTCGCTGATATATCCGTACCTGCCGTTCTCCTCCAGCTGGAACGGCAGAAGGCCATCCCCCGGACTGCCGACAAAGACATAGTTGTACGCATGCAGAATCTGCCCGTCGGGATTGATCAGGGCATAGCTGCCGTCCGGCAGCTTCACAAGCGCCCGCCCCTGCCGGAAATCCTCCGCTTCCGGGTAGCGGGCGGGAATGGCCTCCCTGCCTTCCTTGTCCAGATAACCGTACAGCATTCCGCCGCTGCTGGCGGTACCGAACAGGGCACGGCCGTTCTCCAGCGTATTCAGGAACGGATACCGCCGGCTTCCGGTGATCTCCCTGCCGTTCTCGTTGATCAGCAAGTATCCTTTCTGATCGCTGGCTACCGCCCGTCCTTCGCTGAAGGGCAGCAGCACCTCGAATACCGCCTTGACGCGAAGGCGGCCGTTCGCATCCAGCAGCCCGCTTCGTCCGTCCTGCTGAACAATGGCGAGACCGTTCTCCTGAAAGGGCTCCGCGTACTCAAAGACCGGCTCCACCGCCGTCCGGCCGTGGTCGTCGATGTATCCCCAGCGGGTCCCTTCGCCCGTTCGGAACGGCGCAGGATGAAGCCCGGAGACCCGCGGCATTCTGCGCGCCCCGGACGAATCTTCATCGGATGCCGTCTCCCTCGAGTAGCGGACCAGGTACCAGCCCGGCTGTACCGGAAGCAGAACCTCGGCCGCCCCGGACTGCCGGGCGTTCCTGTCCGGCTGCGGAACCGGCTCGTTCCAGCCCTCGCCGTTCCACCGCCATACCTCCCTGATCCTCGTTCCCTGTCCCTCTTCTCCGTCCCATCTGATTGCAATCATGCTTTCCTCTCCTCCCGTTCTCCCGGTTATCGGGACTCTCGCCTACATCATATGGACGGAGAGCCGGGAAGGTGCGGCGTTCGGCGGCCTGAATGAACGCAAGTACAGCCCCTCCGCAGGAAGAGCGGAAGGGCTGTACGATGGGATATCGGGAGGGGAGGATGCCTGACAATCAATGCTTGGCGGAATATTTGCGCATATCGAAGGCTACCGCCGCCACGATGATGATCCCTTTGATAATCAGTTGATAGTAAGGGCTGATGCCGATAAAGGTCAGGCCATAGTTGATCAGCGTGAAGATGATAACCCCGACCAGCACGCCCGGCACTGTGCCGATACCGCCTGTCGTGGAGACGCCGCCGACTACGCAGGCCGCGATAGCGTCCAGTTCGTACATGTTGCCGTAGTTGTTCGTCGCGCCGCCGGTCCGGGCTGCTTCCAGCACGCCGGCCAGGCCGTAGAGAGCGCCGGCAATCGCGTACAGGTACACAAGATTGCGGGAGACGTTAATCCCGGATACCTTCGCGGCCTGCATGTTGCCGCCGATCGCGTACATGTTCTTGCCCAGCTTCGTCTTGTTGAAGACGACCCAGACGATGGCCGCCACGACAATGGCGATGATGACAATATAAGGGATGGAATACTGCCCTTTGCCGATGAAGCCGGAGCCGATGGTCGTGAAGTCTTCGCGCAGGCCGCCGATCGGCTGGGACTGGTTGGGCTTCATGTCGAAGTAGAGCGAGTTGACGCCGAGCACGATAACCATCGTGCCGAGAGTCGCAATGAACGGCGGAACATTGAGCTTCGAGACAATGAGACCGTTGACCAGGCCGCAGACCAGACCGGCCAGGATAGCAAGCAGAATCGGAATCAGGACATTAAGCTGCGGAAGGTCCGGGTAGAATCTCCGGGAATAATCCGGAATTTGCAGCATCGACGCCGAGATGACAGCGGTCAGACCGACGACGCGGCCCGCCGACAAGTCGGTGCCGGCTGTAATGAGAACGAAGGCGACTCCAAGGGCAATAATGACGCGCGTCGACGACTGAATCAGGATGTCGCGCAGGGTGTTGACGGAGACGAAATTGGGCTCATAGATGGAAATGCCCAGAATCAGGACAACGAGCACGATGTAAATCGCGTTTTGCGAGATAAAGCCTTGCATTTTTTTGGCGTTCATGGATGGGTTCCTCCTTCGAAACTTGGCTCGGATAATCTCTCTCTTCTTATCAATCGCACCGGGGCGGGACTAATGCTGGGCCGCCAGGCGCATCACTTCGGTCTCGGTTGCCTTGTCGCCTTCCAGGATGCCGGTCAGCCGCCCTTCCGACATGACCATGACCCGGTCGGACATTCCGAGCAGTTCCGGCATTTCGGAGGAGATCATGATAATGCTCTTGCCCTGCCGGGCCAGATCGGCAATGATCGAATAGATTTCAAATTTGGCGCCGACGTCAATTCCGCGGGTCGGTTCGTCGAGCAGCAGCACTTCCGGTTCGGTCAGCAGCCATCTGGCCAGAAGCACCTTCTGCTGGTTGCCCCCCGAAAGGTTCATAATCCGCGTCTTGGTTGTCGGCGTCTTCGTGCGCAGCTTGGCGATCATGGCATCGACTTCTTCTCGCTTCTTCTTGCCGTCCAGGAGACCATAAGGCGTCATATAACTGTCCAGGTTGGCAATCGCGCCGTTCTCATGCACCGAGAGCACCGGGAAAATCCCGGTAACGCGCCGTTCCTCGGTCAGCAGGGCCAGTCCGTGCTTCATGGCATCCTGCGGCGAATGAATCCGCACTTCTTTGCCCTGGATCATAATTTTGCCGGACTGAAGAGACCGGAGCCCGAACAGAGCCTCGATCACCTCGGTCCGCTGCGCTCCGACAAGACCGCCGACGCCGAGAATTTCGCCGCGCCGCAGTTCGAACGAGACATCCTTGAACGACCTCGGATTCGGGGAGGTCAGGCCTTCCGCCTTTAGGAACACTTCACCCGGCACATTATGCCGCTCGGGGAAACGGTTCGTCAGATCGCGTCCGACCATCCGGGAGATGATCAGATCGGTGGTCAGCTCGGCTGCAGGCCAGGTGCCGATCTTCCGGCCGTCTCGCATAATCGTAACTTCATCCGAGATTTCGAGGATTTCTTCCATTTTGTGCGATATATAAATAATGGCCACGCCCCGCTTCTGCAGGTCCCGGATAATCCGGAACAAATGCTGCACTTCCACGGCGGTCAGCGATGAAGTCGGTTCGTCCATGACGATGACCCGGGAATTGAAGGAGACGGCTTTCGCGATTTCGATGGATTGGATTTTGGAGACAGAGAGCTTGCCCACCAGCACCTCGGGATCGAGATCAATGTCGAGGTCCTTGAACAGCGCTTCGGTATCCGTGAACATCTTCTTGTGGTCAATAAATTGCAGCGGGCCGATTCCCCGTGTCGGAAAACGTCCCAGCCAGATATTCTCCATTACATTTCGGAACGGCACCGGGTGCAGCTCCTGATGAATCATGGAAATTCCGTTCGCAAGCGCTTCGCTTGAATTCGTGATACGGGCCTTCTCCCCGTTCAAAAAGATTTCGCCGCCGTCCGGCGAATAAATGCCGAAGAGGCATTTCATCAGCGTCGACTTGCCGGCGCCGTTCTCGCCCATCAGCGCATGCACGCTGCCGGGACGGACCTTCAGGGTCACGCCGTCCAGCGCCTTGACGCCGGGAAATTCTTTGGTGATATTGTTCATTTCAAGCAAAAACTCGCTCTGAGCCATGTATGACGCCCCCTTGTTATTTGTCTTTGCATGAGAGGCACAGCGGTTCTCCTGTTTCCTGCTCCACTTCGTCGAATCGGCCGGGCAAAGGAAGCCCGGGGAGGCCCTCATCAGCGGCTCCCCGGGATATCCTCGCAATCGGCCTGTTCAGGCTTATTTCACGTCGCCGACATTGTCTTTGGTGATCTTCTTGTACGAAATCCATACATACTGATTGTCCGTGATGTCGAAGCCCACATTGTCTTTGGTCGGCGTTTCGCCCTTGGCCAGCAGCGCGGCCAGCGTGATTGCCGCCTTGCCCTGGTTATTCGCGTCGTTCAGCACCGTTCCGAGCAGCGTGCCTTCCTGCAGCGCCTGAACGGCAGGAGCGGTAGCGTCAACGCCGACAACCGGCATGTACTTGTCGCCGGTGAAGTATCCGGCGGCTTTCAGCGCTTCGATGGCACCGAGCGCCATGTCGTCATTGTTGGCCAGTACGGCTTCGATCTTGTCGCCGTGCGAACCGAGGAACGCAGCCATCTTCTCCTGGCCTTTGACGCGGTCCCACATTGCGGTGTCTTCGGCCAGCTTCTCGACCTTGATGCCGGCATCTTCAATCGCCTGTATGGAGTACGTGGTGCGGAGCTCGGCATCCTGGTGCCCCGGCTCGCCCTTCAGCATGACGTATTGCAGAACGCCGTCGCCGTTCTTGTCGGCTTCGGGATGGGCTTTCCAGTAGTCTACAATGATCTGGCCGGACAGGGTGCCGGACTCTTCGGCCTTGGCGCCTACGTAATACACTTTGTCCCATTTCTTCATATCTTCCGGCAGCGGTTCGCGGTTCAGGAATACGACCGGAATGTCCGCCGACTTGGCTTTGTCGATGATAACGCCTGCCGCCGTACGGTCAACCGGGTTGATCAGCATGCCGTCATATTTCTTGTTGATGAACAGGTCCACCTTGTCATTCTGCGTAGGCTGCGAGTTCTGGCTGTCTACGATATCCACGGTGGCCACGCCCTTGGCGGAACTCTCGATTGCGTTGCGGACGCCGGTCATGAAGGTATCGTCAAATTTATAGATCGCTACGCCGACTTTCGGAGTCTTGCCCGAATCGCCGGATGTTGCCGCGCTCGAAGCCGGTGCATTGCTGGAACCTGCCGCCTTGTCGTTGTTGTTATTGTTGCCGCATCCTGCGAGAGCCGCTCCGAGCAGTGCGCTTGCGAGTAATACCGGAGTTATTTTTTTCATATTGAATTTGACCTCCTACGATTATGTTTGTTTGTATTCAATCCCCTTGGTGTATCCGGGGTACGTCTTTATTATGCTCTTCGTGTAAGCGGTTGCGAATATAAAATCCTGATTTGTTTTATTAAAATTCTCACATCCAGCCGAAAAAGGACCGCAAGAAGCGCTGGGCTTCCTGCGGTCCTCCGATCAACACGCCTTTTCTAGAGAAAAGAACGCATCAGTTCACGCTGTAATTGTGGCCGTAGTTGTTGTCCCAATACGTCTGGCCGTCTACCGTATAAGAAATGGCGTACTGGACATTGGTGGCTCCGGGAACGTTGAAGCTGTATGTCCAGTCTTCCACACTGTTGAAATTATTCAGGGAGTAGCCGTACGAGGCGTTCCCTTCATGCGTTGTAGCCCAGTTATCCGTAGTGTAGACTACTTTAACGTTCTTCACCGGGCTTAAGTTCTTCACATAGATATTGCCGCTGAACGCACCGTCGCTCAGCTTGCTGTTGGCGTTCAGCACGTTCGGCACCCCCAGAATGATGGAGGTCAGGGGATAGTTACTGTTCACTTCATTGTAGTAATTGGCCCCCCCGTTGTTGTCCCAGTAGGTCTGGTTGTTCACCACGTATTTAACGGCAAATTTCAGGGAATGCAGATTCTTCAGTTCCGTATGCTGCGCATTTGTAGAATCGTTGGTGTAAATAAGGAAGTGCCATTTCTCATGCGTGGAATCCGTCGGCCCTACATAAGACGCGCTTGCATCATACCAATTGACGTTATCCGGCGTATAATGGACCGTCACGCTCTTTGAAGCCCCGAGATTGGCCACTTCGATATCGCCGCTGAATCCTACGTAACCGTTTTTATAAATAACGCTGATATCCGAGTCGATCAGCTTGACCTCATTGCTGCTGGCAAAGGCCGATCCCACGAAAGACAGACTAAAAATCAGAGCAAGCACCATTAATCCAGCAAATCTCTTTTTCATTGCTTTCACAGTTCTCTCTCCTCTAATTTTAATTGGGTCTTACCTCCACGCGCCGACAAAGCCGACAAAGAACTTATTCGTTTAACCCGAGAAAACTTTGGCCTCCTTTCGTTCTTTCCAGAAAGATTTTGCACTTTCGGAAAGTAAATGATTGCCATAAATACAATAACTTTATCTTCATTTCATGTAAATAGTAAAAAAGTATGCTATTTATCCCCTGCAATGAATCGTATTTTGTCAAAAAAAGTCCTGCCTTGAAGGCAGGACTGCTTCCCGGACCCAATTTCAGCACCGGTTTATTTCAATTTCTCGATCTTGGAGCCGTCGCCCTTGCTGCGGTAAGTCTCATCGTCGCGAACGAAGTAGATCCAGTCTCCCGCCACTTGTTCCTCGGAGAAATCCCCGCTCAGGACTTCATCTTTGCCTGAGCCATCCAGCTTGATTCGGCTGATGACGGGATCGTCTTCCATCGTATCGGAATAATAGACCCACCCGTTTCCGGTCTGGAGCCAATCGGCCGAATCGTCCGTCAACTGCCGCTTGTTGCCGCCGTCCTGATCCATGACGAAGATTCCATCGTAATTGGTATAAACGACCGAATCCCCTTCAACGGCTACATCGAATATCGTATCATTATCAACCAGCTTGGTCAGATTCGTGCCATCTGTCTTGATGGAGAATAAATAATAATCTTCATCATCAATGAAATAGAGGGTATCCTTGCCCATCGCCAGTTCATCGGCGCCCTCGCTGTATACCATAATCTCGTCGGCTTCCCCCAGTTCTCTCTGGAGCGCTTCCGTATCAGCCAGGCTGTATTCTTTCTTATCTTTCTTCGAAGTAAAATTCTCTTCGTTTACCTTAACATGTATCGCTTTATTCGGATTGTACTTGATCTTTCGAATACTGCCATCGTCGTCTTTTACGTAATACAGCCACTTCTTGTCATGGACGATATCGTCACTGGTAGAGGCCACGGCCAGAATATCCAAGCTCAACTTCTCCTTCGGTGCCCATTTAGCCCGTGCGATGAAGTCGTCAAAACCCTCAAACCTCCAGACGTCCTTCGAATTACTCCCGCTATTCCCGCATCCCCCAAGCAGGAGTGCGGTCGCCCCCAGCAGCGTTACAGTCTTCTTTAGAAACATCTTCTTCTTCCCCTCTGCATCTTTTGTTTAATTTATTTTCTCTTCGCCGGTACCGTCTCCCTTGCACCGGTAAAGATCCTCGCCACGGTAGTAATAGATCCAGTCCCCCTTTACGTGCGGCTCGTCAAATTCACCGCTCAGGACATCCATCTTCTGTGAGCCGTCAATCTTTATCCGCTGAATAACCGGTTCATCCGCCATACTATCCGAATAATAAATCCAGTCATTTCCTGTTCCAACCCAATCAACACTTTCATCCAACAGCTGTTTGTGATCGCTGCCGTCCTTCTTAACGGCAAACAAACCATCCATCGTGGCGTATACAACCCAGTCTTCTGCCAGGTCCAGGTCCTCGACCACCAGTTCCTCATTAGTAATTGGGGTCAGATCCGTTCCGTCGGTTTTCATTGAATATATATTGTCTTCTTCGTCTTCATTGACAAAATAGAGTGTATCTTTGTCAAGCGCAAGATTACTGGCCCTGCCGTTGAAGAGGAGTATCTCGTCCGATACTCCCAGATCTTTTTGAAGAGCAGCAGTATCTGACATTAAATGCTTTTGCTTATCTTTCTTTGAAATGAAAGTTATATCTTTATATGTCACTGTTATTTTTTTATCGGGATTAAATTTTGTTTTCTTAATGCTGTCATCACTCGCCAAGTAATAAAGCCAATTCCCGCTGTTTATGACTTCTCCATAAGCATCTACAGCAGCTAAAAGTTCAATTTTCTTCTTCTCAGGAGGCACCCAGTTGTACCTCATGATAATATTGGACCCCAAATTATGATACAACCATAAGTCATTGGACTCGCCCCCGCTGTTGCCGCATCCCCCAAGCAGGAGTGCGGTCGCCCCCAGCAGCGTTACAGTCTTCTTTAGAAACATCTTCTTCTTCCCCTCTGCATCTTTTATCTGTATCTGCTATATTATAACTTTTGTCCCGGTTCTTTTCTATGCAATTTCTCCCATAATACTTTCGGTGTTTACATAAAAAGACGCCAGAAACCGGCGTCTTTTGAAAGCTGTTGATGAAGGACTGGGTCTTAGCACCCAGAAAAGGTTTAACGCACAAACGGGAATAGCAGCTTCTGGTTCTCGGGGTAGAGCATATTGTCAAGATCGATCAGCTTGGTTCCGGTATCGACGCGCTCCGGCACCCGGATGCCCTGGGCCGCTTCGGCGGCATGCTTGACGGCCAGATAGCCGTTGCTGAACGGATTCTGAATGACAGTCGCCTGGACGATGCCGTCCTGAAGCATCTCCAGCATGGAAGCCGAGCTGTCAAACGCGACCATGCGGATGCCGGCGCGGCCGCTCTCCATCAGCGCTTCCGCCGCTCCCTGGGAAGCCGTCTCGTTCAGTGCGGCGATGCCGCGCAGATCCGGATGCTTCGCCAGCATCAGCCGGGTCAGCTTCCGGGCTTCCTCTATATTGGAGGGTGTGTAGAAAATATCGACCACATGCACATCCGGGAACCGTGCCACATAGTCGAGAAATCCCTTCTCCCGCTCGCCGGCGTCCCGGGCGCCGTAATCAATGGAGCCTGAATGTGCCGCTTCCGGGTCCGCAGACTGCACCGTATCTCCGGTTCCTATGGAACCGGCCTGACTCTCGGAATTGGTGAAGTTCAGAATTCCGATCTCTCCGTGGCCCCCAAGCAGCTCCACAAGTCGTTCCGCCGACTTCTGTCCGGCTTCGTAGCTGTTGGAGCCGACATAGGTCGCCACCCGCGCCGAGCCGACTTCCGCGTCTACCGATATGACGGGAATGCCATAGTAAGAGGCCTTATCCACCACCTGCGCCAAGCCCATATAACTGCTCGCGGCCAGAATGATCGCATCGGCCTTGTCTTTGATGGACTGTTCCACCATCCCGATCTGACCGCTGACGTCACTCTCGGAAGCAGGGGCCTTGAAGGTGAGCTTGACATTGAATTCCTGGGCAGCGGCTTCCGCCCCCAGCTTGACGGTATTCCAATAGTCGCCCCGGCTCATCTTGACAATCATATGGATGCTGCGGGTCTTGTTGGTATCAATTCGGGCGGCGGGAGCCTGGAAGCAGGAGCTTAAACCCAGGCTCAGGAGGGCGACCAGAAGCAGCCCCAGCCGAAGTGTCCGGTACTTCATGAAGACTCCTCCTCCCGGCCCGGGTTCCCGCCCTCATCGCTGCGGACAGCCGGGAAGGTGACAGTCACCGTTGTGCCTTCCTCCAGCTCGCTCTCAAAGGACAGTCCGTATTCGCGGCCGAAGTACAGTATAATTCGTTCATTCACATTGCGTACACCGACCCCGGAGCCCGAGCCTGCCCCGGAATTCCCCGGATTTCTTGCCCCCCCTGTCAGGAGCCGGCTCATGGTCTCGCGGGACATGCCGAGCCCGTTGTCCGTCACCTGAATGACCACCAGTCCGTCGCGGACGGTGGCCCGGATCGCAATCCGCCCTTCATCGGGCATCATCTCGATGCCGTGGTAGATCGCATTCTCGACAATCGGCTGAAGAATCAGCTTGATGGTCTGGCAGCTCAGAACTTCTTCGTCCGCCTGAATCTCGTAGCGGAATTTGTTCTTGAAGCGGAAGCTCTGAATGACGAGGTAGTGACGGACATGGTCCAATTCTTCCTGAACCGTAATCACGTTCTTGCCCTTGCTGAGACTGATGCGGAAGAACCGGGACAGCGACTGTATCATCGTGACCACTTCTTCGTTTCGCCCCTGCTCCGCCAGACGGATCACAGAATTCAGCGTGTTATAGAGAAAGTGGGGATTGATCTGGGCCTGGAGCACTTCCAGCTCTCCCTTGCGCTTGGTCTCCTGCTCAAAGATAATCTGATCCATCAATTGACGAATCCGCTGCAGCATCAGATTGAAGCGTCTGGAGAGCTGCTCCACCTCGTAGGCTCCCCGGACATTGATGGAGGTATGAAGATCGCCTTCCCCTACTTGCTGGACGGTCCGCTCCAGCTTGGCAATCGGGCGTGCGATCCGCGCCGACAGCAGCACCGACACGACAATGGCGACCAGGCACACTGCGGCGAGCAGGCCGAGCAGATAACGGCTGAGGTCCCGGCGAGTCGTGATAATCTCGTCGTAATAGGCCACCCCGACGATCTTCCACCCGGTAGCCGCAAGCGTGCGGAGCGTAATCAGCCGCTTCTCGCCGCTGGCGCTGTCTGTGTAGCTCCGGTAGGTGTATTCCAATACCGGCTCGACGTTCTCGTATTTCAGTCCTGCATAGATCAGCTGCTGCTGCGGATGGTAGACGATATTGCCCAGTGAATCGAGAATGTAGGCGTATCCCCGCTTGCCCAGCTTGACCTGCCGGCTGAGCTGGTCGATGGTGCGGAAGTTGAAATCCACAAGCAGGATGCCTTCCTTCAGCACCCCTTGGTCGCGGTAATGCACCTTCTTGCTCAGCGAGACGACCCAGGTGTACCGGTTCTTGAACAGATTCTGGATATGAGGCGCGGAGAAGGAAATATCGGAATTCTTCTGCGGCGCATTGAACCAGCTCTGGTCATAGAGACGGGTATTGGACCGCATCGGCGTCTCGGGTACGTCGAGCACCAGATCCCCGCCGGGAGTGAACACGGCGAAGGACACGATATCCGCCCGGGATTCCAAAAGGGCGATCAGCCGCTCTTTCAGCAGAGTGGAGCCGATGGCATCGGTCTCGCCGATCTCCTGCTCGGCTTTTTCATAAATTCCGCGCATCCCTTCCACGTACAGATTGAGATTGTAGTTAACCTGCTCGATAATCTGCTGCATATTCAGCGTCGCATTCTGCTCCGCCGTCTTCGCGAACTTGTTATACATCAGCAGGCTGACCACTACCGCAGCGAGAACGGTAACCGCCGTGAAGGTCAGCGTAATAATCATCTGGATGCTCCGCAGCTTGGGCAGCAGCCGCCCCCCGCTTCCGGCTCTTCGGCCGGGACGGAAGGGAAAAAGCGGTTGACGGGATCTCGGCATGGCCTACCCCCCTCTGGCCTCGTTCTTATACTCCTTGGGCGACAGACCGTACTTCTTCCGGAAGCAGAAGCTGAAATAGTTGGGATCGGAGAAGCCGATGCGTTCCGCAATTTCAAAAGCTTTCAGCTCGGTCGACCGGAGCATCTCCTTGGCGGCCTCCAGCCGAATATGAAGCAGGTAGGCGACGAAGGTAGTCTTCGTCTCTTTTTTGAAGATGCTGCTGAAGTAACCGGTGCTGATATGAAGATGCTGGCAGACCCGGCCGACAGACATATCGGATTCGCCGTAATGCGCCTTGATAAACTCCTTCGCCTCGTCGATGAGCTGGCGGTAGCTGGACTGGCGTTCCTGCGCAATCTTGTCCATGAGCCGCAGGCAGACCTCCGCGATCCAGTCCCGGGCTTCAGCCATGTTGTTGAAATGGCGGACATCCGCCAGGGCGAGCAGCCCTTGGCCGAACAGCTCATTGGTCTCGGTTCCCGTCTCCTTCGCCACCCGCATAAGGGAAGTGACAATCTCCAGCAGGAAGATCTGGTATTCCCTCGCGGACGCCCGGCTGTCATCGAAGCCTCCGAACAGCTCGTCCAGCATTCCCCGCAGTTCCTGAACCGTACCCAGCTTGATCGTCCGGATGAACGCCTGCTCGGTCAGCTCGTCGAACACGGGCATCCGCTCATTCCGGGATTCCACATCCTCGATCCAGATGACACGGTTATTCCCCAGCAGCAGCCGGTAGTCGAGAGCCTGCACCGCTTCATCCAACGAGTCGTAGAATTGGGCGGGCGAAGTGCGAACGGTGCCCGTACCTGCCGTAACAGTCATGCGAAGATAGCGCTGGACATTGCTGCGAATCTCCTCCAGCATCTCCAGCGTTGCTTCCAGCAGATCGGAACCGCCCCCTGAGACTGAATGCGTCAGCAGGACCGCATCGTCGCGGTGAATGAACACCCGGCCCAGCTGGTGCTTGCGGCAGCTCTCTTCCGCTACATTGAGTACGGCAAAGAGCTGCAGATTCCGGTCGCCGGTGTCGCGGAGCGACAACCTCCCCCCCGGATCGTCCCCGGCTGTTCCCCGGATATGGTCCAGACGGATAACCGAGGACAGAAAGTGATTTCCTGCAAAGGAAAGGCCGAACTCGGCGCATTTCTCGTTGATTTCAGCCAGCCGCAGGCGGCGCGAAACCAGAGAGGACAGAAACTGCTCGCGCAGCAGCGGGAGGCTTTTGCGATAATGCTCGCTCAGCAGATGAATGTTCTCCTTCTCCGCTATCTCCGCCTCGATTGCCGTGCGGACTTTGGACAGCACCTCCACCAGCTCGGCGGCCGAGAAGGGCTTCAGCAAATATTCGTCAATCTGCAGCTTAATCGCCCGCTGGGCGTATTCGAACTCGTCATAGCCGGTCAGGATAATAATCTTCGTGCCGGGGTGATGGCTGCGAATCCATTCCGCCAGCTGAAGCCCGTTCATGAACGGCATTTGAATATCGGTTACCACGACATCGGGCTGCAGACGGTCAATGAGCTCGGCCGCTTCCCGGCCGTTCTCCGCCTGATCCACCACCTCGAAGCCGTGGGCGTTCCAGTCGATTCGGGAAGCAATGCCTTCCCGTACTTCCTCTTCGTCTTCCACCAAGATGAGCTTGTACATTAAGTCCTCCTCAAGACGCCGCCATCCGGGCTATCCGGCAATGGGCAACTGTCGTACACTTTCATGGGTTCGCTTTCATGGGTTCGCTTTCATTGTAAACAGGTTCCTTCCGTTTGCCAAATGAAAATCCCTCCAAACGGCTGCCGCCGTTTCATGAGGAGCCGGGAAGGTTAATAGACCCTTATGCGCAAAAAAAAGCCACCCCGTAAACGGGATGGATGATCGGCTGTGTATGGGCTACGGTTATACGGATTTGGAGAATCGGTATCCGTTCTGTTCAAAGCCGAGATGACGGTAAAAAGCATGGGCCGGCGCTTTCTCGACCCGGTTGCCGCTCCGCAGGAAAATCTGCGCGCAGCCGCGGGCTCTCGCCCACTCCTCGGCGGCTGCCATGAGGCGTCTTCCGAGGCCCTCGCCCCGATGCTCTTCCGATACGACAATTGCGGTGATCTCGGCCATATCCCGCTGCATGTAGTAAGATCCCACCCGGGTCAAGCTGACCATGCCGGCTGTCCGGCCGTCCAGCAAGGCAACCAGGGTTCCATGGTGATCGTCCTTCTCCGACGCTTCCATCCGTTCTTTCATAACCCCGAGCGTTGTCGGATAGCCGCAGCTCTTGACGAGCGATGTCACAGCCTCCAGATCGCAGCTTCGGCATTTGCGAATTTGCAGCGTCGCTGTCTGAATACTACTGTTCATTATCGTATACCTCCACTTTTAACAGGGAAGCCGTCCCATGGGCCGGCACCCGCGCTGGTTCCACGGATTCGGCCGGTTGAACCCGCCGCCATCCGTCGTCTATCCGGAGCTCCAATCCCCGCATGACGCATTCCATTCTTTTTCGGAAACTTTCATGCCTCTTTATTTTCTTCCAAGCTGCGGCAGATTGCAAGACTCTTCGACAAAATGTCTTAATTTACATGAGTACCTATCCTTTTGATAGCGCTTCCAGATCCTTTTCGCGGCTTTGCAGCTCGGCGGCCAGGGCTGTCCAATGCTCTCCCGATTCACCTCCCTTCAGCGTTGCCTCCATCGCCTCATCCTGCTCGGCCAGCATCTGACGAAGCCGGTCCGCCGCCCGCTTGAGCGCTTCCGAGGTCAAATTCCGGTAATGGTGCAGCAGTTCTCCGGCCGCTCCCTGCACGGCAGCCGCCAGCGCATTCTTCAGCAGCGGTTCGACCACGGACCGCAGCCGGTCCCGGCCGCCGCCCTCGAAGAAATGCCGCGGAGAGCGGAAGAGGCCTGTATAGGCGCTCCAGTCCACCGGTTCCAGTTCGGCCTTCAGCCCTTCCGGGGAGGGCCAGCATGCGTCCGGCTCCCGATCCGCCAAATCGGATGGGTCCAGGCCCAGCCGAAGCGCCTCTTCGGCGGCGGCTTCCGCCGCGAGTCGGCGTCCGGCCGCCTCCAGCCGAAGCGTCGTCGCCCAGAGTTCTCCCTCCAGCTCCCGCTGCGCCGTCCGCCACAGCTCCCGTCCGCTGGCCGTGAACAGCCCTTTCAGATGACCGCTCTCTTCCCGCAGCAGCGACGGATGGAAAGATTCCTGAAGCATGGCGCCGAACTTGAAGCCGATGCGTTGGCGCACATGATACAGAAGCTCCTCGCCTTCACGGCCAAGGGCCGCCAGCGGCATCTCTTCGCAGGCCAGCTTCCGCAGCCCGGCCTCGGCTTCGCTCCGCCAGTCTTGTCTCCGCCGAAGCTCCTCTTCCCGCTCGGACGCATTCCGTGAAGCCAGAGCGGCCCATTCCTCTACCCTTCGGCGGGTGGAGGACAACAGCGAGGAAGCCGCTCGGAGAGACAGCGCGGGCAGCTCCTCGCCGGCAAACCGCATCAGTTCTTCTTGAAAGCGGTCGAAGCGCGACGCTTCCCGGGCAGCCTCTTCGCCCGGCCGGCGTCCCTGCAGAGCCAACAGGCTCGACAAAGCGTAAATCCTTGGGGCGATCAGACCGGCAGTCCGCAGTTCGGTCCGCACATGCTCTCCGACCGCATCCAGCTCCTCCTCGTCCGATGCCAGATCGGAGGCGTTGATAATGAAGAACATTTTGTCGAGGGCGAAGCTGTCCTTCACCCGGCCGAGCTGGGCGAGAAGCGCCCGGTCGGCTTTGGAGAAGGCGTGGTTGTAGTAGGTCAGGAAGACAATGGCATCGGCTTCCTTCATATAACCGAAGGTGACCCCGGTGTGCCGGGCATGCAGCGAGTCCGCTCCCGGCGTATCAACCAGCACGATGCCGCCTTCCGTCAGCGGGGAAGAATAATAGAGATCGATCCGCCGGACGAAGCAGGCCTTCGTCTCGTCGGCGACAAGTCCCCGGTATTCGTCCAGGTCAACGGTCCGCACGGACCCGAGCAGACCGCGCGACGCTTCCCATCCGGCTGCGGCGGCCCGCAGGAAGCCGATATGCGGCAGCGCCGAAGGGTGCAGGCCCCGGCCCTCCAGACAGGCGGCTGTCTTCGGCCATTCCTCCGGGTCCGGCTCGCCGAGCTCCAGTACGGAGAAGGAATGCCGAAGATCGTCCCGGAACTCGTCCGCCGTCTTCATGGCTACGGCGGCTGTACCATGCACATACCCGCCTTCCGGCGCCAGGATGCGGGTGACGGCAGCCGTGGCGGGGTGAGGCGACACGGGCAGCACGTCTTCGCCGAGCAGAGCGTTGGCGAAGGAAGACTTGCCGGCGCTGAAGGCGCCGAACAGCGCGAGCGTGAAGCGGCCGCCGGCCAGGCCGGCCGCCCGCTCCGCCAGGCCGCGCGCCCGCGGCGCCAGAGCCGGCTCGCGGCGCAGCCGCTCTGCGGCGGCGTCCAGCACCGCTGCGGCGCTGCGCAGCCGCCGGCGCGGTGCGTCCGGCTCCGCGCCGCCGCGGCGCGGAGCCGCCGGCGCCGGAGCCGCGGCCGTACGCCGCGGCTCAGCGGGCTTGGGCGCGCCGTCCGGCGCGACGCGCGGCGGGGTCACCCCCGGCAGGACGCCGGGGGTAAGGGCGAGCGGCGCGGGGGTCTGCGCCGCCAGGGCGTCCGCGCGCGCCTTCGCCGCGCGGTCCAGGGCGGCCAGCGTCTTAGCGGCCGCCAGCGCCTCGCCCGCGGCCGCAGCGCGGGCCGAGAGGGCCTCCCGCCGCTCGGCCACAAGTGGCGGGAGACCCTCGAGCGCCTCGTCCGCGAAGCGGAGCGCGGACTTGCGCGCGGCGGCGCGGATATCCGCCGCCAGTCTCTGGCAGAGGTTCAGCAGCCCTCCGCCCGAGGAGGGCGAGCCCGGCGGCACGGCAGCCGCCACCGCGTCCTTGTCCCAGACGGGCAGCGGCGCCTCCCGGGCCGCCTCCGCGGCTTCAGGGAGTCCTGTCTCTGCCGTCCATTCCGCAAGCAGTGCCCGCACATGCCAGTCCAGCGCCGCCCGTGTCGTCTCTGACCAGTCCGCGGCAAGCTCTTCCAGCCGGCGCTCCCGTTCACGCTCCTTCTTGGCCGCTGACGGCAGCAGTCCGACACGGAAGCCCGGTCCCAGAGTCTCCGCGTACCGGCCCACCAGCTCGCGCAGAGCGGCCGGCATCAGATTGGCACTCTCCAGCAGAGTGTCCAGCCGCTGCCGCAGACGGCCGCGGGATTCGTCTTCAAGATTATCCAGCCGCTTCCCCTCTGCCTCAAGTTCAGCGGCCTCCTCTTGAAGCTCTGCCGACGTTCTCCCGCCGGTCATCGATTCCAGGGGCTCCCGCTGCCCGGCTTCTTCCGATTGGAACCGTTCCTGCATGGCCTGAACCGTATGCTGGACCGACCGGGATACGCTGTAGGCCAGCAGTTCCCGGCGTTCTTCCAGAAGCTTGGCAATCAGCGCCGGGAGCTCCCGCCACTGGCTGAGCGGGTGATCCTTTGGTTTCAGGGAAGTGGTCAGCAGACCGGCATAGCGGATGCCCCAATCCTTGAAGGCGCTTTCCACTTGCAGCCGGTACAGACCGGCGTCAATCTCGTCCGCCCGGTGCTTGTCGATCTGGTTCACGATCAGGTATAGCGGTTTGCCCCAATCGCTGAGACTTTTGGCAAAAGCCAAATTGTCTTCCGATTGAACATGGTTATAGTCCATACAGTAGAAGACGACATCCGCCAGATGCAGCGCCGAACGGGTCGCTGAGCGGTGTCCGTCGTCGGTGGAATCCACGCCTGGCGTATCCAGCAGAACGCCGTGCGCGCCCAGAAGCGGCACCTCAGCCCAGACCTCAATGGACTCGTACCGGCCGCCGTCCCGGCATAGCTCCGCCAGACGCTCCGGCGTCGTCTCGAACGGCTGGCCCTTGCCTTCCTGAAGCCTCGGATAGACCACCACCCGCGGAGATCCGCTGCGGATTGCGACGACATTGGCGCTCGTCGGAACCGGGCCCGCAGGCAGAACGGTGCTGCCGCAGAGCGCATTAATCAGGCTGGATTTGCCTGCCGAGAAATGGCCGCAGAACGCCAGTGTCAGCTCTCCGTCCGCCAGCTTACCCGCCAGGTCCCGAAAGATGTCCGCAGCCTCCGGATTCCCCTGCTCTTCGCTCCACTGCGCAAGCGATTTCAATAGTTCTTGTGCGCTGCTGTCCGTATGCTTCTCCACCCGTTCCGCTTCCATGGATTTGCTGCCACCTTTGCGATGAATTCAAGAGCCCCTTTAATATGAATCCATTTTATCACCAGATTGCCACAATTTAAAGCAGGAAAGCGCCGCTGTCCGCAATCCGAGCATTCTTTGAAGAAACCCAACGTCAAACAGCCGGACGGGGAATCCGTCCGGCTGTTTGACGCGGCCGCTGCTCAAAACGACGAGCGGCGCGGTCATCTGTTCGGGTAGTACGCTCTCTGAATGAAAGAATCCGTCTAGGCAATCTCCAGCGCCGGAAGCAGAATCTCAAATACTTTGCCGTGCTGCAAAATCGTCAGACCACGGGTCTTGTCCTTCATGACCACCACTTCAGGCTTCTGGGCCATCCGTTCCAGGTAGTGCTCGGGCACGTCGCCGGAATGGCTGATTGTAATCCCTTCGACTTCCTGCTCTTCGTTCTCCTCCAGCGGGCTCTCCACAACGCGGTCGAAAATATCGGAGAACAGCTCAAAATTGTTCGTGTAGACCGAAATGCACTTCATTCCTATCCCATCCTCTTCTTCATCTCTAGCTTTTTGGGGCTTTCGCCTGTTTCTTAGTTTTGCTGATCTGCGCAGATTTCATACGCTTCTTGCCTTCCCGGCACACATCGAGAAGCGGACATACCTGACAGAGCGGATTCTGGGCTTTGCAGTGGTAACGGCCGAAGAAGATCAGCCGGTGATGGGTAAGCGTCCATTCCTCGCGGGGGACCGCCTTCATCAGCTTCTTCTCCACCTCCAGCACCGAGTCGCCGATGCCGGCCAGAGCCAGCCGCTTGGCCACCCGCTCGACATGGGTATCCACGGCGATCGCCGGCACGCCAAAGGCATTCGAGACGACCACATTCGCGGTCTTCCGTCCTACGCCCGGCAGCGTCACCAGCTGGTCATGGCGTTCCGGTACTTCTCCCCCGTACTGCTCCATCAGAATCAGGCACAAATTCCGGATATGCTTCGCTTTGTTCCGGTACAGCCCGATGCGCCGTATATCCTGCTCCAGCTCTTCCAGCGGGACGGATACGTAATCCTGCGGAGTCTTGTACTTCCGGAACAGATCGGCCGTCACCTTGTTGACGGTAGCGTCCGTACACTGCGCCGAGAGCAGCACCGCAATCGTCAATTCAAACGCATTGGCATGATTGAGCTCGCAGTGGGCATCCGGGAACATTTCACCGATGGTGTCGAGAATGTATCGAACTGCCGAAGACTTCATAGCCTGTCCCTCTCCAAACGAATGACTTCTCCGGCATGGCGGAAGATTCATTATACCGAACGCCTTACCGCCTGACAAGAAGTCCGGGGGCATCGTTCCGTCATTTTCGCCCGGCCTCAAAAAAAACGTCCTGACGCGAATCGCGGGATTCGCGCCAAGACGGCGTCTGCCAAGAAGCCACCATTATAATTTCACGATTTCAACAACGACATTGTCATTGAAATATAGCGTTATTTTATCATTTTCTTTCAAGGATTGCACGGATAAAGTCGTGTCGCCTTGGTGAATGTATACATTCGGACTTAGAATAAACTGATTCTTCTCATCCAGCGTACTCCGGGTGACCACAATCTGATTGGTGGAGGACTCGTACCAGGCCAGTGTGCGGCTCAGAGAAGCCAGCACCTGAACGGTCAGTTTGCCGTCGGCATCCTGGCGAATCACCGCCCGGTCCTCTGCGGTCAGCCCTGCAAGCGTGCTGCTTGCGGCGCCGGAACGCAGAACCTGTACCCCTTTGGATGCATCCAGGACGCGAACCCGGCCGCCATACTCCTGCACCGTCAGCTTGGAGCCTGCCGTGTCCACCGCCGAGATGCGTCCGGTCGTCTGCAGCACCCGCTGGACCGAGACCGGCGATCCTCCGACAGCCGTAACATTGAGGAGGTCCCCGCTCTTCAGATCACCGATCTTAATCACAGTACCGTTCTCATCGGTCATCGGCACGGTCAGCGTATAGATGTCCAGAGTACCTGCCGGCGTGTTCACCTTCAATTTATTAGCAGCCGCATCCAGGAAGCTGATCGCGAACTGCTGCGTCGTCTTCACTTTCAGGGAAGTGACCGTCGACTGGTTCGGCGCCAGCGTTGCCGTTACCATAGCGCCGGTCGGCACATCCGCAACCGTCTTGTTGTTCTGGCCGAAGATCTCGACGGCGCCCGGATAAGGCAGCGTTAGCGTTCTGCCATCGCTCGTCTTGATTGCGATCGTCCGGGCCGTTGCCGAATAAGAAGTGAACGTTCCGTCGTACTGGCTGACGAACTCCAGCGACAGCAGACGCTGACCAATGGCGTTCAGGTTCAGCTTGCGGTCTTCCGTCAGCATCGGGCCGACCGTAGCCAGCGTCGGCGTGATTCCGAAGTTGGCGGAGAACTTGGTCTTGTCGTCCAGCTTCACGGCCTTGGCGTTGCCGGAAGCATCCAGAACGGTAAGCAGCTTGGTTGTATTGTTGTACCCGGCGACGGTAACGCCGTAATACTGATCCATTTGCCGCTTGACCACCGAGATGCCGGTGACCTTGTTGGCCGAGTCCAGCGTCAGCTCCACCAGATCGCCGCCGGACGCATCCGCCACCAGATCATCCAGCGACGGCGAGGTCACGCCCGGAATGGTCACAAGCGGCTTGTCCGCCAGCGTTTTGACCTCCAGCGATCCGTCAGCCTTCTTATAGATCAGGGAATTGGACGTCTTCTCGGTCAGCGTACCTTGCAAGGAACGGTTCTTCAGATCCGTGGCTTCAACGGACGCAATTTTGCTGTTCTGAATTTTGTATTTGACCGCAGCGCCAACCGTCAGATCGGCTGGAGTCAGAATACTGCTCTGGTACGTGAAGAGCGTATCGGAAGTCCACGCGAAGGTCTCCTCGGCGCCCGTCGAAGCGGTGAATGTTAGGGTCTGTGCGGTCCGGTCGATGGCCTTCAGGACGCCGGTCGCCGTTTTGTTGACTACGCCCGAGGTAACGACCACTTTAATGATCTTGTTCTGTCCCGTATACTTCTCGCGCAGAAGCGTAACTGCGCTGTTCTCGGTAATGGCGGACGGCTCCACCGCATTGCCCGCCGCATCCGTGAACACCGCCGTATCGTCATAGCTGTACTCCGGATAACCGTCATCCGTCATGAGCCACAGCTTCTTCGTCCCTGCCGAAATCCGGGCCAGCTTTCCCTGAAGGGTCTCGATCTGCGGAGTCGTATCCGTGACTTCAATGTAGGAAGCGACGGTTCCGCTGGCGATCACCGTTGCTCTGGTGTAAGGCTGAAGCTCGGTCAGAGCGATTGCGGTTTCGGAACCCGCCTTGAAATATCCCGTGCCGGACGACAAGGTGTATACGGTCTTGGCTGCCCCGTTATAGAGCGTCAGGCGGCCGTCTTTGATTTCCAGGATTGTTCCGCTTGCCGTATCGGCATAAGCCACGGTGGAGTACGCCTCCGCCCGGCTGAAGAAGGTGGCGAGCTGCGCCCGGGTCACTTCCCCCTTCGGACTGAAGAGGTTGCCGTTCAGACCGGTTGCCAGGCCAAGATCAACCGCTGTGTTTATGTATCCCCGCTTGTCGGCAGAAATTTTCGCATCATCCGCAAAACCTGAATTTTCTCCCGAAGCGGCCTGCGCATCGCCGCTCTTGCCGAGCGAACGGATCAGCAGCTCCGCGATCCATTCCCGGCTTGCCGGGCGCATTCCCCATGCCGTCTTGCCTGCTGCCTCTGCGGCCACTTCGGCCTTGTCCAGCAGGTTCATCTGAAAGGCAAGAATAACGTAAGGCTTGTAATAATTGGACACTTCGATGCCCCCAGGCAGTGCGGTGTCCACTGTGCCATCAGCGGCCTTCGTATCAGCGCCCATAAACCGAAGCGCCATCAGAACCGCTTCCTGCTGGGTAACGGAATCGCCGGGACGGAACTTGCCGTTGTTCCCGATAATAATGCCCTGTCCGGCGAGCTTGTAGATATGCTTCTCGGCCCAAAAGCCTTTCGCTACATCGCTGAAGAATCCGGCTGCCGAAGGTGTGGCGGAGGCGGCGGGTGCAGCGGTAGCTGCGGGTGCAGCGGTAGCGGCGGGTGCAGCGGTTGCGGTTGACTTGGCCGTAGCTGCGGGTGCAGCGGTAGCAGTCGGCTTGGCCGTAGCTGCGGGTGCAGCGGTAGCAGTCGGTTTGGCCGTAGCTGCCGGGGCAGCGGTGGCAGTAGGTTTGGCCGTAGCTGCCGGGGCAGCGGTGGCGGTAGGTTTGGCCGTAGCTGCGGGTGCAGCGGTGGCGGTCGGTTTGGCCGTAGCTGCGGGTGCAGCGGTGGCACTCGGCTTGGCTGTGGCTGCCGGGGCAGCCGCTGCGGCCAGGGACGATGAAGCGGACGCTGCCAGTGCAGAGGCGCCCCCTCCCAGCGTCATGGCGCCTGCAAGCAGCGCCGCCACGGTCTTGGAAGCAAGACGGCTTCCGGCTGATGCTGCGGGATTCGGCTCTACATGAGACTCCGTATGATTTCGGTTGAACAAACGCATGATTCCCCTCTCTGCATGGTTCTCCTGAAGATCTGATTTGATTTCAAGCGGCCCCTGCGGCCGGATGGATAACCATTCGCCACAGGATGCGCTTATTCCTGCGAAGGCGCCGAATTGGCCCGGGTGAACGGATAGAGCAGATCGACATGGCCCATCAGGCTCTCTGTCTGCTCACCGTCTACCAGCACTTCGATATTCTGGACTTCCGTGAACTGGAACATCGTGGAAGTCAGCGCCTGAATGGCAAATGACTCGCCGCCAGCTCCGAGCTGCGCTTCCTGCGGCTTATGGATGTCCAGAGTCAGCAATCCGTTGGTGAAGGTGACCGACTTCAGTTCAATGCGTTCCCACAGCGGCACGAGATCCGGATTGTCGCTGGTCTGCAGCGCCCGGAACGCTTCGCGGTATTTGTCGGCGGCCTCGTCTTTGAACGAAATCTTCGCCTTTGCCGGGACAAGATCCATCTGTTCGGCATCGGTGTAATACACATTGATTTCGCGGCTCTGCTTCTCTTCCGTATCCGCCGGCGAAGACGAAGTTGCAGCAGGGGCCTGCGTCGCTTCTGCGGCGGCGGAAGCGGAAGCAGATGGGGACGGTGCGGCCGTCGCCGACGGCGCAGGGCTGGCCGCGCTCCCCTCCGCCTGCACGGCAGGCGATGCGGAAGCGGCCGACGGCGCGGCGGCCGGCTTCGATCCGCAGCCGGCAAGGAGAACCGCCAAGGTCATTCCGGCAGCGGCAATGGGCAATACTTTTTTCATCATAATCATAACGCCTCCCTATTGAACGAAGACCGTCCGCTCCATAAAGCGGGAGAATCTCCCGTATCAGAACGGCCCGGTCCGGCTCTTTATTTGAACTTATAGAAGTGTCTTATTTCATACCCAGATATTCTTTGACGCCTTTGACTATGGCAGCCGCCACCCGGTTCTGAAGATCCTCCGTGAACAGCAGGGCCTCGTCGTTCTTATTGCTCAAGTACCCGACTTCCAGCAGAATAGCCGGCATCGTCGTCTCCCGGATGACATGGAAATTGCCATACTGCACGCCTCTGTCCTTCAGGCCGGTCGCCTCGACCAGATACTTGTGCATAACGCCGGCAAAATCCTTGCTGGCTCCCGAACGCTTGTAGTACGTCTCGGTTCCGCTTGCCGCGGAAGAAGAGCTGCTGTTGGCATGGACCGAGATGAAGAGATCGGCATTCAGGTTCTCCGCAATTGCAACCCGTTCCTTCAATTCAAGGAAGGTATCATTGCTGCGGGTCGTCACCACATCGATATTGGCCTCCTTGCGAAGAAGCTCGGCGGCCTTGAGCACAACAGCCAGATTGAAATTCTTCTCGTATTTGCCCGTAATTCCGACCGCTCCCGAATCCTTCGCTCCGTGCCCGGCGTCCAGAACGATAACCTTGCGTCCATCGCTGCCCGGCAGGACTCCTCCCCCGCTGTCTCCGGCGGACGGGACGCTCGCGTTCAGATTGACGACCGCCAGCCGGGAAGCGGAGTCCCCGGTCGTTTCGACAGCGAAGCTCTTCGAGCTTCCGGTCAAATCAATAACGAACCGGACCGTGTAAGGGTTGCTGCTGTAGAGCGAATAACGGACCTGCTTGACGTCGGGATAGCCGTCGACCGCAAGCGTTCCGACCAACTCCGGCTTGAGCTGCTGGCCTGTGATGAACGAATCGGAGAACGTCGCGTTGGGAATGTCGATGATGATCTTGCCTGTCATCGTCGAGGTGACCGGCTTCGCGTCCCCGCTCATGGCAATCATGAACATATTGTCGCTGAAGCTGATGCCGTTGATCTGGCTCAGACCCGCTGCTGTACCGGCCGATGGAGACGTTGCCGTTCCGCCGCCGGCGGCACCGGATGCGTCCCCGCCCGAAGTTCCGCCTGTGCTGCCGGACGGTCCGGTTACCGGGGCCGAATTCGGGGTAATAAGAGATACGATCTTCTGGGTGTTGTCCCAATTGACGGAGACGCCGAACTGTTCGCTGATGAAGCGGATCGGAACCAGCGTCGTGTAATTCTTCATATAGGGAACCTGGCTGAGCTCCAGCGACTTGCCGTCTACCGAGGCGGTCTTCTGGCCGACGACCAGCTTCAGTTCCTGGCTCTGTTGGGTAATTGTTACGGTCTGGGAAGCTTGATTCCAATCGACCTTGTACCCCAGATTCTCGCTAATCATACGCAGCGGAACCATAATGGTTCCCTTCACATTCTCAACCGGGACCGATTGCCCGGCCGTCACATCCGTTCCGTCGAGGATGATCTTGTTGTTTCCAGCGGCGGCATGCCCTTCCCGGGGCCATACCAGTACGAACAGAAGCAGCAGCAGCATAAAACCGAATTTCTTCATCTTTCACCTCTAAGAATCTAGTATTCCGCCCTGGAATTGGCGTTGTTGGGGCTTCCTGCGACGACCTTTGACATCTATTAGACGCCTTTCTTCCGCAAAAGTTGCGAATATCTCCCATTTCTTTTGGCAGGTTCCGGCATCTTTTCTACTCTTATCTTCGTCATAGAACCCGGCACATTGAATGGTTGTCCGCAAATAAAAACAGCCTTTCCGATAACCGGATTGCTCCGGCATCTATCGGAAAGGCTGTTTCTGTTGGCGATTAGGCCCGGGCGAACAGGGTATCGGCATTTCGCTGCTCGTAAGCGGCGATCTCATCCTCATGCTTCAGCGTGAGGCCGATATCGTCCAATCCCTGCAGCAGGAACTGGCGGCGGTGCTCGTCCAGATCAAAGTCGATGCGGAGTCCCGCTTCGTCGGTAATCGTCTTGTTCTCCAGGTCAACCGTCAGCGCATAGCCTTCGTGTGCAGCCGTCCGCTGGAACAAGTCTTCTACCTGCTCTTCGGACAGACGGATTGGAAGAATTCCGTTCTTGAAGCAGTTATTGTAGAAGATATCGGCGAACGAAGGCGCAATAACTACCTTGAAGCCGTAATCCAGGATGGCCCAGGGCGCATGCTCCCGGGAAGAGCCGCAGCCGAAGTTCGCCCGCGAGATCAGCACCGAAGCGCCTTGGTAACGCGGCTTGTTCGGCTCGAAGTTCTCATTGACCCGCCCTTCCTCGTCGAAGCGCCATTCGTAGAACAGGAACTGGCCAAAACCTGTGCGTTCGATTCGTTTCAGAAACTGCTTCGGAATGATAGCATCTGTATCCACATTGACCCGGTCCACCGGGGCGACAATTCCTGTCCATTTCTTAAAAGCTTCCATATTCGATCCCCTCCGCTCTCTTCTTATACGCCAACGGCTTCCGTCTTGTAGTTCCAATCCCGCACATCGGTGAACCGGCCGGTAATCGCCGCCGCCGCTGCCATTGCCGGCGACACCAGATGCGTGCGTCCGCCGCGTCCCTGCCGTCCTTCAAAATTGCGGTTGGAGGTCGAGGCGCAGCGCTGTCCCGGCTGAAGCACATCGGGGTTCATCGCCAGGCACATGCTGCAGCCTGCTTCGCGCCATTCAAATCCGGCTTCCTTGAAGATGACATCCAGTCCTTCCTTCTCGGCCTGCATCTTCACCCGACCCGAACCCGGCACGACGATGGCCGTAACCTGGCCGGATACCTTGTGGCCCTGGGCCACCTTGGCCGCCGCCCGCAGATCTTCGATCCGCCCGTTCGTGCAGGAGCCGATGAACACATAATCGATCTCGATCTCCGACATCGGCGTGCCGGGAGTCAGCGCCATATATTCCAGTGCCTTCTCGGCGGCCTTCCGCTCGTTCTCGGTCGGGAAATCGGCCGGATTCGGCACGGAGGAATTGATATCGGTGCCCATGCCCGGGCTTGTTCCCCAGGTTACCTGCGGAATCAGCGATTCCACATCGAATTCAACCACGGTATCGAACTCGGCGCCTTCATCGGTCACGAGCGCTTTCCAGCGTTCCACAGCGGCGTCGAACTCGGCGCCCTGCGGCACATACTGGCGGCCGCGGAGATACTCGAACGTCGTCTCGTCCGGAGCAATCATCCCCGCCCGGGCTCCGCCCTCGATGGACATGTTGCAGACCGTCATGCGTTCTTCCATCGACAGCTCGCGAATCGCTTCTCCGGTATACTCAATGACATAGCCTGTGGCAAAATCGGTGCCGTACTTGGCAATTACGCCGAGGATCATATCCTTGGCCGTCACGCCCGGGTTGCGTCTGCCGACGAACCGGACTTCCATCGTCTTCGCCTTGGCCTGCTGGAGACACTGCGTCGCCAGCACGTGTTCGACTTCGCTTGTTCCGATGCCGAAAGCCAGAGCGCCGAAGGCGCCGTGCGTGGAGGTGTGGCTGTCGCCGCAGACTATGGTTTTGCCGGGATGGGTGAGTCCGATCTCCGGTCCCATGACGTGCACGACTCCCTGGTCGATGTCGTCAAGGTCGAACAGCCGGACGCCGAAGTCGGCGCAGTTCTTGGACAGCGTATCAATCTGCTGCTTGGAGATCGGGTCCTTGATATTGTAACGGTCCTGGGTCGGCACGTTATGGTCCATAGTGGCGAAGGTCAGCTCCGGACGGCGCACCTTGCGCCCGCTGAGACGCAGGCCCTCAAACGCTTGGGGAGAGGTCACTTCGTGTACGAGATGAAGATCGATATACAGGATGCTCGGCTTGCCCTCTTCCGAATGAATCACGTGGTTGTTCCAAATCTTCTCAAACATTGTCTTCTTGCCCATGTTCTCACCTCGTCGGTTTAATCGTTCGTCTGAAGAGAGCGTGGAGTCTCTCTTGAATGGTTTAAATATAACACGGGCTGCTTTATAATACTAAGATATAATAGCTATAGAAGTTATAGTCTAGACCTATCACATCAGCAGCTGTATGGAGAGATAGTTCCGGTCTTATCCGAGGGCGAGAATAGCATAAACCGCCTGCGGAGTATCCCAGGCGGTTCAGTTAATCGAATATGTACTAGAAGTGAGTATGCTTGACTCTCCACTGCTCCAGCTTGATGTTCAGCCAAAAGGAGTAGATACCTATTGTTACAATGCATAGGAGCCACCACTTCATCCAGTTGCCAAACAGTTGCATGGCCGTACCGTCAAACGTTTGGCGGCGACCGTCGATAACCGTATGTTCGATCTTCCATCTGTAAATCATGACAAGCGCCCAAGGGGAGCAGATTCCCAGGGTGCAGATTGTGACCAGCGCCCCCAGAATACTCCATCCAATGTACTGCAACAGGCCGCCGTCAAAGTAGGATTGCTGCTCGGTGCGCGGCTCGTAGCCGGACACATTGACATTTAACACGGTGCTCACACATATCATCCCTTCCAGTTTTCTACATTATTACATTCGTTCTCTTAGGACTATTTACCCGCTTAAAATGTGTATAATTTGCAAATAAAATAAATCTTTAGACTCACTCCCTGCTCCAGCAGACGAGAAGTAACAGACCCGTACAGGGCCAGCCTGTCAGATACAGTTTTTTACTCTATAGTACAGAAAGGATGTTCTTCCATGGAGCTTCGCCAATTGCAGTACGCGCTGCAGATTGCAGCCGAGCGCAATTTCTCCCGGGCCGCCGAGAAGCTGCACATCGCCCAGCCCTCGCTCAGCCAGCAGCTCTCCAAGCTGGAGAAGGAGCTTGGCGTTCTGTTGTTCCAGCGCAATACCAGCACCGTCGAGCTTACGCACGCCGGAGCCCGGTTCGTCGAACAGGCCCAGCATATTATCGATGCCGTTGAATTGCTCCGTCAGGAGATGTCGGATATCTCCCAGCTCCGGACCGGCCATGTCGTCGTCGGCAGCATGCCGATTACCGGCGCCCACCTCCTGCCCCATGTGCTTCCTGTCTTCCAGAATAAATATCCCGAAGTCGAGATTACCCTGCTGGAAGACTCCTCCATGAATCTGGAAAAGCTTACTGCCGTCGGCCAGACCGACCTCAGCCTGCTGTCTCTCCCGATCGAGAGCCCGGCTCTGTCCTGCCGTGTGATCGGGGAGGAGCGAATTGATCTGGCCGTTCCCCCCGGCCATCCGCTGGCGGAGCGGGCCGCGGCCGGGCAGCGGACTTCGCTGTCCGAGCTGAAGGATGATCCTTTTATTGTGCTGAAGGAAGGCCAGGGCTTCCGCAAAATGACGATCCAGCTCTGCGGCGAGGCCGGCTTCGAGCCGCGGGTGGTTTTTGAGAGCAGCAATATGGAGACCGTCCAGTCGCTCGTTGCCGCCGGCATGGGCGTAACGCTCGTTCCCCGCTTCATTGCCAGAGCGCCGCGCGGCGAGTTCGTTCCGGTCTATCTGCCGCTGGCCGAACCGGTACCGAGCCGGACGCTCGTATTCGCCTACCGCAAAGGACGCTATCTGTCCGTCGCTGCCGAAGCGTTCATCCAGACCTTCCAGGCGACCGTGGCAGAGCTTGCAGGGGAATAGTCCTCCCTGATTCCGCGCACAAGTTCCGGCTGCAACGCAAAACGCCTTTCCGTGACCGGAAAGGCGCAGGGCGAACGCTTCATTTCTTTATTTCTTCATTTCTTCCTTATTTACGCAGATTGTGCTGCGAGATCAGGCGGTTCTGATTGTCGGGCAGGCGGGCGGTATCTTCGTTGACCGGTCCCGGCGCTGCGGGCTCTCCCGTCCGGTTCTCCAGAAAATCGCGGGTTGCTTCGATCTGGGCTTCCTGGGTGTTCTCCGGTTCCTTTGACATGGTGTGCCACCTCCAGGTATGGGATACTCTTATTTTACCCGTCTTCGTCAGGAATAAACGGCCATTTGCACAGGCCGCATTCGCTTCTCCGGCAATCGGCACTTGGCAAATTCCTCTTCGCCGTGGTATTCTGTATGGCAAATGATACACGTGAAGACGGGACCAGTACGAGCGTTACCCGGCTGCGCCAGAGAGTAAATTCCATGGGCTGAGAGAATTTACCGCGGCTACCGCTCCGAATCCTACCCCTGAACGGCCTGCCCAAAACAGGACGGCACCTCCCGTTACGAGGCCATAAGCCGGATGATCCCTCATCAATGAAGGTGGTACCGCGGAAGTCGACCAAGCTTTCGTCCTTTGCACAGTCTCAGGATGGGGGCTTTTTTGTATTCTTTTGTTGAAGGAAGTGACTCGGATGTCGAACCGAATTGTCGTCAAAATCGGGAGCAGCTCCCTCACCGCGCCGGAGGGCGGCCTCAGCCGTCCGGCCGTAGCCTATTTCGCGGCCGAGCTGGCCGCGCTGCGCCGCCGCGGCGACGAGGTGCTGCTGGTCACCTCGGGAGCCGTAGCCGCCGGCTTCCGCAGCATCGGCTACGCTTCACGGCCGAAGCTGCTGCATGAGAAGCAGGCCGCCGCGGCCGTCGGCCAGGCCCTGCTGATGCAGGCGTATCAGCAGGCACTGGCCGAGCATGGCCTGACGGCCGCCCAGATTTTGCTGACGCGCACCGATTTCTGCAGCCGCCGGGCAATGAACAACGCCGTGATGACGGTGGAAGAGCTGCTGCGGCAAGGGGCCATCCCCATCTTTAATGAGAATGACACCGTCTCGGTCGACGAGCTGAAATTCGGCGACAACGATACGCTGTCGGCGCTCGTCGCCAACCTGCTGAAGGCGTCCCGCCTGCTCGTCCTCACGGACACGGACGGGCTTTACAGCGCCGACCCGCGCAAGAATCCCGATGCGGTCCGCATGCGCGAGGTCGAAGAGATTACGCCTGAAATCTATGCCATTGCGGGCGGGGCCGGGTCGGCGGTCGGCACCGGCGGCATGCGCTCCAAGATTGACGCCGCCAAAATCGCCACGCGCGGCGGCGTCCCGGTCTTTGTCGGGCGCGCGACGGAGCCCGGCGACATTGCACGAGCTGCGGACGGGGAAGGCCGAGGAACGTATTTTGCCACAACACTCTCCGCGCTCCCGGTGAAGAAGCAGTGGCTCGGCTTCATGTCGACGCCGCTTGGTACGCTCACCGTAGATGCGGGCGCGGCCGAAGCGCTGCTGCACGGTGGACACAGCCTGCTTCCGGTAGGAGTCCGCGAGATACAGGGCAGCTTCCACGCCGGGGATGTAGTCGAAGTGCTTGGGCCGGACAACTCCCTGCTGGGCCGGGGCATCGTCAATTATGATGACGCCCAGCTTCGGACGATCAGAGGACTGGGCAGCGGAGAAGCCGTCGCCCGGCTGGGCGAGATTCACCGGCTGGAAGTGATCCACCGGGACGAATGGATTACGCTGAAATAGGCGGACTTGGCCAGCCAAACTTAGCTTATGCTTTCGATGCTAGTTTTGCCGACCCTTATTCATAGAAGTGAATCCTAACAAAACTTAGCCTATGCTTCCGATGCAAGTTTTGCCGACCCTTATTCATAGAAGTGAATCCTAACAAAACTTAGCTTATGCTTTCGATGCAAGTTTTGCCGCCCCTTATTCATTGAAGTAAATCCTAACAAAACTTAGCTTATGCTTTCGATGCAAGTTTTGCCGACTCATATTCATAGAAGTGAATCCTAACAAAACTTTTAGGAGGTTTTCCCATGAACAAAGCGATTGTTTATACCGGCGGCGAAGTCGCCGCCAAAGCCGGCCTTGCCCGCGGAGCAGCCGGTACGCTGGCTGCCCTGACCACCTCGGAGAAGAACGACGCGCTGCTGGCCATGGCCGATGCGCTGGTTGTGCACGAGCAGGCGCTGATTGAAGCGAACGCCGAAGACCTGGCCCGCGGCCGCGAGAACGGCACCCCGTCTTCGCTGCTGGACCGGCTGGCGCTGGACTCCTCCCGCATTCATGCGATGGCGGAAGGACTGCGGCAGATTGCGCTGCTGCCCGATCCCGTCGGTGATACGCTGGAGGTGCTGGACCGGCCCAACGGGCTGCACATCGAGAAGATTCGCGTTCCGCTCGGCGTTATCGGCATTATCTACGAAGCCCGGCCGAACGTCACGGTGGACGCAGCGGGACTCTGCCTGAAGACCGGCAATGCCGTTGTGCTGCGCGGCGGGTCTTCGGCTCTGTCCTCGAACCGGGCCATTGTCGGAATTCTTCACGAAGCGCTGGCCGCAACGGTGATGCCGCCGGCTGCCCTGCAGCTGATCGAAGACCCGAACCGCTCTTCGGTAGACGAGATGCTGAAGCTGAACGGCCTGCTGGACGTCATTATTCCGCGCGGCGGCGCGTCGCTTATTCAGAATGTCGTGCAGAATGCCACGGTGCCGGTCATTGAGACCGGCGCAGGAATCTGCCATACGTATCTCGACGCCCAGGCCGATCCGGCAATGGCGGAAGCGATCAGCCTGAATGCCAAGGTCCAGCGGCCATCCGTCTGCAACGCTATGGAGACGCTGCTCGTTCACCGCTCCTTCGCCCGGGAGCACCTCCCATCGCTCGCCGAGTCCTTCCGCCGGTCCGGCGTGGAGCTCCGCGGCTGCGAAGAGACGCTCGCTCTGGTCCCTTGGGCAGTTCAGGCGACGGACAAGGATTATGCTACGGAGTATAATGATTACATCCTGAATGTGAGAATCGTCGGCTCTACGGAAGAGGCGATGGCCCATATCGCCCGCTACGGCACCATGCACTCCGAGTGCATCGTCACCGGAAACGCAGAGGAAGCCGCGAAGTTCCAGCAGGGAGTCGATGCGGCGGCGGTGTTCCATAACGCCTCCACCCGTTTTACCGACGGCTTCGAATTCGGATTCGGCGCGGAGATCGGCATCAGCACCCAGAAGCTGCACGCCCGGGGACCGATGGGTCTGCCCGCTCTGACCTCAACGAAATACAAAATCTACGGCACCGGCCAAATCCGGGGCTAGTCCCCGATGGCCCGTCACAGATAAGGAGGACACTTGAATGTGTCAGCAACCCGCAAAACCGCTTATCAAGGAACGAATTGTCTTTTACGGAGCCGGTTCCATGGCCGAAGCCATCGTCCGCGGACTGGTGGCCCGCTCGGTGGTCGCTTCCGATCAGGTTGTGATGCTGAACCGCAACGGCAGCGATCGGCTCGCCGAACTGCGCTCGCGCTATGGAGTCAGAGCTACGAATGATCCGGTCCAGAAAGAGGAGTACCTCTCCTCCTCCCCGATTATCGTTCTGGCCATGAAGCCCAAGGACGCCGCTGAAGCGCTGCGGAAGCTGGGGCCGGCCCTGTCCGGCGAACAGCTCATCCTGTCCGTCATCGCCGGCCTGTCGATCCGCACCATCCAGGGTCTGCTCGGCACCGCACAGCCGGTGGTCCGCACCATGCCGAATACATCGAGTTCCATCGGCTTGGGGGCTACCGGGATCGCCTTCTCGCGCGAAGTCTCCGAGGGACAGCGCCAGCTTGCGATGCAGATCTTCGAAGCCGTAGGAACGACGGCGGTTATTGACGAGGAGCGGATGGAGACGCTGACCGGCATTTCCGGCAGCGGACCGGCTTATATCTATTACATGATGGAAGCCATGATCGCCGCCGGCATCCGCGGCGGTCTCGGTAAGGAGCAGGCGGCCGAGCTGACGGTCCAGACGGTGCTGGGCGCCGCCCGGATGGTCCAGCAGACCGGCGAGGAACCGGCGGCTCTGCGGAAGAAGGTCACTTCTCCGAACGGCTCCACCCAGGCTGCCCTGGAAGTGCTGGACCAAGGCGACTTCTACGAGACGGTCATCGCCGCTGTTGCGCGCTGCGCGGAACGCTCCCGCGAGATGGGCGCGGCGCTGGACGCCGAACTGAAGAAGAGCGCCGGGGAAGAATAGCCGGGCCTGCCCTATCGTATCATCCATGCCATGTCGCATCCATGCCAAAACAAGCCGAGCCGCAAGGTATCCCCTGCGGCCCGGCTTGTCTGCTGTTGGAGCTGCTCCGGCCTATTCAGCGCGCAGCCCGATCTAGCGGCCTCCCCGGAACTTCTGCGCGTATGCCTTGACATCCTGGGCGGTCTTCACCCGGTTGCGGCTCCATTCCAGCAGAATCCGGTCAATATAGCGAAAATGAATCTTTCCGGCGAAGACCGATTCCTTCAAGGCCAGCAGAATCAATTCTTCCGCATAGCGGTCCTGATCCAGCCAGCCCGAGATCGTCTCGCATTCCATCGGAGAGAGCGGACGTCCGAATTCCTTCTCGAAGATTCCGAACAGGCTCTTGCTCTCCTCCAGCCCTGCCGGGTGGTTGTCCCGGCCCATTCCGTCAGAACCGGCGGACCTGGACGCTGCCGCTTCCGGCGGACGGTATTCGGCCCCGGAAGCGGCACTTCCTGCCTGCTGTACCGAATACCTCGGCGCTTCGCCCGTTCGTCCTTCGCGGGCCTGCTCCGCGAGATGGCGTCCCAGCTTCGAATACAGGCCGGCGAAGTTATAGCGCTCGTAATGGACCCCGCGTTCTTCGTCACTTCCGCCTTCAATGCTCAGGAAGCCTTCCTGAATCAGCTTGCGCAGTTCTCCGGCAATCACAGGAATGCTTCGTCCGGTAACCTCCTGCAGATCCTCCAGCGTCGGGAAGTCCATCCCCTCCACCTGGCGGAAGGACAGCAGATGAATCAGCAGCATCGCTTCACTTCCGGTCAGATGCAGCTTCCGGTAGGATTTCAGAAGGGCGTAAGGGATAACGGCCATGCCCTGTTCCAGGCCGAAGGCTGCTCCTTCGCTCCAGCCGCTCCAGTCTTTGCCTTCCATGAATGGCTCCCTTCCTTACGGGTAGAGGCGGTACAGCGTACGAGGGAACGGAATAGTCTCGCGGACATGGTCCAGTCCGCAGATCCAAGCTACCGTCCGCTCCAGACCCAGGCCGAATCCCGAGTGCGGTACAGAACCGTACGTGCGGAGATCCATATACCACTGATAGGATTCCATCGGCAGCTCATGCTCCTTGAAGCGCTCGGCCATCAGCTCCGGATCGTCGATCCGCTGCGATCCGCCGATGATTTCTCCGTACCCTTCCGGCGCGATCATGTCGGCGCAGAGAACAACCTCCGGACGGTTCGGGTCCGGCTTCATGTAGAACGCCTTGATGCCGGCCGGGTAATTCGTAATGAATACCGGCTTGTCATAGGCTTCGGCGATCGCCGTCTCGTGCGGTGCGCCGAAATCTTCGCCCCAAGGCAGCTCGAACCCGTTCTCGTTCAGGAACTGGATGGCATCGTCGTAGCTGATGCGCGGGAACGGAGCCTGAATGTTCTCCAGCTTCGAGATATCCCGTCCGAGCGTCTCCAGCTCGGTCCGGCAGTTCTTGACGACCGACTGCACCACATGCGTAATGAAGTTCTCCTGAACGCGCAGGCTCTCTTCATGATCGGTGAACGCCATTTCCGGCTCGATCATCCAGAATTCGATCAGGTGCCGGCGGGTCTTCGATTTCTCGGCGCGGAACGTCGGACCGAAGGAGTAGACCTTGCCGAGCGCCATCGCGGCGGCTTCCATATAGAGCTGGCCGCTCTGCGTCAGATAGGCGTCTTCTTCAAAGTATTTGGTGTGGAACAGATTCGTCGTCCCTTCTGCCGATGTCGGCGTAAGGATCGGCGGGTCCACTTTTGTGAAGCCGTTCGTATTGAAAAATTCCTGAATCGCCCGGATAATCTCCGCGCGTACCAGCAGAACTGCGCGCTGCTTGGTCGAGCGCAGCCACAGATGGCGGTGGTCCATCAGGAAGTCGATGCCATGTTCCTTGGGCGTAATCGGATAATTCTCTGTAAGGTGCAGAATTTCGATGCCGGTTACGGTCATTTCGTACCCGGATTGGCTGCGCGGTTCTTCCCGGATAATCCCGGTAACATACAGCGAGCTCTCCTGGGTCAGGCTCTTGGCGGCGTCCCAGATTTCCTCCGATACTTCGGACTTCACCACGACGCCCTGAATATAGCCGGTTCCATCGCGAAGCTGCAGGAACTGGATTTTGCCGCTGGAGCGCTTGTTGTTGACCCAGCAGCCGATGATGACGCTTTCCCCGACATGCTCGTTCACATTGCGGATGACGGTTTTGTTGGACATGCCTTCTATCTCTCCTCTTGACTTCTGATAAGGCTAACGCAGCCAAAGACCGCGGGAGCGGCCTTTGGCTGCGGACGTTCCTGTATATTATTGTACAGCCTTACGCCTGAGATTGCACGATGCGCAGCGTATCACGGGCGATGACAAGCTCCTCGTTCGTCGGTACGACCAGCACCTCAACCTTGGAGCCTTCCTTCGTAATCCGGCGCGGATCGCCGGAGCGCACCTTGTTCGCTTCCTTGTCCAGGTCGATGCCGAGGAAAGTCAGATTGCTCAGCACTTTCTCGCGCAGCAGAGCGGCATTCTCGCCGACGCCGGCCGTGAATACGATCACGTCAACGCCGTTCATCGCTGCCGCGTAGGAACCGATGTACTTGCGCAGCCGGTATTCATACATTTCAAAGGCCAGCGTCGAGTTGGCATCGCCCTTCTCGTAGCCGTCGATGATATCGCGCATGTCGCTGCTTGTGCCCGAGATGGCCAGCAGACCGCTGTGCTTGTTCAGCATCGAGTTGACTTCGCCCGGAGTCAGCTCTTCCTTGTTCATTACATAAGGAACGACAGCCGGGTCGATGTCGCCGCTGCGCGTGCCCATCATCAGGCCTTCCAGCGGAGTCATACCCATCGACGTATCCACCGAGACGCCGCCTTGAACGGCAGTGACGCTCGCGCCGTTGCCGATGTGGCAGGTAATGATCTTCAGCTCGTCGAGCGGACGGCCCAGATATTCGGCAGCTGCCTTGCTGACGAATTCATGAGACGTGCCGTGCGCGCCGTAGCGGCGAACCTTGTACTTGTTGTACAGGACACGTGGGATGGCGTACATGTAGGCTTTCTCGGGCATCGTCTGATGGAACGCTGTATCGAACACGACAACCTGCGGAACGCCGGGCATGTTGACTTCGGCAGCCGTAATCCCCATGATGGCAGCCGGATTATGCAACGGTGCCAGGTCGAACAGGCGGCGGATCTCCGATTTGGCTTCCCCGTTCACGAGTGCCGACTCCTTGAACACTTCGCCCCCGTGTACGACGCGGTGGCCGACGGCATTGATCTCGTTGATGGAACCGATGACGCCGTGTTCCTTGTCGGTGAGACTGGACAGCACCTTGCGGATTGCGGTGGTATGCTCCAGAATTTCACTGACTTCGGTCACTTCCTGCTTGCCGGTCGGTTTGTGCGTCAGAATGGAGGAATCCATTCCGATACGTTCCACCAGACCCTTAGCCAGAACGGATTCATCTTCCATATTGTAGAGCTGGTATTTCAGCGAGGAACTGCCTGCATTGATTACGAGAATATTCATATCCGGTCACCGTCCTTGTCGTACTGGAAGAAGCCCTCTCCCGATTTCATGCCGAGCTGTCCCGCGCGCACCATCTTCTTGAGGATGGTCGAAGGACGGTATTTCAGTTCGCCGTATTCGCGGAACATCCGCTCCAGAGCGGCAAGTACGGAGTCCAGACCGAAACGGTCGGCCATTTCAAGCGGTCCGTACTGGAACTGGTAGCCGATCCGCATGGCGTCGTCGATGTCCTTGGCGGAAGCTACGCCTTCCTGAAGAACATGCATCGCTTCGTTGATGAACAGACAAATAAGGCGAGATGTTACAAATCCCGGGGATTCGTAAATCATAACGCCCTTCTTCTCCACCACATCGTCGACAAAAGCCTTGGTGTTCTCGAATGTTTCTTCGGACGTCTTCAGACCGCGGACGATTTCAACGACGTTGACCTTCGCAACCGGGTAAATGAAGTGCATGCCGATGACGCGCTCCGGATACATTGTGGAGCTGGCCAGCTCGGTCAGACTGAGCGTGGAGGTGTTGCTGGCAAGGATAATATGGCTCGGACATACCTGGTCAAGCTGGTTGAATACCGCTTTCTTGGCTTCCAGGTCTTCCGTAATCGTCTCGATTACCATGTCGCAGGCGCTGAGCTCCGCGAAGTGGATTACCTTCTGGATGCGGCCGAGAATGAGTTTCTTCTCCGCCTGGGTAATGGCCCATTTCTCAAGCTGCTTGTCGAGGCTGGTCTCAATCATGCTGTACGAGTATTCCAGCCGCTCCGGCGTCTTCTCCACGAGAAGAACATCCAGGCCCTTGGCCGCCAGCATTTCGGCGATGCCCTGGCCCATGGTTCCTCCGCCGATGACGCCGATCTTTTTAAAATTCATAAAAAAGCCTCCATCCTTTCGGTATCTCTTTATATAATACCCTGAGTGAGCCGACATAATAGCACACACTCCGACATATAATAATATCTTAGCATGCCTGAAAAGTAAAAAAAAATAACCGGCATAAAGATTTATGCCGGCAACCGAACGCTGTCACGAAATTGACAACGAAATTGCTCTCCGGAGAGAACTTCTTCCTTCATAAGGATATCCAGGGAATATTCGAATACCGGACGCTGGCTCTCCAGCAGATTCCGGGTCCGCGCGGTGAGCTCGTCCAGGATCTTGCTGTTCTCTCTCATCAGCTCTTCCGTCGTCACCATATCCAGCTTGGCAATGCCAAGCGACGTCAGACCGGACTTCATCATCATCTCCACAATGTTCAGAGCCTGGTCAAAATCTCCCCGCGAGCCCGTGCTCCGCCCGCCGTAGAACATTTCTTCCGCGGCCGCGCCGCCGAGCGCGATCATGATCTGCTCTTCCAGGTATTCCTTCGTGTAGAGATACTGCTCCTGCTGCGGGTTATGACGCACATAACCGAGCGCCTGTCCGCGCGGAGTCAGCGTAACTTGGCTCACACTGCCGGGACGGAGCACTTCTGCCATAATGGCATGGCCGAGTTCATGGATGGCTACCCGCTTCTTCTCTTCCTGGTTGGTCTCGCGGTCGGTCTTCTCGCCCATCATGACCTTGTCGATAGCCATCGCCAGATGGCGGTGTTCGACCTGGGTCAGATTCTCGCGCATCATGTAGATGGCAGCTTCGTTCATGACGCTCTCGAGCTGGGCGCCCGAGAAGTTGTAGGCTTCTTCCGCGATCTTGTCGAGATTCACACCGGAATGCAGCGGCTTGTTCTTGGCATGCAGCTCCAGAATGGAGCGGCGGCCCTTCTTGTCCGGCAGATCGACCTGAATGTGGCGGTCAAAACGTCCCGGACGAAGCAGCGCGCTATCCAGCATTTCCTTGCGGTTGGTCGCGGCAATCAGCAGGATGCGCGGCGTATCGGAATTGTAAATCCCGTCCATTTCGGTGAGCAGCTGGTTCAGCGTCTGATCGTACTCGCGCTGCTGCCCGCCTTCGCGCTTGCCGCCAATTACATCAATTTCATCAATGAAAATAATGGCGCTCTGCTTGTTCTCCTTGGAGGCCCGGGTCCGGGCTTCCTTGAACAGGTCGCGGATGCGGCCCGCTCCGACGCCAACGTACATCTCGACGAACTCACTGCCCGAAGCGGCAACGAATACGGAATTCGTATAATGGGCCGCGGCCTTCGCCATCAGCGTTTTGCCCGTTCCGGGAGGCCCTGTCAACAGAATGCCCTTGAGCGGGCGAATCCCGAACTTGCTGATCTCTTCATGCCGAATCAGAAAATCAAGCGCTTCGCGCAGCTCCTGCTTCGCATTGTCCTGTCCGCCGATCTCCTCGAACGTCAGCTTCGAAGGACCGTTCTTCTTGCGTTTCTTCTCGGCGCTTGCGCCTACGGCAAGCCCGCCCCGCATCTGCGTAATGAGGAGCAGCGCTCCGATCATTCCGGCGGCCACCAGGACGGGAATAATATTAAGTCCCATAAAAGCGAGAAAAATCACCAGCACCGGCACAAAGCCGATCAACGCTTCCTTCATCCATTTAGGCATTGGTCCAAACCCCCATTGTATCGGATTCGCGCGGCAGAATCACAAATTTGCTCTCGGTGCCGTTCCACAGGCTGACATAGACATTGCGGTCATCGATATCCGTCTCTACCGTGATGCCCTTGTACTGACCGGACAGTTCTTCCAGCGTCTGCGGGATCAATGTGTACTTGCGGCTCTCCATGGCTTCGGCGACGCTGAACATCGCCTTGTCCCAGTATTCATCCAGCTGCTTGCCGGAATGCTGCTCGACATCGAGCTTCAGCGTCCGGCTTCCGATTTCGGACTTGCCTTCGCTGTTGATATATTGAACCAGGTCGCGAAGTTTCGTTCCCGGCTGCAAATCGAGTTTCAAAAGTACCTCATGGCGGTTAATAGTAATGTGGGATGACTTCACTCCCTCATAGCGGTCAACAATGCGCTGGAGCGGTTCCTGAACGGCATAGTGGCGATACAGAAACCATCCGCCGAACAGTACGGCTACCGACAAGAGCGACGTCAGCAGAATGGGGACAATACGCAGCTTCACAGGTTACGTCCTCCTTTAATGAATGTGAAAAGAAAAGGCCCCGGGTACATGCCGAGACTCGTCCGAAGCGGCATGTGTTTTGTCATGCCGTAATACAACAAGTAGTATATCATAGGTGTATATACGCGGCGAAATATAATTGTGAATATATTTAAAATTTTTTATTTCCAATTTCGCCTTTTTCTTATATCGGAAGCAAGAGCCGCAGCGATTAGCGCTGCGGCTCTTGAATTTGGAATCTCTTCTTCTGTCAGAATGATATACCCATCTATCTATAGATCGTATATCGCGATTTACCGATTCGGGAGCGCGTACGGTTCGCCGATCGGCTCTCCGTCCGCAAAGCGATAGAACTGATAATAATAGCGGCCCTCCATTTTGTAGAACGCCTGCCATACAAATTCCCCGTAGTAGACGCCCGGCAGGAGACGGCGGATATCCGCACGCGGAAGCGCCGAAGCGATCTTGGAGCCCATTTCGCCTCTGGACAAGCCGGAGGACGCATCCTCCGTATGTACCGGCTCCCCGGAAGGCTTCCCCTGCTCCGTGAACTTCACCCATACCAGCTTGCGCTTGCCGTTCTTGTCGTCTCCGGTCACGACCCAGTAGATCGAGTCGGCGTCCCAGACCGATTTGTCGCTGCGGACGACCTTCGTCAGCCCCGCCGAGGAGCGGGCCGCATTCTCGGCCAGACGCTGCTCCTTCCGCTGGTCATTCAGCACGTAAGCATAAAAAGCATATAGAGCTGCGGCCAGCAGGATCAGGACGGCAATCCCCAGCGTGACCCATTTGCGCTTCGTTCTCAAGCTGCCAGCCTCCTTGCCCTACCGGTTCAGCAAGCCTTCAAAGGCTTCCTGGGCCTCGCGGCGGATTCGTTCTTCGTCCAGCGTCAGGCATTCGCCGTTCTTAACCAGCTGCTTGCCGTCCACCCACACATGCGCAACATCCTTGGCTGACGCCGAATAGACGGCGTGGGACAGCAGATCGCTGTGCGGCAGCAGATGCGGCTGGTCGATATCAATGGCAATGAAGTCCGCTTTCATCCCGGGAGCCAGACGGCCTACGCGCTCCAGGAACAGCGAAGCGGCTCCGTACTCGGTGGCCATCTTCAGCGCTTCCGCAGCGGGAACGGCCGTCGGGTCGCCGCTGACACCCTTGTGGATCAGCGCCGCCAGACGCATTTCCTCGAACATATCCAGGTTGTTGTTGCTTGCCGCTCCGTCCGTACCGAGCGATACCGGCACTCCGGCCTTCAGCAGTTCGGGAACGCGGGCAATTCCGCTTGCAAGCTTAAGGTTGCTGCCCGGATTATGCGAGACGCCGACCCGGTGGCGGGCAAGAATCCCGATCTCCTCGTCGGTCAGGTGCACGCCGTGGGCGACAAGCGACGGGCGGGTGAACATGCCGAGCTTCTCCAGATGCGCAACCGGGCGCAGGCCGTATTCCGTGACGTTCTGCTCCACTTCGGCGCGCGTCTCCGACATGTGCGTGTGCATCGGCAGATCCAGATCATGCGCCGCCTGCACGAACTTCTCGATAAAGGCCGGAGGGCACGTATACGGAGAATGCGGAGACATCATGGCCGTAAGCCGTCCTTCGGCCCGGCCGTGCCAGTTGCGAGCAAAAGCCACCGCTTCGGCCAGCTTCTCGCGCTGAACCTCTTCCGGACATAGTCCGATGGCGCCGCGCATCAGCACAGCCCGGATGCCGGACTCTTCGGCCGCCTCGGCCACCCGGTCCATATGATCGTACATATCGAGGAAGGTGGTAGTACCGCCCTTGAGCATCTCCAGGATGGACAGCGCGGTTCCCCGGTAGACATCCTCTCCGGTGAACTTGGCTTCCATCGGCCACATCTTCTCCTGAAGCCACGTCTGCAGAACCATATCGTCGCCATAGCCGCGAAGCAGCGACATCGCCGCATGTCCGTGCGTATTCACGAGACCCGGCAGGAACAGCAGCCGGCTGCCGTCCATGCGCTCTACGCCCTCTTCGGGCGCAGGAGCCTCCTCGCTGATGGATACGATGATATCGTCCTCTACCGTCATGTATCCTTGGAGGACGGGTCTGTCCGCTCCGGGTACGGCAAAATAACCGCCAGCTATCACCCATTTATTGCTCATTCGGCTCTTCTTCCTTTCCGTCCTGGAGATAATAGGCCAGACTCTGCAGGTCGGTTGTGAAATCCGCCGCATGCACCCGCACATAAGGGGGAGTCTTCAGGATCACCGGCGCGAAGTTCAGAATCGCTTCGATACCGGCTTCAATCAGCAGGTCCGCGACGTTCTGCGCCTCCTGGTCGGGAACCGTGATGATCCCGATGCGGATCCCCTGGCTCCGGACCGTCTCCTGCAGCTCGCTCATCGGCTGAACGGTCAGGGAATGGATCTTCTGTCCCACTTTGGGCTCGTAGGCGTCGAATACGGCGGTAATCTTCATCGTATCCTTCAGATACGCATTATAGTTCGACAGCGCATGGCCGAGATTGCCGGCTCCGACCAGCGCCACGTTGATCGGCTGGTCAAGCTTCAGAATATGGCGGATTTTCTCAATCAGATACGGAACGTCATACCCGATGCCCTTGCGGCCGAAATCGCCGAAATAGGCCAGATCCTTGCGGATCTGGGCCGGATTGAGGTCCAGCTTCTGACCGAGCTCCTGGGAGGAGACGGTGGAAATTTCACGCTTGTTGAGATCATTGAGGAAGCGCAAATACACAGGTAGCCTGCGCACGACCGCTTCCGAAATTTTGTCCGATTTCATCTGGCGTTCCTCCTAAACAAAGTACAAGCGATTCCTTGCATCTATACCTAAAGCGCGGCTGGTCCCATAATTCTAGGAACCGCCGCCCTCTTGAAGCCACTCTTCAATCCGGGGCACCATCTGGCGGGTCGTCATATGCTCCATCTTCGGCCCCGGAAGCGAATACAGGAAGTATTTCCCATAATAAGATTCAATTACTCTGGTATCATATACAATAACAATGCCCTTATCCCGGTTCGTTCGCACCAGCCGGCCGAAGCCCTGCTTGAAGCGGATGACCGCCTGCGGAACCGACAGCTTCATGAACGGATTCTTCTTCTGCGCTTGCAAAAGCTCGGATTTGGCTTCCACCAGCGGATGATTCGGCGGCTGGAAAGGCAGCCGGACAATCGCCAGGCAGGTCAGCGCCTCGCCCGGGATGTCCACGCCTTCCCAGAAGCTGCTGGTTCCCAGCAGCACGGTTCTTGCATTCTCCTGGAAGCGCCGGATCAGCTTCGTTCGGCTGCCTCCTTCGATGCCCTGCCCCAGCACGGCGATATCGGAGGCGGCCAGGGCATCGCGCAGCGGTTCATAAACTTGGCGCAGCATCCGGTAAGAGGTGAACAGAACCAGCATGCGTCCGCCCGTGGCGGCCGCGGCTTCGGAGAGCGACTGAACCAGCTTCTCCACGAATGCCGCATCGCCGACACTGCCCTTCACACTCGGAAAATCGCGCGGGATCACCAGCAGCGCCTGCTCCCGGTAACGGAACGGCGAGGGAAGCTGCGCAGTCAGCAGCCGGTCCTGTTCCGCCGCAGCCCCAAGCCCCAGATTGTCAATCATGTACTGAAAAGATTTATCCACGGTAAGCGTCGCGGAAGTCAGCACAATCGCTTTCTTCTTGTCGAAGAACAGCTCTTTGAGCTGTCCGCTGACATCGACGGGAACGGCGTACATCTGAAGCGATTTGGCGCGGTATTGGCCGCTTGCCTCCAGCCAGTAGACCGTCTTCTCGTCATCCAGCGCCATGAAGAAGCGAACCTGCTCCCGGATCGCGGCCAGATCCTTGAACAGCCCGCCGACATCGGTCACCAGGTTGTCCGCCGAGGATTGGCCCTCCTGCTCGCGCATTTCCGTAATCATGCGGTCTCCCTTGCGCACCGCTTCGCCGAGCGCAAGATGGAACGCATCCGCAAGCGTAACGAGCTCCTCCCAGCCCTTCGGCCGTCTGCCGGGCTGAAGCCGCAGCACAAGCTGGCCGGCCTCGCTCGCGGAAGCGTCCGACTGCGACGGCATCAGCGCGAACAGCCGCTCGCTGAGCTGGTCCCAGTTCTCCTTCACCGTCAGCAGATCGGGATAGATGCTGTCGATGGCAGCGGTCCATTCGGAGGCCTGTTCGCTTCCGGCGGACTGGAGCGTCTGCCGCAGCGCAGGGAGCTGGCCGTTGCGGCTGTCCTTATACAGCCGAAGCAGGGTATGCGCAAGGGTGAAATGCTTCATGTGCATGCCCAAATGCTTCCCGGCTACGTCCTCCAGATGGTGCGCCTCGTCGATGACGAGATGCTCATAGGACGGCAGAAGCTGATGTCCCGCCTTCACGTCCGCGAACAGCTTGGAGTGGTTCGTAACGACCACGTCGGCATTTCCCGCCTCGTGCTTGGCACGGTGATAATAGCATTTGCGGAAGAAGGGGCAGGACCGCCCCTGGCAGGAATCGGTATCGCTGGCCACCGTCTCCCAGAAGTCGCCGCCCCGTCCGCCCAGGTTCAGCTCTTCGTCGTCGCCGGTCTCCGTCCGCGTCAGCCAGACGAGCATCTGGGCGGCAATCAGCGCATCTTCGCGGGGACCCGCAAGGTTCTGATTGATCCGCTGCTCGAACTTGCGCAGACAGAGATAGTGCCCTCTGCCCTTGAAGATGGCGGCCTTGAACGGAAACGGCACGGCTTCGGTCAGCAGCGGAAGGTCGCGTTCCCGGAGCTGGTCCTGAAGATTGATGGTATGTGTGCTGACCATAACCTTCTCACGGTTCCGGACACTGTGGTAGATGGCGGGAAGCAGATAACCGAGCGACTTGCCTGTTCCTGTTCCGGCTTCGATCAGCAGATGCTTCTCCTCTGCGAACGAACGATGGACCTCGCCGAACATCAGGTCCTGGGCCTCACGGCTCTCATAGCCCGGAAGGATCGTCTGCAGCCGCATCTTCACATTCTCCAGAAAGGACTCGAAGGTCTCGTCTTCCAGCGGATTCAAAGGGCTGTCCGCCCGCGGAGGCTCAAGCTCGGCCCAGTCCGATACGCGGAGCGCCAGCTGGCGGAAATGGTTCATCCCGTCTTCGGGCTGGAACGTCTGGCGTTCCCGCTCCTGAAGGAGACCGTCGAAATACCAGCCCAGATCGCTGTCCTCCGAAGAGAAGAGGTCTGCAATTCGCTGCATGGTCAACAGCGGCAGGTCTTCCAGCTCCTCCAGACAACGCAAAAATACGAGCGCGGTCGCCAGCGCATCGCTGTCGGCCTGGTGAGGGCGCTCATGCTTCAGGCCGAACTGGGCGGTTACCGCTCCGAGCTGGTAGGAAGTCAGGGAAGGATAGCTGATGCGCAGGAAATCGATCGTATCCAGAATCCGGCCCTGAAAAGGCAGGTATCCGCAGCGATCGAGCGCATTTTGAAGAAAATGGAAGTCGAAGGCGACATTGTGGCCCACGAGCACGACATCGTCGAGCATCGGCACAAGTTCCATCATCATCTCTTCCAGTTCGGGGGCGTTCTCGACATCGCGGTCTGTGATGCCGGTAAGTCCGGTAATAAAAGCGGGAATCGGTCCTCCGGGCTTGACGTAGGAACCGTATACCCGGGAAATTGACCGGTCTTCTTCTATAATGGCAAGTCCGACCTGGATAATTTCACCCACGGACTGGGTTCCCGTTGTTTCAAAATCAAGCACGGCAAATTTCATGATGTCCTTGTTCCCTTTCAATTGAGACTCTTCATCAGCATAACAGAAGTTGCGAAAAAAGGCGATGCGCGCCGCCGGCCCGGCGGGCGCATCGCATTAGAGAATCGCGCGGATGTTCCGTCACAGCAGCAGGGTCAGATCGCTGCCGTACAAAAGCTTGCCGCTTCCGCGGCGGCATACTTCCAGATTGCGCGCCGGCTCCGGCATCGCCGGATCATGCTTTGCCGCCAGCAGGAACAGCTCTTCGGCTTCCCCGAACTGCCGTTGCCCGGCCGCGATGCAGCCGATGGCATTCAGCAGCATCGCTTTCAGCCTGCGCCCCCTGACATGCTGAAGCATATGCTCCAGATGGGTCCGGGCTTCGGCGCGCTCATCCTGATACAGATGGGACATCGCCAGATACAGCCGGGCCGGGAGGCTGTCCGGATAGCTGTCCAAGACCTCCAGGAAAGAAGCGACGCACTGGGGATACATCTGAAGCTTGTAGTATCCCTGGCCCCGAACGAACTGGTCCATGGCCAGCTCCGGCGGCTCGGCTTCTTCCGCCGCGCTGCCTGCGGGGCCGGAGAACGGCGCTTCCTGAGGATCGCCCCCGTCCTCGTCGCCCACGCCGGCAGCCTGCCTGAAGCGGCTCAGGTGCTCCGCAAAGACAAGCCATTCGTCCAGGGCCTCGTCGCTGAGCCGGCGGAGCATCCGGTACTTCTCCATCAGCTCGCGCCGCTCCGAGTCGCCCGCTCCGGCATACCGGGCGGCAATGTCGGACAGCATATCGTTCATTTCGGCAAACATCTGTTGAAACACCAGGCCATTCCCCCTTGCGGAAATGAAATCAGTGCAGCTTGCCTGAGTTCATTGTTCGCTGCGGACGGCCCTTATATCCGTGGCAGTGCATGGGATGCCCTGGGGGCTTTAGCCCACGGTAGCGTGGATCTCGTGATCGGCAAGCTTCGACGGACGGTTGTGTTCATCCACAAAAACGACCGTCGGTCTGTGGCCGGCCAGTTCTTCCTGCGATAAGACCGCGTATGAAATAATAATTACCGTGTCGCCCGGCTGCACAAGACGGGCGGCGGCGCCGTTCAGGCAGATCACCCCGCTGCCGCGCGGGCCCGGAATGACATAGGTCTCCAGCCGGGAGCCGTTGTTGTTGTCTACAATCTGCACTTTCTCGTTCTCCAGCAGGTCGGCGGCTTCCATCAGATCCTCGTCGATCGTGATGCTTCCGACGTAATTCAGGTTCGCTTCCGTAACGGTGGCGCGGTGAATTTTGGATTTCATCATATGTCTAAACACAGGCAGGTACCTCCTTAGGAGTAAATACGATATTGTCGATCAGCCGCGTACGGCCGAAGCGGACGGCGAGCGCCATGATGATCTCCCCTTCCACCCCGGACAGCGGCGCATCCTCTTCGACCGGCTCCAGTTCCGGGAAGGTCAGCACTTCGGCATAGTCGATATCGGCCAGCGGCGAAGAAGAGATGACTTCCGTAAGCAGGCTGCGCAGCTCTCCGGCAGTCTCCAGGCGTCCCTCCTCGAAGGCAGAGCGGGCTTCCCGCAGGGAACGGGACAGCACCAGCGCCTGCCGGCGTTCCTCGCCCGACAAATACACATTACGCGAGCTAAGCGCCAGACCGTCTTGCTCGCGGATAATCGGACAGGGAACAATCTCGACGTTCATGTTCAGGTCGAAGACCATCTGCTTCAGGACGGCCACCTGCTGGGCATCCTTCATGCCGAAGAAGGCGAAGTCCGGCTGAACCAGATTGAACAGCTTGGAGACCACCGTCGTCACGCCGTCAAAATGCCCCGGGCGGGAAGCGCCGCAGAGCTTCGAGGTCAGGCGGGAGACGATGATTTGGCTGCGGTTCTCCTTCGGGTACATCTCCTGCACGGACGGGATGAAGACCAGATCGGCCCCTTCCCGCGCCGCCAGCGCCAAATCCCGGGCTTCGTCGCGCGGATAGGTCTCGTAGTCCTCGTTCGGCCCGAACTGAAGCGGGTTGACGAAGATGCTCATGACTACGGTTCCGCAGGCTTTCCGGGCCTGGCGGAGCAGACTGGCATGTCCTTCGTGCAGATAGCCCATCGTCGGCACGAGGCCGACGGCGCCGGTCCCCTGGGCGCGCCGCAGCCGCAGCTCCTGTCTCAGTTCATCAACGGTTCTTACGGTCTTCATTTCGAATTCGCTCCTTCTCCGGCTGCGCCGTATAGACTGTCCAGTACGCTTTCATCGGCCGCGAACACATGCTCTTCGGCCGGAAAAGCCCGCTCTTTCACTTCCTGCACATACCGGGTCAATCCGTCCCGGATCACGCCGCCGATATCGGCGTACGTCTTGACGAACCGCTTCTCCCGGTAGGGAGAGGCATATTGCAGCACATCGTGGAACACGAGCACCTGACCGTCGCAGCGGCGGCCGGCTCCGATGCCGATGGTCGGGATCCCCAGCTCGCGCGTGATGGCCTCGGCCACCTCCTCGGTAACCAGCTCCAGCACGATGCCGAAGGCCCCGGCCTGTTCCAGCGCCTTGGCCTCCTTCATCAGCCGCCGCGCGTCTTCCGGGTCCTTGCCCTGCACGCGGTACCCGCCGATCGTATGCACGGACTGCGGCGTCAGGCCGATATGGGCGAGAACGGGCACTCCGGCGTTCACGACGGCCCGCACAGTATCGCAGATCTCAAGACCGCCTTCCATCTTCACGGCATGGGCATGTCCTTCCTGCATCAGTCGGCGCACGCCCCGCAGCGTCTCGTCGATCCCGCCGTGATACGTCATGAACGGCATGTCCGCTACAATAAAGGTATTGCCCGCTCCCCGCGCCACCGAACGCGTATGATAGACCATATCGTCGAGCGTAACGGGCAGCGTGGAGTCATACCCCAGCACAACATTGCCCAGCGAATCGCCGACCAGGATCAGATCAACGCCCGCCTCTTCCGCCAGCCGGGCGGAAGGATAATCATAAGCGGTCAGCATGCTCAGCGGCACGCCTTCCCCCTTCATTTTCTTCATTTTGATTACATTCAGAGCCATCTTCATTCCCCTTTGCTGTCGAGTGACCGCGCCAGAAGCGCAAACAAAAAACCTCTTTAGCAGGTCCGCTAAAAAGGTCCGAAGGGCAAAAAAGAGTCACTCGCGATCGTCCCTTCTGTCTCGGTCCTTACGGCTCAGAGCAGAATCCAACGTAGCTGATTCCAGGCCATCCAACTGCTTGCAAGTGCAGGCCGGGCAACCCGGTTCCGCCTCGCTCTAGCAGTATACCAAATCCCTCGCCTAAATACACGCATAATTAAACCCTCTAAACCGACTAGAATGTTAAGAGATTAACCGGCGGCATTAACCGGATTCTTAAAAGGGCCACCCGGGCGAAGCCCGGCTCCGGCCTCCTGCCTCTTCGCACCCGGCGTCGGCTTTGGCCTCTCTTTGCAGAAGCAGCCCCGGCCGCAGGTGCGGTCAGGGCTGTCCGTTAAGTCAAGCGGTTCGTTAATTCAGGCGGTTCGTTAAGGCTTCAGTTCATCCACTCAATCTCGCCGGAGAGCACGGTGAACGTCTCTCCGGCATCGTTCACCAGCCGAAGTCCCCCGTTCTCATCCAGTCCGGCCGCCACCCCTGTTCGCTGCTCCTTCGGTCCGGCAAGCGCAATCCGCCGGCCAAGGGTTACGGACAGCTCTTCCCACCTTGCGGCGATCGGGGCAAAGCCTTCGGCGAAGTACTGCCGGTACCGTTCCTCCAGACCGGACAGCATGGCTGCGGCCAGCTCTTCCCGGTCTACCGGAACGCCGCCGCGTTCGATCCGCAGCGAGGTGGCGACAGCGCGAAGCTCCTCGGGAAAGTCCTCCTCCACGGCCAGACAATCCACCCCGATTCCGGCGATCAAATAATCCGGCACGCCTTCGCGAAAATGCGCTTCAAGCAGGATGCCGCATACTTTGCGTCCGCCAATCAGCAGATCGTTCGGCCATTTGATCCCGGCCTCCACCCCGGCGACTTCGCGAAGGGCCTCGCAGACCGCGACTCCGGCCAACAGCGTAAGCTGCGGCGCCGCGGCGGCGGTAAGACGCGGACGCAGCACAACGCTCATCCAGATCCCCTGGCCGCGCGGCGAATGCCAGCGCCGGCCTTGGCGGCCGCGTCCCCCGGTCTGTTCCTCGGCCATCACGGCTGTTCCTTCCGGAGCGCCGCTCTCGGCCAGCCGTCTTGCTTCTTCCTGGGTCGAGACTACGGTATCCAGCCGCACCAGCCTCTCCAGCCAGCCGCCTTCGGCCCCGTTATGCCTGTCCATGCTCATCCATCCTTCCCGCTGCTTCGATCAGCGCCTCCCGGTCATTCGGAAGTTCGCCCAGCGCCGCCTGCAGCAGCAGCTCCTGCAGCAGGCGGCCCAGCCACGGTCCCGGCCGCCGCTCCAGGGCGGCCGTCAGGTCTCCGCCGGCTACGGCGAGCTCTCCGAGGCCGGAGACCGGCATCCCGGCCATCCAGCCGCGCGCTGCGGCGATGCCGGTCTCTCCGCCGCCGGGCAGCGCGGCGGCGACGTCCAGCCAGCCTTCGGCTGCTGCGCGGCCGAAGCTCAGCACGGCGGCGACCCAGCGCCGCCGGCCGTCCCCGTCCGCCCCCGGCAGGGCGGACGCCGCCCGCGGGTCCCACGCTTCGCGGACCCGCAGCACCCGGACGACCGCCTGGCGGATCGTCCCCGGGAACGTCCATGCCCGCAGCAGTCCGTCGGCCGTCTCGGCCGGGGTGCCCAGGGTATGGAGCAGCAGCGCCCACCGCAGGGGGGCGCTCTTCAGTTCCCCGATGCGGGCCAGCCCGGCGGCTCCGGCCGCCAGGGCTTCCCCGTCCCAGGGGAACGGGGCCTTGACGCGCGCGGGCAGTCCGCCGCGCGCAAGCATCGCCAGGCCGCGCAGCGGGCGCGGCCCTTCCATAATGCGCGCAAGCTCTGCGTAGACGCGCTCCACCGCAATATGCGCCAGCTTGTCGCGCTGGCGCAGCAGGCCGCGCCACGTGTTCTTGGCGACGGCAAAATCCAGCGTCGACGCGAAGCGGACGCACCGGAGCATGCGCAGGGCATCCTCTCCGAAGCGCTCTTCCGCGTCGCCGACGCAGCGGACGAGCCGGCGGTCCAGATCTTCGGCTCCGCCGAACGGATCCACCAGCCGTCCGTCGAGCCCCGCGCAGATGGCGTTCATCGTGAAGTCGCGCCGGCGAAGGTCCTCGGTCACATCCCGGACGAATGCCACCCGCTCCGGCCGGCGGAAGTCGGCATAGCCGCTCTCCGTCCGGTAGGTGGTCACCTCGAAGCCGTAGCCGCCGTGCAGCACCGTGACCGTACCGTGCTGAAGACCGGTCGGCACGCAGCGCGGAAAGACCGACATCACTTCCTCCGGCAGGGCCGAGGTTGTAATATCCATATCGTGTACAGGCCGTCCCAGCAGTTCATCCCGGATACAGCCGCCTACCCAGTACGCTTCGCTGCCCGATTCCTCCAGCGAAGACACCACGAAGCGGGCCGCCTCCGCCATTTCGGGTTCGGCCATGGTCCAATTCATTGTTCAAGTCCTCCTGCCCGCACAGCCGACGCTAGTCTGCAAGCCCTTGCGCTTGACCCAGCACGCGGTAATAAATGTCCTCGTATTGATTCGTAATCCGGTTATTGCAGAATTCGCTGCACGCCCGGTGCAGACAGGCTTCGCGGAACCGGGCCGCAAGCTCCTCGTCGCCGAGCAGGCGCACCGCATGCTCGGCCATGGCTTCCGTATCCCCGATCGGAGCCAGATAGCCGGTCACGCCATGCTGAACCAGCTCGGGAATGCCTCCGGCTTCCGATCCGACGGTCGGAACGCCGCAGGCCATGGCTTCCAGCGCGACCAGCCCGAAGCTCTCCTTCTCCGAAGGCAGCAGCAGCAGATCGGCCAGGGAAATGACCTGGGCAATCTCATCCTGCTTCCCGAGGAAGCGGACCCGGTCCTCCAGGCCCATCTCGCTGATCTTGGCCTGGATCTTCGGAAGATCCGGGCCTTCTCCGACCAGCAGCAGCCGGGACGGAATCTGCTTGGAGACGCGGGCGAAGATGTCTACGACATCGCCGACTCTTTTGACCGGACGGAAGTTGGAGATGTGCATCAGGATCTTCTCGTGCGGCTCGGCAAAATCGCCCCGCATGCCGCTCACGTCGCGCGGATAGTAGACCCGCTTGTCCACAAAATTGTAAGTCAGGTCGATATCGCGCGTAATGTCCAGCGCCCGCCGCGTCTCTGTGATGAGATCGTTGGACACAGCGGTAACCGCGTCGCTCTCGTTGATGCCGAGCCGGATCAGATCCTTCAGCGACTCATCCTGGCCGAGAACCGTGATATCCGTTCCGTGCAGCGTCGTGACTACCTTCAGCCGGTCGCCGACCATCTGTTTGGCCAGATAGGCGCAGACGGCGTGCGGCACCGCATAGTGAACGTGCAGGAGGTCCAGATTCTGCATCTTGGCGACCTGCGCCATCCGGGTCGCAAGCGCCAGATCATAAGGAGGGTAGCGAAAGACGTAATAGTCGTTGACTTCCACTTCGTGATAGTAGATATTCCGGTGAAACGTTCCCAGACGGAACGGAATGCTGTGCGTAATAAAATGGACTTCGTGGCCCTTCTCGGCAAGCAGCTTGCCCAGCTCGGTGGCAACCACCCCGGACCCTCCAAGGGACGGATAACAGGTGATGCCAATTTTTAATAATCGTTCCATAACCGTCTCCTCAAAGTTTTGCGTGGATATAGCTACTGTGAATCTGCTTCAGCAAAACTCGCTTCGGAAGCATACACCTAGTTTTGCGTTGATATAGCTACTAGGAGTCTGCTTCAGCAAAACTTGCTTCGGAAGCATACACCTAGTTTTGCGTGGATATAGCCACTAGGAATCTGCTTCAGCAAAACTTCCTTCGGAAGCATACACCTAGTTTTGCGTGGATATAGCTACTGTGAATCTGCTTCAGCAAAACTCGCTTCGGGAGCATACACCTAGTTTTGCGTTGATATAGCTACTAGGAATCTGCTTCAGCAAAACTTCCTTCGGAAGCTGCCTCGTCACATCCGGAACAGGTCCAGCGCGAACGGAACCTTGGCGGCGAACCCCTCCGCCAAGGCGAAGCCCTGGCGCTGGCCGGTTAGCATGTCGCGGCTGCGCACCCGTTCCACATACCCTTCGGTCAGCGGCGTCGCAACCGCGTCTTCGCCCGGGGGCCGTTCGAACTGGGAGCGGTAGCACCCCAGCGCGCGCTCCTTGATCTCGTAGTATGTCGACACATCGACCACCAGATCGGCAGGTCCCCCATCATTGATAAAGTAAAAATAAAGCTGCGGAGCCGGTATAGCCGGGAGATCCGGCATGTAACGGCGCAGCTTGGCGCTGAATACGGCCTCCTCGACCAGCCGGCTTGCAGCGACATGGTCGGGATGGCGGTCTTCCCAATACGGGGCAAACACAATGGACGGAGCGGTCCGGCGAATCTCCGCCGTGACGGCTGCAAGCTGCTCTTCCGTGTGGCGCAGCCCCCGGTCGGGCAGGTTCAGGTTGCTGCGGTACGGAACCCCCAGCGTCTCGGCCGCCTGCCGCGCCTCTTCGAGGCGGCGCTCCACCGTGCCGTTCGAGGACATTTCCGCCCGGGTCAGATCGCAGAGGCCGACGTCGTATCCAGCCGCGATATGCTTCGCGATCGTACCGGCCATTCCGATCTCGGCATCGTCCGCATGGGCGCCGAAGACGAGAATATCGAGCTTCATTCGTCTACGCCCGGCTTGTATTTATGCACCAGATCGCGCCAGGCGAAATCGCCGCGGTCGATTGCCTTTACCAGAATTTCGGCAGTGGCGATGTTCGTCGCCACCGGAATGCCGTAGACGTCGCACAGCCGGAGCAGAGCCGAGATATCCGGTTCATGCGGCTGGGCCATCAGCGGATCACGCATAAATATAATCAGGTCCAGCTTGTCCTGCGCGACAAGGGCGCCGATCTGCTGGTCCCCGCCGAGCGGACCCGACATGAAGCGGCTGATCTTCAGCGAGGTCGCCTCCATGATCCGCTGTCCGGTCGTGCCGGTTGAGTACAGCCCGTGGCCCTTGAACACATGCTCATAAGCCGTTACAAAATTGACCATTTCATCCTTCTTGCGGTCGTGTGCGATAAATGCGATTTCCATCCGATGTTCTCCCCTGACTTAATCAATAAAATGATCGAATCCGTATATCATTCCCGTATAACCCATCACTTTCTCGATCCCCAGCTTGACGCCGGGCATATAGCCGGCCCGCTCGTAGGAATCGTGACGAATCTTCAAAGTCTGGCCGTAGTCGCCGAACACGACTTCCTCCTGCGCAAAAATGCCGGGCAGCCGCACGCTGTGAATCCGAAACCCGTTGTAATAGCCGCCGCGCGCCCCTTCAATGGTCTCTTCCTCGCGCGGATTGCCCTGCTTCATTTCCTTGCGTACTTCGGATATCATTTCCGCCGTCTTGACGGCCGTTCCCGACGGAGCATCCAGCTTCTGATCCCCGTGGTATTCAATGATCTCCAGATGCGGAAAATACTTGGCGGCCTGCGCCGCAAACCGCATCAGCAGAATGGCGCCGATCGAGAAATTCGGCGCAATCAGCCCGCCGATTCCCTGTTCCTTGCACTGCTCGTCCAGTTCCCCAATCTGCTCGGGCGTGAAGCCCGTCGTGCCGATGACCGGCCGCACCCCGTATTTAATCGCAAGCGACGTATTCGTATACGCGGCCTGCGGGGTCGTGAAGTCCACGAGAACATCCGCTCCGGCGGTCGCGAGCGCCGTCTCCAGATCATCGGTCACCCGCACTCCCGCTTCGCCCAATCCAACCAATCCGCCGGCATCCACGCCATGCGAAGAACGGTCGATTGCCGCCGCCAGCTCCATTCCTTCGTCCTGCAGCACCAGCTTGATGACTTCCTTGCCCATTCGGCCGCCCGCTCCTGATACGGCTACCCTGATTCTTCGGTTCATTTCATGCAGCGCCTCGCTTTCGGCTGTAATGGTTATTTCATGTATCCCCGCAGGGACTTCTGCAGATCCTTCATTAATTCACGCAAGCCCGCATCGTCCGGATGAAGCGCGATGACTTCCCGAAGCGCGGAAATGGCGGGAAGATGCTCGTTGACCCGGCTGTAAGCCAGCGCCAGCCAGACATAGGCGTCTCCGTAGAGCGGATCAAGCGAGACGGCTTCTTTTAATAAGGTAACCGGATGATAGGGATTGATTCCCTTTCCCTTCTCCTGCTCCAACAGCCTCCGGGCTTCCTGAACGAGCGTCATCGCCTGCAAATGCTGAAGATGGAGCCGGTATTCCGGATGCTCTTCCCCCGCCAGATCCACCGCAGCCTGCGCATGTTCTACCGCCCGGTCCAGCCGCCCGTTCCGCGCATAGGTGATGGAACAGCGGTAGCGCACCTGCGCGTCATCCGGCCGGGCGGCAATGGCCGCCTCGAAGCACAGAATCGCCTCGGCAAAATCGCTGCGCAAAATGCAGCGGTACGCTTCTTGCACATATTCCTCGGGACTCATGTTGGCACCTACCTCCGTCATATGCTCCAGCATATGCGGAAGACGCCTACTCGGTGTCTTTTCTCGTCCAGCGGTCCTTGTCCCGGGTATTGAACTTGTGCATCACTTTATCGTGTGCTTCCGTAAGGTCGATTCCCAAAGAATTCGCGAAGCAAATCGTAATAAACAGGATGTCTCCGAGCTCCAGTTCAATGGAATTGTCGGCCTCGTCGGCCTTCTTCGGCTTCTCGCCGAACTGATGGTTCACCTCGCGGGCAAGCTCTCCCACTTCTTCCGACATGCGGGCCAGCATGGAGAGCGGACTGAAATAGCCTTCCTTGAACTGGGATATGTAGGCATCGACTTCCCGCTGGATGTCCTCCAGACTTTTGCTCATACCTTCTCTCTCATCCCCTCAGGTCTTTATTGCCTTCTGTTTGCCCCTATGTTATCGTAAAGACGTTTTGAAGACAAATCTTTTTTAACTTCCGCATGCAGGGTTATACTAAGGAACAGAGCGCCTGCTGCGGCCTATTCCGCCCGTTCAATCGGGCTACAACGAGGGATTTCTCATGAATTCATCCAAACTTAACGCCATCGCCAGAACCGTTGCCCCGATTATGCTGGGAACGGCTGTTTACGCCTTCGGACTTCTCTATTTTATCCTTCCGAACGAATTAATGGAGGGCGGCGTGACCGGGATTACAATCCTGCTCAATTACGCTTTCGGGATTCCGATCTTCCTGACCACGCTGCTGATTAACCTTCCGCTCTTTCTGATGGGCTGGAAAATGCTCGGCGGCCGCCAGATTGTCTATACCGGCGTCGGCATCGGCTCCCTGTCCTTCTTCCTGTGGCTCTTCGAACGGGCGATCCACCTCGGCTGGATCGAGCCTTTCGCCACCAAGCAGGACTTCATTCTGGCCTCGCTCTACGCGGGCGTCACGCTTGGACTCGGACTCGGCATCGTCTTCCGGTTCGGCGGAACAACCGGCGGCGTCGATATCGTCGCCCGTATCGTCGGCCGCAAATTCGGCTGGAGCATGGGCCAGTTCATTCTCGCCTCCGACGTGGTGATCATCGGCGCTTCCCTGCTCTTTATTACCAAAGAACGCGTGCTCTACACGCTGGTTGCCGTGTTCATCGCTTCCCGGGTCATCGACTTCATCCAGGAAGGCGCCTATGCCGCCAAAGCCTTCACGATTATTACCGACCACGGCGAAGAGATTGCCCGGCTGGTCACGACCGACCTGGACCGGAGCGCGACCCTGATTCCTTCGATCGGCGCTTATTCCAAGCAGGCCAAGCATATGGTCTACTGCGTGGTGTCGCGTCAGGAGATCCGGCAGCTCAGCCAGCTCGTCAAGTCTGTCGATCCCCGAGCTTTTGTCATTATCAGCGACGTCCACGACGTTCAGGGAGAAGGCTTCCGGGAAGTCTAATGAAGTCTAAGAAAGTCTAATAAGGAACCGCAAGAACCCTGCCGGGGAGAGAGGCTGCATCTCTTCCCGGCAGGGTTGCTTGTTGCTTGTAGGGACCGGCATCCGCAATCAGGCGGCTATCTGGGACGCCACGCTTTCTGCCCTCCCCTGTATTTGCGCCAGGCCGTATAGATCAGAGCGGCGGCAATGAATCCCCAAGCCAACCAGCCCCAGCCGCCCAAGGTTCGTTCCGGCAGCGGCAGCGACAGCGCAGGCTCATCCTTCTCCTTGCCGAACAAGGTCCGCAGGGCATCGCGCCCGTAGGAGACCATCTGAAGAAGCTGTGCCCGTTCCGGACGCTCGCCCCCGTTGCCGGGGTTCGCCGCTTGTCTCAGCCAGCTCTCAAAAGCATTGACTTCGGACGGGCCCCGGGAGATCAGCACGGCTGCCCGGATATGGCTGTACCGGGACTGAATGGAGGAGACGGCGCGGTCCCATCCTTCTCCGTCGCCTGCGGCTGCGCTCTTCTCCAGATTCCGCAGGTCTTCCGCCATCAGCTTGTAGGACTGGCTCCAGAGAGGGGCCCGGGGATGCGCCAGACTGTCGGCGGCAAATCTTAGCCTGGCCGCTGCCGCCTCCAGCCGGTCCGGCTGGATCTGTACGGCGGCGAGCGCGTCCTTCACATCGGTAATGGCGCCGGAGAAAGCCTGCACGCCCTCCACCGAGGTCAGTCCTTTGAATGAACCGGCCAGAAACAGCCGCGATATTTCATCAATTCCCGCCTGGGCTTTGGTCAAATCCCCCTCCAGCACACGCTCATACAGCGCCTGCGCTTCCTCATCCATCTTCAAGGCTCCCGCCTTCGGCGAGAGAATGGTATCCGCCGCAGGAGCCGCGGAAGCCCGCTCCGCTTCGCCGGTCTGCTGCGGTCCGCGGGAAGCCGCTGCAAAAGAACGGAACCCCGCCTCTCCGGTTCCGGCCAACATCCGGTCTCCAGTCGCCGCCGCCCTTGCCGCCGGCGGCGCGGCCGCCCCTACCAATCCAGCTATCAGCATGATCCGCACCCACAGCCGTCGCATGAGACATCCCTCCTGCCCTATATGTATGCCGGGGGACAAGGGGTAGAACTGCAAAAATTATGGCCTCCGCATACGGGTTCGCGGTCTTTGGCCTGACGGCGACCAGTCATCCCGGGAGGCAAGCCAGGCCAAGGCACCGCTGAAGAGGCTCAGCATGAGCGTGAAATACTGAACCTGGACGACATTATCCTCCAGTTCGCTCGGCAGCCACGGATATACGCCAAGGGTATAGTCCACCAGATCATTGAGAATCGCCCAGCCGAGCGCTGCCGGGATCATGCGGCGGCAGCCGAATTTACCGGCGTAGAGCAGCGCCTCCAGCGCCATTCCCGCATGGGAGAAGATCAACATCCCGTCTTTCAGATCCAGCGTTCCTCCCTGATAGCCGCCCGCCAGGATAACCGTGACCGCCCAGACGCCGTATTTGAATGAAGTCACAACCGCCAGCGCTTCCACCAGATTCCGGACGACGGTTCCCCCTACGCTCCGGGGCGGATAGAGCAGAAACAGCAGGGCCAGCGAGAAGAAGAGACTGGCCGTAGGGCTGTCGGGAACAAACGGAAGCACCCAGGCCGGCTGTGTAGAAGCGGTATAGTCCATTTGATTCCCATACCAAATATACCCGTAGACGGTACCCGGAATATTGATCGCCAGCAGGGCCCAGATGACCCATCGGCGGGTTAATCCTTCTTGAATCCAGACTCCAATGCGACGCACAGCTTGTCCTCCTTATAGACCTCAAAAAGCCTGACCGCACGCGATCAGGCCGTTCCTTCCTATTCTACCTTGTTTGGTTTTGGCTCTGCAAGCTGACGCCCGTTCGAGACAAGGACGGCCGCTTCTTCCCGATTGGAAAGAGCGGCCGTCCCCGTTCTTGATGGTTGCTGTATGGTGTCCTGCTTATGCAAGGCTCTTCAACTCTTCGGTCAGATGGCGGAATGCGTTCTCGTCTCCGGCAGCCAGCGCCGTGTCGATCTCCCGGTACAAGATGTCGCAGCGGCGCTTGCGAAGCGCCTCGTCCCAGACCATTTCCGCTGCCAGCCCCAACATCACTTCATAGGTTGCTTTCATTTTGTCCATTCGATACACCTCCGCTGTGTAAGAGAGTTCCGTATTCTTGGGCTTTCTGTATATAGCTCTCGCAGGTGCGCTTCATCCGGAGCAAATCCTGCTCGGTCAGCTCCCGTACGACCTTGGCCGGCGTTCCGAGAGAGAGCGTATAAGGAGGAAGAATACTGTTCTCGGTGACCACCGACCCGGCTCCTATTAAAGCATATTCACCGATCTGCGCCCCGTTCAGTACAATTGCTCCCATTCCGACTAATGTGCCGCTGCCTATCCGGCAGCCATGTATAATAGCTCCGTGTCCCACTGTGATGTCGTCTTCCAGTATCAGAGGGTGTTCGCTAGCTACATGTCCGATAGCTCCATCCTGGATATTGCAGCGCCGACCAATGAGGACGGGGGCCAGGTCGCCCCGGAGCACGGCATTGAACCAGACGCTGGAGCGCTCGCCGAGCCTCACATCGCCGATCAGCTTGGCTCCTTCCGCCACATAGAACGATTCATGAAGCTGCGGTATGTAGTTCCCTAACCCGATTCGCAAGTTACCCCTCCTTTGCGCCCGATCGACCGTTCTAACCCGCTGTCACCGCTGCGGCCGCCTCCCGTCCCCGTTCCGTTATCCGGATAACAGGGCCGGCAGCGGTATCGCCGGCTCGAATCATTCCCAAATGAAGCATCGTCCGCAGAATGCGGTTCTCCAGAATGGTTTCCGGAGTATCATAATAGAACGGTTTGATCAGGTAATCGAGATTGTGCTGGAGCGCAGGCACTTCAATCCAGTTCTCTGCCGCCGCGGTGCTGATCCAATAAACCAGAGAAGGAAGATTGGGTACTGCGCCTTTATAAAGTCTTAACCAAAACGAGAAAAGGTTTAACAGCGATTCCGATTTTCCTTCTTCCAGCCGTTCGGCCCCGGCGGACGTAAGCTCCAGCCGGCCGCCTTCTTCCGCCGTCCATCGGCGGTGCCTGGCATAGTCGGCCAGCAGCGCAAGCCTTGGCGGATAGTGCTCGCAGGCCCGGCCGTAGCCGAACCGCCAGCCTCCCTTGGCGAGCAGAGGCTCCTGGATATGCAGGGCGCTCATCAGGAGCTGCTGGTACCGTCTGTGCATGCCGCCGTCCAAACTGATCTCGGGCCGGTACTCTCCGATAAAACGCAGCAGCGCTTCAAGATCCGCCGCCGCCAGATTCCCCTCATCCCGGTAAGCTTCCGGTTCTTCCGCTCCGCCGACAGACTCCTGCAGAAGACGCCCCATGGTGAGCCGGGCCCGCTTCTTCAAATCCCGGGGCACCTGGTACAGGTAACGGGACTGTGCGGAAATACCACTGTACAGCCAGCCTCCGTTCTTGAACCGGGCGATTCTCTCCCGTGGATTTCCCTTCCCTTCTTCGTCGAAGGCCGCCCGGGCGGCGGCTGCCAGCAGATCTTCCGGGGTGAGGAAGGGACGGTCATCGAACAACAGGTCATTCAGGAACCGGAGATCGGCGCGGGAGCTTTCCCGAATGAGAGATTCCAGCACTTGATTGCTGCCAAGCGCCACCAGCAGTGACTGGATCAGTTCATGCTTGGAATGGGTCTGACTCGGACACCGGTACCGGTTCGCCATCTCATGGAGCTGACCGATATCCGCGTAACTGAGCATTTCCGCCAGATTCATCGCATCATCGCCTCGCCGTTTTAATACCATTATGGGAAATGAAGCTTTTTTTATTCCATTGCTGGCAAAAAAAATAACCCGCTGACGGGTTATCGTTGGCGGGTTATCGCTGGTTCTGCAAAATATGGCGGGTGCAATTATAGAGCAGCGGATTCCATGCCGCTTCCTTTTTCTCCAGTATAGTCAGGGACAGATTGCCGATGCGCTCCCGGTATTGGTTCTTATAGAGCGCGATATATAGCTGCGCCAGCAAGCCGCCGTGGGTTATGACAAGCAGATTCTGATCCGGATGCCTGGAAGAGATTTCTTCCATAAAAGCAAGCGCCCGGGCCTGCAGAGGCTCATCTTTCTCCTGGCCCAGGTCCAGCTGATCCCAGGCTGTTCCCCATTTCGCTTCGCGCTCCTCGGCGGTCAATCCTTCGATCTGACCGTAATAGCGTTCGCGCAACCGTTCATCGGGCTCCAGAAGAGGAATGCCAAGCTTCCCGGCAATGATCCGGCCTGTCTCCTCGGCCCGGCTGAGCGGGCTAGTGATGCAGGCATCCCAGCGGTAAGGCTCTTCCTGAAGCCGATCGGCGAGCAGTTGTGCCTGTCTGCGGCCTTCGTCGTTAAGGGGTATGTCACTTTGTCCCTGTATTCTTCCCACGGCGTTCCAATCGGTCAGACCGTGACGAATCAATCCGATTAACATCAAATGACATCCACCTTTCATTGTTTTTATTACTTTACCATAGGCAGCCTGCATTTGTCCCGCCGTCCAGAAGAAAGAGCCTCTGCCCGGCGAAGCGGACACAAGGCTCTTATTGTCTGCGGTAGCGATTGAGACGAAGCAGCGAGAAGACGGACAGCGCGATGCCGAGCATCGACAGCAGCATCCAATATTCCGGATGGGTCGGGTCCATGTTCACAACGAGCGGTTCGAATATTCCGCTCTGGCTGGACGCTACCGGCTGCGCCAGATCCCAGCCCGCCGATCCTGCGACTCCGGTCGGCATCATGCCGCTGGAAGCGGCGGAGGGCTCCGCGCTGTGCTGGAAGAAGACGAAGTAGAGAACACTGCTCAGGAACACGGCCAAGAAGCAGGAGATCCAGAGCATAAGACGCCGGCGAAACGGCACCGACGTCCCTGCGCTCTTGCCGTCCCCCGGAAGAAGCCAAGGGTTCTCCAGATAAATACGTTCCATAACCCGGGCGTTGATAGCCTCGGCGCGTTCATCGCTGACCGCATCCTGCAGGGATTGCGCCAGAAAGCTGCCTTCCTGAAGCAACGCCCATTCCGCCTGACAACCGGCGCAGTCCGACAGATGACGTTCCAGCTGTCTGCGTTCGGGGTCCTGGGGATTGACATCGATCAGAAGCGGCATCCGTTCCTGCGCTTCCCTGCAATTCATTGGCTGTTCATCCTCTCGGTGTGCTCATCATATAGAGGTTCATAAAAGTAAGATTCCAATTGAAGCTTCACGCTGCTTCTCGCGCGGAACAGCAGCGATTTAACGGAACTGACGCTCTGTTCCAGAACCAGGGCGATTTCCTGGTAATCCATCTGGTCGTACTCGCGCAAAATAAGCGCGGAGCGCTGTTTCTCGGGCAAATTATTAATGGCCTGGCGCACCAGATTCATTCGTTCGCTTCGCAGCACCGCTTGTTCAGGGGCCACATCCGCAGGCGCCACAGGCGTGTAGCCGCTCTCCTCAAGAGAGACATTGCCAGCCCGCTGCTTGCGCAGCTCGCTCAGAACCGTATTGCGGGCAATCGTATACAGCCAGGTTGAGAACGAGGCATCGACTTCCCGGAAGGAATGAAGGCTTCTGAACGCTTTGTAGAACGTTTCGGAACAAAGGTCCTCTGCGGCGTGCTCCAACTGCGAACTCTTAAGCATATGATAGACAAAAGCCAGAATTTTACGCTGGTAGCGGCGCATCAGCTCCGAATAGAGCTCCGTATCGCCTTGTTTGATCTGCTGAATTAACTGGGAATCCGTCATGGTGGGTGAGTCCTCCTCGCCATAGCACGTCGTTCCCCGCCGTATGTATCAATAGGTACCGGCCGGGAGTCAAAAAGTTGCGGTCTCTCCAAAATAAATTAACCATTCTGCTCGCACAATCACTATGTATATTCACAACTTCGGCTGTTCAGTCAATGGGTATGGGGAGTCGATCTTTCTCTCTATTCTCTAAAAATACTAATTCAGTGTATCACACTTCGGTCTGTTGTGACAAAAACAGACTTGTAACCTTATTCCATTTAATAGAAACCGGTTCCTTGTCGACACGAAAGCGCCATCTTTAGATGCCCGGGACTGATTTTCCGCAGCCTCTCTCGCAAAGTAAGCATTTTCAAAAAAGGGGTTGACAGAATGTAAACGTATACATATAATAAAAGTACAGTATGGTTTCTCTCCACTCCTATCCAATACTACTGCTCCAGTGAGCAGAGGCCGCTTCTTGTAAGCGGTCTTTTTTTTGTTCGCTGACCTCGGTGCAGACTTGTCCGGGCTCCGTCCCAATGTCCCCGCCCCAATGTCCCGATCCGCAGCAAGGCGGCCGGGAGAATCCCGGCCGCCTCTATCCATGAATGTGGTATTCAGACATATACCGTATAATCCTGATGCTGAAGCAGTTCTCTCGCCCGCTCCCAGTCCTTCTCCTGCCGGAAAGACAGCCTCAGGATGCCAGGCACATCCTCGCGGCTCTCGATTATCTGCATGTTGCTGAGGTTGATGCCCCGGTCTCCGAGTTCGGTAGCGATCCGGCCGATGATGCCGGGATGGTCCGGCACATCAATATGCAGATCGAACAACGGAGTAATGATTCCCTTGCGCCGCTCGGGAAGTCTTCCCCGGAAGTCTCCCGCCTCGGCGAAGGCGCGCTGAATACCGTCTCCGTCCGACGTCTCCAGAAGCCCCATGAACCGTTCAATCCCCCGGTTCCAATCCTGAAGCAGCTCCAGCATCACGCTGCGGTTGCTCAGCAGAATATCCCGCCAGATTACCGGATCGCTGGAAGCAATGCGCGTAATGTCACGGAAGCCGCCGGCCGCCAGCGTGCTGTAGAGCGAATCCTCATCATCGTAATCGTGAATCTGCTTCACCAGCGCCACGGCAATCACATGCGGAAGATGGCTGATCGCTCCGACAATCTCGTCGTGGCGCTCGGGGTCCATTCTTACAATATGCGCGCGGGTGTGCTGAAGCAGGCTGTGAAGCGCCAGATAGGCGTCTTCGGAAGCCCCCGGCTGAGGGGTAAGGACGTAGTAGGCGTTCTCGAACAGCAGACTCGAAGCCGCCTCAACGCCAGAACGCTCGGAACCGGCCATCGGATGGCCGCCGATGAACGTCGCGCCGCCCAGATCCAGCGCTTTGGCACAGTGTGCGATGCCTGCCTTCGTGCTGCCGACATCGGTTATAATGCAGCCGTCCTTCAGCGGCAGCTCGCTGAGCCGGTGAAGGTACTCTTCCAGCTTGCCCACCGGCACGCAGAGGAAGATGAAGTCGGCTCCCAGCGCCGCCTCCTCGAAAGACAGCGTTGCGCTGTCGACGACCCCTCTGCTCACATATCTGGCCGCGGATTCCGGCCGGTGCGCATGGCCGACCACCGTCATTCCGTCTCTTCCCTTGAAGCACAGCGCCAGAGAGCCGCCGATCAGGCCGACGCCAAAAATCGCAATTTTGGTCATGTCTTTCGTACAACCCTTCCCCATTAAGTTTCCGCAGCGCAGGCTTTACGGTTCGATCTTCTTCAAGCCTGCACGCTCTCCTCCTGCAGCACCGCTTCCAGCTCCCGGATAAAGACGCGGTTCTGCTCCGCGGACCCTACCGTCACCCGCACCCAGGTCGGATATAATCCGAAGCCGGCTCTTACAATGACTCCTCTGCGCATCAGCTGCTGAAAGACGTCCACAGCCGGCTTGCGCACATCGACCATGATGAAGTTGCCGTGAGCCGGGTAATAATCCAGGCCCAGCCGGTCGAACTCTCCCTGAAGCTGAACGATTCCCCGGGCATTCCGGTCCCGGCATTCTTCCACATACGCCTGATCGTTCAGCGCCGCCCGTGCGGCTGCTTGAGCCAGCGCCGTTGTGTTGAACGGCTCGCGCACCTGATTGATGAGCTGGATCACACCCGGCGAAGCCACTCCGTATCCGATGCGCAGCGCGGCCAAGCCGTAAATCTTCGAGAAAGTCCGGAGCACCGCCAGATTGCGGTACCGGGGCAGAAGGGCAATGCCGTCCGGATAATCGGAATCGGTCACATATTCATAATAGGCTTCGTCCAGGACTACGAGCACGGAGGATGGAACGGCGTCTAGGAACGACTCCAGCGCCGTACGGGAGACAATCGTTCCGGTCGGATTATTCGGATTGCAGATCCAGATGACCTTCGTCTTCTCCGTCACGGCCGCCAGCATGGAATCCAGATCATGGGTCCCGTTCTTGAGAGGCACCTCAATGCTGACCGCTCCTTCAATGTCGGCATTGCTCTTGTAGACCGAGAAGGTCTGATCCGCCATGATGGTCTCGTCGCCCGGCAGGAAGAAAGCTCTGGCAATCAGCGCTATGATTTCGTCCGATCCGCAGCCGAACAGAATCTGATCATTCTCGACGCCCAGACGTCCGGCAAGCTCGGAGGTCAGTTCAATGGCAGAGCCATCCGGATACAGGCTGATCTCATCCAGGACGCCCAGAATGGCCGCTTTGGCGCTGGGGGCCGGTCCGTACGGATTCTCGTTGGAAGCCAGCTTGATGACCTCGCTCAGTCCGAATTCCTTTTGCACTTCACCGATGGGCTTGCCCGGCTTATACACCGGCAGGTTGACGATATGCGGTTTCGGCTTCATCGATCTTCCTCCACTATTCAAATATCCCCCTCTGTACGAGGGGATCTGCATGCAAGTCGGCTCACGCCTTAGGTTTTAATTGTGCCACAAAATCATGGATTTGCAACAGACCCTCAGCAAGGGTCTGCGGATTCTCCAGCAGCGGAATCGCTTCTTCAACCTTGCGCACGATGGCGCTGCCGACCACTACTCCGTCGCAGATCCGGGAGAAGCGCTCCACCTGCTCGGCTGTCGAAATGCCGAATCCGACCGCAACGGGCAGATCGGTAGCTTCCCTCACCGAATGGATGAACCGGTCCACATCCGAATGAAACGAGGCACGCTCGCCCGTAACGCCCAGGGAAGAGACGCAGTAGACGAACCCGCTTGCTCCGTCCACAATTCGGGCGATCCGCTCATCCGAGGTTGGCGCAACCAGCGGAATCAGACTGATGCCCGCTTCCGAGCTGCGGCGGCGCATATCGGCCGATTCTTCGACCGGAAGATCCGGGATAATCAGCCCGCTGATCTCATGGTTCGTTAATTCTGCAAAAAAGGCATCCAGGCCCATCTGCAGCACCGGATTGTAATAGGTGAACAGAATGAACGGCAGTTCGCTGCCGTTCTCTCTGGCCTGCCGGGCCGTCTCCATGCAGACGCGGAGATTGACCCGGCCCCGGAGCGCCCGGGAAGACGCCCGCTGGATCACGGGACCGTCTGCCAGCGGGTCGGAATAGGGAACGCCGAGTTCCAGAACATCGGCGCCGGCCGATTCGAGTTCCCGGATAATCTCCAGAGTCGCGGCAATATCGGGGTCTCCAACGGTGAGAAACGGAATCAGCGCCGTGCGCCCTTCCCGCTTCAGCCGAGCGAAGGCCTCGTCGATCCGGTTGGTCGTTTGTGCAGTCACAGCGATCCCTCTCCTTCCGTATAAGCCATAATCGACTCCACGTCCTTGTCGCCCCGCCCGGAGAGACAGATCACGACGACATCCTCACTGGACAGTTCGGGCGCGATCTTGGCTACATGGGCGATGGCATGGGCGGATTCCAGAGCGGGAATAATCCCTTCTGTTACGCAGAGCAGCTTCAGCGCATCCAGCGCTTCCTTGTCGGTAATCGGAACGTACTGCGCGCGCTTGATATCCTTCAGGTAAGAATGCTCCGGACCGACGCCCGGATAATCCAGACCCGCCGAGATGGAATGGGCCTCCTGCACCTGTCCGTACTCGTCCTGGAGCAGATAGCTCATCGAGCCTTGGAATACGCCCTTCGTGCCTCTGCTCATCGTGGCGGCATGATACGGCGTATCAATGCCTCGGCCTGCCGCTTCCACGCCGATCATGCCTACCCCTTCATCTTCGACAAAAGGATAAAACATCCCGATCGCGTTGCTGCCGCCGCCGACGGCGGCGACAAGCAAATCCGGCAGGCGGCCTTCCGCCTCCAGAATCTGCCGCCGCGTCTCATCTCCAATGACGCGCTGGAAATTGCGGACCATCATCGGGTACGGATGAGGTCCCACCACGGAGCCGAGCACGTAGAAGGTATCATCGACATGGCTGACCCAGTAGCGGAGCGCTTCATTGCCTGCATCCTTCAGCGTCCGGCTGCCGGAGGTCACCGGAACCACTTCGGCTCCGAGCATCTTCATCCGGAAGACATTAAGCTGCTGGCGGCGCGTATCCTCTTCGCCCATGAAGACCTTGCACTCCAGGCCGAGCAGGGCGGCAACCGTTGCCGTGGCCACGCCGTGCTGGCCGGCACCCGTCTCGGCAATGACCTTCTTCTTGCCCATCATCTTCGCCAGGATGCCCTGTCCGATCGCGTTGTTGATCTTGTGCGCGCCGGTGTGGTTCAGATCCTCGCGCTTCAGATAGATCCGGGGTCCGCCCAGCGTCTCGGTGAGCCGCTCCGCATAGTAGAGCGGCGTCTCCCGTCCTGAATACTGCTTCAGCAGATAGTCCACCTGACGCCCGAACTCCGGGTCGGCGCTGAACTTGCGGTAGGCCTCCTCCAGTTCAATCAGCGCGTTCATTAAGGTCTCGGGTACAAAACGGCCCCCGAATGAGCCGAAGCGGCCCTGCTGGTCCGGTACTTGCTGGTTCATTAACCTTTCACCCTTTCGACAAAAGCCTTCATCTTGGCGATATCCTTCGCCCCTTCAGTCTCCACTCCGCTGGAGACATCCACTCCGTATGGCATATAAGCTCCGGTCAGCTCCCGGACGTTGCCGGGATGGAGTCCTCCGGCAACGAAGAGCGGCAGGCCCAGCTCCTCGGCCCGTTGCCGATAAGCCGGAATCCGCTCCCAGGCAAACGTCTTGCCCGATCCGCCCCGCCGGGCCGGATCGAAGGTATCCAGCAGCACGGCATCGACGGCTCCGGCGTAAGGGTCCAGATCCTTAGGTCCGTGTCCGGGGGCGCTGCCTGCATTCCGTTCCTCTTCCTCGCCGCCGACGGACAGCGCCTTCCACACCTGAATACCCGGATGGCGCCGTCTCGTCTCCCGGCAGTATTCCGGGCTCTCTTCGCCGTGCAGCTGCACGACGGCCAGCGGCACCTCGGCCAGAATCCGGTCCAGTTCCTCCGGGCCCGGATTCACGAATACACCGGCAGCCAGAGGAGGCTCCCCGTTCCGCCAGTTCTTCAGCTCGGCGGCCAGCTCTGCCGCCAGTCCGGCCGTTACCCTGCGGCGGCTCGGCGCGAAGACGAGTCCGATATAGTCGATCTCTAAATCTACCATAGATTTTAGCACTTCAACGTCCTGAAGTCCACAAATTTTCACTTTTGTCCCGCACCCGGCCATTTCTTCACCCTCGCCCTTTGCCGGCCGGAAGTCGGCCGAGCAGGCCATGTACCGCTTCCTCTACGTCATCGCGGCACATGAAATACTCGCCCACCAGCACGCCGACCGCTCCGGCTGAAGCCAGATAAGCAATGTCTTCCGGTCCTGCAATCCCGCTCTCGCTGATGACCGGCACGCCGGGGACCGCAAGGGCGGCCAGTTCCTCCGTCACTGCCAGCGACGTCTCGAAGGTATGCAGATTCCGGTTGTTGATGCCAAGCATGGCGCCTTGAAGCTCAAATGCTCCGGTGGAAGCCACAGCCTCCAATTCCGCCCGGCTGTGCACTTCAATCAGCACATCCAGCCCGAGAGAAGCCGCTTTGTCGGCCAAAGCCCGAAGCACGGAAGGCTCCAGGATCGCTGCAATCAGCAGCACCGCGTCCGCTCCCAGCAGACGGGCTTCAACAATCTGCCGCTCGTCGATGATGAAATCTTTGCGCAGCAGCGGCAGATCCACGGCTGCGCGAATCTGCCGCAGGTAATCCCCGCTTCCCTGAAAGTACGATTCATCGGTCAGCACGGACAGACAATCGGCGCCTGCCGCCGCATAGGCTTCGGCGATTCGGACCGGATTGAAATCCGGCCGGATCAACCCCTTGGACGGCGAAGCTTTCTTGACTTCCGCAATCAGCCCCATGGACCGGTTCCGGCCCTCGGTCAGTCTGCGCCGGAACCCGCGGGTCGGGGCCATCGCCAAGACGGCGCGCTCCGCCTCAAGCCGGTTAAAAGATCGCTCCAGGAGCGCGACTTCCTGTTTTTTGGTGGCGACAATTTTATCCAGATACATATTGAAGCTCCTTTGTGAGGGCTGTAAGCTGCTCCAGCTTGCGGAGCGCCGCGCCCGAATCGATTGTCCCGGCAGCCGTCCGGACCCCTTCCGCATGGCTGTCGGCCAGTCCTGCCACGTAGATGCATGCTCCCGCATTGGCCAGCACAATGTCCCGGTACGGGGTGAGGACGCCTTCCAGCACAGAGCGGATAATCGCCGCATTCTCGGCAGCATCTCCTCCAAGAACATCCTGCAGCCGGTGCTCCTGAAGCCCCAGGTCTGCCGGCCGGATTTCATAGGTTCTGATTTCGCCGCCCCGCAGCTCGGAGACCCGGGTTGGTCCCGAAATGCTGATCTCGTCCAGGCCCTCCAGGCTGCTGACGACCATCGCCCGTCTCGAACCCAGCTCTCTCAGTACCGCTGCCACCGTCTCCGTCTTCTCGCGGTCATAAATGCCGAGAAGCTGGCGGTCGGCCCCCGCCGGGTTGGTCAGCGGGCCAAGCATATTGAAGACGGTGCGGAAGCCCAGTTCCCGCCGCGGAGCGGCGGCATGCTTCATCGACGGATGATAAATCTGCGCAAAGAGAAAACAGATGCCGATGCTGTCGAGACAGCGGCGGGCCTGCTCCGCATTCAGATGAATGCCGACGCCGAGCGCCTCCAGCACATCGGCGCTGCCGACGCGGCCGGAAGCCGAGCGGTTGCCGTGCTTGGCGACCCGCACACCGGCCGCCGCCGAGATCAGGGCGGAGACCGTCGAGATATTGAACTTATGGATGCCCGACCCGCCGGTGCCGCAGGTATCGAGCAGTCTTCGGTTCTCGGTGGAGACCCGGCTGCCGAATCCGCGCATCGCTTCTGCGAAGCCGGTAATTTCCTCGACCGTCTCTCCCTTTATTCGTAGAGCCGTCAGCATCGACCCGATCTGGGCCGCAGTCGCTTCACCCTCCATGATCGCGCCCATAAGCGCGCGCGCTTCGCCGCGCTCCAGATTCCGTCCCTGAAGCAGGCTGCTGATTCCTTCCTGCATAAGCTGCTGGGCATTTGCACTCATTCTCATCTTCTCCTTCCTCCGCTTCCTCCCCGGGTCAACGCACCCGGTACAAGTAATCCTGATTCAGTATGCCGCTCTCCTGACTGCGTCTCGGGAACATGGCCTCCGCGATGCGGATGGCCTTCAGCATTCCTGCCGCTTTGTTGACGGTCTCTTCATACTCCTTCTCCGGCACCGAATCCCAGACAATGCCGGCTCCCGCCTGAACATAAGCGCGGCCTCCGCGGAAAATGATCGTCCGGATGGTAATGCAGGAATCCATATTGCCGGAGAAGCCCAGATATCCGATCGCTCCGGCGTAGGCGCCGCGCGCCTCTTTCTCCAGCTCCGCAATAATCTCCATCGCCCGCAGTTTCGGAGCGCCGGAGACGGTGCCGGCCGGCAGGCAGGACAGAAAGGCGTCGAAGAAATCTTTGCCTTCGGCCAGCGTGCCGGAGACATTCGATACCATATGCATCACATGGGAGTACTTCTCGATCTCCATGAAGGAATCGCATTTTACCGTTCCAAAAGCCGATACCCTGCCCAGATCGTTGCGGCCCAGATCGACCAGCATGAGATGCTCCGCCCGCTCTTTCTCATCCTCAAGCAGTTCGGCGGCGAGTTCCCGGTCTTCCGCTTCGCTCTTGCCCCGGGGACGGGTTCCGGCAATCGGCCGGGTCTCCACCCGGTCGCCGTCTACTTTGACGAGCGCTTCCGGAGAGGTGCCGACGATGATGTCCTCATCCATTTTCAAATAGTACATATAGGGGGACGGGTTGACGGTGCGCAGCACCCGGTAGACCTGAAGGGGCGAAGCTTCGGTGTCGATATGGAAGCGCTGGGACAGGACCACCTGGAAGATATCGCCCGCCCGGATATACGCCTTGGCTTGTTCCACATTGGCAATGAACTGCTCCTTCGTCAGGTTGGACTCAATCCGGCCCAGCTCCGTCTCCTGCGGAATGCTGCGGGTGTTGAGGTTCTCCTTCGGTCCTTCCCGGTGAAGCTCCTCCGCCGTCTCATCCAGCTTGCGCACCAGCGCTTCATAGTTGGTCCGGATATTCTCGTCGGTATCGCCGTCCTTCACATGCAGATTGCCGACCAGCAGAATCTGCTGCTTCACATGATCGAAGACGATGATGCGGTCGCAGAACATGAACCGGATGTCGTCCATTTGCAGATCGTCCTTGGCGTGCGCCGGAAGCTTCTCGTAATACTGAAGCAGATCGTAGCCGAAGAATCCGATCGCTCCGCCTGTGAAGGGCGGCATTTCCGGCAATTTCGGAGAGCGGTAGGAGCGCAGCAGCGTCTTCAGCTCCTCGACGGGCTTGCCTGTGAGCGTTCGCTGCTGGCCGCCGATCTCGACGTGAACTTCGCCTTTCTTCCCGGTAATCAGAAGGAACGGATCGCTGCCGATGAACGAATAACGCGCCCATTGGACCCCGCCCTCCACACTTTCAAGTAAAAACGCCCGGTCGCGCTCTGCGTAGCGCTGAAACAGCCGGATCGGCGTCTCCATATCGGCCAGCAGGCGTTTGACGACCGGAATCAGATTGTACTGCCGTGCCAGGGACAGGACTTGCTCTACCTTGGGACTCGTCATTTCGCTCGTTCCTCCTTCTTCTGACTATACAAAAAAGACTATACAAAAAACCTCTGCCCATAGGACAGAGGTGGTTGGCATTCGCATAGGACCATGCAGAGGATGCGCAGGTGCCGCGGCCGTTCTCCCGCCATCTTCCTTCCGTCAGCCACCGGTCCCTGTGGACCCGTGCGCCAATCGGCGGTCAATGAAGGGCTACGCCAGGCGGATTCCGGTTCTTACCCGGTGTCCCGCATCCTTCCATATGTACTTCGCTCTGCTCTGCTCAACTTCGCTCAACTCTGCTCTACTCGGCTAAGACCACTATACTCGATAACGCCTTGCTTTGACAACCCGAAATCAGGATTATTCCTCGGCCAGGTCCGGCCGCAGTCGCTGCGCTTCGCCCAGATAGACATGACGGATCTCACGCTGACTCTTGTCCGTGTTCACCTGTACGAGCAGCCGGATGCAGCGCGGCAGACTGCCCTGCACCGGAATCTCGACGGCGCACATCAGCGGAACGAGCTCCCAGCCCTCCAGCCGGCGCACCGCCTGCGCCGGGAAGGTGGCATCCAGATCCTGGGTCATGGTGATCCAGACGCAGCTTACATCCTCAGGCTTGAAGCCGTTGCGTTCCACAATCTCGCGCAGCAGGATTGCCGTCTCCTGAAGAATTTCCTGTTCATCGTTGCGGCTGACCGTTGCCGCGCCGCGTATGCCCCGGTTCACCATGGGCTGTCCCCCTTCTTCAATTGGCCGATCACTTCTCGTACCGCACTCTCTTCGATGCCTTCCACGATGCTCACCGAGCCGATCGACTCCGGAAGGATAAAGGTGACTTTGCCCTGCTTGAATTTCTTGTCGTGCATCATCGCCTCGATCAGTTCATCTTCGCTGTACCGGTCCGGCAGCACAGTCGGCAGCCCGAAGGCCTTCAGCACACGGATCGTATCGGTGTAGATCGCACGGTCCCGGCCCAGCTTGACCGCAAGGAGAGCCGAGCCGGCCATCCCGATCGAAATGGCTTCCCCGTGAAGAAACGTTCCGTAGCCGCCGACCGCCTCGATCGCATGACCCAGCGTATGCCCGAGATTTAAGATCGCCCGGATTCCGAATTCCCGTTCGTCCTGGGTGACAACGCCTACCTTGATCGCGCAGCTATGTTCCAGCGCCTCTCCGATAAGATCCGGCCGGAGGGCCACCAGTCCCTCCGCATGTTCTTCCAGCCAGGTGACGAATTCCGGATCGATCATGAGTCCCTGCTTCACCACTTCGGCCAGTCCGGACAGAATCTGGCGTTTGGGCAACGTCTTCAGCGCGTCCAGGTCGTAGACGACCATCTTCGGCTGATGGAAGGCGCCGATCATATTCTTCGCCAGCGGATGATTGATCGCCACCTTGCCGCCGACGCTGCTGTCGTGGGCAAGAACCGTTGTAGGAAGCTGCACGAATGCGATGCCTCTCATATACGAAGCGGCCACAAATCCCGCCAGATCGCCGACCACGCCTCCGCCAAGAGCCAGCACGGCAGAGCTGCGGTCCAGTCCGCCGGTAATGGCGGTCGTCATAATCGCTTCAAAGTTCTCCAGCGATTTGGACGCCTCTCCGGACGGAATGGTGTGAACGACAGTCCGAAACCCTTCGTCCGCCAGCGAGGAAGCTACACGGTCCAGATACAGCGGACCTACCTCGCTGTCCGTTACTATAAGAAGCGGACTCTGGAGCGGGAATCCCGCCTCCCGGCAGAGCCGGCCGACCTCCGGCAGAAGGCCCGGCCCGATATGGATCGGATAAGAGCGATCCCCCAGATCTACCTTCAACGTCCTCATCGCTTAGTACCTCTCCAGCTGGGCCTGGTAAGCCTCGACATTGGCCCGGATCTCTTCCATCGAATCGCCGCCGAATTTGTCGAGGAACGCTTTGGCGATCTCCCAGGCCACCACGCTCTCCAGCACGACGCAGGCTGCCGGCACGGCGCAGGCGTCGGAGCGTTCCACCTGGGCGGAGAACGGTTCCTTCGTGTCGATATCCACGCTGCGCAGCGGCTTGTAGAGCGTCGGAATCGGCTTCATGACTCCCCGCACCACAACCGGCATTCCGTTGGTCATGCCGCCTTCGAAGCCTCCGAGCCGGTTGCTGGCCCGGTAGTAGCCGCGCTCCGGATCGTACAGAATCTCGTCGTGAACCTGCGAGCCCCGAAGCTTGCCCGCTTCAAAGCCGATGCCGATCTCGACGCCCTTGAAGGCATTGATCGACACGACGGCTCCGGCAATGGCGGCATCCAGCTTCCGGTCGGCCTGCACATGGCTGCCGAGTCCGATTGGAACGCCTTCCACGATGCATTCGACAATTCCTCCGACCGAGTCTCCTTCTTCCTTGATCCGGTCTATGTACGCTTCCATCTTCTTCTCCGTTTCGGCATCAACCACCCGGACCGAAGAGCGTTCCGTCTGTTCGATCAGCTCGTCTGCGCTCAGATCATTCGCCGGGGCTTCGATTTCCCCGATGCGGATGACCTGTCCTGCGATCTTGATTCCGAACTGCTCCAGGAACTGCCGCGCCACCGCTCCGACCGCCACCCGGGCTGCCGTCTCCCGCGCGCTGGAACGCTCCAGCACGTTGCGAAGATCGGTCAGATTATATTTCAAGCCGCCGTTCAGATCGGCATGTCCCGGACGCGGGCGGTGCACCCGCCGCTTCTCTTCGTCGCTGCCCGGGATCGGCTCAATGTTCATAATATTCTTCCAGTGCGTCCAGTCCTTATTCTCTACCACGAGCGCAATCGGCGCTCCTGTGGTATAGCCGTGGCGAACACCGCCCACAATCTGGGCCGCATCCTTCTCGATCTGCATCCGCCGCCCGCGGCCGTAGCCCTTCTGACGGCGCTCCAATTGGTGATTCAGCCGCTCAAAATCAAGCTGCAGGTTGCTCGGCAGCCCCTCGATAATCGCCGTCAACTGAGGGCCGTGCGTTTCCCCCGCGGTCAAATAACGTAAACTCATGCAGCGTTCCCCCCATACTTTCAGACTGTAAACCACTAAAATCTTAATGTCTTTGCTCATTATAGTATAGGGGATTCCCGTTTGACAAGAAGCAACGGCCAGTGCAAATAACCTCGTTCATCAAAAGGGACCCCCCGGTTATGGAGCGCCCAAGAGGGTCCGAACGCCCTCGTACAGCCCCTTGGGTTCAAGCACCGGCCAGCTCTTGCAGCGCTTCCGATACGGAAGCCGTGTCGCACCGGCTCACACAGCCGTATACCCAGTTCCGGCGCTCCGGCGCTTCCCGGACGGCAACCGGTTTCTGCGCGATTTGGGACAGCTAGTTTTATATAAAAATTAATATTTTTAAAAAAAATGGATTTACATTTTATGTCAATCTAGTATACTCGGTTTTACAAAGAGTCCCGTCCCTAATAAATTTGATGCTTATATTCAAGAAGCTATTCATGACGAGTTAACGCTGACTTTTAATCAAGATGGAGACTTGGTATCTGCCGAGCGCTCAAAGCGAGGAGACACACCGAGTGAAGATCAAAGTACTACAACAGATAGAGATGAGTCCTATGGATATGTTGATTACAAATTTCATTTAAGCTCGTTCATCACTTACCACGACCACAGGAGGAATGAGGTTTGAGAACCCGTCTAACCCCGCTCATTATCGGATCGATTTGTCTGGCCAGTCTTGTTCTATGTCGTACTTCTTTATCCGCCCCAACTGCATCTGCGAATTCCGCCGCGTCCCCGGCTTCAGCGATCTTATCTTCGGCATTAAGTGACAATGGCAGCCAGGTCTATCCCGTGGATAACCGCTCTGTTCTCGTTCGGGTCGATAACCGCATAGACGCGGCCAAAGACCGTCTGGTTCTGGTCGATCTCCAAGACGGAACGCTTATCAAGGATTTAAGCAGCAACCAAGATATTCTGGATGTTCACACGCTCTCACACCCGAACAAGCTCATTGTAATCAGCAGGTCCTCTTCCGGCAAAATCATTAAATTGGTATACAATGACCAGGGAACCCAACTCCGTTCATTTCAATACCCCATATCCGTTGATTCCAGTGCTGAAGCGAAATGGGCGGCGCCCTACGGCAAAGTAAATGAACGTCTAATGATTCGAACGGGCAGCAAGTTCTCCTTGTATGAACCGGCCAGCAAGTCGGCTTTAGCAATCTGGAATGCCTCATTGGATGACAATTCCGGATATGAATTCTTGCAAATCGACGATTGGGATTTTGCGGCTTACCCCTACCTTGCCATTAAATATTACTTACAGGGAATCATGTCAGATTCCTATGAGGTGCAGACTGTTAACTTGTATTCCCGGTCCGCCGCAGTGCTCAATCGGCCTTCCTACAACACCCGGCTGCAAATCGTAGACCGCAACAAGCTGGAGCTGTGGAGTTCCTACACTTACTCGGATACGCCTTCGGGGAATTCGCCGGTACCTAAACCAGCGGAGCGGCAGGCCTTTCATTCGCTTTATCTTTTGAATTCCGGACAGTTTCTGCGGCAAGATACTCATCTATTTAACCAGACGCCGGGGCGGATCTCGGGGTGGAAGACGCAGCTGTCCGGCGCATACGTATGCGTACAGGACTTGGGCACAGGGGCCTGGAGTCTGTATAATCGCATTTCCGGCGTTCCCATTGCTCTGAATCAGAGCGGGTTACCAAGCCCCTGGCTGTTTCTAAGCTATGATCCCGATGCACGCGCGGCATACTTTCTGTTCTCTTCCCAAGAGAGTAGTAATCCCCCCTCCGTAAAAAAAGTCCTTCTTCCTTAAGCTTCCGTCCTTGCAGCTCCTCACCCGCTATAATCCGGGCCGGTTCCCTGGCCCCCTGTCTGTCGCACACACCCCAAGCGGCACAGTTGCAACTGTGCCGCTGCTCTTGTCGTATCGCCCGAACCTGCGGTGCGGATGGCTTCAGCTTCCGCCGACAGGAGGACCGGGGTGCGGCCCTGGGTGCCGCCCTTCCTCCTGGAGGAGCAGACGGTCCAACTGCGTGTTCTCTACGCCGAGAATCTGTCCGCATTCTTTCCGCGTAATCAGCCCGCGGCGGTACGCGTGTATGACTTGATCTTTATCCATTGGGAATCGACCTTTCATTGGGCTTAGAGGGCATGGAGCTGCGGCTTCTAATTTCAGTATGACTGCGGGAGACGCTTCGTATACCCGAAGCCAGGCAAAAGGACGCAGCACAAAGCCGGGTCCTTTGCGGAACCCGGCCGGGAGATACAGCTTATTTTTTACGGTAAAAGAACGTTTCGGTCGACTCGAATCCGTACTGGGAGGGGGTGAAGATCTGCTCCGTGCTGCCCACGAACAGATAGCCTCCCGGCCGCAGGGCGGCGGAGAACTTGTGATAGAGCTTGGCCTTCGCTTCCTCGGTGAAGTAGATCATTACATTGCGGCAGATAATCAGGTCAAAGCCGGTGTCGAACGTATCCAGCAGCAGGTTCTGCTTGCGGAAGTCAATGCCTGGCTTCAAGGACTCGTCCACCTTGTACATAACGCCTTCAGGCTTGAAGTAACGTTCAGCGACCTCTTTTGGCACATCCTTGAGCGAGCGCTCCAGATACATCCCCTGCTTGGCCTTGGCCAGCGCGCCGTCGTCGATGTCCGTCGCCAGAACGCTGGAAGCCGCAAGCAGCTTCTTGTCCGCCAGAATCATGGCCAGCGTATAGGGCTCTTCGCCGGTCGAGCAGGCCGCGCTCCACAGCTTCAGCTTCCGGGAACTCTTCGTCAGCTCCGGCAGTATGGTATCCCGCAGCACCTCCCACCGGTTCGGGTTGCGCCAGAATTCGGAGACGTTGATCGTCATCCGGTCCAGAAACTCATAGAATAAATCCTTGTCCTTCATCATCGCGGCAAAAAAGTCGGCAAACGTGTGAAAGCCGTTCTTCTGCCGCAGTGTGGTCAGACGCCGCTTCATCTGGGCTTCTTTGTACTGGGAAAGGTCGATTCCGGTGCTCTTGTTCACATTGTGAATGAAACCGAGGTAATCGGGATCGGGAGTCGAAGTTTCGCGTTCAGACATCATGTCAGTTCCTGCCTTCCGCCTGTCCCTACATCCAGGCCGATATGGTCTTGTCGTACGTGTTGATCTCTTCGGGCGTGAAGAAGTTGGCAATCTCGCGCGCCGCGCTCTCCGGCGAATCCGAACCGTGGATCAGGTTCAGCGGCGTATGGCTGGCAAAGTCTCCGCGGATGGTTCCCGGCAGCGCTTCGCCCACCTTGGTCTTGCCGATCAGCAGCCGGGACAGAGCAATGACATCGTCGCCCTCCCAGACCATCGCGAACACGGGACCGGACGTAATGAACGATACCAATTCTCCGAAAAAGTCCTTCCCTTCATGCTCGGCATAATGCCGTCTTGCCTGCTCCTCGGTGACGGTAATCAGCTTGGCCGCCGCCAGCTTGAAGCCCTTGTCTTCCAGCCGGGCCACAATGCGCCCGATCAGACCGCGCTGCACGCCGTCAGGCTTGATCATCAGATACGTTCTCTCCATTGGCTCACACTCCGTATTTGGCTTTGTGTTCGTCATGTAGCATATCTTACCAGAATCAGCCCCCGCTGTTAACGGGGAATTTGCACGAAATCAGTATGCCCGGCCGGTGACAAAATGAGCGATGTCGCGCAGATTGCGCTTCGTCCGGTTATTGGGGAGCTGATCGAGCGCGGCCAGCGCCTTGTCGACATACCGGGAAGCCAGTTCTTCGGCCCGCTTGATGCCGTCGCCGGTAAGAATCAGATCAATGGCCCGGCCGGTACCCGACCGGCTCTCGCGAATGCGCCCAATCTCGCCGAGCAATTCTCCGCGCAGCCGCTCGTCTTCCAGTGCGTAAATAACCGGAAGCGTAATATTGCCCTGCCGCATGTCACTTCCCGGCGGCTTGCCGATCTGCTTCTCCGTTCCGGAGAGATCGAGCAGGTCGTCGCGGATCTGGAAGGCCATCCCGACGTTGTAGCCGTAGCTGTACAGCAGCCGGACCGCCTCTTCGTCGGCCTCCGCAGCGAGCGCGCCGAGCTGACAGCTGATGGCGATAAGGAGCGCCGTCTTGCGCCGGATCCGCCGCAGATAATGGCGGACGGTCTGTTCGCAGTTGAAGAAGTCGCGGATCTGCTCCATCTCGCCGATGGACATCTCAACCATCGCTTTGGACAGGATGCGGTGAATCCGCGGGTTCGGCAGCCCAGCCGTCAGAGCCAGCGCCTTGGCGTAGATATAGTCGCCGGTGTACATCGCGATTTTGTCGCCCCATTTGGCTTTGACGGTCGGTTCGCCCCGGCGGGTATCGGCGTCGTCGATGACGTCGTCGTGCACAAGCGAAGCGCTGTGGATCAGTTCAAGCGGAATGGCCACCCGGCTCAGCTTGTCCAGATCGTACTCGCCGAATTTCCCGCCCATGAGGACGAAGACCGGACGAAGCCGTTTGCCGCCCGCTTTCAGCAGATGGAGCGAGGTTTCGGTCAGCAGTTCTCCTCCGCCTTCGACGCTGCGGTAGAGCTGTTTCTCCAGAAGGTCCATGTCCTTGTTTAAATACCCGAATAGCTGGAATCGTTTCATTCTTTCACCCGTGTCAACAGATTGTCGCGCCAAAGCTCCATCTTCACCCGCTTCGGCAGCAGCCCGAGCTCGTGAGCATAGCGGAAATAGAGATTCAGGCCTTCCTGCTGCCTTTCCCCGAAATCATAACATAAATGGCGGAAATAGCTGTACCAGTAGTCCGCAACGCCTCCGACGGCGGCGCAGGCCGCCTGCACGACCCCGGACAGGTCCTCCAGATTGCGGCGCTTGCTCGTCCTGAAGGCGTCCGAAACCGCAGCAAGCCGCTCCGGCCGCGAGGCGGCTGCGCTGCGCGAGACGGCCCATACGGCAAACGTCATGCTGCAACCTGTGAAATCCTTCCACAGTTGGCCGAGGTCGGTGACGGTAAATCCGCTCCGGTCCCAATCGGCCCGGATGGCATGATCGCCGATCAGCAGACAGGCATCCGCCGAAGCCATCATCGCCGTCAGATCCGGTTCAGCCGTTCTGTACGCCGGCGAGCGGCCCAGCGCGTAATGCATCAGAATCTTAAGCAGATTGACCGACGTCGCCGAGGTCCGGGTTACGGCGACGGTATTCAGCGGCGCTGATTCAAGCGGTCCGCGGGTAAACAGCAGTATCGAACCGACCGGCCCCTCGGCGCTGACGGATAAATCCGGCAGCAGCAGCAGCCGGTCGCTCGCTTCGGCATAGGCGAAGGAGGACAGGGCTCCGATATGGATCGTGCCTTCCTGCATTCCGCGGTTCAGCTCCGACGGAACCTCGCTCAGCATGCGCGCCGGAAATCCGAGCGATGCACAGTCGAATCCGTGGTATACCGGCCAAGAGTTGGTATAACTGATTTTGCCGATTACGGTTGTCTCTTGTCCAGTCATTCCCCGCTCCCCCATCTCCGGAACAGCGTATGGTCGATCCGCAGACTGTCCAGCACTTTGCCGACCATAAAGTTCACCAGATCATCAAGGGTCTGGGGGCCGAAATAAAAGGCGGGCATGGCCGGAATCAGGGTTACGCCGAGCCGGGAGAGCTTCAGCATATTCTCCAGATGAACGGCGTGCAGCGGCGTCTCTCTCGGCACAAGCACGAGACGGCGTCCTTCCTTCATCATGACATCTGCGGCCCGGGTCATCAGGTTGTCGGAGGTTCCGTTCGCCACGGCCGACAGCGTGCCCATCGAGCAGGGCATAACAATCATGCCTTCGACCCGGAACGAGCCGCTCGCAATGGAAGCGCCGATGTCGCTCACGGGGTGATACAACAGAGAACCGGGACCGGCCCCGAACTTGTCGTTCAGCAGGCCCTCCCGGTCGGTGACATTCCAGCCCAGTTCCTCTTTGATCACGCGCCATCCGGCGTTGCTGACCACCAGATGCACCGTCATCCCGAGCCGGAGCAGCGTCTCGGTCAGCCGCACGCCGTATATGGCGCCGCTGGCTCCGGTTATACCAACCACATAGCTTGCGGAAGAAGGAGTACTCATCGGTATGTCTGCACCACCAGATCAATCAGAGTAAAGGAGAACACGACGATGCTGAGCACGCCGTTCATCGTGAAGAAAGCCGTCTGAAGCCGGCTCAGATCGCTCGGCGATACGATATGATGCTCATAGAACAGAATCAGATAAGCGATGACCATCCCGGCTACATAGAACCAGCTCAGATCGGCCAGGAAGAGCAGCGAAATGAATCCGATTCCGGTCAGGATGTGAAACGCCGCCGCGATCCGAAGCGCTCCCGCAACGCCGAAGCGAACCGGAATCGAATACAGTCCTTCCCGGCGGTCGAAATCTACGTCCTGGCAGGCATAGATCACATCAAAGCCGGCGGTCCAGAACACAATGGTAATGTACAGCACCATCGCCGTCAGATCCACATGTCCGGTAACGGCGACCCACCCGCCCAGCGGAGCAAGCGCAATGGTCAGGCCCAGAATCAGGTGGCAGGCCCAGGTGAACCGCTTGGTGAACGAATAGAACACCAGCAGGAAGACTGCGATCGGCAGCAATTTCGCCGACAGCGAATTCAGCTTGAAGGCTGCCCAGAACAGCAGAAAGAAGGAGACCGCGACGAAGACGATCACCTCTCCCACCTTCAGCAATCCGGCAGGAATAGCTCTTCCCGCCGTGCGCGGATTCTTCGCGTCGCTGATCCGGTCAATCAGCCGGTTCAGGCCCATCGCTGCGCTTCGGGCGCCGAACATGGCAATAACAATCCAGCCGATCTCGGGCCAGCTTGGCAGCTTGTCCGAAATCACCATGGAGCCCAGCAGGGCGCCCATAAAGGCGAACGGCAGGGCAAACACGGTATGCTCGAACTTAATCATTTGCATAAATACGCCGATTTTCTTAAACATTCGGATTCTCCTTGACGCCAAGATGTAATGCCGCGATGCCTCCGGTCAAGGGGAAGGATTCCACCGCCGTCAGTCCGCACTCCCGGAATATGCCTTCAAGCTGCTTGCGGTCCGGGAACATGGCCAGAGATTCCGGCAGCCATTTATACTGCTCGTAGCTCTTGGCGAACAGCTTGCCCATCAGGGGCAAAATTCGGCGGAAATAGAAATAATAAATGCCTTTGAACGGCTGGGCCGTCGGCTTGGACAGCTCCAGGCATACCACCATGCCGCCCGGTTTCACAACACGTTTCATTTCGGCAAGCACCTGCTTCGGATCAGGCACATTCCGGAGCCCGAAGCCGATGGTCGCGTAGTCGAAGGAATTGTCTCCAAAAGGAAGGCTCATCGCATTGCCCTGCACGAGCGAAATCTGTTTATCCATTCCGCGCTCGGCAATTTTGCGCCGCCCGACGGCGAGCATGCTCTCGCTGAAGTCGAGACCGACAATGCTGCCGGTTCGGCTGGCATCGGCCAGCGATATGCTCCAGTCGCAGGTGCCGCAGCACAGATCCGCCGCCGTATCGCCTTCCCGCATCGCCATCTTCTTCATGGCAAAGCGGCGCCAGGCTTTATGCCGGCGGAAGCTGAGAAGATCGTTCATCGTATCGTATTTGCCGGCTATCTTCTCAAACACGGAATGAACATACTGCTCTTTGGGCTTCATTTCTTCCTCGCCGGCTGTTGTCATCTTGTTCATGAATGCTACTTACGCCTCCCCCGACGCTTGTTCGGTTCTCGCAGGCTGCGCTATCCAAGCGCCCAAGGCAAGTTCCAATGCTGACCGCAGCGCTTCTTCACGCACCCCGGCCACCCGTGCGGCGATCCGCTCCCGGGACTCGCGCAGCTTGTCCGACAGCCGTTCCCGCATCTCATCTCCCGCATCCGTCTCTGTCTTGTTCCGTTCTTCCCAGGCCAGCGCTTCATACAGGCCCAGCTCCCGCAGCAGCGACAACCATAGCTCCTGATAAGAGGCCCCGATCAGAGGAGTGAACGACCGGAAAAGCACCGTATTCAATTCGGCCAGCATTTCCATTCGCGCTTCTCCCTCCGGCGCCCTGCTGCCTTCTCCGTACAATTCGGCCTTCTTCACATTGTATTCGGCAATCGCCTCGCTGAGGGAACCGACCCTCTCGATCTCGCCTTTCTCGGCGAGCAGCCGGTAGAACCAACTGCTGAAATAATCGCCGGCCAGCACTTTCAGCTGCCGCGAGCGCATCGCCTCTTCCCCGCTTCCAAGCGCGGGCCGCTCGATCTCTTCATGGGTGTCCAATCCCAGCTGGACCAGTCCCGTCACAAGCGCGTAGAGTTCGGCCAGTTCCTCTCTATTCGTGGAAGGGACACGGCTGCCGCAGCTCACAAAGGCGTACAGCAGCGCCCCCCGGGCGTCCGCGAACGGCGGCAGCTCCGTGTGCCGCTGAATCATGTCGTAATGGGTATATTGTTGGGCGGTTTGCGGTACGCGATACGATTTCATGTCAGCCTCCGAGCGGTTTTTCCATAACCGGTTGTTCACAATCTTGTCTATTATATCATATGTGATTTCTTCTCGCACAGTCCTGCCGCTCTTCTTAATCCCCGGGTGTCAAAAAGCGGAACCCGCTCTTCCACAGATCGCTCTCCCTCAGGCGCAGCAAATTCCGAAGCGGCTCCGTCGGAGGCCCGCTTCCGAGCGACAGCAGAGCGCTCCGGACCGATGCGTCCCACCGGCCCCGCCGGACATCGGCGGCCAGCAGCAGACGCGAGGTCCCCTGTCATTTGTCCACCGCGATGATACGCAGCAGCACCTGATTGACGTTGTCCGTGCGCCCGAAGGCAAAGTCGAGGACGTCGGCGATATTCAGGTAAACCTCGCCGGGAGGCTGCGCGCTGTCCGTTACCTGCAGATCCAGCGACAGCGCGCCGTCGCTCCAGCCTGCGCGGCCAATCGGCAGCGTCAGCGGCAGGGCAGCCAGCTCGTCGACGAGGGTGCCGCCGCTGAGCTGCACCGGTTCGCTTGATGCCATGACGGGGCGTTCCCCGCCATGGCGCACGCTCCCGTCCAGCCCGGCAAGCGCCGGCAGGAGAAAGGCGAACAGCAGCGTTGCCAGCAGCGCGGCGGCAAGCCGGCCTTTTGGAATAAGCGCCATCCCTCTCCCCTCCCGTCTGCCGAAATGCGGTATACCCCAATATATGGAGCAGAAGGGCGGGCTATGCCGGAGGCGGGATCCGCGCTCCATGAAAAAGAACCCCACAGACGTGGGGCTTGGCAGCTAGAGTGCCGGAGACGCGGGGCGGAAGACCGCCATCCGCTAGACTCCGCTTTCGGTTCGTCCGTGCTTCGTGTGAATCTCCGCCCTGCCGCGAATCTTGATTGCGGAAGTGTGGTCGGTGAACTGCGCAATCAGCACTTCGCCTTTGTCGAGCTTCTCCGTATGATGGAACCGTGTGTCGAGACCGCGGGTCAGACCGATGACCTGGACGCCGTTCTCGACCGCCTTGACCACCACATAATCGTTCTCCGCCGACTTGGCCGCCGGAACGCTCTTGTTCTCGCTCATCTTGCCGCCTCCTTGCCGATAATCTATAAGGTGTAAGATCAACAAATGCCGCCCTTTCAGGCGGCATCGTGTGTGCTACTAGGAATCGATATGTAGGAATCTTATTTGATTCCGTCTTTAAGCGCCTTTCCTGGCTTGAACGCCGGAACCTTGCTCGAAGGAATTTCGATTTCTTCGCCGGTCTGCGGATTGCGGCCCTTGCGTGCGGAACGCTCGCGTACCTCAAAGTTGCCGAAGCCAACCAGCTGTACCTTATCTCCGTTCTGCAGAGCTTCAGTGATTGCCTCGAATACGGCATCTACCGCTTTGGTAACGTCCTTCTTGGGAAGTTCCGTAGCTTCTGTCACCTGGTTGATCAGATCAGATTTGTTCATTCATTTCACCTCCCCGACAAATGCTTGTTACTGTTCACTCTTTCCGTTTCAACGCAAAATATACGTAGATTTACTGCGAAGAGCAAGCTTATGGCCATCCTTACCTCAGGATGCGCAACAAATTTATAGTAATACAGGCGCTCCACAATTTCAAGGCAATCCTGAAAAAGAGCGCGCAAAAAGGGCGTTCCTTCGGCCTTTCGGCCATGAAACGCCCTCCTTGACGCGTCAGCGAGAATGGGAGGATAAGAAGAAGCGGCTACAGAATAATGGCGATCAGACCGCCGGAGCCCTCGTTAATAATCCGCCCGAGCGTCTCCTGCAGCTTGTAGCGGGCGTTGTCGGGCATCATGGCAATCTTGCCCTGAATTCCTTCCCGCACTATGCTGTGCAGCGAACGGCCGAAGATATCGGACTCCCAGATCTTGATCGGGTCGTTCTCGAAATCCTGCATCAGGTAGCGGACCAGCTCCTCGCTCTGCTTCTCGGTGCCAATGATGGGGCTGAATTCCGATTCCACATCCACGCGGATCATATGGATGGAGGGAGCGGTCGCCTTCAGTCTCACACCGAACCGCGAGCCCTGGCGGATCAGTTCCGGCTCATCGAGCGCCATTTCCGCAAGGGACGGCGCCGCGATGCCGTATCCGGTCGTTTTTACCATTTCCAGCGCTTCCGAGAACCGGTCGTATTCCCGCTTGGCGTGCGAGAATTCCTGCATCAGCTGAAGCAGATGATCCTTGCCGCGGATTTCGACGCCGACCACTTCCATCAGCACCCGGTCATACAGCTCTTCCGGCGCGTACAGGTCGATTTCGGCCACGCCCTGGCCCATGTTCATGCCGCTGAGCCCCGCCCGGTCAATAAAATCATATTCGGCGAACTGGGCGACCAGACGGTCTACATCGCGCAGGCGGCGGATGTCGCGGACCGTGTCCCGAACCGAATTCTCGTAGCTGCTGCGCAGCCAGTGGTTCTCCGGAAGCACCATGACCCAGCTCGGGAGATTGACGTTCACCTCATGTACAGGGAATTCATACAGCACTTCGCGCAGCACGCCGGTGACGTCTTCCTCGGACATACTGGCCGCGCTCAGCGTCATCACCGGGATATCGTATTTGGCCGCAAGCTCGCCCCGAAGCTGCTGCACCTCTTCGCTGCGCGGACGGGTCGAGTTAATGACCAGCACGAACGGCTTGCCGACTTCCTTCAGTTCGGCGACTACCCGCTCTTCGGATTCCACATAAGAACTGCGGGGGATTTCGGCGATCGTTCCGTCCGTCGTAACGACAACGCCGAGCGTAGAGTGCTCCTGAATAACCTTGCGGGTGCCGATTTCGGCCGCCTCCTGAAAAGGGATCGGCTCCTCGAACCAGGGCGTCGATATCATCCTCGGCCCGTTCTCGTCCTCGTAGCCCTTCGCTCCTTCCACCGCATAACCGACACAGTCCACCAGCCGGACATTGACCTCAAGACCCTCGGCTACCTTGATCTGCACCGCATTGTTCGGCACAAACTTCGGTTCGGTGGTCATGATGGTTTTGCCCGCGGCGCTCTGCGGCAGTTCATCCACGGCCCGCACCCGGTCGGCTTCGCTGGTGATATTGGGAAGCACGATCGTCTCCATGAAGCGCTTGATGAACGTCGATTTCCCCGTGCGGACGGCGCCGACAACTCCCAGATAAATATCGCCGCCGGTCCGTTCGGCAATGTCTTTGAAAATATCCACTTTTTCCAAAAGAGATCCCCTCCTCATATGCTTCCGAAGAAAAATGCCGTTCCAGCATCGACTTCGCGCTTGGCGCCTTGCGTCCGCCCTGCCGGGCTCCATCTGCGCCGGCTTTCCGGCCTGGCTTCGGCCTCATTATCCCTGTCCCGTGCGCCAAGTCCCGAATGCCCGGACATGCATTTGGACTAGTATCATCCTATGTATCCGAATCGCATTTATGCCGGTTATCCGCAAAAATTGCGTCTGCCGCCGGCAGACGGGATACGAACCCGCACGCTTTTCGGCGCCCGAAGCCTTCCCGTCATTTGTATGCGGTCCCTGCGCCAAAAAGAACCCCGCGCGAGTGAACTGTGACCCGGATTGTGGACGGTAAATGTAAAGGGCCGGCA
>NZ_VYKK01000045.1 GCF_008710135.1 Paenibacillus spiritus | reverse complement strand
CATCTTCAAATTAACTCAATGAATAGTTTTCAGACATGACCTAGTGTTTTTTGTTTCGCATCATTAAAGGCATACGTACGAGATGTGAAAGCGGGCATAACAACAACACACTATAGGCAAGCGCATTACTTGTTGAACCACTTACATTATTAGCAATGATTAAAATAACGAACAGCACGATCGGAAGTATACAACACATCATCATCATCAGACGATGGGCTGGGCCTTTTTTATGATGATTGTTATGACTGTCATGCTGGTTATGGTTTCCGCAACAGCTCATGAAATAACCTCCTTAAACTTTAATCATATAGTCTATTAAATACTTACGCTCTGTTCAGGCATATCTTTCTTATGGTTTCTTTGCATCATTTCATCCATATTGGAATCCCGCATCATCTCATCCATTGTGGTATCTTCCATCATGTCCACCATATCCGGTTTTTTCATCATTTCACTCATGTCTTTATCTTCCATCATTTTTTCCATATCAAGTCCATTCATCATTTCGTCCATGCCTGGCTGCTTCATCATTTCAGACATATTGGTATTGCTCATCATATCCGTCATAACTTCATCGTTCATTGTATCGTTCATGTTCGCCATATGGTGAAAATACGTCTCCTGCTGAGCTACCTCTTGCTTGGAAGAAACATCCCCTTTGGAGATGTCGGAATCAACTCCTGTAGCGTATACTGCGGAACCGATTCCCAACGTCAATATAAAAGCACCCAAGCCAGTTAATAATTTCGCATTCATTTTTCTTTTCGCCTCCTGTAACTCCATGGTACAAGAGATCCTTGTGGAATTTATGTAGCATTTATGGGCTTTTAATGGAGAATACATTTTAATCCTTTCTCATATCACTGTTTGTAGGTAGAGGACACGCTTTACAAGTAGCTTATTCAACCAAACTCACATTAAAAGGAGGGATTAAAGTGTCATCCTTAGGACTTGCAGTTGTTTTTTATATCTTCATTTTGGTCTGGTCTTTTGTCATTATCCTGCGATTTAAGGCGACAGTTACAGAATCGATTCGAATGGTTTCGCCTATGGTAGTCGGGATGATTGTTGGTTTTGGAGGCGGTACTTTGAGCGGCCTCTATATTGCCGGCCCTGTTCAATCTTTGGTGTTAGGTGTCCTTCTAGGGATCTTTTCTGGAAGCATAATAGGAGGACTGATGGGTTTGGGGGCGTTCTTAAACGGAGCATCGTCTGGGATGATGGCCGGATTAATGGGGGTTATGCTGATACAAATGTTTCCTCAATCAGAATGGAAAGATGTTCTATTCTTTTTTATGGTCGTATCCGGATTCTTGCAATTTGCCCACACTTTATTGTTGCAGCGCTTATCTAGCGAGAACGTAATCGAAGGTACTTTTAAGGTCTTGAGTTCACCGCTATTCATGTTCCTCTTCATTTCAACAGTCCTTATGGTATATGTCACCGTTGCAAATCATAACGATCCTGAACAAGCGAAGCCGCTAGGTTTACAAAAAACGATTCAGAATACGAACCATACAAATCATTAATCTTTGAGGATCGGGTTCAATGTTCACATAAGATAGCTACCAGACAGTTTTAAAGTGGTAATATGAAGAGTTGGCCTTATATAAAAAAAAGCCACCATGACGTTCCCATGGTGGCAGATACAACTGTACTCCGCCATAACTGAAGAACACGGCAGAGCCGGTTTTAATCCATTCACCCCAGGCAAATGACTACTAGTTACTTGCGGAGCTATATCAATGATATCAACACTACCTATATGGTAGATCCAAAATAGCTATGCGATAAGCACAAAGGATGTTCTCTTCCACTCATGCACCTTACACCCTATGTACTGTCTCTTTCACCTGGTTCCTTGTGAAGAAATAAAGGAACACAGACAGAGAAATAACAAGAATACTCATACTCGTCCACTGACCTGCTGTCCAGCCTAACGCATAACGCGGTGAATCTCCACGCAGAAATTCCATAGAAAACCGGACCAGGGCATACATAATATTATAACTTAAAAATTGTCCACCTTTAGGCAACTTTATATTCTTCAAGACTAGAAGAATACCAAAGACGATTAAGTCAAGCTGACCTTCCCATATTTCAGCAGGCCATAACGGAACTGAACCATAGCGCTCGAAAGCTATAGTCCCTTCTGGATAAACAATTCCGAAGCCAGTCCCGGTCGGGGCCCCAAATGCATCTCCATTTAAAAAGCAGGCAATTCGGCCGACAGCTTGTCCAAATATGATTGCCGGCGCTAGAATATCCGCAAGTCCCCAAAAAGAAATCTTCTCTTTCCGCGCATAATAAGCTACCGCAATAAAACCACCTATTAACGCTCCCTGGATTGAAATGCCACCATTCCAAATCGCGAATATTTCCCCCAAATGTTTTGAATAATAACCCCACTGAAAAAAGAATACATGCCATATTCTTGCGCCAATTATTGCACTAAATATTACGTAGAAGACTAGATTCAATATATGTTTTTGATAGTTGGTCCCTCGAGCTAAATAATATGCAACACCTATCGCAAGTAGCACTGCCAACCCTACTATAACGCCATAGGATCTAATCGAAAGTCCTCCAACTTCGAATAAGATTACTCTCAAATCACTTCCTCCTTAGCCTCGTTATGGAGTAATACTGATACCATTCGGAGTTGTGCCTACGTTGATTGTTGTAATCACTTGATTTGTTTCATTATCGATCACTGTTACGGTGTTATCGAACATATTCGTTACAAAGATCTTGCTGCCATCCGGGCTGATGACTACACCATGCGCCCCTGTGCCTGTCTCAGTCGTTGCTGTTACTTGTTTTGTCCCGAGATCAATTTTTGAAATGCTATGTGACGGATTTTCTTCAGTACCTTGGTTCGCTATTACGGCATATTTATTATCAGCAGAAATGTATACCTGAGCAGGGCCATTACCGACAGGTACTTTTGTAATGTTAGAAGAATCCAAATCTACTACACCGGCTGCATTTTCTGCGTTTAATGGAACGACAAGGATTTTTCCATCACTCGTGATTCCCGTAGTTACAGGTGTGTTACCTACACTGATTTTTTGTTTTTCATTCATAGCATCCAAGTCCAACACACTTACCGTGTCTTCGGCCATATTTGCTATATAGGCATATTTGCTGTCTGCGGATATTCTAAATCCATGCGGTCCCGTTCCGGTTGGAATGGAATTTACTATTTTTAAGGACTTGGCATCAATTACAGATACATCGTTTCCTTCATTATTCGTAACCAATACATACTTCCCATCATTTGTGAATACAATATGAGCCGGATGAGCCCCGACCTCAACTTTTTGAATTAGTTCGTCTGATGATGTGCTAAAAAAATAAGCATACCCATTCATTTCATGTTCACTTTGCTCGTTCCCCGCTCCCTCTTCCATCTCCCCCATAGTAGGAACCACTGTAACTCCTACCGTTTTCCCATCGGGTGAAATTTGTACGTTATGAACCGAACCGTCAATATCGATCGACTTAATGACTTTGTATGTGGTTGCATCAATTTTAGTAATACTACCACCTTCATCAGCAGTATATAAAATCACTGGTGAGCTATTTTGGGAATTCGAGGTACCGGTAGTAGGTTCAGCATTTGTTGCAGTAGTTGCAGATGGAGTCGGATCTGAATTATTCTTTTGCGCCGATCCACAGGCAGTAATGCTAACACTTAAAATGGCTACGGTGAGGACATTCATCCACTTTTTTCTCATATTGTTCATCTCCATGAAGTTTACTTGTTAAGACTTCCCTAAAAATATAGCTAAATGTACATGCCATTTCTCTAAGTGTTTTTAATTTTAACTATCATTTATGTGTTAAGTATGTGTTTTTTGTGGGAAAACATCTTAATTAACATTCCAAATATTACGCCTAAACAAGTCTTTGAATCCTGTGATAGGATGACGTCAGTTTCACAAAAAACAAACGAAGGGAAGTCTATCATGAAAAAGAATTTTTCCATTTTATTGCTTTCTACCTCTCTGGCAATCAGTATATTCGGTGTGCAATCGACGACGTCATCCGCAGCTAGTTATACTTCGCAAGAGTCTATAAGTACTGTAAGGAATAGTATCATCTCCAAAGGAATGACATACTTAGGTACCCCGTATGAATTTGGATCCAGTAGAAGTAATACTAGAACCTTTGATTGCTCTGATTTCGTTAGACAAGCCTATCTTGAAGGGGCAGGAATCACTTTACCCTCTAATTCGAGAACTCAAGGTGCCTACATCAAGAGCAAAGGGTCTTATACAACAAATTGGAAAAGCCTAAAGCCTGGAGATATTATGTTCTTTATGTCTTACCGTGGAAATAAAGCTTCAGATTATCAAGGAATTAATAGAAATACAGCACGAATTACTCATAATGGAATCTATCTGGGAAACGGAAAAATCCTACAAACCTACTCTAAAAAATCGGGTGGAGTTCGAATCGATACGATTGAGGGTACTCAATGGGAAAAGCGCTTTCTTTTCGGAGGAAGTGTTTTAAAAAAGTAAGGCTGCATTAGCGTAGCATTCAGTAAATGGTTATATTTTTAAATCGAATTGCAAAAACCTCCAGATACATGTGTAAAAATCAACTAGATACAGCATTAAAATTTGCTACAGTAGCAATCTTCCACACGTTTTTAACAGTCTAATAGTTTGTTTTATTCTAACACCACTTACTGAAGTGACCTTTTCATTATGCAATCTACGTGTTTAACAGTTTTGGTAATATCAAAGATCCTAAATAAGAATGATCCTTATACTATCAAGCTTGAAAAGACTTGATAGTATTGGCTTTCATTTTTAATCCTACTTCTTATAGAGGTTTCCAATAGTTTCTCATGAGAATTATTTAATTCACATCGTTAGTCAAAGTTACCCATATTGAATTATTAAAACTAAACTAATTTTCTTCTTCGAATAACCAGTTTAGATCAACATTAAATTGTTTCCTTAATTCGAATAGAGTTTCAGCTGATGGTTTTGTTTTACCTTGCTCAATTTCACTAAGCCTTCCTTGTGAGATACGAATCTTTTCGGCAAAAGTTACTTGTTTCAAATTATGTTGCAGCCTAATAGCCTTAACTTTATCTCCAATTGCATTCATTTATCTCCCCCCTGTTAGAAAAACAACCAGAGCCATCCCAAGACTTCAGGACGGCTCTAGTTGTCTATATTGATGTATTCACTTTTTGGTCTATTCGTTTCAGAACACAAGATTAATGTAACTTTCCTGATAAGACCAATACTTTAATGTTCGGAACAACACATTAATGTAACAAATCAACCTGCTGTCCCCTCACAACTTCTCCTACTCCACCGTCACACTCTTCGCCAGGTTTCTCGGCTTGTCGACATCATGCTGCAGCGCCAGAGAGGCGTAGTAGGCCAGCAGTTGGGTGACAACAACCGACAGAGCCGGAGTCAGCAGCGGCAGGGTCTTCGGAATGACAAAAGCCTGATCGACAGATTTCAGCACGTCGTTGACGTGAGCTTCGTCGGTGATCGCCAGAACGTCGGCGCCGCGGGCCTTGACTTCCTTGATGTTGCTGATCGTCTTCTCGAGCACCGACTCCTGGGTCGCCAGGGCAATCACCGGAATGCCCTCTTCGATCAGCGCCAGCGTACCGTGCTTCAATTCGCCGGCAGCATAAGCTTCGGAGTGGATATAAGAGATCTCTTTCAACTTCAGCGAGCCTTCCTGGGCAACGGCCCAGTCAACGCCTCGTCCGAGGAAGAACAGGTGGTCATGCTCGGCAATCGACTCGGCATACAGCTTGATGGCTTCCTTCTGGGCCAGCACCTCTTCTACCTGCTCTGGCAGTTCGTTCATAGCGTCCAGAATGGCCTTTACCTGCTCCTCAGACTGCGTACCGCGGACTTCCGCCAGGTACAGAGCCAGAAGCGCGAACGCAATAACCTGGGAGGTATAAGCTTTGGTGGAAGCGACCGCAATCTCCGGCCCCGCCTGGGTAACCAGCACGCTGTCGGCCTCACGGGCGATCGAACTGCCCACCACATTCGTAATGGCCAGCACATGAGCGCCGCCGGCGTGGCCTTCACGCAGCGCAGCCAGCGTATCGGCCGTCTCGCCGGATTGGCTCACGACTATGACCAGTGTGCTCGGCGATACGATCGGCGAACGGTAACGGTACTCCGAAGCGATATCATTCTCGACCGGAATGCGCACCAGTCCTTCAATCATATTGCGTCCAACCAGACCGGCATGATAAGCCGTTCCGCAGGCCACGATCTGAATGTTCGTGATGTTCTTGATCTGTTCTTCCGTCAGGTTCAGCTCGGAGAGAATGACGCGGTTGCCTTCGGCATTGACCCGTCCGCGCATCGTGTCGCGGTAAGCCTTCGGCTGCTCATGAATTTCTTTCATCATGAAATGCTCAAAGCCGCCTTTTTCTGCGGTTACGGCATCCCAATCGACAGTCATCATTTCCCGAGCAATAAAATTCCCCTCGATGGTCATTAATTCGACAGCATCGCGGGTCAAAACGGCCATTTCGCCGTCGTTCAGAATATAGACGTTCCGGGTGTATTCCAGCAGTGCCGGAATATCCGATCCGATAAAGTTCTCGCCTTCGCCGATGCCAATAATCAGCGGGCTGGCCTGGCGGACAGCAACCAGTTTATCCGGTTCATACTCCGTCAGCACGCCCAGCGCAAAAGCTCCGCGCATGAACGTAATGGCCTTCTGCACCGCCTTGACGATGTCCCCTTCATATTCGCGTGCGATCAGATGAGAAATCACTTCGGTATCCGTCTCGGAGGAGAAATGGCAGCCCTGCTCCATCAGCTCTTCCTTGAGTTCCAGATAGTTCTCAATAATTCCGTTGTGCACGACCGAGAACTTGTGGCTCTCGTCCGTGTGCGGATGGGAATTGGCATCCGACGGTTTGCCGTGGGTCGCCCAGCGGGTATGACCGATGCCGGCGCTGCCGGCCAGCGGTGCATGACCGAGCTTTTCCTCCAGATTGGCAAGACGTCCCTGGGCCTTCGCGACCTGCAGACCGTCCTTGGTGAACACGGCGATGCCTGCGGAATCGTATCCGCGGTATTCCAGCTTCTTCAATCCTTCCACCAGAATTCCCTGCGAATCCCGACTACCAATATATCCCACGATACCACACATACTATTTTCCTCCGTCCAGTTGGTTGTATTCGGGCGGCATGAGGAAAGAAACGTGCCGTGCGGCATGTCGCAGCGAACAAGCGTTATTCAGTTGTCCCTTCAATACACTCTGCTGTCTTTCGATCACTCATGCACCTGCCCGTTGTTAGATCGTACAAGTGCGGCGCCCGCGGAAGCTTTGTCTGAGCGGTTGCCCTGCTCATTTTCCGTTCCCGCTTACGGCTCTGGCGCATCACCGGGAGGTCCCCGCCGAACATTTCGAACACCTCCACCTCGTCAGCTCAATCTGCCGTGACCCTGAAGTCCCCCGCGCAGTTCAAGCTCTGGCGCTTGCGTTGCTCTACCCCTATCCTCACTTTCTCCTTCGGAATCATGAAGCCTTAGTCTATTATATGCACCCAGAGCCGCTTTGGCAATCAAATAGGTCGAATGTCGCATGCAAAAAAACCGGCGAAACCGCGCTCACGCGCAGTCCGCCGGTCCCATATTCGCACAGCTCGCTTATACCAGCTCGCGCTGGACAACTTCCACAATCTGTCCCACATAGCGGTCCAGGTCTTCCTTCACCGGGCCTTCCGCCATAACGCGGATCAGCGGCTCCGTACCCGAAGGACGGACCAGCACGCGGCCGTTATCCCCGAGCTTCCCTTCCACCTCAAGGATGGCGGCCTCAATGGCCGGATTGTTCGGATAGTTCGTCTTGTCCTGTACCCGCACATTGACCAGAACCTGCGGATATTTCGTCATCATTGCCTTCAGCTCGCTGAGCGGCTTGCCCGAAGCGCGAAGCGTGTCCACAAGCTGGATTGCGGTCAGAATGCCGTCCCCGGTCGTATTGTAATCCAGGAAAATCACATGGCCGGACTGCTCCCCGCCCAGGTTATAGCCGCCGCGGCGCATTTCTTCCATCACATACCGGTCTCCGACCGCCGTCTTGGCCGTCTTCAGCGCCAGCTTCTCCGTCGCCTTGTAGAAGCCGATATTGCTCATCACCGTCGATACCACGGTGCCGCCCTTCAGCTTGCCGGCGCGGTTCATGGCATCCCCGCAGATGCAGAGAATGAAGTCGCCGTCTACCTCATCGCCTTGGTCGTCGATGGCAATCAGCCGGTCGGCGTCGCCGTCGAAGGCAAGGCCGAGATCGGCGCCCAGGCGCAGCACTTCTTCCCGCAGCTTCCCGGGATGCGTCGAGCCGTAGCCGTCGTTGATGTTCAGGCCGTCCGGCTCCGCTCCGATGGCGTGCACCTCCGCTCCCAGCTCGCGGAACAGGCGCGGCGCCAGTTCATACGCAGCACCGTGGGCGCAGTCCAGCACAATCTTCAGCCCTTCGAACGTGCCGGAGATCGTTGTCTTCAAATAATCCAGATAATGAAGCTTCGACTCCAGATCCACCCGTACCGTTCCCAGACCGGAACCGACCGGACGAGGCAGTTCGTCCTGCTCGGCATCCATCAGCTCTTCGATCCGGAGTTCCGTCTCGTCGGAGAGCTTGAAGCCGTCTCCGCCGAAGAATTTGATGCCGTTGTCTTCTACCGGATTATGCGACGCGGAGATCATGACCCCCGCATCTGCCTGAAGAAGACGCGTAATATAGGCTACCGCCGGGGTCGTGACAACACCCAGACGAATCACTTCCGCTCCGATCGACAGCATGCCGGCTACAAGCGCCGACTCCAGCAGCGGGCCCGAGATCCGGGTATCCATGCCGATGACGACTTTGGGCTTCTCCACATTGCCTGTGAGCACATAGCCCCCGCACCGTCCGATGCTGTAAGCCATCTCCGCCGTTAATTCCCGGTTCGCGACTCCGCGCACACCGTCCGTTCCAAAATACTTGCCCATATCTGCTCTCCTTTAATATGCTGTTCAGTTCAATGCCTGACATCATGATAACATATGAAGACCCGGCCGTAATGTGTTTTCCTTCTCAGTCCGGTCTCTTCAAGGCCGCACCATTTCGGGCGCCTCGCCTACCGTTGTGCGGTCAGGGCCGTCTCCCGCTTCCTCCTCGCTGGTGCTGCTCGGGGACGGAACCGCCCCGGAAGGCTTGCCGTCCGGCGATACCGTCGGCGCCGGGGCGGTCGGTTCTGTCCCGCTTGCCGGCTCGGCTGGCGGCTCCGGCGTGGCCGACGCCTCCGGGGATGCGCTGGGCAGCCCGCCGGACGCAGGCTTCTCGCTCAGCGCCACCGTTACCGTCAGCCGCTGCTCCGGCTGGCTTAGCGACACGAAGCGGGGCAGCGATACCTGCACCGGCACAACATGCTTGCCAGCGGCCAGCCCGCTCACATCGGCTACAGCCTTGATACTGGAAGCCGAGAGCTGCTGCAGAAGCGAGGAAGCCCCTGTCAGCTCGAGCGACACCTTCTGGTCTTCGGGAGCGGTCACCGCAGCTTTCATGCCGGCGGCGACTCCCTGAAGAGTTACCGGAATGTCCGAAATGGTCCGCTGCGCGGACTGCGAGACGCTGATGGCGACCTGAACCGTATCCGGTTCTACCCGCTCCGTTCCCTCGGGCAGCCGCGGCTTCAGCGTGAGCGTCGTTTCACCGCTCTGCCGGATGGCCCCCAGATCAATCACGGCCTCGCAGGCGTTGACGGAGGCCAGTGCCGCTTCGCTGCCGTATACCACCACATTATCCATTTCAGGCGTTACACTGGACAGGACGAGCGAATCCGCCAGCTGTCCCGTGTAGCTGAATTCCAGCGGAACCGTCTTATACGGGAGCGTAATCGGAATCACCACCGAGACGGTAGCCGGTTCGATCAGGGCATCCTTAAGCTCGTTGCCGTTGGCATCATAGGCATAGAGCTTCATTTTCTTAACCGATACGGTAGTCTTCTCGCCATCCAGTTCGACCGTTCCTCCCACTTTGGCTACACGGCTGAGGTCGCTGGTTGGCAGCGTCACCTTCGCTCCGCCTTCCGGCTGGATCACCGGCGTTCCGAGCAGATACCCTTCCGCCTGCGCCCCTTCCGTTCGGACGGTTACCGGGAACGTCTTCGTATTCCGGAGTTCAATCCGCACCGTCACCACATCGGGCGTCATCGCGATCAGGCTCACGCCCCGGGGAAGCCGGTAATGCAGCGGAATCGTATTAACGCCGGGCTGTACCTCGCTGAGATCCAGCGTAACCTTGTAAGCGTCGGACATGACGAAATTGATATCGTTATTCTTCCCTTGAACTTGCAGCCGGACCGAAGTCGTCTCCAGCGGGTCCATAACATACTTGTCCTCATCGAGACCCGATACCTGGATCGGCACGTTCTCGATGATTTTGGATTCGACTCGCGCCGCCGACTGGGAGGCCGGCATGGTGTTGTCGATATGAACCATCGTCCACAGAATGACGGCAAAAAGGAGCGCAAGGATTTTGTTGAAATTGTTGTTGTTCATGTTCATCCATTTATCCATTGCGTTTCTCCCCCTTTCTCCAGAAAGCGGGACGTCTCTTCTCCTTCAGCACGGAATGGGAACGAAGCTCCTCATACAGCTTGGAGATCAACGATTCTTCCTTAATATCGCGCACAATTTGCCCGTTCATGGCTAGCGAGATTTGTCCGGTCTCCTCCGAGACTACGACCGAGACGGAATCCGCCACTTCGCTGATGCCGATGGCCGCCCGGTGCCGGGTGCCCAGCTCCTTGCTGATGAACGGATTCTCCGACAAGGGCAGATAGCAGGCCGCAGCCGCAATCTGGTTGCCCTGCATAATCAGCGCTCCGTCATGCAGCGGTGTATTCGGGATAAAGATATTGATCAGCAGCTCCGAACTGACCATGGATTGCATCGGAATGCCCGATTCCGTATATTCATTGAGACCTGTGGCGCGTTCAAAAACAATTAACGCCCCTATTTTTCGCCGGGCTAAATAATTAACCGCCTTAATCACTTCGCCGATTAACTTGCTGATCTCCTCGTCGTTCTCCGACGAGCGCCCAAAGAACTTCCCCCGGCCCAGCTGCTCCAGCCCCCGCCGAAGCTCCGGTTGGAAGATGATGAATACGGCCAGCACCCCGAAGGTGAACATCTGGTTCATCAGCCATTTGAGCGTATACAGATCCAGCAGCGTGCTGAATGCCCAGATGACCACGAGGACCAAAATTCCCTTGAGCAGCTGAACCGCCCGTGTGCCGCGAACCATATTGAGAACTTTATAAATGATATAACTGACGATCAGAATATCGATGATATCTTTCATGGACTCTTTCCAGGTCAAGTCCGTAAAATAGTTCATTTCGCAAAAACCCCCGTCGCCTTCAGTTTGCTGGGTTTATGTATCGGTTCGCTTTCATTTGTAGTTCTAGGTTATAACGTTCGGGGCCATGTTGCAAGTTTAGCCCATCGTCTGACAAATATTCTCTGCCCGGTGCCCCTCAAATTAAAGAAGCGCCGCTTTCCTTAGAAAGAGGCGCCAACATACCCGCCGTCATCCGGCAGAGATTCAGTTAACGGTACACCGCGTCCGGAAACAGATGCGTGAGTTTGTACCAAATCCAGCTCACCGTCTGGTCTATGCTCTTCACCTGTCCGGAAATCTGGGCAGTAGACGCTTTGTACAAGGAACCGTCGATTACAGTCAAGTTGCCGTTGACTTCGCCGTAGACCCGGGTCTTCCCGTTCTCCACCGTCAAATCGCCGGCAATCTTGGTGCCGTTCGGCACAATCACGGTATCTCCCTGAATGACCACCTGATCCAGATCATTGCCTTTGACCACAAGCTGATTGTCCTGATTGCGGAAGGTGAGCGTGCTCATCAGCATGACCAGCAGGAAGAAGGAAGCGGCCGTAACAGCCGGATGGCTCTTGATCCAGGCAAGGAACCGTTTCTCTTTCTTTGCCGGAGGCAGCGCGCCCATGATCTTGCCCATCAGGTCATCCGATGCTGAAGGCGTATGGTGCATCATGGAGAATAACAGCAGATCCGTCTGTTCCAGCTCTTTGAACTTCGCACGGCAATCCGGACAGGATAGAAGATGCTCCTTCAATTCCCGCTGCTGCGATCCGGGCAAGTCGTCGTCCAGGTAGTCGTGCATCATAGAGACGGCCAGTTTGCATTCCATAGGAGCCAATCCTTTCATGAAGCTATTTCAGTTGTGAACCGGGTGCGATAAGGGCTTGCTCCCCTTCATACGTGCCAGCCGGTCGAAGGTTTCATTTTGAAATCCTTCATTTTTACATTTTGGGGCCTAATTTCTGCCGCAAAAATTCACGCCCGCGGTGAACGCGCGTCTTGATCGTCGTGACCGGCATGTCCAGCACTTCGCTGATCTCTTGAAGAGACAAATCCTGCAAGTACCGCAGAATCATGACCGACCGGTATTTCACCGGAAGGCTGTCGATTGCCTCATGGATCATCTGCTGGGTCTCCGACAGCAGCAGCTCGCTCTCCGGCGTGACGTTGTCGCTTGGAATAAGCGAATACCCGTCAAGCCCTTCCTGATCCGGCAGCTCGGCATCCAGCGAGAAAGACGGCTTGCGCTTGCGCAGTCGGTCAATGCAGAGGTTCGTGGCGATCCGGTAGATCCAGGTCGAGAACTTCTGCTTCTCGTCATATCGGTCCAGATTGCGGTAGACCCGCAGGAAGGTCTCCTGCACAATATCCTCCGCCTCGTGGCGATTGTTCAACATCCGGTAGCCCAGATGATAAATGCGATCCTTATATAGTTCTACAATTTCGGCAAAAGCGCTTTGGTCGCCCTTCAGGGCAAGCCTCGTTAGCCTGCCTTCCAAATTCTCCACCCGTGAACTCCCCCAGACTTGCCGCCACCTTGTTGTATAATCTCCCATATTCTAACGCACAAGCAATTAAATCGTAATTCAACACTGGCCAAAAATCAAGGCATGTTAGAAAAAGAACCGGCTCAACCGGCGGCGTACCAAGCCGCCCGGATGAACCGGTTCTGATTATCCTTGTGCCGCCGGGCAGCCGGCGAGCCGGCAGGCTGAACGATCAGCCCGTATTGCGCATTCCTGCGGCAATCCCGTTGATCGTCAGCAGTACTTCCCGCAGCAGCTCCGGATCATCCTGGTCGTTCTCGCGCAGAGCCCGCAGTTCCATCAGAAGCTGTACCTGCAAGTAGCTAAGCGGATCGACGTACGGATTGCGGAGCCGGATCGATTCCTGAATGACCGGCACATTATCGAGGATATCCTGCTGGCCGGTGATCTTCAGAATCAGCTCGGAAGTCAGCCGGAATTCCTCTTCAATGAAACCAAAGATGCGCTGACGCGCCTCCTCGTTCTTGGACATCTTCGTATACTCTTTGGCAATGATGAGATCCGCCTTGACGATGGCCGTCTGCAGCGTATCAATCAGTGAAGTGAAGAACGAGAAGTTCTCATACATCTGCTTCAGGATGTTCAGATTCTCTTCCTTGCCGTCATAGAAGCTCTGCAGCCCGGTTCCCGCCGCATACCAGGCAGGCAGCAGATAGCGGCTCTGCGTCCAGGCGAACACCCAAGGAATGGCCCGCAGGTCCTCGAAGCGGTCGCTGTTCTTCCGTTTCGACGGACGGGAACCGATATTCAGCTCTCCGACTTCCGGAAGCGGCGTCGATTCCTTGAAGAAGGACAGGAAGTCGGGATCGCGGAAGATCAGATCCTGATACTTGTTCAGCGACACTTCCGAAATCTTGGCTACAATCTCTTCCCATTTGGCTTCGTAGAGATCGCTGTGCGGCGTTCTGGCATTGATGGCTGCCGTAATGAGCGCCGACGTCGCCTGCTCCAGACTCCGGTAGGCAATCCCCTGCATGGAGTAGCGGGAGGAGATTACTTCGCCCTGCTCCGTAATCTTGATGCCGCCGCCGATTGTTGAAGGCGGCTGAGCCAGAATGCTGCGGTTCAGCGGCATCCCTCCGCGGCCCAGAGCGCCTCCGCGGCCGTGGAAGAACTTCAGCTTGATTCCGTAAGACTCGGCGGTAGCGGTCAATTCCTTAAGCGCTACGCGCAGCTCCCAGTTGGCCGTCACCACGCCGCCGTCCTTGTTGCTGTCCGAATAACCCAGCATGATCTCTTGAAGGTCATTCATTGCCGTGACAGCCTGCCGGTAAATCGGCAGATCCAGCACGGTACGCATAATTTGCGGAGCGTTGTGCAGGTCGTCAATGGTTTCGAACAACGGTACCGCCTGAAGTGTGCAGACGACCGTTCCGTCATTGTCTTTGCGGAAGAGTCCGACTTCCTTGGCGAATACCATAACCTCCAGGATGTCGCTGGCCGCTTCGGCCATACTGATCAGATAGGAAGTGATGCATTTCTGCCCGTACTCTTCCTGAGCCCGGAATACCGTGCGATACACTTCCAGACATTCCTCCGTGCTCTCCGTGTACGTCTGGTACGGGGAGGTCAGCGGACGAGGATCGTTCAGCAGCTGCTCCAGCAGCTTCACCTTCTCATGCTCTTCCAGCTGAGAGTAATCCTCCGCGATGTTCATCTTCCGAAGAATTTCGCACATCGCATTCTCATGTTCCTTGCTGTGCTGGCGGATATCCAGCGTTGCTGTATGGAATCCGAATAGCTCAACCTGGCGGATAAGCTTCTTGATATAAGTATCGGCGACATAGTCGGCATAGTGATGACGAAGACTGCGGTCAATAATCTTCAAGTCTTCAATGAACTCCTCCGGCGACGCATAGCGCTGGGGCGTCCCTTTGGTCTCATCATCCAGCACGCTCTGCGTCTTGTGGATCATATAGCTCAGCTTAATCCGGTAAGGCTCATTGGCGTTGCGCCAAGCCTCTCCCCGTTCCAGCGTAATGACTGCACGGTCCTTGGCGATCGACTCCTGCAGCTCCGGCGTTACCTTGATAATGCTGGTGCTGAAGCTGAGATACTTCATCAGCTCGCGCATAATGCGCTGATATTCCCGAATAGCCAGAATCCGCTGCAGCCGCATAGTCTGAAGCGTTACGGAAGCTGTGACCGACGGATTCCCGTCGCGGTCCCCGCCAATCCAGGAGCCGAATCGCAGATAGGTCGGCACATGCCAGTTCTGCCCCGGATAATACTTGCTCAGGCAGCGTTCCAGCTCGGCGTACACTTCTGGCAGCACATGAAAAATCGTCTCATGGAAGTAGTACATCCCATTTCGCACTTCATCGAGTACAGTGGGCTTCCGGTCACGGAGCTCGTCGGTCTGCCACAGGGTTATCACTTCGTTCAGCAGCTTCTCGCGGAGCTGTTCCCGTTCTCTGAACGTGAGTGTCGGATTATCCAGCCCCATCACATCGTCGGAAATGCGCTTGTGGATGTCGAGAATGGCTCTGCGCATCGCTTCGGTCGGGTGGGCGGTCATGACCAGTTCCAGTGAGAGACCGCTGATAATCTCATGAACTTCCTCTTGGGAAAATCCCCGTTCGCGCAGTTCCTGAACCGCGCTCTCAATCGAACCCGGCTGCACCGTCTCGCCGGCCGAGCGTTCGTAATCGCGTTTGCGGCGAATCCGATGATTCTGCTCGGCAATGTTCACGAGCTGAAAATAAATTGCAAAAGCACGAATTACCTGATGACGGTTCTCCGGATCCAGTGAACTGATCATCTCTTTAAACTCCGTGTGCAGTTCGGGTAAAAACAATGAACGCAGCGATTTGCTCGTCTCGCGAATCTTCTCCACGATCTCCAGCAATTCATTACCGCCTTGATGAACCAAGACTTCGCCCAAAATATTTCCCAGGAACCGTACGTCTCGCCGAAGCAAGTTATTGGAGTTGCTCTTGCTTACGGCAGTCGTAAGTTCGGTCATGCTGCTCCCCCCATCCTTATAACGATCAATCACGATGCGGGCGTATGCCGACGTTCATCGTGAGACTTACCCCATATCATACAATAAAATGAATCCTAATCTCCACCTTGTTGCGCGGTAAAGCGGTGCAGACTTTAAGATTATACAACACTTTTTTTGAGTGTGCAGTATTTTTTATAGGCGGAAAAAGCTTCTTTTGCAGAAAAAACCTCTTGCCGCAAGCAGCAAGAGGTCTATGCCAGTCAAAAATTGAGTAAGCGGGTGATGGGAATCGAACCCACGCTACCAGCTTGGAAGGCTGGAGTTCTACCATTGAACTACACCCGCATATGAAACTAAGAATCGGGATGACACGATTCGAACATGCGACCCCCTGGTCCCAAACCAGGTGCTCTACCAAGCTGAGCTACATCCCGTTATTTAATGGCGCGCCCTGAGAGATTCGAACTCCCGACCTTTTGATTCGTAGTCAAACGCTCTATCCAGCTGAGCTAAGGGCGCAAAATGGAGCGGACGACGGGAATCGAACCCGCGACCCTCGCCTTGGCAAGGCGATGCTCTACCGCTGAGCCACGTCCGCTTAAATATGGTGCGCGTGAAGGGACTCGAACCCCCACGTCAAAGACGCTAGATCCTAAGTCTAGTGCGTCTGCCAATTCCGCCACACGCGCAGATAAACAAGAAAAAGTGAGCCATGAAGGACTCGAACCTTCGACACCCTGATTAAAAGTCAGGTGCTCTACCAACTGAGCTAATGGCTCATGTCTGATGGGTTCCCCGAATTATAATCGGATTCATCATCTAAACTCAACCACCGTCTAACTGAATTGGCTGGGGATATAGGATTCGAACCTATGCATGACGGAGTCAAAGTCCGTTGCCTTACCGCTTGGCTAATCCCCAACATCGGATACCTAACTAGGATGCCCACATTCATTTCTGAATATCAGAAACAAAAATGGTGGAGGCTGAGGGGTTCGAACCCCCGACCCTCTGCTTGTAAGGCAGATGCTCTCCCAGCTGAGCTAAGCCTCCCTATGTATGCATATCCTACAGGGACTAGACAATAATGGTGACCCGTAGGGGATTCGAACCCCTGTTACCTCCGTGAAAGGGAGGTGTCTTAACCCCTTGACCAACGGGCCACAAGAAATGGAGCTCTCAACCGGGATCGAACCGGTGACCTCATCCTTACCATGGATGCACTCTACCTACTGAGCTATGAGAGCATGGCTCCCCGAACAGGACTCGAACCTGTGACAACTCGATTAACAGTCGAGTGCTCTACCAACTGAGCTATCAGGGAATATGAAACTGCTTGGCGGCGTCCTACTCTCCCAGGACCCTTCGGTCCAAGTAC
>NZ_VYKK01000044.1 GCF_008710135.1 Paenibacillus spiritus | reverse complement strand
GCGTCGGGGTGAAGCGCTCCGGCTGCCCGTTCGTCCAGCGCCTCGCGCAGCGCCGCCGCCCACTCGGAAGCGGAGCGGCCGGCGACGAACAGACGGAACGGGCGGTGATCCCGGCGGCGGGCGGCGTTGTAGCCGATGGCCCCGATGGAAGCCGGGGCCGTGTCCAGGTAGTCGGCGTAGCGGCGGGCCATGTCCGCGAGCGCGGCTGGCGAGTGCGCCGACAGCGGCAGCGGGAGAAGCTCGGCCGCCTCGCTTGCCTCGCTGCCCTGCACGTTCATCTCATCCGCCTCCTTCCAGGCGGCCTGAAGCACGACGTGAGCGTTGGTGCCGCCGAAGCCGAAGGAGCTGACGCCGGCCAGCGGCGCTTCGCCGGGCTCTCCGACCGGCCAGGCCGAAGGAGCGGTCTGCACCTTCAGCGGCAGGCGGTCAAACGGAATGCGCGGGTTGGCCTCGCCGAAGTGCAGGCTGGCGGGAAGCTCGCGGTGCCACAGCGCCAACGCGGTCTTGATGAGACCGGCGACGCCGGCGGCCGCTTCCAGATGGCCGATGTTCGTCTTGACCGAGCCGATGGCGCACAACTGGCCTTCGGGGCGGCCTTCGGCCAGCACGGCGCCGAGCGCGGCGGCTTCGATCGGATCGCCGAGCGGCGTCCCGGTGCCGTGCGTCTCGACGTAGCGCAGATCGCCGGGCGAGACGCCGGCCCGGGAATAGGCGCTGCGCAGCACGGCTTCTTGAGCCTGGCGGCTGGGAGCGGTCAGGCCGTTGCTGCGGCCGTCCTGGTTGACGGCCGAGCCGCGGATCACGGCATAGATGCGGTCGCCGTCGGCGCGGGCCTGCTCCAGCGTCTTGAGCACCAGCAGTCCGGCGCCTTCGCCGCGGACATAGCCGTCGGCACGGGCGTCGAAGGACTTGCAGCGGCCGTCGGGCGCCATGGCGCCCATCTTGGCGAAATTGATCGACAGATCGGGGGCGAGAATCAGATTGACGCCGCCGACGAGCGCGGCCGAGGCTTCGCCGGCGGCCAGCGCGCGGCAGGCGAGATGAACGGCGACGAGCGACGAAGAGCAGGCGGTATCGACAGCCAGGCTGGGGCCGCGCAGATCGAGCAGATAGGACAGGCGGTTGGCGGCGATGCTGAGCGCGCCACCGGTGCCGGAGTAGATGTCGATCCGGTCGGGATCAGCAAAGAGGCGGCGGGAATAATCGCTGGCGCTGATGCCGACGAAGACGCCGGTGTCGGAACCGGCGAGGGAAGCGGCAGGCAGGCCGGCGTCATCGAGCGCTTCGGCGGCCAGCTCCAGCAGCAAGCGCTGCTGCGGGTCCATGCTGTCGGCTTCGCGGGCGGAGAGGCCGAAGAAGCCGGGATCGAAGGCATCGACGGCGCCGAGGAAGCCGCCCCAGCGGGACGAGGTTTTGCCGGGGACAGCGGCGTCGGGATCGAAGAAGCGGTCCAGATCGAAGCGGTCGGCGGGAACTTCGCCGACGGCATCCAGGCCCTGGCGAAGCAGGGACCAGAAGGCGTCCGGGTCCGGGGCACCAGGGAACCGGCAGGCGATGCCGACGATGGCGACCGGACCGGCGCTGCCGGTCTCTCCGGTGAAGGAAGCGTCCGTGCCGGCAGAATCGCAGGCCGGAAGGGAGCGCTCCGCTCCGGCGGCCTTTGTACCCTTGGCCGGAGTTCGTCCTGTCCGGCGGGCATTCGTCTCCCGCCTGTCCGCTCCCGCGCAGTATCCGGGAAGG
>NZ_VYKK01000043.1 GCF_008710135.1 Paenibacillus spiritus | reverse complement strand
TGAAGCGAGACTTTACGGCAGCGAAACCCAACCAGAAATGGGTAACGGATGTGACCCAATACCGTGTAGGTGAACGCTGGCTGTATCTTTCAGCCATAAAAGATCTGTTCAACAACGAGATTGTTGCCTACCAACTGAGCGAACGTAACGACAATGAGCTGGTTCTACAGACCTTTGCCAAAGCCTTTGCAAAGCAAAAAGACGTGACCGGATTGGTCGTTCACAGCGACCAGGGATTCCAGTACACGTCTCATGCCTACCACGACATGCTGCCAAAGGTTGGGGCCCAAATCAGCATGTCACGCCGGGGCAATTGCCTAGACAATGCCTCTATGGAGAGCTTCTTCTCGCATCTCAAAACGGAAGGACTCTATCCTTATGATATCCGAAAAATGGCTGAGGCACAAAGAAGAATCGAGAAATACATACGGTTTTACAACCGAAGACGACCACAGCGTAAATTAAACAAACTGACGCCAGTAGAGTACCGACGCCAGCTTGCAACCTAGGTGTTTTTTTCAATGTCCACTAAATGGGGTCTTGACCATTAGTACCTGGCGGGTTCTTTGGCCGGACGGCGCCTCTTAGTCGCTCTTAGGGTCCGGGTGTACGGCAATCTGCCAATATGCCCGTCAATTCGGCGATGCAATCGGCTGTCCCCGCGTACGGCTTGCCGCTGCCGAGGAGTCGGTGCAGAACAGCGTGCAGGGATGAAGACAGATCCAGTTCTTCTTCCCAGACCCGCTCGGGCGCTCCGTGCTCCGGTTCATAGGCGGAGTAGAGCATGAACAGCATCATATGCCCGATATCGCACAGGTCGGATTGAATGCCGGGCGGCCGCAGGGAGCGGGGCATTCCTAAGGCCTCCGTATCGTACTCTTCCCACAGCGGACCCGACCCTCCTCCGATGGGACGGGCCAGTCCGAAATCAATGAGATAAAGGCCGTTTGCCTCAAGCAGGACATTGGGGATGCGCAGGTCCAGATGCACGAAGCCCCGATCATGCACATGGGATACACGCTCCAAGAGCTCAAGCGCCCATTCCAGACACTCCCGTTCGCCGAACCGGCGGCCCTCCGCGAAGATCAGGTCTTCCAGCGTGCGGCCTGCGATATAATCCAGCGCCAGCCAGCTACCCCTGCGATTCTCCCCATAAGCCCGGATTGCCGGAATAAAAGGGTGATCCAGCCCGGACAACACCTCTCGTTCCCGGGCCAGAAGCCGCCGGCCGGCGTCGGCTTTAGTCGGCTTGGCCACTTTGACGGCGACGGCGCCTCCTTCTTTCTCGTCCCGGCAATACAGCACAATTCCATAGCTGCCGATGCCCAGCACACGCTCTGTGCGAAACCGTCCCCCGATCAAGGAGCCGGCAGGATGGCGGTAATCTCTCCAGGCTGCGGCGAATCTTCTCAAGCGGTTCAGCATCTGTCTCCTCCCTTGTCGTGGCGCATGATTTCATTGAAGATTATAGCGCGTGCTCCGTCCCGGGAGAACCGGTCTTCGGAATGTTCCCGCTGCGGCGTTCACCCAACGGGCTCTGCCCGCATAAGCTGTAGCAGGGCGTTTGAGCAAAGGAGACTTGAGGGTGCACAATCACGTTACGAACATTTTGCAGCATATGGCCCACACCCATGAGCAGATGGCCCGGATTCTGGACGCCGAACGCCATGTGGCGGTCCGCCTCTCGGGAATCGTCCACGATTTGCCGGATGCGGAGCCCGACTTCGGCGATATTGCCGGACTGATCGAGAGCGCGGGTCAGGTCAACAAGAACATTACGGCCTATTTGAATGCATTCGCAGATTTACAGGAAGCGATGGCCGAACAGGTCGGCCGGGTTATCAAGGAACTGAACGGCCAGGAAGAAGAGTAGCGGGAGGCCATGGGTGATGAGCAGAGAACAGGCATATTTAAGAATGCTGGAATCGACGGCGGCCATCCAAGGCAACATCGCGTTGATTCTGGAGGCCAAAGCGGCAGAGGCGGAGAAAGTCCGTCATTGGGCGAATCACCATATCCATTCCAGCGCCTTCGACACCCACGAAGAGCAGTTAAAGGAATCATTGTCGTTCCATGAAGCCATTGTGGAGATGGTCGAAAGTCTGACCAAGCTGGAGAATGGTCTGTGCAGCAATCTGAAGGCGGTTCTCGATACCGGCGGCGAGGACGGCGGCGAGGAAGGCATGGGCGGCGGATTCAGCGGAATGGACGGCGGATTCGATTTCGGGAACACGGACAAATGAGCGCGGCGCGGCTGTCCGAACATGAGGTCAAGCTGGAGATGATCCGCTCCATTGCCCGCAGCCAGTCGGCGCTGGCCGCCATTCTGGAATCGGTTGCAGAGGTAGCCGGAGAATCCCCGCTCGCTGCCCGCAGACTGTGCGACAATGTCCGTATTCTCAGTGAGTATCAGAGTGCCATGTGCCGAATGATGTCGGGCATCTCGCTTGGGCCTGTCAAAACGGGCATTCCCGCGCCTCCCTGGCTGAAGCGTTCCTGCGGTGCGGGCATATCCCGTCCGCAGCCGCGCACCGTACAGAAGGAGTGATGGTTCCATATGAAGAAGAAGAGAGGAACGGCTGGAAGCCGGAAGGCTCTGGTATCCCGCAAAGCCAAAATTCGCAAAATCCGCAAGATTCGTAAAATTCGCAAGGGAACCGGGAGAGCGGTCCGATCCCGTATTCGGCGGCGGGGAAAGAAAGGCTCTCTCCGGAGAATAACCGCGCTGCGGCGGAAAAAACGGCTGCGGCGGCGGAGAATATCCCGCAGCATCCGGCCAGTGGAGGTCATTCCGGGACCGCCGGCGGAGCCCGCTGCAGAAGCGGCCCCCTCAACGGTAGAAGTGCCGCTGCCGTCGGATCTGGGCGTTCCTCCCGAAACGCCGCCGGCCGATGCCTTTCAGCAGGGTTACTCGGAGGCCTATGACATAGGCTTCGATGCCGGCTTTGCCAAAGGCTTCGAGGATGGACATAAGCTCGAATTTTCTTAATACAGGAGGCGCGCGGCTGCGCAGCCGCCGGGACTGCTCGATCAAGCCGAAGACGGCGTTCGACAGTCCTTTTTTTGTATGTTTTACAAATATAGGGGATGACATGTCAAAAAAAACCTACTATAATAGAAGATAGAAAGAGGCCCTGAATGGCGAGGTGGACGATGTGACGATAATTTACAGCAATACCGGAGCCGGGCTGGAAACGCCGGATTTGCGGGAAATGATCGAAGCCGAGATGGCCCGGCAAGGAATCGGGTTCGGAGAGCTTGCGCAGAGATCGTCCATCAACCGGGGAATATTCAGCGCTACTTTTAACCGCAATCCTCCGAAGCCGCTCTCCATTCGTCAGGTCGATCTGATGACGGAAGCGCTGGGACAGCCGGAAGGCTGGCTGTACGATCTGTTCGCCCTGGAATGCTTTGAGGGGGGAGGCGGCCACTGGAAGCGTATCAAGTCCTTCATGGTCCGCTGTGTGGATCTGGACCGCGAGGATCTGATTGAGAGCGTGCTGTCTCGTCTCATGGAAGAGCCCTCCCATACCGTGGAGGTCTTCGAGCTTGCGGAGAACCTGTTCGAGGAAGGAAGAAGAAAGGCATCCATCCCCTTCTACCGCTGTGTGGCGGAGAATGAGATCAAGCAGCATTCCGAACGGCTTGCGGTCAGCCAGTACAAATGGTTCCGGGCCCGGCTGGGTTCCGATCTTCAGTTGAACCGGGAAGCTGCGCTGCAATATGCTCCGTTCCGCCGGCGGGTTCCCGAGAACTATCAGCTGGACGGGCTGCTTCAACTGGCGAACATCAGCTTCAACCTTCACCAATGGGAAGATGTGATCGGCTATGCCGATGAGCTTCATGCGCTGATGAAAGCGATGATGGCGAACCGGCAGCATCTGGCAGGAATCAAGAGCCGCCGGCCGGCCGAGCCGCTCCGGACGGAGCGCCATCTGGTGGTCTATTACGGTCAGAGTTATCTGCTCAAGGGCAATGCCCTGGAATGGCTGGGAAGATTCGAGGAATCGCTGGCTTACATAGACGGTTACGAAGATCTCGGCTGGTTCCCTGAACTGGACGAGACCGGATGGCGAGAAGTAGAGAAATTCAAGCTTTTTGCCGAAGCGAACCGGTACAACTTATATATTCTGATGGGTCATACGGCCTGTCTGCCCGATTACGTCCGTTTCCTGGACAGACACCCGCAGGAATGGCTCCCCAGCCTGCTTACCATTATGGGCGCGGCGAACCGTTATCAATTCGATGTGGATGCTGTTCTGGACCATTTTGACCGGAGACTCCATGATTTATCGGACAGCTTGGCATCGCCGGGAAGCGCCTATTATCAGCCGACCTTTAACCGTGACCGTCAAGCCCACTTGTGCTATGAGCTTGCCGTCTATCACGCATACAAAGGCCGCTCCGACACTGCGATAGACTATGCGCTTCAGTCCTTGACCTATGCCCTTCCCAGCAGCAACCACTCGCTTGCCATAACCTGTATGGCCTGGTTCGAGCAGTTCCGCGAACAAGCCAGTCAGGGTCAGTTGGCTATATACCAAGATTTAATGAAAGGAGTGATTGGACATGCGCAAATACCTGAAGCTAGTACTGGCCATTGGTCTGCTGGCGGGCGCAGTCCAGCTTGGAACGTTTAGCGGCGCTTCCACGCAGGACAGCCTGATTAAGCCGTTCTCCAATGGCGAAGGCTCCTGAGTGCAGAACTCGGAGGAGTCGGACACCCCTCGCATCCTTGAGATGCGGGGGGTGTTTTTTTGCTGCCTCAATAGAAATAGGAGAAGTATGTGTTAACTAATATAACATAATTGTTGACTTCAGGAGAGTCGGACGCATATGATAAAGGAAAACATATAGTTGATGTGATATTTCCTTTCGTATATCCTTAATAATCGGTTTAAGGGTCTCTACCGGGAACCGTAAATTTCCGGCTACGAAATGTGCCACCGGCATGTTGTCGCAGCCTTTTTGGCGTTCAGGCAGAGCAGAGAAGGGACGATCCATAAGGGAGGAATCGGGCATGGGCAGCTATCTGATCAAGAATGCGGAGATCGTCACGATGAACGCAGGGGAAGATATTTTTACAGGGGATATTCGGGTTGTAGGGGACCTGATTACCGAGATCGGACCGAACCTGCTGCCGCTGGTGGATGAGACGATAATTGACGCCACGAACCGTACGGTCATTCCGGGCTTCGTGCAGACGCATATCCATCTGTGCCAGACGCTCTTTCGGGGGCGGGCCGACGATCTGGAGTTGATGGATTGGCTGCGCAGACGGATCTGGCCTCTGGAGGCGGCGCACGACGAAGAATCGCTCTACTATTCCGCCATGCTCGGCATCGGGGAGCTGATCTCGAGCGGAACGACGACGATTGTGGATATGGAGACCGTGCACCACACGGACTTTGCGTTTCAGGCGATTGCGAAGAGCGGCATCCGGGCATTGTCCGGAAAGGTCATGATGGACCAGAAGGGCAGCGACGTGCCTCTTGCGCTTCAGGAGGAGACCGCGGCCTCGCTGCAGGAGAGCGTAGATCTGCTCGAAAAATGGAACGGATTCGCCGAGGGACGCATCCGTTATGCTTTTTCTCCGCGGTTTGTCGTCTCCTGTACGGAGCCGCTGCTGAAGGAAGTACAGGCGCTCTCCGCCCGGTACGGCGTCAAGGTGCATACCCATGCCTCCGAGAACCGCGGCGAGATCGAAATTGTGCAGGCCATGACGGGGATGCGCAATATCGTCTACCTCGATCATCTCGGTCTTGCGAACGACCGTCTGATTCTGGCTCATTGCGTCTGGCTGGATGAAGAAGAGAAGCGGATTCTGCATGACCGGGGCGTTCATGTCAGCCACTGCCCGGGCTCGAATCTGAAGATGGCCTCCGGGATATCGCCCACCCACGAGCTGCTGCATCAAGGCGTGTCGCTCAGCCTCGGCGCCGACGGAGCCCCGTGCAACAACAATCTGGATATGTTCAGCGAAATGCGGCTGGCTGCGATTATCCAGAAGCCGCTGCATGGTCCGACGGCGATGGATGCCCGCTCGGTGTTCCGGATGGCGACAATCGGGGGAGCCAGAGCGGTCGGCATGGAGCGGGAAATCGGCAGTCTGGAAGTCGGCAAAAAAGCCGATCTGGCGATTTTGAATCTCGTTAATTTTCATACCTTTCCATCCTACGACCTGGACCCCATTGCCCGGATTGTCTATTCCGCCACCCGGGCCGACGTGGAGAGCACGATGATCGCAGGCGAGTGGGTCATGGAGCGCGGACTGATGAAGACGATTGACAAAGGAACGGTGCTGCGCGAAGCCGACCGCTGTATCCGGCGGCTGGTGGGGAAGACGGCTTTGGTATAACCGGAGGAAAGAGTGTTAAACCGCCATTGAAAGAAAAGAATGGCGAGCAGTCCGGAAGCCCCGCGGCAGCGGGGCTTTTTGAATTTACAAGGACCTCTTGCTATACTAGACGAATCGTTAACTTACATTTATAAGGAGATTGTCGTTGTGAGAAGCCAAAAAATTAACGGGCTGTCGTTCTATACGGTAGCCGCTCTGCTGCTCTTAAAGATGGTGCTGCTTCGGGATCTGTTCTATAACCGGGTTCTCTGGCCGATGCTGCCGGGAGATCTGGCGCCGGTGCTGCTGCTGCTCGGATTGCTGGCGCTGATCGTTCCGCGGCGCTGGAAGACGGCCTCGTTCTGGGCGCTGAATGCGCTGGTGTCGGTCATTCTGTTCGCTTCAAGCGTTTATTTTAACCACTTCGGCTCGGTTCCGACCTATCTGGCCCTCTCGGAGCTGGATCAGGTCTTCCAGGTCAGAGACAGTGTGGAATCGACGGTGCAGCCGGTTGATTTCTTGTTCCTGGCGGATCTGGCGGCCGGATTGATCTGGCTGATCGTGCGGGCGTTGTTCCGCCGTTCGCGGCGCGGGCGGTATAGCCCGGACTTCTCCGCAAGCCTGGGAGGAGCGGCGGTGCAGAGCGCCGGATGGAGAGGGAAGGAAAGCCGGGGACCGAGGCTCCGGGGCGTTTTTCGGATTGTCGTAGCGGTGTCGGTCGTAGGCGGGGGACTGCTCTCCGCCCATTTCATCCGGGACTCCAAAGGCATTACCAACGAGCTGATTCAGGCCGAAAGCGCAGGCTTTCTAAACTATGAAGTCGTCGCGGCTCTCAAAACCCGCGAGGAGAACAACCTGGTTGGCACGGGCAATATTAACGACACCATAGCGGAATGGAAAGAGCTCGAATCGTCCTATCCATACGGAGAAGCTAAGCCGGGCTCGTCTGCCGGGCAGACGCCTGCCTACTTTGGCTCCCAGAAAGGCAAGAATCTGATCGTCGTCCAGATGGAGGCCTTTCAGAACTTCCCGCTGCATCAGAAGCTGAACGGGGTGGAACTGACGCCCAATCTGAACAAGCTGGCGGATGAATCCTTCTATTTCCCGCAGGTGTTCCAGCAGATCGGCCCCGGCAATACATCGGACGCCGAATTCATGAGCAACACGTCGATTTATCCGATCGGTTCGCTCGCGATGTCTTCGGGCTTCGGCAACCGGACTATTCCCAGTCTGCCGCGCCTTCTGGAATCCAAAGGATACGAAGCGTACACGTTCCATGTGAACCGGGTAGGCTTCTGGGACCGCAAGGATTTGTATGCGGCGGTAGGATTCACGGGTTATTTTGACCGGCCGTTCTTCAAGGATGATCATTTCGGCCGTTTCGGCGCATCCGATGAGCAGCTCTATGTAACGGGAGTCGAGAAGCTGTCGGAGCTGGCTGCCAAGAAGCAGCCATTCTATGCACAGTTCGTGACCGTGTCCAGCCATCATCCGTTCGACGTTCCAAAAGCATTCCGCAAGATCGAGGTTCCGGAGAAGCTTCAGGATACCATGCTTGGCGATTACCTGACCGCAATTAACTACACGGATTATGCCATCGGCACCCTGATCGACGGGCTCAAGAAGAACGGACTGTGGGAGAATACGGTCATCGCCTTCTACGGGGACCATTTCGGCCTTCAGCCGCAAAATGTGGCGCCGGAGCAGGTGCAGGAGGCGCTTGGAATCCCTTATGATTCGCGCATCAGCCGGTTCAACATTCCGTTCATCATCCATGCCCCGGGGATGGCGAAGGGCCAGACCATAGCAACGACAGGCGGCCAGGTGGACATTCTTCCGACCCTTGCCAATTTGCTCGGCGTGTCGCTCCGGGAGGAGAACTTCACCGCTTTCGGCCATGACCTTCTGAACATTGAGAAGAATGTGATCGGGACCCGCTACTATATGCCGACGGGATCTTTCTTCAACAATGAGATTCTTTATATTCCCGGCAAAAGCTTCACGGACGGGGAAGCCGTCTCGTTGAAGACTTTGAAGCCTGTGGCGGATTTCACTCCCTACGAGAGCGACTACCGGTATATTCTGAAGCTCATGAAGCTGTCCGACGAATATGTGAAGCTGCTTCCGAAGCGGTAGGCCGCTTGCGGGATCAGCCGCTTCCATGCACCCCCACCACGGTGGGGGTTTTTTTGTGCTGCGCGGACGCAGCGGGCCCCGGGAATTCCCGCTTGAGAGTGCTACTCCTCCGGCTCGGACAGCAGCTCCCGCAGCATGCCCTCCCGGTCGTTCATGAAGGCCCGCGTAATGACAAAATGCTCGGTCTCCTCCAGAGGCACGCTGCGGATACCGTCCTCGTCCAGCAGGCAGATGTCCGCATAGGGGTAGGACATAAGGATCGGCGAGTGCGTGGCGATGATGAACTGGGAATGCCGGCCGACCAGTTGGTGCATCCGGGCAAGCAGGGTCATCTGGCGCATGGGCGACAGCGCCGCCTCGGGCTCGTCCAGCAGGTAGAGGCCCGTGCCGCGGAATCGGTTCATAAAAGCGGCGAAGAAGGATTCACCGTGCGATTGTTCATGCAGCGACTTGCCGCCGAAGGCGGTTCTGATCAATGGACCGGCCTCCGGCTCTTCGTCAAGCTGATCGATATAGGAGGCGACATTGTAATAGCTCTCGGCCCGGAGAAAGAATCCGTCTTTCGGCCGGTGAACGCCCCTGGCCAGCCGGAGGTGGCGGTACAGCGCAGAATGCGACGCCCGGGTCTCGAAGCTGAAGTTCAGGGTACCGCCCTCGGGGTTGAAGCCCCAGGCCGCCGCCAGGCCTTCCAGCAGAGTGGATTTGCCGCTTCCGTTCTCGCCGACAAGAAAGGTAACGGGCCGGTGAAAGGTCAAGCGCTGCAGACTCCGGACCGCCGGCAGCGAGAAGGGATAGGACTGAAACGAAGGAACCCGGTCGCGCAGCAGTTCGGCGTGGCGCAGGAACAATGAAGCATTCATCAAGAACATCCTTTCCGCGTAGAAGACTCGCCCCTATTATAGTAGCGCGCCTGAATGTTCGCCAGCCTATGGGGCAAATGCCAATTTGTTGGAAGCTGCGGACAGCAGTCTATGAGGCGAAAGCCGTCTCCGCATACTGTGATAAGGTCTGGAGAACACACAAGAGCAGGGTGAGGACTTGAAAATACAACCGAAACCAAGCCGAACACGCGAATACCGAATCGGATACCGGGCGGGCTACCACCAGGGAATGTGCGAAGCCGTCCGGCAGATGAATCCCGAAGCCCCGGGAGAGCGGCGGCCCCTCCGTCTGATGTATGTGCCGCAGGGCTTTGATGCCATTGATGCGGGCGTCATGGCTGCCCTGGGGGAGCTGACCTCCGAACTGATCGTCAGTCCTCCGGAGCGCATGCTTGCCGCTGCGGAAGAGAGCGCCCCCGACGCTGTGCTGGTGATGAACGGACTGCATGTTTTTCCGCCCGATCATCTGGAACAGATGGATGCCATTCGGTCCCGGGGAATCCGGACCGCGATCTGGTTCGTTGATGATCCCTATTTTACCGAAGACACCTCCGTGATCTGCCGGCACTATGATCATGTATTCACCCACGAGCTGGGCTGCGTGGACTTCTACCGCTCGCTCGGAGCCGATCATGTCCATTATCTGCCCCTTGGCGTCCATCCGGGAATGTACTATCCCAGACGGACTGCCCCCCGCTATGAGTACGATGTCGTCTTCATCGGCAACGCCTTCTTCAATCGCACGGAGCTGTTCGACAAGCTGGCGCCCTATCTCCGGAGCAAGAGGACCTTTATCGCCGGGGGCTTCTGGGAACGGCTGCAGACCTACGGCGAGCTGGCAGGCTGTATTCACAGCGGCTTCATCCCGCCCGAAGAGACGGCCAACTATTACAGCTCGGCGAAGCTCGTCATCAACATCCACCGTCCCTGGGAAGGCGGTCAGGACAACCGCAACGCATTTCAGATTCCCTCTCTGTCCATTAATCCGAGAACCTACGAGATCAGCGCTTGCGGCACGATGCAGCTGACTGATGTTCGAGAGGATCTCACCCGCTACTACCGGCCCGGCTATGATCTGGAGACCTTCGGTACGGCCGAGGAACTGCAGAGTAAAATCGAGTATTACCTGACCCATGACAAAGAACGGCGCCTCTTCGCCCTCCGGGGACTGCGGACCACGCTTCGCCGCCATACGTTCAAGGCAAGGCTGCCGGAGCTTCTGGATCTTCTGCAGAGCTGAAGGCTCTGCCATAAGGCCGCCGTACCTCAACGACCGACCAAAGGAGCGAATCAAGAATGAACCAGACCTATGTTATGCCGGTGCCCCCGTTCCCGCTGGACCCCGCCCAGGAAGCGAAGCTGCAGGGGCGGCTCAGCGGCTTCAAGAGCGGATACGATGAAGGATATCTGCGCGGAAGGCTTGCCATTCTGGACGGCCGGCCGGAAGAGCCGCTGCCGGTTCGGGACCTGCATGTCATGTATGTCGCCTCGGGCAAAGGCTATCCCTACTCGCCGCTTGACGAAGCGGTACTGGCCGCGCTGCAGACGCTCACGACCCGGGTGACGGTGACCGATGTCCGGCAGAATCTCGTTGAGCTGGCCGGCCGGGAACGGCCGGAGCTGATATTTGTGCTAGATGGCATGGATCTGCCGCTGGAGCAGGTTGACGCGCTGCGCGCTTCGGGCATTCGCACGGCCATATGGCTGACCGACGATCCGTATTACACGGATTTCACGATGAAGATCGTATCGCATTATGACTATGTGTTCACGCTGGAGCGCAACTGCATCGAGTTCTACCGCCAGCTCGGCTGCCGGGAAGTGCACTATCTTCCGTTCGCGGCATTCCGGCCGCATTACCGGCCGACGCTGACCCGCTCGCCCATCCGGCGCGACGTCAGCTTCATCGGGTCGGCCTACTGGAATCGCGTCCATTTCTTCCGGGGCATTATGCCGCAGCTTATGGAATTCAATACCGTCATCAACGGCATCTGGTGGGACCGTCTGCCCGAAGCCCCGCTCTACGGTGAGCGGATCGAGATCGGCAAATGGATGTCTCCGCAGGAGACGGCGGCCGCTTACAGCGGGTCAAAAGTGGTGCTGAACGTTCACCGTTCGCATATCGACGATGTGGTCAACAACAACACGCTGCAGATTCCCGCAGCATCGCCGAATCCCCGAACTTTTGAAATTGCGGCCACCGGCACGGTGCAGCTGATCGATTCGCGCGAAGATATTGCGACCTTCTACACACCGGGCGAGGAGATCGACACCTTCGCAAGCCCCGAAGAAATGCTCGACAAAATCCGCTTCTACCTCACGCATGAGGAAGAGCGCCGGAATATGGCTATCAAGGCAATGGAGCGTACGTTGCGAGACCATACGTACACGAAACGGATCCATCAGGCGCTGACGATTATATACGGGGAGTAAGCGGAGGCTGCTCTGCAATCACGGGGAGGTGAAGGCGCTCCGCCCGCAGCATACGGCGGAGGCGCCGCTCGAATTCATGGCGGATAAAGCGACGATTATCCTGTTTTCCCATGTATCCAACCAGGCGAGCATTACAGGGGCGGAGAAGCTGTTGCTGCTCCTGGCCCGGGAACTCGCGGCCGGGTTCGACTGCATTATGGCAGCGCCGCAGGAAGGAATTCTGACGAGGCAGGCGCACCTCGCCGGAATCCGTACGGAGCTGCTGCCTCTGCCGCTGCTGTACGGCATGTATACGCCGTATCCGGGGCTGGAGCAGGATGCCGAGCGGCTGCGGAGCGACCGAAGCTACGAGCGGCTGACGGAATGGCTGAGTGCGGCGAAGCCTTCCCTGGTCGTCGTCAATACCTGCGTCCATGCGCTTCCGGCCATGGCTGCACGGGCGCTTGGTATTCCGGTAATCTGGCTGATTGCCGAGACGCTGGGCGGAGGCGGCTTTGCGGAGATCAGCACCGGGTTGATCGACCGGTACAGCGACCGCATTCTTGCCATCTCGGAGACAGCGGCTTCACCGTTCCCGCCCGAAGTGCGCCAGGCGAAACTGACGATGCTGCCGCCGACCTGGAGTGCGGGCGAAGCGCCGGAAGCGATCCGGAGCAAGCTGCGGAGCGAACGTCGGCGGGAATGGTCCGTGTCTCCGGAGCAGCCGCTGATCGGATATGCATCTTCCTTTCTGACCCAGGAGAAAGGACTCGAGCATTTCGTGCATATGGCGGCACTGGTTGCGCAGCAACGCCCGGATGCCCGCTTCATCGTAGCGGGCGCCATGCGGGAGGCGAGCTACTATAAGCGCTGCCTCCGCAAAGTCAAAATCGAAGGGCTTCGCAGCCGATTCCGGTTCATTGGCTACGAACAGCATCCGGCGGAGTTCTACTGCGCAGTGGATATCCTCGTCGTGCCGAGTCTGATCCGCGAAGGATTCGGGATGACTGCGCTGGAGGGTCTGGCTTCCGGCAAGCCTGTGGTCGCCTATGACTGCGGAGGACTCGGCGAGATTCTGCGCACAGCCGGCCGGGAAGACTGGCTCGCCGCCCGCGATCACATCGGCGAGCTGGCCGGAAACGTGCTGCAGCTGCTCGCCGATCCCGGAGCCGCCGCCGCGCTCGCGGACGACGCCAAGGCCCGCGTAACAGCGGCTTACGGCCCCGGCGCGCACCGTGCCCGCGTAGCCGCGCTGGCGGCAGACTGGCGCGCCGCCTGGGCGCCTGGGCCCGGGCCGACGCTGCCGCCGCCAGCGGCCCGGGCGCCGGACGCGCCGCCGCCAGACGCGCCGGCGGCATCCGGCGCCGAAGCGGAGCTCCCGCCGCCGGACCCGGCGGCGGGCAGCGGGCCGGGCCCGGCGGCGGGCAGCGGGCCGGGCCCGGCGCTGCTCCGCCGGAGCGGACGCCGCGCCGATCGCTCCGGCGCCCGGCTGCGCCGGGGCAAGCTGCGCCGGGGCAAGCTGGGCCGCGGGAAGCGGCGCCGCAGCCGGGCGGTCCGCCGCAAGGCCGGGCGCCAGAGCCGCCGGACCCGGACGGCGGTGCGGCGGCGCAGCGGCGGCGGACGCAAGCGCAGAAGCCGCAAGCGCTCCGCCCGGGCGTCGGTCTAGCGGACTTCTGCGCCCGGGCGCCCGATTTCTATTATGGCAGGAGAGTGACCTATGAAAGTAATGACGATATTGGGCACACGGCCCGAGATCATCCGCTTGAGCGTCATTATTCCGCTCCTTGACCGCTATGCGGACCGTCATATTCTGGTGCACACCGGCCAGAACTTCGCCGCTTCGCTGAGCGGTATCTTCTTCACGGAACTGGGACTTCGCCAACCGGACTACATCTTGCAGGACCGGCAGTCCGGACTCGGCGGACAGATGGCCGCCATGTTCGGCGGACTGGAGCCGATTCTCGAACGGGAGCGGCCCGACCGCGTCCTGCTGCTCGGGGATACGAACAGCGCGCTCTGCGCAATTCTCGCCGAGCGGATGGGCATCCCGGTGCTTCACATGGAAGCGGGGAACCGCTGCTACGACCTGGAGGTGCCGGAGGAGAAGAACCGGCGCGTGATTGACGCCGTCTCGACGATCAACATGCCGTACACGCCCCAGAGCAAGAAGCATCTGGTCGCCGAGGGTTATCCCAGCCGCCGGATTGTGCTGACCGGCAATCCGATCTATGAAGTCATGCGGCATTATGCGCCGCAGATTGCCGGCAGCGATGTGCTGGCCCGGCTGGGCCTGAAGGCCGACGACTATTATCTCGTCACCGCGCACCGCGCGGAGAACGTCGACCGCCCTGAATCCCTGAAGCAGATTCTGGAGGGACTTAACCGGGTGGCCGAGGAGTCGGGGCGCCGGCTGATCTGCAGCATTCACCCCCGGACGAGGTCCCGGCTGGATGCGGAGCCGGCGCTTGCTATGCATCCGCTGGTTGAATTTCATGAACCGTTCGGCTTCTTTGATTTCGTGGCGCTGGAGCGGGACGCCCGCTGCGCGATCACCGACAGCGGCACGGTTCAGGAGGAATGCTGCCTGATGAATGTGCCGACCGTAACCATCCGGCGGACGACCGAGCGGCCCGAGACCGTCGACTGCGGGAGCAATGTGGTCTCCGGCGTGGAAGCCGGAGCCATTGCCCGCTGCGTCCGGCTTATGACATCGGTCAGCCGGGACTGGGAAGCGCCGGAGGGCTACAAGGACCGGGATGTCTCCTTGAAGGTAGTCAAATTTGTGCTTGGAGGGAACCTGCATGTTCAATAATCAGAGGATTTTGGTCACCGGCGGCACCGGTTCCTGGGGGCATGAGCTGATCCGCCAGTTGCTGCCGCAGAATCCGGAGGAAATTATTATCTTCTCGCGCAGCGAATCCGCCCAGGTGGCGATGAGCCGGGAGTTCGAGGACAGCCGCCTGAGCTTCGTCATCGGAGATATCCGGGACCGCGAAGCGTTGACCATGGCTTGCCGGGGCGTCGACTATGTCTTTCACCTGGCGGCGCTGAAGCATGTGCCGGTATGCGAGGATCAGCCCTATGAAGCGCTCAAGACGAATGTCGTCGGCACCCAGAATGTCATTGAGGCAGCCGTGGCCGGCAAGGTCAAGAAGGTCATTTATATCTCTACCGACAAGGCGGCCAATCCCTCCAACTTCTACGGGATGACCAAAGCGATCGGCGAGAAGCTGATCGTGTACGCCAACCTGCTCGGCTCGGAGACGAAGTTCGTCACGGTGCGGGGCGGGAATGTGCTGGGAACGAACGGCAGCGTGATCCATCTGTTCAAGAAGCAGATTCAGGACAAATCCGAAGTGCGCATTACCGATTTCAAAATGACCCGCTTCTTCCTGACGCTCCGCGACGCCATCTCCCTGCTGTTCAAAGCCTCCGAGGTCAGCGTCGGCGGCGAAATCTTCGTGATGACGATGCCGACCTGCCGGATCGTCGATCTGGCCCAGGTGCTGATCGAGGCCTCCGGCAAGCCGGATGTGCAGATTACCCAGACGGGTATCCGTCCCGGCGAGAAGATCCATGAAATTCTGATGAGCGATTTCGAGAGCCAGACGACCGTCGTCTACGACAGCCAGTACCTGGTCATTCTTCCGACGCTGGATATGCCGCATCTCAAAGCCCGTTACAGCGGCTACGCCCCGGTCTCGTTCAGCAGCTTCAGCTCCGAGAACAATCTGATGAATCCGCAGGAAATCCGGGACATTCTGATCCGGGGAGGATTCCTGCAATGAAGCTGCTCATTCTCGGCGGGAACGGCATGGCGGGGCATATGCTGGTCGATTATTTCCGGAGCCGGGGGCGGTACAGCGTATTCTACACGACCCGGGACCGCGGGGATGCGGAAGGGCTGCTGCTCGATGCGGATGATACGGCGGCGGTCGAGCGCGCGGTCTCGCTTGTGGCTCCCCAGGTCATCATCAACGCGCTCGGCGTCCTGAATCAGAGCGCCGAGCAGCGGCTGATTGACGCCTACCATATCAACAGCTTCCTTCCCCACCGGCTGCGGCGGGCGGCGGATGCGGCGGGAGCGCGGCTGATCCATATCAGCACGGACTGTGTATTTGAAGGCACGCGGGGATCGTACACTGAGGACGACATTCCGGACGGAACCTCGGCGTATGCCGTTACCAAGAAATTGGGCGAAGTCCGCGAACCGGGACATTTGACCATCCGCACCTCGATCATCGGGCCCGAGATCCGGCAGGGCGGCATCGGCCTGATGGGCTGGCTCCTCTCGCAGCGGGGCAACGTTCCGGGCTACCGCCGGGTTCTGTGGAACGGAGTGACCACGCTGGAGCTGGCCAAGGCGGCGGAGACCATGCTGGACTCTCCCGTATCCGGGCTGATCCATCTTGCGCATCCGCATCCGCTCAGCAAATATGAGTTGCTGCTTGCGATGCAGGCGGCGTTCGGGCTGAAAGAGATCTCCATCGTTCCCGACGACGGGCCGGTACAGGACCGGACGCTGGCCGCGACGCGTCCGGATGCCGTCTTCAAGCTGCCGTCTTACCCCGAGATGCTGGAGGAACTGGCGGCCTGGATGAAGAACTCCGGACGGCGGTACGCATGAACGGCGGGGAGGAGTCCTTCCGGGGCCGGCGGGTGCTGATTACCGGCGCAGGCGGCTTCAGCGGCCGCCATGCCGCAGCGCTGTTTGCTTCGTTCGGCGCCGAGGTAACGGCCGTCATTCGCCGGCCCGCTTCCCGGAGAAGCGGAGGCCTGCCGCCGTTTCCGCCGATGCCGCCCGGGGCGTCCGTGGCCGTCTGCGATCTGCAGAACCGTGCGGGTGTCCGGCTGCTGCTGGAGCGCTCCAGACCGGACTATATTCTTCATCTGGCGGGCCGCAACTCGGTTCCCGAATCGTGGCGCGATCCCGCAGGCTATCTGGAGAGCAACGTCATGGCCGCCGTCTATCTGCTGGAAGCCTTGGAATCCCTGCCGGAGACCCGTCTGCTCGTAGCGGGGTCCCGGCTCAAAGTCCGGCCGGAATCGGGAGAGGGGCCGCCGCATCCCTACAGTCTCAGCAAGACGCTGGAACAGTGGGCCTGTCTGGTCTGGGGCGATCTCTTCCACCGGCGGGTCTGGGTGGCCGAACCGTGCAATCTGATCGGCCCGGGTCCGTCGACCGGTTTCTGTTCGCTCCTGGCGGGCCATATCGCCCGCTGCGAGGCGGAAGGTCCGCAGCCGGCGTTTGCCATCTCTTCCCGCAGCGCGCGCCGGGACTTCCTGGATGTCCGCGACGCCGTCCGTGCCTATGCCGCCATCCTGGAGGGGGGAGAGCCGGGCACCGTCTACCGGATTGACAGCGGCGTATCACGAACGCTGGGGGAAATGGCGGACGGTCTGCTGAAACTCTCGAAGGCTGACGTTCCGGTCGTCTGCGAAGCGGGAGAAGTCTCCGGCGCAGCGCGCACCGGCAGCCCCCCTCCTTCCGGGACCGAAGAAGACCCGGGATTTGCGGGACACTCCTCCGCTTCCGCCGTCCGTCTCGGCTGGGGGGCCCGGGTTCCGCTGGAACAATCGCTGGAGGATCTTCTTAACTATCAGCGGCAATGGGTTCAACGACACAACGGGAGGGAAGAGCAGCCATGAACCCCAAGGTATCCGTTATTATCCCGTTCTACAATTGTCCGTATATCGGAGAGGCGCTGCAAAGCGCCCTCTCCCAATCTCTTCCGGCTTACGAGATTATCGTGGTCGATGACGGCAGCACCCTTTTTGCGGACCGTATCGATCCCTACCGATCCCGCATTCATTATTTGGGCAAAGCTAACGGCGGCACCGCGTCCGCGCTTAACCACGGCATTTCGATGGCCTCCGGAGACTATATCGCCTGGCTCAGCTCCGACGATGTCTTCTATCACGACAAGCTCAAATTCCAGTCTGCGTTCATGGAACAGCACGGCCTGCTGATCTCCTATACGAATTTTCACTACATCAATGAGCACTCCCAGTGCACGGAGATGAACGCGAGCGTCGTCTTCTCGAATCCGGCCGATTACCTGCGCTGCTTCCTTCAAGGCAATCCGATCAACGGATGCACGGTCATGATGAGACGGGAATTGTTCGGCGCCGTGGGACGCTTCGATGAGTCGCTTCCGTTCACCCACGATTATGATCTGTGGCTGCGATGCATCGTCCGCGGATGCGCGCCCGTCATGCTCAATCAGGCGCTGACCGGCTACCGGCGTCACAGCGGCATGGGCACGCTGCGCCATTACGATACGATTCTGGCAGAGGCCGCCGCCACGGCGGCGCGCTATGCCGATCCGCTGCGGCAGCTCGTCGCTGCCATAGGCGGGTGAGGGCGGTCCCGGGGCAGCCGCTGCAGGCAAGCGAGGAGGGATGCGTCATGTACCGGGAGATCGTCGTTCAAGACTTTCTGCCCCTCTTTCTGGAACAGCTGAAATTCTGCGACAGCATATTGGATATCGGATGCGGTACGGGCGTGCTGCTGGAACGCTATCAGGCTTCTCTGGTCATTGCGCTGGAGATTCACCGCCCTTATCTGGAGAACCGGCAGTTTGAAGCCCCGCATATTATTCCGGTTAACGCGAATGCAGCGGATATCGGGAGATTGTTTCTGCCCCGGACCTTCTCGGCGGTAACCTTCGTCGATTCGCTGGAGCATTTTCCGAAGGAGGAAGGCATGCGCCTCCTGGAGGCAGCGGCTGCTCTGGCAAGAAGCCGGGTGGTGGTATTCACGCCAAGAGGTTATTTTCCCCAATCGAATACGGATTACTATCATCTGAAGGGGGAGATCTATCAGGAGCACCGAAGCGGCTGGGAGGTGGAGGATTTCCTTCGGCTCGGCTTCGAGGTCACCGTGCTGAAGGGGTTTCATACGGCTTCCAACCTGGCGTTTCTCGATTCATTCGGAGCGGAGCATCCGCCGGTGGATGCCATACTGGCGAGCAGGGAGGTGCTGACATGAACGAAATGCCTCTGGTGTCCGTCGTCATTCCATTCTACAACTGCCCGTATGCGGTTCAGGCGGTGGAGAGCGTGCTCGGGCAGACCTATGCTCCAATCGAGATTCTGGTTGTGGATGACGCCTCGGAGCGGCATACGGAGCAGCTGGCTCCTTATCTGGACCGGATCCGGTATATCCGCAGAAGTGTCAACGGCGGGACCGCCGCCGCCCTGAACCGCGGAATTGAAGAGGCCAAGGGCTCCTATTTTGCCTGGCTCAGTTCGGATGACCGGTTCCATCCCGGCAAAATTGCGGCCCAGCTGGACGCCTTGCACCGTTCGGGACGGCGCTTCTGCCACACCGGATACGCCTATATCGACGGGAACGGCAACAGGCTTCCCGAAGGGGAGGTCATCCTTTCTTTTCGCGACCGGAAGGAACTGATCGCCACGCTGATGAAGGGCTGCCCGGTCAATGGGAGCAGCGTGCTGATGGACATGGAGCTCTTCCGCAGAGTCGGACTCTTCGACGAGCGCTTCCGCTATACCCATGATTACGAGCTCTGGCTCCGCGTGCTGCCGCATTACGAGTGGGAGTACATCCCGGTTCCGCTTCTGGATTACCGGGTGCATTCCGAAATGGGCTCGAAGCGGCACGGAAGCGAGCAGGCCGCTGAAATCGGCATGATCCAGCAGAAATACCGCCGGGCCTTAAGCCGGCTGCTGCGCAGGGAGGGATACGCATGCGGATCGTCTTTCCGGTTCTGACACTGTGCCGGGGCGGAGCCCAGCGCATGCTGGCTGAGCTTACGAACCGTCTGTCGTACAGAGGGCATGAGGTGATTCTGCTCATGCCCCCTCAAGGAGTGGTGGAGTATCCGGTATCCAGCCCGATTTGGGTCACGGACGGAGCGCTGAAGGCCGAGGATTTCCCCAAGGCGGATCTCATCGTCTCCAATTTCTATACCACCGTGCCGCTGGCGGAAAGCGCAGCTGCGGCCGGCAAAGGCGTTCACGCCCGGCTGGCTCTCTGCTACGAGCCCGCCTTCCTGCCGGACAATACCCGGTCCTTCGCTTCCTACCATGCCACGCCGCATTTATTCGTGCTCTCCCGCTGGCAGCAGGAGATTGTCCGGCTTCACCACGGCATCAAGGGACGGATTGTTCCCATAGGCGTAGACGGTCTCTTCACCAATCTGGGCCTGCGCGATCAGCCGGGACGGCGGCTGACCGTTTCGGCTATCGTCCGGAAGCCCGAGGGCGGATTCTCCGGACACCGGGAGCAGGAATATCTGCTCCGGGAACTGCGACGGATCAAGCATACCCGGCCCGACACCGAGGTCATGCTGATGATGCCTCCGGGGGAACTGGCGGAGTCTCCGGAACTTCAAGCGCTCAGCAGGGAGGAGAGCTTCACGGTAAGGACGCCTGCCGATGACCGGGAGCTCTGCTATCACTACAACGAGAGCCATATCTTCGTGAGCGCGAGCACGTACGACTCCGGTTCTTTGCCGGGACTGGAGGCCATGCGGTGCGGCGCTGCGCTGGTCTGCGTCTACTCGGGCGGCAATCTGGAGTACAGCCATACCCGGCGCAACTGCCTCATGTCCTACCGCTATGAGGAACGGCTTGGCGCCGACGTGCTTCGTCTGCTGGAGCAGCCGGGGCTGCGCAGCGAGCTTGCCGCCAAAGGGGAGCGGGATTCCCGGCGTTTCACCTGGGAGCGGAGCGCAGACTTGTTCGAGCGGGGCTTGCTGCAAGTGCTGGAAGAAGATTCTGGGAGGTAAAGGTCTGTTGGTCCTTATCCCATATTAGCAGACTGCTCCCGTTGCAGGGAGAAGAACCAAGACACCCTTAGGAGAAGCGGCCTGTCCTATGACAGGTGGCAACCCTGAGGGTGTTTTTTCGAGTCAATGAGGTTTGTCGGAACCGGTTATTGTAATCTGTTTGGAAAAAATAAAAACGGCCGTTCCAGGATGAAGTGCACCCCTTAGAATAGACATTGGAAAAACCCCCTGGTTA
>NZ_VYKK01000042.1 GCF_008710135.1 Paenibacillus spiritus | reverse complement strand
TGAATCATGCTTAACTCTCCAATCGTTTTTCTCAAATCTTACCATAGTATTTAGTTTTCAGACACATCCTAGTATAATAGGGAAAAGCTAAATGATAATAATGGAGGATGTGCAATGAATAAAGAGATACCACTAATCGTACCCATTGCAGCAAGTTACTTTAAAAAGGCGATGGATTCACAAAATGATTTCTATTATAGAAGTATAGATATTAGATTATGTCTTGAGAGAATTGCTGATTCGATGATATATGAATTTGTTACTTCAGATATTAAAGAAAAATGGAATGGATATAAGTTACATAAAAAGTTATTGATGGCCAAAGAGTTTCTTGATAACAAAGTTGTATCAGACCTAATTGATGCAAAGGAATTTGGAAATATGGCTGCTCATGAAGGGGTGGAAGCCAATATTACTGAAAATAATATTGAGTTTTCATTAGAGGCCGTATCGAATTTCTCAGTTGAAATGTTCGTATCATATTTCAAGGTATATGGTTTTCATAATAATGGACCCAGTAAATGGGCACCGACAATATTAAGTGTATTACCACCTAAATATCGAATACAAATACTAAATAAATATTTAGAATATGATAAATCATACTTAGTTATAAGAAAGCTAACAATGGCATACTTGAAGAATGGTCAAAACAATGAGTGCTTTCAGTTTATAGAAAGAAGTTATAATGATCATTTGATTTCTAGGAATGAAGCAAAATTACTTAGTGATGATATGGAACTCTTAATGCGTAGCATTAGCTTATTACCTATATCAAAAAACCTAGAAATGGCAAGAGATAGTTTTCAGGATTTAATTACTTCAATTCCAGATAATGAGATTAATAAATTCGCTTTATTGGTTTCTATGATATTAGGAATTGAGTTGGTTGCATCCACAGATTCTATTACTTAGCTCCATATTCACGTTATGGGCAGACCTAAGGTTCTTGAGGAACCAGGCAGACAACCCTTCACTCCCTAATCGCATCGGGGTTGTTCCCTTCAGTCACTTAAAATTATTGCTCTAACGTGAAACGATAGCTCAATACAGACAGAAGCAGCCGGCCTTGAGGACCGGCTGCTTCTCGTTAAGTTAACGGGCAGGATACAATGGGAATAAATCGAATTAATTAATTGAACCTCATATTCTTCAAGGTAACATTATATCGATCGGAAATACTTAATCAGGAGCAATCAGAAATAGAATTAGCGAACCATCGAACTTTAAAATTGTGCTTTTCAAAGTTTATGTGAATGTCAGAACCTCGAACTCACTGAATGGTTATTCATAATTATTTGTGCCACTGATGATTACACTCCGCAGGTATACTCGAGATTTGAGCTGATAAAGGAAAAAACTTTAGACCTACATTTATCTAATAAAATAATCACGTTTAGATTGAGGAAAGGATGTTGCTTATGTGGCTCAAACAGTTATCTATCCGTGGGTTTCGCTCCTTCTCAGAGGATTCCGGTATAGTCTTTACTTCATTCAGCAAAATGAATCTTATTATTGGCTCAAATAATATAGGTAAGTCCAATTTAAGCCGCTTTATGGATCTCATTCGTGATAAAACACATGCTATTGGAACTCGGGATACCCAGGATTTATGGCAGACCAAAGGTTCAATATACGCTGATATGACTTTTGTTAAGCTGGATAATCCAAATCTGGGAACTCGTATTCAACTTAATGTAAAGAGTGATGGAAAAACCGTCATTACGAACAACCAGCCTTCGGAAGAAATACCAGTTGAGAAAGCGGTGCAATTATTTAGAAGGCATATTAAAGTTTTTACAGATGCTAGAGGTTACGTTAAAAATTCAATAAATAAATTCGAAGCGCAGATTGGCGGTGATCGTCCTTCCGACTGGGTGTTCAATAAAGCACGCCATGACCGGACATGGTTTAATCATTATAAAGACCAAATGCAGGCACATCTCTTCGACTTGTTAGGGGAAGAAGTTAGATTCAATGTGAGATCGTTTAACTTCACTACTAAAGGTTTTTATATCGAGGAACACGGCAGCGAGGAAGAAGTTTGGGCTGCCGTTGAAGCAGCTGAAAAAATGAATCGTGATCTAAAGATTGACTATATCCCGGAACGAGCTGAGTTCGAAATTCAATTATTGCGCAACGGCAATTGGAAGTCGTTCGAACTTCGCGATCTCGGCATGGGTGTTCTTCAATTTGTCTTGCTGCTTTCAGCTCTATACTTGCACAATGATGAGCATTTAAATATTTTTATCGAAGAGATCGAACTCAACATGCATGCCAGAGCGCTTAGTCAACTGATTCAGATTTTGGAGAGTCACTTTGTGAACCACCGGTTCTTCCTACTTACGCATTCCTCGGTTGTATTGGATCGGATTTCTGGTGACTACACAGTCTATCGACTAGAAAGAAGTAGCGATGGTTCTACTTCTGCATCCCTTTGCTCCAACCGAATTGATCTAAGCTTCGCGTTGGATGATCTAGGAATGAAACCATCGCAGCTGCTCCAATCCAACGTAGTCATATGGGTGGAGGGGCCGAGCGACAAGATATACATTAAGACGTGGATGGAACGTAAAGCTGCTATGAACGGCGTTGGCTTTATTGAAGGCAAAGATTACAGTTTCGTGTATTATGGCGGTGCTTTGCTTGATCACTACAGGCTGCTGGCTGAAGATGACGATAACCAGGATGCCCATATAGATAGCTTTATCGATATTCTGAAGACTAGCCGTTATTCGGTTATCGTGTGTGACAGTGACCTTGGTGAAAACCGAGTGACATTGAAGCCGCGCGTACTAAGAATCAAGAAGCGTCTCGAACTAATGCCCGAACTTTCACGCTATGTATCGCTGTGGATCACAGAAGGACGTGAAATTGAAAATTATGTGCCACACGGCTTGATGATTGAGGTTTTCACGAAACATGCCGTACGGCAGTTTTTTAAATATAAAGGCGAGCGCGTTAGACTGCACCATCCCGATCCTGCTTCATTAAATCACCAGACTTTTAACCGAAGTCACTCGTTTGATCAATTCTTCGCGCAGCTCTATACCCGAAAAAGTGATAGCAAAGAATATACCGATGCAGTCGTGAGAAGCGTTTCAGATGTAGATAAAGTTCAGATAGCTCGATCTGTTTCTGCTTTATGGGGAGAGTGTCATTTCTCAGAATTAGACCTTGATGAGAAAATGGATCAGCTTATAGCTTTCATCCGTCATGCCCAACAATAGAAGTAAAAAAGAACATGAAGAAGAGAAGCGGTAGCATGAAAATGGAAAGATCTGATCAAGAGGTAATAGTGAAGAAGATTTTTATCGAGTGCATCCCGGAAACGTTGTTCCCCTTGTTATCGACACTCAAAAAATGGTCCAATGGATGAAGAGCCAAGGTTTTCCTAGGTATTGGGGTAATTGGTGATCTATATGATGAACTGCTTGTTCTCGGGAGTACATGGGGGATAAGTATTGGGCTAACGAGAAACGATCGTTGAGTCAAGGAATGGAAGGCCTCCGACTACTTCGGCGGCCTTCCATGGTTACTATGCAGATTAGACTTTGCCCCTTTTAGCAGGTTGGCTAGTACGCACCGCTTACACACTTAGGGATGGGCCCGATAGCCTCATTAAGTGAACCGCATCGTAAATTACGTTTAAGCTAACGGGAAACGATAGTTTAACGACAACAGCGGTAGTCTAAGACTTTATTTATCAAGTCTTGGTCCGCCGTTGCTTCTTTAAATTAATCAGTCTAAACTCATTATTCAAAAGCTGACAATTTCTCAATTCAAAAATCGCGTTAAAATCAAAGACTCCAGTCTAACACTTTATTTTCAATGAACACCACAGACCGGGCGTCACACTGCAGCCCCCCCATATCCAAAATTTTCCTTGATAGGTTAAAGTGAAAGTCTCTTACAGGTATAAATAGATATATTGAGGGGGAATTAACATAACGATTTTAGCGATGTATCGTTGGGGGAATAAAGCAGTATTTGTATCTGATTTCCGGGTTTCCTACGGTGGTGGGAACCAGGTAGATGTCTTGTCCAAGTTTGTTTCGTTCGAAAATAAACTTGGTATTTTCACTGCGGGTAACTTGCCATTATGGCAAGGCGCTGTGCCAATTATCGAGTCGGTTATGCATGAGGTTACGATGGATAATGTAGCGCAGCAAGATGGGCCACTGCAGCTGGCCCTCCAACGGTATACGGAATCAATTACTACCGATCGTAATAAACCCAAACCGCAGTATGGAGGAATTGGGTTCATGATTGACGAGGATAATGGGATCAATACCGTCTTTAGTTTAGAAGGGAAAGCTTCAGAAGGTCTTCGAATAACCCCTCTTGGCGACGGATGTATTGTTATGGGGAGTGGCAAACAAATTCCTATGATTCAGGAAAACTTGGGCGACCTCCTGAACAAGCATATAGCGGAGAGACCTGGTAATATACCTGAAGTTGAATCCGTGTTAAAACGAGAAGTTACGGAGTACATCAGTCGATGTGGAGCATCCGCTTACCACAAGTTGGGCATATCACCCGTTTTTGCAACCTCCCGACTTGCTAAAGGCTATTTTAGTATGACGGGGATAGAAATTAGTGGGGGCAGTTATTCCACTTATGAACCTCCGCGAAGCTATCATTATTCGTTTCAACGTAAAGATGGGCAATTGATGCTCCAAGATCATCTTGAAGGCAGATACATAGTTGTTAATGAAATTATGGATTACTCTGAGATAACGGTTGATGAAATGTTTGATCCAATGGGGTTAACAGAGGGCTTTGACCCATGCATTTGTACGGTAGGAGATACGGTGTACTTTATGAACCAATGGGTTGAAAACGATTTTTTTGACCGTACCGTATACAAAACGGGGGTTTTCCACTTTAAAGGTCAGCTTATGTGTAATCCAAACTATCAGAGGCTTGCGCAATTCGGATTAGAAGAGTTAAAGAAGCCGGAGACGGGATCTTATGTGAATACGGGTAATATTGTTTTAAATATCCCGGCTGAGAAATGCAGTTCATTTGAGGCGGGTATCAACACACAGATATTAAACCATCCATGGATGGCCGAGCATATCACCAATTACGAAGACTTCTATCGAATAAATAACGATCCGCCAGCGGACTCAGGCAACTAACCAGTTCTCTGCTGTTGTGTTGCTGAAGATAACCGGTGCATTTACTGCAGGAGGGCGTACCGACCTCCCACTTCGCTCCATCGAATGGATAAGCTTAGGAATGGCGACTCAACGGTGGGGTTCTCGGTTTTAGTCGGACGCGCCGGGTGTCAGAATAAAATAATGTCATAGATGAAAAATAAAGTATTAGACCGGGGGAATAAAGTGTAGGGAGAAAATATAGTACTACACTATAGAGAGCATTAACCGAAACAAACGGGAAACGGTAGTTAAACGATAACAGCGGCAGTCTTAGACTTTATTTATCAAGTCTAAGAATGCCGCTGCTTTTTTTAACTGATCACCTAAAACTTGTTATTCAAAAGCTGACGATTCCTCAATTCAAAAATCGCGTTAAATCAAAAACTCCAGTCTAATACTTTATTCTCAACGAACATAAACGATTACGTTAACGAGTGACGATAGAATGGAAGCGATCCATCGCTTATTTTTGAACGTTTCGCGTAATTTTTGGGCAGGATTGCTTAATGAATTGGTTATCTTGGATTTAAGTAATAAGCTATGCTGTAGTAAGGTTTTCTTCAGAGCAGGAAACATTGCTTCAATCATGTCCAGAATAGAAAAACGAATGAGGGGAGTTAACTCATGAAAGGGAATTTATTTACGTCTTATTACAGTCAGTTAGAGAATCAACTAACAGAGGCATTTATAAAAGTTTTAAGGTATGGTACACCTGAATTAACCCAATCCTTTTTGCTCTATGCCGGCATTGAAGGTGATTACGGGGACTTTAAATATGACTTTCAATTTGGTACTGCAGTACAGAGCCGTTACAACCGCAACATCCTCATAGGAATTGCGGAGACGGCAGAAATTGATGAGGAACCCACGAAAGAGGAAGAAACTCAGGATAGAGAATATGAGGGTATAGCAGATGGGTACTTGCATGCAGCAAAAGGTTCGCTTGCTGTACTATTTGAAGTAAAAAGAGGTGCGGGTATCTTGAACCGTCCTCAATTAAATGCTCACAAGCGTCGGTTTAAGTGGATGAATCCAAATCAGGTAGAGGAACGGCTCCTTACGTGGAGAATGGTGCTCGAGTTCTTAAGAACAGAGCGAGAAAAGTATAAATCGATTCATCGAAATGTGCTGCTAATCGATGGGTTTATAGAGTTTTGTTCGTATCATTTAATCGGGAAGGTATCTTCCGAACTTACTCCTGGTGAGATAATTAATCGTTACGATTTGAGTGGTTATCTTATGGAATTACATGACTTCGCAAGCAATTTCCCTGGAGTTACACCTTTATTGAGCAAGAGCGGTTCCATCGAGTATTATGCAGTTGCCCCGAATGGTGCGAAACGTGTATTTTTCACTCTGTGGTATGCAAGAGAAATCATAGTCTTGAAGCCGAAGAAAATGGTGGGTCTTTACTTAGACCTATTAGTGGCCAAAACATTCTTGCAAAATGTAGAAATTTCCTATAACTACAAGACTCAAGAAACATTTATTATGTTCGATTGGATTCAGTCGAGAGAACACTTACAGTTGCTTAGATCTTGGATCACTACTACATATCAGAATAAGATTAACAACCAGTCTATCGATATTCAGAAGTTCATAAGCAATAATAAAATTACACTTAAAGACTTTGAGAATTCGCGGATTGGGCGAGAAGATGACTCGTTCTTTCACGTTAAGGGATATCAGAATGGTATTGAGCCTTTGAGAAAGGCTATTCGTTCAATCTTAAGTTTAGGGTGAACGAGGATACAATTTTTATTGATACCATCAGACAAAAAGAGTGACACACTCTCCTTCTTTCTTCAAAAGTTCATATTTTATTTTTGTATATAATTTTGGAAACAAGACAATAAAGAAAATATAAGTTGTCACTAGCTTTTTATTTAGTTTATCTAAATACAATCTTGTATAAATTGGATGAAAATTGTATTATTTACGTAATAATTTAAAAATATTCTGATGGGGCTGTCTCAAAAGGGTCATAAAATGACCTGAGAGACAGCCCCGTTTTTTTGCTGGTGGAATACAAAAAGAAACCGTTCTTTAGTAAAATGGAGGTACCACCCAACCATATACGAAAGGAACAATTTCTTTGTACATTCAATATAGCATGGATCAACTTTATCTGCCAATGGATTTGGAAGAGGATATCCCCCAAAATCACGTTGTTCGGGTCGTCAACGACATGGTGGAACGCATCGATGACTCCCTCTTTGCCGCCGCTTACCCAGGCGGAGGCCGCC
>NZ_VYKK01000040.1 GCF_008710135.1 Paenibacillus spiritus | reverse complement strand
TCTCAAATCTTACCATAGTATTTAGTTTTCAGACACATCCTAGATGCATGAAAAAAACGTTAATTTATCAGGGGGTTAAAGAACAACGGATTAATGTAAGTTGCAGAGAGGGACTTTCTTATAGTTTTTGTTCCAGAACAATACTTAAATGTAATTTTCAATTTGATTGATTTTAAAAAAAGTCTAGTATTATCAGTGGGTATGAGAACAATGATATAATGTAATAAATCACAGGTGTGTCTGGTGACATTAAAGTTGGTATCTAGACATTACTGTAAGTGCTTAGACACTAAAGTTAGTGCCTTTACAAAATAGTTGGTCCTAGAAGTTGAATGGTCCATTAAATATCGATAAGAAAAGTCCCGATGATTTCTTAAATCATCGGGACTTTTCTTATGATAGGTTGATTAATGAAACTTTATCATAGTTTAAAATTCACTTATGAATAAACTGTCAAATGAAAATAAAGTAATAGACTGAAGACGCTTCATTAAACTAACGGGCAGAATAACGCAGCAAACTCTTTTAAGATAGGCGATTCAAGCTAGAAAAATCAATTATAAAATTTGTAACGGAATTTAAATTATTAATCAATTACAGATTATTGTTGCGAAATTGAACTTAATAGGTTATGATTTAAATATCAATTGCGAATTGCTCACAAAAACATTAACGGGGGTCGTTGCCAAATGATTAGCGGTACAAACGGTGTAGCAGGTGCTCTTCAGGTATTGAATTCTGCCCTTACATTAGAAGAGGATGAAGCCGCAGAGCAAGTTACTGCCTTGGCAGTTGCTAAAGATTGGGGAGCGCTGGGCCCGGCAACAGATCGTGCTAAGCAGTTGGAAAGCTTTCGCAAACGTGTCGAGACTCTCATCAAGGACTGGCAGCGATCCCAAAGCAGTAGCGGCAGTGCTTCATCCGCTGAACTCCAAGCGATTCGGCATGACATTTCTGTGCCTGTAGAAGAGAGATCCACTTGGGGATTTGTTGGTCGTAACGTTCGCGTAGAAACAGACGGGAGCACCAAGTACTCTAATCTAATCCCACGGAACTTGTTATTCTCGCTGATGATGGAAGCGTACAAGCTTATTAAGCTTAACGGTTTTGTGAAGACTTCTCAGGTGTTGCCAGGGACCGAAGAAATGATTCGAGAAATGAGCGACTATAAGAGTGAGAGCACTAATCGCCTCCCGATCTACGTAGCCTTTAAGGTGCTTCTGATAGACGGTATTCTTATTAAAAATTCGCATAAATATAGTTTCGCACCGGGTGGCGAGGACAAATTCTTCGATTTGTTAGCGCTGATCGATGGAAAAGACGAGGATAAAAAGGAATTCGTCCCGCACGAAGAAGCGGTTAGGCGCCTTAGAGAAGCTGGTGAGACCGAGATGGCAGATGACCTCGACGCATATGCTAACAAAACATCACAGAAAGGCGGCTGGGACGGCGCTGTGACTGGCGAACAAGGAGATCTTTATAAACGACACGGCAAACGCATGCGTGAAATCATCTGGCCGTATCGCTATAGATAACAGACAAAAGCCCTTGAGGAGTCAAGGGCTTTTGTCTGTTCCATAACTTAAAAGAAATGACCATCGATGAACTGCTGTATGCAACTAACGGGAAACTATAGCTCAGTACAAACAGAAGCAGCCGGGCTTGAGAACCGGCTGCTTCTCGTTACGTTAACGGGCAGGATAGTTACAAATAAAGATCCCGCCAATTTTAAAGCCAATTATACAAATTATATCTTTTGTATCTGCGTAGTTAGTGGAAAACTGTTATACAAAAGAATCTATTAGGTCGTGTCTGAAAACTATTCATTGAGTTAATTTGAAGATGGC